>JACPDG010000030.1 GCA_016184125.1 Candidatus Rokuibacteriota bacterium | reverse complement strand
GACGCATACAGCCGATTCGGGTCGGCGGGCGATCCCTTGAGGTGGTAGATCTCCCAGCCCCCGAAGTGGGGGCCACGGATGTCCCACCGCTCGCGCGTTCCGTCCGACGTCAGCACGAACGCGCCCTTGCGTGTACCGACCAGTACCCGTACCTCGCTCATCGCGTACTCCTCCCTGAGCTTCAGGAGACTCTCGACCGACAGCCCTCCGGTCGACATCATGCCGGCAAACGACCACGAACGCTCGCGATACACCCGCGCGCCTCCTCTTGCTCAGTAGTCGAACGAGCCGGCTCGAGATCGACAGACCGGATTTTCCGCCCGGATCGCGGTCAGCCGGCCACCAGCCCCGAGGGCAGCTGCTCGCCGAACATCCGGTCCCGCGCGCCCGCGTCGAGCTCCTCGTCTCCTTCGAGCACGGCGACGAGACGATCCGCATCCGGGCGCCTGACGATGACGCGCCGGACCTGCTCGAGAGCGGCAGCCGGGAGGTCGAGCGCGGCGTCGCCGGTGCGGCGTGCGATCGTCACGAGCGCGTCCGCCGCCTTCTCGACGGGCAGCAGCGCCTCGATCCATCGCGCCGCGGTCGCCGGCGCCACCACCTGGTTCGCCGGGCCGTAGAAGAGACGGCGCGCGCCGAGGCGCATCAGGCACCAGAGATCGCTCTCGGTGAACCGCCCGGAGGTCACCCTGCGCGCGATCGCGTCGCCGAGGGCGATTCTCGTGTCGCGCGGCAAGAGCTCCAGGCCCGCCGCCGCGCGGGACATCTCGCGCAGCAGGGCCGGGTGCGCGCGGACCCTCTTGCCGCCGGGCGGCAGCAGCGTGCTGGAGAGCCGCCGAAAGACGTCCACCTGCTGGTGGGGGTTCAATCCGCCGGCCACGCGCCCCCAGAGCACCCACCACTGCACCTCGTTCTCGACCTGCTTCGGATACGCGAGGCCGGAAAGGTAGACGCGGCGGAGCTGCTCGATACGGAAGGCGTCGCCCGGATCACCGAACCCGGGCCGGAGGCAGAAGCCGGTCAGGTTGAGCCAGCGCAGCTCGTGTGCCGGCGTGAGCCGGCGGCCCTCGCCGAGCTCGAGCAGCACGTCGCCGAGCCGGCGGATCGCGCCGAGCGGCCACGAGCTCTTTCCGAGCGCGAGCGCCTGCTCGAGCTTCCCGGGCAGCTCCTCGGGCGCCGGCGTGGGCTCGCGGCCGAACACGCCGCGGATGAGCGCCTTCGCGGTCTCGATCGCCTCGTCGGCGATGACGGCTGCGGGACGGCTGGGCGGCTCGGTTGCGGCCGCCGGCTTGCGCAGCTCGAAGCGAAGCCGCCAGCGGTGCTCGGTGATCTTCGACGCGCACCAGATCTCCAGCGTGCCGACTTCCGTCAGGCGCACGCCGAGCGTCACGGGAATCAGGCGCTCGGCCGTGCGCTTGCCGAAACGCATCACGGCGTTGAGCGGCGCGTGCACGTGCAGGTCGTTGTCGAGTTCCTCGCGCGGGACCTCGATCACGGCGCCGAGGGGATCGTGCGTCCGTGTCAGCGAGCTGTAGAGACGGAACGAGACGGGCCGGTTCGCCAGGAGGTGCAGGTTCGCTCGATCCAGCTCGAGCGTCGTGCCGTCCTCGGTGCCGCGCGGCACCAGGCACACGGCGCGCACCCGTTCCGCGTCCGGTGAGCCGATGCCGATGTAGTACGCGCGCGGCAGCCCGCCCCGGACGACCACGCCTCTCCCGGTCGTGCGCGCGAACGAGTAATACGCGGCGCCGACCGCGACGGCGAGGTCCAGCTCGCGATTCTCGAGGACCGCGGGCCGCCGGCCGTACCAGCGGCTCACGACGTCGGCCACGCGCTGCCGCAAGACCTCCGGGACGAAGAACCCGCCGTTGAACAGGATGGCGTCGACGCCATGGGGGGCCTGCTCGGCCGCGCGGCTCATGAAGGCCGCGAGATGACGGGTGATCGCGGGATCGGACACGTACGGCAGACCGAGCTCGCGGAACAGGCTGCGCTTGTCTTCCTTGGGGCGTTCGTCGAGCCCGCACAGCGGGAGAAAGCCGTCGAGCGCCAGCTCGAGCACCTCCTTCCGGAGGAGGTCCGCCTTGCGCACGCCGCCGACGAGCGCGGTCCCCGCGCCCACGATCGTGAGCTCGACGCGCTCGAGGTCGGGGTTCGACAGCAGCCGTTCCTTGGCCGCCGAGCACTGCCTCCGCACCGCGTTGCGCTGCCGTAGCGAGAGCGACGTCCCGAGCTTGCCCTCCACGAGCCACGCGAGCGTCAGGTCGAGATTGTCGCCGCCGAGCAGCACGTGCTTGCCGACGGCGGTGCGCGTGAACTCCACGCGGTCGCCCTCGCCCGCGACGCGGATGAGGGTGAAGTCCGAGGTCCCGCCGCCGACGTCCACCACCAGCACCACCTGGCCGTCGAACAGGCTCGTGCGGGATTCCGCCAGGTGGTCCGCGATCCACGCATAGAACGCGGCCGCCGGCTCCTCGAGCAGCGTGAGCTTCGCCAGGCCGGCGTCCGCGGCCGCCTGCACGGTCAGCTCGCGCGCCTCCTCGTCGAACGAGGCCGGCACGCAGAGGACGACGTCCTGCTCGGCCAGCGGCGCCCCGCGCTGCGTCTCCCAGGCCTCGCGCAGGTGGGCGAGGAGCTTCGCCGAGACCTCCACCGGCGAGAGCACGCGCCCGGTCTCCTCCGAGTCCCACGGCAGGATCTTCGCCGTGCGGTCCACCTCGGGGTTCGAGAGCCAGGACTTGACCGAGTGCACGAGCCGGGTGGGCACGAGCGCGCCCTGCTCGCGTGCGTGCACGCCGATCGACTCGCGGTCGCCGAGGTAGAGAAACGACGGCAGCACGCGGACTCGCTCGACCGCGTCCGCCGTGACGTGCTGCGGGATCGGCAGGACGCGGATCGGCGGGCCCTCGTGAGCGTCGGCATCGCGCGGGTCGATATAGGCCAGGGCCGAGTTCGTCGTCCCGAGGTCGATGCCGACGTTCATGCCGGCGCGATGCGCTCCCTCACGTTGAACTCGAGCTTCCAGCGGCGCCCGTCGCGCGCCACGCACCAGAGCTGGAGCACGCCGGTCTCGGTGACCACCGTCTCGAACGAGACCGGCACGACGCCGCCGGCGCCGCCCTCGTCGGTGAGCGACACTTCCATCGGCGTCAGCTCCTGGAGCTCCTCGCGGACGTCTTCGACCATCGAACCCGGCGGGTCGTCCTTGCGCGTGCTCGATGAGAAGAACCGGAACTCGGCCGGCTCGCCGACCACGAGACCGAACTCGCGATCCGGGATGCTCGCCGAGCTGCCTTCTTCCATGCCGAACTGGGCCACGGTCAGCGCCTTGAGCGGTGCGGGGATGCCGGGCACCGAAGGCATGGCGGTCTCGATGCCGACGTAGTACGTGCGGGCGATGCCGCCGCGAATCCGCACGCCGCGCCCGTGCCTCGCGAGGCCGTAGTAGGCCGCGCCCCGCGCGACCGCGTGGACGAGGTCGTCACCGGTGAGCGGCACGGCCGGCGGCATGCCCTCCCAGGTGAGCCAGCCATGGACGATGTCCATCAGACGGTCGCGAATCAAGTTCGCGCGGAGCACGCCGCCGTTGAAGAGCACGTGCGTCGGGCAGGCCAGGCCGCTCGGGCCGCGGCGCACCGCACCGCGCTGCGCGGTCGACGCATGCTGCCGGAGGAACTGCGCGAGGTGCTTGGTGACGGCCGCGTCGGCGGCGTAGGGCAGACCGATCTCCTGGAGCGCGACGCGCCGCACGCGCTGGGGCATGTCGTCGCTCGACACCGCGGGGAAGAAGCCGTCCAGCAGGATGCGCTCGAGGTCATCGCGGCGCAGCTTGGCCTTGATCGTCCCGCCGACCACGCCCGTGCCGCGGCCCAGGATCGTCACCGGCGCGTCCTTCTGGGCGCTGCCTTCCGCGAGCAGCGTTTCTTTCGCGCCGCGGCACTGTTGCCACAGCGCATGGAGCTGCAGCATGTCCAGGCGCGTCTTCGGCGCGAGCTGCTGCTCGATGAAGCGCGCCAGGGCGAGATCGATGTTGTCGCCGCCGAGCAGGATGTGCTCGCCGACGGCGATGCGCTCCAGCGCCAGCTCGCCGGCGTTCTCGGTCACCGCGATGAGGGTGAAGTCGGTCGTCCCGCCGCCGATGTCGATCACGAGGATGAGGTCGCCGACCTCCACGCGCTCGCGCCAGTCCGGGTGGCGCTCGATCCAGGCGTAGAAGGCGGCCTGGGGCTCTTCGAGCAGGACCACGTCGCGGCAGCCGGCCTCCTCCGCCGCGCGCAGCGTCAGGTCGCGCGCCACCGCGTCGAACGACGCCGGCACGGTGACGAGGATCTGCTGCTCCTCGAAGGGCGCATCCTCGTGTCTCGAGTTCCACGCGCGCTTGAGGTGCTCCAGGTAGCGCAGCGAGGCCTCGACCGGCGAGAGCTTCCTCACGCCGTCGGGCGCGTTCACGGGGAGGATCGCGGCCGTCCGGTCCACGCCCGTGTGGCTCAGCCAGGACTTGGCCGAGGACACCAGCCGTCCGGGGTTCTCCGCCCCGCGTTTCTGGGCGAGAGAGCCGGCGATCGCGTCGGGCTTCTGATCCCAGGGAAGCGCGAGCGACCCTTCCGGGAAATCGGCCGGCCCCGGCAGGTAGAGAAACGAGGGCAGCAGCGGCTCGTCGCGCACCTCGCCGGGACTGACCAGCTGCGGGATGGCCATCAGGTGTGCGGACGGCAGGTGGTGCGGATCGCCGAGCGCGCTCAGCGGCGCGCAGGCAAGCGCGGAATTGGTCGTGCCGAGGTCGATCCCGATGACGTATTGCACTGATCCCTCGCTCGGCGAGCGCTCGGGTGAGCTCACTCTTCCACTTCGATTTCGGCCGGGGCGATCACGGCGGCGCCGTCGCGCGGCGCGGGCGGCAGCTCGATGCTCGCGGCGCGCCAGCCCTTGTGGCGCAGGATGCCGGCACTCGGCGGCTGCGCGGGCACGTTGCCGATGAACTTCACGGCAGAAGGATCGGCTGTGCCCCCGGGCACGGTGGTGCGCGCATTCTCCACCGCGTCGATGACCGGGACCAGCCGCACGTATCGCGTGAGGGACTGCCGGCACTGGTCGTGAAGCTCGCGGACGGCCGCCCCGACCTGGTCATCCGAGTATCCGGAGATGTCTTCCATCAGGAAGTCCACCAGGCGGGAGTCGCGCTGGAGAATGGCGAGCAGCTGGAGCGCGGCTTCACCCGGCCGTACGGGAGGCGCAGCGGCCGAAGCGGGTGCAGCGGACGCCGTGCCGAGACGGAGCGCGGTGGCGGCCTGGTCGGAAAGCCGGCCGTGAAGCAGAACGTCGAACAAACAGCGGAATGCCAGGACCATGCGACTCAAGACAGGCCTCCTGCAGGCGAGCTCTCAGACGAGGATACACGCTCCGTACCCGGCGCCTGGCCGCTGGCACGTTCGCTCGGAGCGCCACGGGCCCCGGGGCGCTCCTCGATGGTCGGACGTCCTCAGCCCTTGTGCTGCGCGGCCGCGCGCTTCCGCAGCTCCTCCATCGACACGTCTTCCTTGTGCGTCGACACGTGCCAGACGTGCCCGTACGGATCGGTCACACTCCCCGACCGGTCACCGTAGAACTGGTCCTGCACCGGCCGGACGAGCGTCGCACCGGCAGCGACGGCCTGCTTCACCACGGCGTCCGCGTCCTCCACGTACATGTGGAGCATCACCGGGGTCCCGCCGATCGAGTGCGGGCTTCGGAAGTTCATCTCCGGGAACTCGTCGGCGAGCATGACGCGCGAATCCCCGATCTGGAGCTCGGCGTGCCCCACCCGTCCATCCGCGTGCGACATCCGCATCGTTTCCGTGGCGCCGAAGGCCCGCTTGTAGAAATCGATGGCCTCCGCCGCCCCCTTGATGCTCAGATACGGCGTGATCGTGTGGTAACCGTCGGGGATGGGCTTGACCTTGGCGGGCATGAGTGCACCTCCACGTGCGTGTTGCGCTCGGATCGGATCCGAGGCCGCCGAGGCTATCGGGCGCTCGCGGGGTCGTCAAGGCGTTCCCGCGCCGGGATCCCGGCCGAGATGCCAGGTGGTCGGGTCCGCGATCAGCCGATCGACGCGCTCACGAATCGCGTCGCGCGCCGTCTCGTAACCGTCGCTCACCGCCGGCACGTCAGGCCAGTCGTCGACGTGCGCCGCCTCGGGCGCCAGCCGGCCGAGGTCGCATCCGAACGTGACGACCCGGCTCGCCGACCGCACGTCGTAGAGCGTCGCGCGCCGCGGCCGGCCGGCCGGCGCGTCGAGGCCGTCGGCGGTGAGCCCGCGCACGGCGGCGGGCGACACCTCCGCATCCGGCTCGATCCCCGCCGCGATCGCGCGCACGTCGATCCCGCGCTCGGCTCCGAGCCGGCGCGCCAGCGCGGCCGCGAGCACGCTCTTCGCCGCACCGTGCAGGCACACGAACGCGAGTCGCACGCCGCGCGGCTTCACCGGGCCGAGCTCATCACGACAATGAGCGTAGAGCGCATCGTAGAGCGGGAACTGGAGCGCGATGTTGTCGTGGTCATCACGCGCGATCAGGCGGAAGCCGCTCGCCGCGGCGTGGAGTCCGGCGGACTCGGCCGCCAGCGTGCGCCGGTCGGTGTCGGCGCCGCGGACGATCGCGCCGAGCCGCTCGAGCGCTGGATCGTCGAGCTCGTGGCGCTCGACGAAGGCATCGAACGAGCAGCGGTCGCCGTGGTGGCCGAGCTCGACGCCGGGAACGTCGAACGGGATCGCGCCTTCCGCCTCGGCCGTCGCCGCGACGCGCTCGGCCGGCACGAACCGGAAGACCGGCTCGGGGTCGATGAATCTCGTGATCAGCCACGGGCACGCGATCCGGTCCACGCGCGCCCTCTCTCGTGTCACCCACTTCATGAGGTCGCTCCTATCCACGCAGCCAGACGATGGCGAGCCCGGCAAGGCCGCCGGCTGCGATGATGACGGGCTCCGGAACCTTGAATCGCCACACCGCGGCGAGTGCGGCGAGCGCCAGCACGGCAGTCGGCACGTCGATGACAGCGCGGCGTGCCAGCACGAGACACGCGCCGGCGATCGCGCCCGAGGCCGCCGCCGTCACGCCGGCCACGAACGCTTTCACCTGAGGGTTGCCGCTGAAGCGGTCGAACCACGGGAACGGGATCACGACGAAGAGGTAGACCGGCAGGAACACACCGAGGGCTGCCGCGACCGCGCCGGGAAACGCGGCCACCAGGTACCCGATGAACGCGACCGTGATCACGATCGGCCCGGGCGTCAGCATGGCGACCGCCACGGCATCGACGAACTGGGCGTCCGTGAGCCAGGCGTACTCCTTCACGACGCCGCCGTACAGGAACGGGACGATCGCGAGACCACTCCCGAACACGAAGGCGCCCGCCTTGGCGAAGAACCAGAACAGTTCCGTGAGCACGCCGGGCGCGACCGCGAGGCTCAGGCAGCTCGACGTGGTGCGTCGCAGGAAGGCCGGTGGCGCCTGCGCGACCATCGTGACCACGCCGGCGAGGAAGAACAGCGAGACGATCTCGGACTCCGTCCACGCCGTCGTGACGGCCATCACGGCGAAGATCGCCCACTCGAGCCGCCGCTTGGACATCGTCAGGCGCGCGAGACGGTACGCGGCGACCGCGATGATGCCGATGACCGCGGCGCCCACGCCGTAGAATGCGGCCTGCATCCCGGCGACGCCGCCGAACCGCACGTAGAGCCAGCCGAGGGCGACGGTCATGAGGAACGACGGAAGGACGAAGACGAGCGCGACCAGCGTCGCGCCTCGGACACGGGCGTGCACGTAGCCGAGGCAGATCGCGAGCTGGGCCGCGAGCGGCCCGGGGGCCAGCTGCGATAGCGCGAGGGACTTCATGTACTCGTCGCGCGTGAACCAGCCGCGGCGCTCGACCAGGTCGCGCTGCATGTAGCCCACCAGCGCGACCGGGCCGCCGAAGCCGAGCGTGCCGATGTAGAGGAAGTAGCGGAGCAGGGCGGCCGTCGTCGGGCGCGGGTTGCTCATCACGTCCTCCGCCGCCCGCGCACCGCCTCCGGCCGCGGGCGTCCACGATCCGAGCCGTGCGCGGAGTGTAACACCGGTGAAATAATGTATCAATGGTTACAACACATCGCTGGCTGATCCTGCTCGTCGGCCTGCCGCCGACGCCGAGCCGGGTGCGCGTCGGCGTCTGGCGGAAGCTCAAGCGCCTGGGCGCGGTCACCATCGGGAGCGCGTGGCTCCTGCCCGACACGCCGGAGACGCTCGAGCAGTTCCAGTGGCTCGTGCAGGAGGTGCGGGCGGCGAAGGGCACGGCCACGCTGATCCGCGCGGAGCGGATCGAGACGATGACCGACGCCGAGATCCTGGCGCTGTTCGAGAAGCGCGCGGCGCCTGAGTACGAGCGGCTCCAGACGGAATGTCGGGAGCTGCTCGCACGCCTGGACCGGCTCGGCGCGGCCGACCGCGCGGGCGTCGAGCGGTGGCGGGCGCGCCTGGACCGGCTCCGCGTCGAGCTGGACCGTGTCCGCCGCACCGACCATGCGGACAGCGCGCTCGGCCGCCGGGTCGCCACGCTGCTCGAGACGGCGGCGGCGCGGGTGCGGGCCGCCGAGGCCGGCTCCGTGCCACGCGCGGCGCGCGGCAAGGCCGGCGCGCTGCCGCCACCGGGCAGCACCTGGGTGACACGCCCGCGCCCGCACGTCGACCGTGTGGCCTCCGCGTGGCTGATCAAGCGCTTCATCGACCGCGACGCGACCTTCGCGTTTGCCGATGCCGCGGACACCGCGAAGAAAGGCGTCCCCTTCGACGTGCTCGGCGCGGCGTTCGGACATCGCGGCGACGACTGCACGTTCGAGACGCTCATGAAGCGCTTCCGGCTGACGGACCGCCGCCTGCGGGCGATCGCCGAGATCGTCCACGAGGCCGATCTGAAGGACGGCAAGTACGTCCGCGCCGAGGCGGCCGGCCTCGACGTCGCGCTGCGCGCGCTGCTCGCCGCGATCCCGGACGATCACGAAGTCCTGGAGCGGGGCATGGCGGTCTTCGACGGCCTGTACGCGATGCTGAAGCGCGACGGCCGTTCGCCGCCGCGCCGGTGAGGCGAGGAGCAGCGGCTACCAGGCGGGCCGGTTTCGTGCGATCGTGTGGGGTCGCGTCAACGCCATCGCACGACAGGAGGACTCGCGCATGACCGCGTTCGCAGCCGGCGCCTCCACGCTGTTCCTCTCGGCCGAGAAGGCCGCCGAGGTGCGCGAGCGCTTCGGGACGCCGTGCTACGTCTACGACCGGGCCATCCTGGAAGCGACCGCCCGCCAGCTGCTCGCCTTGCCCGCGCCGTACGGGCTGACGGTGCGCTACGCGATGAAGGCCAATCCGAGCCGCGGCATCCTCGAGCTGTTCCGCGAGCTCGGGCTCCACGTCGACGCGTCGAGCGACTGGGAGGTCGAGCGCGCGCTCGCCGCCGGCTTCCGCGGGGAGCAGATCCAGCTCACCTCCCAGATGCCGTCGCGCCGCCTCGCCGAGCACCGCGCGCGCGGCGTCATCCTCAACGCGTGCTCGCTCTACCAGCTCGACGCGATCGGACGCGTGGCGCCGGGCGGCGCCATCGCGGTCAGGATGAACCCGGGGCTCGGCAGCGGCTCGACGAAGCGCACGAACACGGGCGGGCCGGCCTCGAGCTTCGGCATCTGGCACGAGCACCTCGCCGAGGTGAAGGCGATCGCGGCGCGCCACCGGCTCGGCATCCGGACGGTGCACTCGCACATCGGGTCGGGCACCGACGCCGAGGTGTGGAAGCGCGCGACGCGCATGACGCTCGACCTCGTCGCCGATCTGCGTGACGCGACGACCGTGAACCTCGGCGGCGGCTTCAAGGTCGGCCGGATGCCGGAAGAGCCGACGGTCGACATGGACGAGGTCGCCGCGCACGTCGCCGCCGAGCTCGAAGCGTTCCGCGCCCGGGACGGGCGGCGGCTGCGCGTCGAGATCGAGCCGGGAACCTATCTCGTGGCGCGCGCCGGCGCGGTCGTCGCGACGTGCGTCGACGTCGTCGACACCGGCCGCCAGGGCTACCTCTTCGCGAAGCTCGACACGGGGATGAACGAGGTGACGCGCGCGTCGCTCTACGGCGCTCAGCATCCGGTCGACGTGCTGGCCAAGGACCGGGAGGCCGCGGAGGTCGTGTTCGTGGGCCCGTGCTGCGAGTCCGGCGACATTCTCACGCCCGCGCCCGGCGATCCCGAGGCGCTCGGGCCGCGGTGGGTGCCGAGGCCGGAGATCGACGATCTCGTCGTCGTCGGCGGCGCCGGCGCGTACTGCGCGGCCATGTCGACCGTCAACTACAACTCGTATCCGCAGGCGCCGGAAGTGATGCTCGAGCCTGATGGGACGCTGACGCTGCTCCGGAAACGACAGACGTTCGAGCAGATGCTCGCCAACGAGATCATGGGGGGCCCCGACATGGCCCCCGACCATCGCACGAAGGGGGCTGACGCCCCCCTCGGACTCCCCCGGCCCCAGCGCTCGGAGCCGTCCCGGGGGGTGCGCGGACGCACCCGGGAAACCCGGGACGGCCCTCGATAACCGACTGCGGTCGCGCGCCGCGCCCGCTGGCGGTACGCTCTTAGCAACACGCTCCAACGGTGATGCCGATGCAACACACGACGACGCATCTCGCGACCGGCACCGTGTCCCGCGATGACCTCGAGGCCATCGTGACGGCGCGCCACCGCAACCCCTTCGCCGTCCTCGGGCCGCATCCCGTGACCATCGAGGGGCGGCCCGGCATCGCGGTCCGGGTGTTCGTGCCCGGCGCGTCGTCGGTCCGGGTGATCGCCACCGACGACGGGGTCGCCCCTCAGCCGATGCAGCTTCTCCATGCCGACGGCTTCTTCGAGGCGCTCTGTCCCGAGCGGCGGCACACGTTCCCGTACCGGCTCGAGCTGACCGAGGGCACGGAGTCCCGCGTGGTGGACGACGCTTTTCGCTTCGCGTCGACGTTCACCGACTACGATCTCTACCTGCTCGGCGAGGGCCGGCACTACCGCGGGTACGACAAGCTCGGCGCGCACCTGGTCACGATCGACGGCGTCGCCGGCACGGTCTTCGCCGTGTGGGCGCCGAACGCACGCCGGGTGAGCGTGGTCGGCGACTTCAACCGCTGGGATGGCCGCCGGCACCCGATGCGCCTGCATCCGGGCAACGGCATCTGGGAGATCTTCGTCCCGGGTGTCGGCGAGGGCGTCCGCTACAAGTACGAGATCGTCGGCCCGTCGGGCGACCTGCTCCCGCTCAAGACGGACCCGTACGCGTTCTCCTTCGAGGCGGAGACGCCGCGCACCGCCTCGATGGTCACCCGCCTCGATCACCACTGGAACGACGAGGAGTGGATCGACGCGCGGACGCGGCGCAACGGGCTCGACGGCCCGATCGCGATCTACGAGGTCCACCTCGGCTCGTGGCGCCACATGCCGGAGCAGGGCGACCGCTGGCTCGGCTACCGCGAGATGGCGCAGCAGCTCGGCGACTACGTGGAGATGATGGGGTTCACGCACGTGGAGCTCCTGCCGGTGATGGAGCACCCCTTCTACCCGTCGTGGGGGTACCAGCCGCTGGGCTACTTCGCGCCGACCCGGCGGTTCGGCCCGCCGACGGACTTCATGGAGCTGGTGGACTCGCTGCACCGGCGCGGGATCGGCGTGATCCTCGACTGGGTGCCCGCGCACTTCCCGCGCGACGCGCACGGGCTCGCGTTCTTCGACGGCACGCACCTCTACGAGCACGCCGACCCGCGGCAGCGCGAGCATCCCGACTGGGGCACGCTGGTCTTCAACTACGGGCGCTACGAGGTGTCGAACTTCCTCATCGGCAACGCGCTCTTCTGGCTGGACGCCTATCACGCCGACGCCCTGCGCGTCGACGCCGTCGCGTCGATGATCTACCTCGACTACTCCCGCCAGCCTGGGCAGTGGATCCCGAACCGCTACGGCGGCAACGAGAACCTGGAGGCGATCGAGTTCCTGAAGCGCATGAACGAGGTCGTGTACGGGCACGATCCGGGCGTCATGACGATCGCCGAGGAGTCGACGGCGTGGCCGCGCGTGTCACGGCCCTTGTATCTCGGCGGGCTCGGCTTCGGCTTCAAGTGGAACATGGGCTGGATGCACGACCTGGTCGACTACATGAGCCACGATCCGGTCCACCGCAAGTACCACCACCACCAGCTGACGTTCGGGCTGCTCTACGCCTGGAACGAGAACTTCATCCTGCCGCTGTCGCACGACGAGGTCGTGCACGGCAAGGGCTCGCTCCACCAGAAGATGCCGGGCGACGACTGGCAGAAGTTCGCGAACCTGCGCGCCTTCTACGGCTTCATGTACGGGCATCCGGGCAAGAAGCTCCTGTTCATGGGCAGCGAGTTCGGGCAGACGCGTGAGTGGAGCCACGACACCAGCCTCGACTGGCACCTGCTCGACCAGGGCCCGTACCATCGCGGCCTGCAGCGTCTCGTCGCCGACCTGAACCATCTCTACCGGCGCGAGCCGGCGCTCCACCAGGTCGACTTCGATCCGGCCGGGTTCCAGTGGATCGACTGCAACGACTGGGAGGGGAGCACGATCTCGTTCCTGCGGCGCGCGAAGGATCCCGAGGACGTCGTGCTGATCGTGTCGAACTTCACGCCCGTTCCTCGCCAGGACTACCGCATCGGCGTGCCGCGCGGCGGCTTCTACCGCGAGCTGATCAACACCGACGCGGAGCTCTACGGCGGCAGCAACGTCGGCAACGCGGGCGGCGTGCACGCCGAGTGGGTCCCGTGCCACGGCTGGGCGCACTCGATCTCGGTGACGCTCCCCCCGCTGGCCACGCTGATCTTCAAGCCCGCGCGCTGACGCCCGCATCGACCGGCACCGCCGGCCGGGCACGGGCATCGCAGAGCCCGTGAACGAATCGGGTGGTCGAGGAGCGGGCATCGGTAGTCTCCCCATGAAGGGTGGTCGAGGAGCGCCCCGGCCAAGCCGGGGCGCTCCGAGGGGGGGCATGGGGGGCATCGGTAGTCTCCCCATGAAGGGTGGTCGAGGAGCGCCCCGGCTTGGCCGGGGCGCTCCGAGGGGGGCATGGGGGGCATCGGTAGTCCCCCCATGAAGATAGTCAGTTGGCGACCGTCACCGCCCGCGCCGCCACCGCCGTCTCGCCGTTGTACGTCACTTCCAGCCGCAGCGTGTGCGCGCCGTTCGGCGCCGTGGTCGAGTCCCAGCGGTGCCACGCGGTCGTGCCGGTGGTCGTGATCGTCGCGATCACGGTCCCGTTGGACGACAGCGTCAACGTCTTCGTCCGGCCCCACGGCGCGGTCGTGCTCATGCCGATACTCTGCAGCCCACGCACCGTCGCGTTCTCCGCGGGGTAGGTGAGCGACGCCGTGAAGCTGACGGTCGCGTTGTTCACCGTCACCGTGCGGCTCACGGTCGCGGTCTCGCTGCCCGACGTGACCGTCAGCGTGAGCGTGTGGCTGCCGTTCGGGACGGACCCGGTGTTCCACGCGTACGACGCCGACGTTGCGGTCAGGGTCTGTGTCGAGACGGTCGTGCCGTCGACCGCCAGCGTGTAGGTATAGGACGAGGTCGCGCCGCCGCTCGCCGTCATGCCGACGGTCGTCGTCCCGCTCACGGTCGCGCCCGCGGCCGGCGTCGTGAACGCGGCGGCCAGCGATGTCCCGTTCGAGACCGTCACGGTGCGGCTCGCCGTCACCGTCTGACCCCCCGCCGTCACGGTGAGGGCCAGCGTGTGCGCGCCGTTCGTCGCCGCCGTCGTGTTCCACGCGAAGGTGGCCGACGTCCCGGTGACGCTCGCGGTCGCGACCGTGGTGCCGTCGATCGCGAGGGTGTACGAGTACGGCGTGCTTCCGCCGCTCCAGCTCAACCCCACGGACGTCGTGCCGCTCACCGTTGCGCCGGCGGCGGGAGCCGTGAACGAGGCGGTCAAGGGCGCCGTGCTCGTGGCGTTGGCGACCGTGACGTGCCGGACGGCCGTGGCCGTCTCGCCGTTGTACCTGACACGGAGCGTGAGGGCGCGCGTCCCGTTCGCCACCGTGCGCGAGTCCCAGTTCCACCAGAGCGTCGTGCCCGTGGTGGCCGCGGTCAGCACGACCGCGTCGTCCACCGAGAGCTCGAGCGTCTTGGTCCGGCCCCAGGGCGCGGTCGTCTTCATCCCGAGGCCGATCGTGCCGCTGACCCTCGCGTTCTCCGCCGGGTAGCTCCAGGCCGCGGTGAAGCTCGCGTTGGTGACCGCCACGGTCGTCGTCGCGGTCGCGGTGCGTCCTTCGGACGTCACGGTCAGCGTGAGCGTGTGGCTGCCGTTCGCGACCGTGCTCGTGTCCCAGTTCCACGTGGCCGAGCCGGCGCTGATCGTCGTGCTCCACACGGTCGTGCCGTCGACCGCGATGCTGTACGTCGCCGGACCCGACACGCCGCCCGCCGCGACCTCGACCGGCGTCACGCCGCTCACGGTGGCGCCGTCGGTCGGGTGCACGAACCACGCGGAGAGCGTGGCCGGCGGCGCCGTCGTGCCGTAGATCCTGAGCGTCCAGCCGCTCCAGATGCCGATCTCGCCCGTGACCCGGTCCGCGACGCTGAGCTGCCACGTCCCGGCCGCCGTCTCGCCCCAGTGCCGTACGGAGCCGAAGCGCCACGCGGTGTAGTCGCCGCCCTGCGCGGCGGACCACGCGCTCGCGAGCCGGCTCGTCACGCCCGCCGGAGACGTGAGCGTCACCTCGAGGTCGCCGCGGCGCGGGTGGCTCGCGTCGAACACGACCTCGACGTGCTCGACCTTGAACCCGGCGTGCGCCGAACTGATCGTGACCGCGTCGCTGACCGACGACGCGCCGTCGGGGATCGTCACGCCGGGCGTGCGGCGCACCTCGGGGACGCCACGCTCGGGCGCGACGCTCGTCCACGTGCTCGCCATCTGGACGGCGGCCGCGGCGTCGATCAGGCCGAAGCCGTATCGCGGGTTGTGCGGGAACAGCCCCGAGGTCCAGCCCGGGTCGCTCGCGTTCACCCGCACCGCCGTGCGCGCGAGGATGTGCTTGACGTCGCGCCACGTGAGCGTCGGGTTGCGAGAGAGCATGAGCGCGACGACGCCCGACGTGATCGCGGTGGCGCCCGAGGTCCCGCCGAACTCGCTGCGGTAGTCGCCGGGGTTCACGCCGGCGGCGCCGACGTTGTCCGTCGTGGTGAGGCCGCGGCTGCCGCCGTTCGACGGTCCGGCGACGAACAACGCCGCGCACGGCTCGCTGAACCACGACTGCTGGCCGAAGTCGGCGTACGCGCCGACGGCGATGCCGAAGCGGCTGTTCGCGTAGCCGTTCAGGTTGCAGTCCTTGCCCTCGTTGCCGCGGTTGCCCGCGGCCCACACGAAGACGCGGCCACGGCCGCCGCGCCCCTCGGTGATGGCGCGCTCGATCGCGGCCCGCGCGAGCGGCCCCGGGCCGGCGGGCGCGTAGGCGCCCGGCCGGTTGAAGATCCCGGGCGCCCACGAGTTGTTGAGGACGTGGATGCGATCGAGCTCGTGCACGAAGACCGCCGCGTCCCGGCTGTCCGTCGGCGTCACGCCCTCCGCGTTCAGCCGCAGTCCGGCGAGGGTGGCGAGTGGCGCGACACCGCTCACGCCGATCCCGTTGTCGCCACGCGCCGCGATCAGGCCAGCCACGGCGGTCCCGTGACCGTCGATCGCGAGCGGCGCGGGGTCGGCGTCGCCGGAGTCGAAGTCGCGCGAGAGCGCGCTCGAGTAGTTCTGCACGAGGTCCGGATGGGCGTGGTCGAGGCCGTCGTCGACGACGCCGACCACGACCGCGGCGCCGCGAGACAGCGGCCACGCGTTGACGACGTTCGCGGCGGCTTTCTCGTCGACGCGCGACTTCAGGTGCCACTGCTGCGGCACGAGAGGATCCGCCGCATGCGCGGGCGGGACATGGATGGACGACGCGAGCAGGAGCACGAGGGTGACGAGCGCGATGACCCGGATGCGGACCGAAGCGGCCTTCATGCGTCGTGCAAGGGAGCAAGCCGGGTGCCGGACCTCCGTCGCGCGCCGCTCGGCGGCGCGTGTGAACCGCAGCGCACACTCGCGCAACGCAGCGGCGAGCACGCCCCGGTCGTCGCGCGAGCGAAACCGCGGTTCGGCAGCGCGTTCGTCATCTCGCAGGGCGTTGCGCTGACCGCGCATGACTCCGGCCGGCGCCGCCGGTCGGGTGATACGCGCGTTGCGCACTCTCGGAGCCT
>JACPDG010000051.1 GCA_016184125.1 Candidatus Rokuibacteriota bacterium | reverse complement strand
GGGATGCTCGGGGGACACGCGCACCGCTTCGCCCACGAGATCGACGAGCTCCTCGTCGTCGTGGACGATCCGCATGGCCCGGCCGCCGAGCACGTACGACGGTCGCACCAGGACCGGATAGCCGATCGCGGCCGCGATGCGGGTCGCCTCGTCCAGTGACCGGGCGGTCGCCCCGGGAGCCTGGGCGAGACCGAGCTCGGTGAGCACCGCGCTGAAGCGTTTCCGGTCCTCGGCGCGGTCGATCGCGTCCGGCGAGGTCCCGAGGATGGGCACGCCGGCCTGCTGGAGCGGCACGGCGAGCGCCAGCGGCGTCTGCCCGCCGAACTGCACGATGACGCCCAGCGGCTGCTCCCTGTCGACGATGTTCAGCACGTCCTCGAGCGTGAGCGGCTCGAAGTAGAGGCGGTCCGACGTGTCGTAGTCGGTCGAGACCGTTTCGGGGTTCGAGTTCACCATGATGGCTTCCACGCCGAGGTCGCGGAGCGCGAACGCGGCGTGGACGCAGCAGTAGTCGAACTCGATCCCCTGGCCGATTCGGTTCGGTCCCGAGCCGAGGATGATCACCTTGGGACGGTCGGTGGCCGGGGCTTCGTCCTCCTCCTCGTACGTGGAGTAGAGGTACGGCGTGTGCGCCACGAACTCCGCGGCGCACGTGTCGACCGTCTTGAACGTGGCGCGGATGCCGGCCGCGAGCCGTCGCTCGCGTACCGTGAGCTCGGTGGCGCCCGTCAGGTCCGCGATGCGCCGGTCGGCGAACCCCAGCCGCTTCGCCCGGCGCAGCACGCCGCCGTCGGTGAGCGCCGCGCGCCGGATCTCGGGCTCGAACGCCACGAGCTGGCGCATCTGCTCGAGGAACCACGGGTCGATCCTCGCGAGCGCGTGGATCTCCGCGGTCGTGAACCTCGCGCGGTACGCGTCGCCGATCGCGAACATCCGGTCCGGGTTCGGGACGCGGAGGAGCCGGCGGAGCTCCTCGTCCTCGACGGCGCGTGAGAGCGTCAGGCCCCACCGGCCCTGCTCGAGCGAGCGGATCGCCTTCTGCAGGGCCTCCTTGAACGTCCGGCCGATCGCCATGACCTCGCCGACCGACTTCATCTGCGTCGTCAGTGTCCGGTCGGCCTCCGGGAACTTCTCGAAGGCCCAGCGGGGGAACTTCACCACGCAGTAGTCGATGGCGGGCTCGAAGCACGCCGGCGTCTGCCGGGTGATGTCGTTCCGGACCTCGTCGAGCGTGTACCCCACCGCGAGCTTCGCCGCGATCTTCGCGATCGGAAACCCGGTTGCCTTCGACGCGAGCGCCGAGGACCGCGAGACGCGCGGGTTCATCTCGATCACCACGAGGCGACCGTCCGCGGGGTTCACGGCGAACTGGATGTTGGAGCCGCCCGTCTCGACGCCGATCTCGCGGATGATCGCGATCGCGGCGTCGCGCATGCGCTGGTACTCCTTGTCGGTCAGCGTGAGCGCCGGCGCCACGGTGACGGAGTCGCCGGTGTGCACGCCCATCGGGTCGACGTTCTCGATGGAGCAGATGACGACCACGTTGTCGGCGAGGTCGCGCATGACCTCGAGCTCGAACTCCTTCCAGCCGATCACGGACTCCTCGACGAGCACGGTGCCGACGGGCGACATCCGGAGGCCCCAGCGGATCGCGTCCTCGAGCTCGCGCGCGTCGTGCGCGATCGACCCGCCGGTCCCCGCGAGCGTGAAGGAGGGACGGATGATGGCCGGGTAGCCGATCGACTCGACGACCGCCCGCGCGTCGGCGAGGCTTCGCGCCTGTCCCGAGCGCGGCAGCTCGAGGCCGATCCTCTCCATCGAGCGCTTGAAGAGCTCGCGGTCCTCGGCCTTCCTGATCGCGGGGAGCTTGGCGCCGATGAGCTCGACGCCGTACCGGTCCAGCGTGCCGTCCTCGGCCAGCGCGACGGCGAGGTTGAGACCGGTCTGCCCGCCGAGCGTGGGCAGCAGGGCCTGCGGCTGCTCGCGCGCGATCACCCGCGCGACGTATTCGGCGGTGAGCGGCTCGACGTACGTGCGATGCGCGAGCTCCGGGTCCGTCATGATCGTCGCGGGATTCGAGTTCACGAGGACGACCTCGAACCCTTCCTCCCGGAGCGCCTTCAAGGCCTGCGTGCCGGAGTAGTCGAACTCGCACGCCTGGCCGATGACGATGGGACCCGAGCCGATCAGGAGGATCTTGCGGAGGTCGGTGCGTCGCGGCACGACATCATCTCCAGGAATCGGTGGAAGAGGTGGTGCGCGTCGTGCGGGCCCGGGGAGGCCTCCGGGTGGTACTGCACCGAGAACGCGGGCCACTCGCGGTGGCGGAGGCCCTCGCACGTGCCGTCGTTCAGGTTCACGTGCGTCACCTCCCAGCCGTGCGCGGCGAGCGAGGCGGCGTCGACCGCGAACCCGTGGTTCTGCGCGGTGATCTCGATCCGTCCGGTCGTGAGGTCCTTCACCGGATGGTTGGCGCCGTGGTGTCCGAACGGCAGCTTGTACGTTCGCCCGCCGGCTGCGAGCCCGAGGATCTGGTGGCCGAGGCAGATGCCGAAGATCGGCACACGCCCGAGCAGGCGACGCGTCGCCTCCACGAGATAGGTCACGGGTTCGGGGTCGCCCGGCCCGTTCGACAGGAAGACGCCGTCCGGCTGCCGCTCGAGCACCGCCTCGGCCGGTGTCGCGGCGGGAACGACCATGACGTCGCAGCCGAGGGCCGCGAGCTGCCGCAGGATCTCGAGCTTGATCCCCGAGTCGTACGCGACGACCCGGAAGCGGGCCGGCGGCGGCGCGACGTACGGAGTGGGGGGCCTCGACATGGCCCCCGACCATCGCACGAAGGGGGCTGACGCCCCCCTCGGACTCCCCCGGCCCCAACGCTCGGAGCGCCCCGGGGAACCCGTGGCGCTCCTCGATTCGCCGTTGCGACACGCGACGTCACCACGTCCGGGCTGCCACGTGCTCTCCGACCACGCGAAGGGCCGCTCCACCGTGACGTCCCTCACCAGGTCTCGTCCCATGAGTCGCGGCACCTGTCCGACGCGCGCCCGCAGGCGTTCCACGCCGGTGTCGACGCTCGAGATGATCCCGTCCTGCGCCCCGCCGTCACGGAGATGCCGGGTGAGCGCCCGCGTGTCCACCCCCTGGATCGCGACGATGCCGTGAGCGCGGAGGTACTCGTCGAGGGAGCTTCTCGCGCGGAAGTTCGAGGGGACGGACGCCGCCTCCCTCACGACGAGGCCGTTCACCCAGGGCCGCCTCGACTCGACGTCCTCGTCGTTGAGGCCGTAATTGCCGATCATCGGGTAGGTCATCACGACGATCTGGCCGCGGTACGACGGGTCGGTCAGGATTTCCTGGTAGCCCTGCATCGCGGTGTTGAAGATCACCTCGCCGGAGGTCTCGCCCACCGCGCCGAGTGCCTCTCCGCGAAAGACCCGGCCGTCGCGCAGCACGAGGACGGCTCGCCTCACCACCCGCAACGTCCTCGGCGCTCAGTGGGCCCGGGCCGCGCCGAAGCCATCGGCGCCCGCGAACGAATCCGGTTCCCGAGGAGCGCCACGGCTTTGACCGGTGCGTCCGCGCACCACGGGTGCGGCCGCGCACCCCCCCGGGGCGCTCCGAGCGCGGGGGGCTTGGGGGGCTTCGATAGTCCCCCAATGATCTCGGAGCCCGTGAGCGGATCGAGTCCTCGAGGGCCGTCCCGGGTCCCCCGGGACGGCTCCGAGCGCGGGGGGCTTGGGGGGCTTCGGTAGTCCCCCCATGAAAGAAGTCCCCCCACGATGTCAGTCTCGACGAGGAGCGAGGCCGCGAGGTCGTGCGCCGCGGGTGTCCAGTGCTGGTCGAGCGGGTAATAGACGGTGTCTCCCTGCGCGCGACGCTCGAGGAGCGCCGGCAGCGGATCGACGCAGGGGACGCGCGCGTCCGCGCAGTAGTCGCGGAGGAGCCGCTGCGGCTTCGTCGGGTCCGCGAGGAACGCGTGCACGGCCGCGTTGCCGCCGCCCAGCATCTCGAGGATGGCTCGCTTGCCACCGCCGTCGCCCTCGGCCTGGACGGAGGCGGGAACGACGAGCACGACGAGTGGAATCGAGCGGGCGTCGAGGGTCCGCTTCAGCTCGCCGAGCAGCCGGCGCGTCAGCTCCCAGCCACGCTCGCGGTACCGGTCGTCGTACCAGCTCGCGATGGTTGCCGGCAGATAGGGCAGCTCGACGGGCACGCCGAGGTCGCGCGCCAGGCCGACGACCGCCGGGCGGGAGAGGGTCAGACGCTTGATCTGCGCGACCAGCAGCTGCGCCACGCGCGAGCCGCCGACCAGCGAGGCGTGACGGACCCGCGGTGGCGCAGGAGCCGGTGGCTCGAAGCGCAGGCGTCCGCCGTCGACCGTGAAGCACGGCGCGTTCGTGCGTGGCCGGTACGTCGCCTCGTCGACGCAGAGGTTGTCGAGCACGTCGTTCACGACGGAGAACGCGAGGACCACGAGGTCGGGCGCGAGTCGATCAGCGAAGGCCCGGGCGAACAGCAGCTGGTGGCCCGTGCCCCAGCCGCTCACCCCCGCGTTCACGACCTCGACGCGCCGTGGGCCGCCGGACTCGTTCAGGCGGGCCTCGAGGCGTCGCGGCCACGTCTCGTCGAGCTCGACGGCGTCGCCGAAGGTGAACGAGTCGCCGAGCGCGAGCACGCGCTTGACACCCGGGAGCTTCGCGGCCGGCGTCTCGGCGCCTCTCAGTCCGAGCGCGTTGGTCCGGATCGTCACCACGCGCTCGTGTCCGCCGTAGGCGCGGCGCAGGTTCAGGTTCGGCTGCGGCCGGCTGCCGAACCGCTCGTCCACCGTCATGATGCGCGTCTGCGGATAGAGCACGCGCAGGCCGATCTCGAGGGCCAGGAGCGGCGCCACCGCTCCGACGACGGCGAGCACGACGAGCGCCAGGCGGCGCTTCACGCCGGGCGCGCCTTGCGGACGAGGACGTTCTCGAGCGCGAGCATGTCCATCCCGCTCTTCGAGAACGTGTCGAGCGCGTCGGCCGGGGAGCCGACGATCGGCTCACCCTTGAGGTTGAAGGACGTGTTGAGGATCATCGGCACGCCCGTCGCCTCGTCGAACTTCTCGATGAGGCGGTAGTAGCGCGAGCTGAAATTGCGATGCACGGCCTGCGGCCGGGCGGAGCCGTCGGCGTGGGTGATAGCGGGCACGCGGTCGTTCGCGACCTGGGTGACGTAGAGCATGAAGCGCGTCGGGTAGTGCTTGCCGGCGTCGCCCAGATCGAACCAGTCCGCGGCCTTCTCCGCGAGCACCGAGGGTGCGAACGGCCGGAACGGCTCGCGGAACTTGATCTTGATGTTGACGATGTCCTTCATGTCCGCGCGCCGCGCGTCCGCGATGATGGAGCGCGCGCCGAGGGCCCGCGGCCCCCATTCGAAGGCGCCGTGGTACCACCCGATGACTTCCCCGCGCTGGAGCGAGTCCACGACGCGGTCCAGCGCCGCCTCGTCGTCGGCGCACACCTCGTAGCGCCATCCCGCACGCCGGAGCGTGTCGACGATCTCCGCCTCGTCGTACGTCTTCCCCAGGTAGGCGTGGTCCATGACGTACCGCCGCGGTTTGCCGAGGAGGACGTGGTAGACGTAGAGCGCCGCGCCGAGGGCGCCGCCCGCATCCCCCGCCGCCGGCTGCACGAAGATCTCCTCGAAGGGCGTCGCGCGGAGCACCTTGTAGTTCGCGACGCAGTTGAGCGCGACGCCGCCGGCAAGGCACAGCTTCGTGAGGCCCGTCCGGCAGTGGAGATGCCGGGCCATCGCGATCATCACGTCTTCCGTCACCTTCTGGATGCTCGCTGCGAGATCCGCGTAGTACTGGTTGCGTTCGAGCTCCTGTGGCGCGGGCGGGTTCGGGTCGTCGAAGAGCGACGTCTTCGCCGTCACGAAGCGCGCGCGCGGATCGCGGGGGGCGCCGAAGAGCGTCTCGAACCTGCGCGTGAACGACCGCTCGGTGTGATACGGGAAGCTGACGTAGTCGGGATCGAGCCACAGGCTGCCGTCCTCGCAGAGCTCCAGGATCGCGCGCACCCGGTCGACGTACTTCGGCTCGCCGAAGGGCGCCATGCCCATGACCTTGTATTCGCCCTCGTTGACTTCGAAGCCGAGGAACGCGGTGAACACGGAGTAGAGCAGGCCGACCGAGTGCGGGAACCTGAGCTCGTGCGTGAGCTGGATGGCGTTGCCGTCGCCGCGCACCCAGTCCGCTCGCCCCCGCCCGCACGTCGCGGTGGTCCACTCGCCGACGCCGTCCACCGTCAGGATGGCGGCCTCCTCGAACGGCGAGGCGTAGAGCGCGCTGGCGGCATGGGACAGATGGTGGTCGATGAAGAGGATGCGCCGGGGATCGATGCCGAGCCTCGCGCGGATCACGTCCTTGATCCAGAACTTCTCCTTGAAGAGGAAGTGCATCCCGTCGCGGAAGAGCCGGCGCGAGCGCGGGAAGGTCGCGAGGATCGTCGACATGAGCCGCTCGGCCTTGGCGAACGGCTTCTCGTAGAAGACGACCCAGTCCAAATCCGCGGCGGTGATCCCGGCCTTGTCGAGACAGAACTGGATCGCCCGTTCCGGGAAGCCCGGGTCGTGCTTCCTGCGAGAGAATCGCTCTTCCTGGACCGCCGCGACCAGCTCCCCGTCCCGGAGCAGCGCGGCCGCGGCGTCGTGATAGTGGCAGCTGATCCCGAGGACGTGCATCGTCACTGCCTCCTCGCGGCGTCGAGCGTCGGCGGTGTCAGCGGTCGTGGAAGCCAGAAGCTCGGCTTGCCGCGCGCCCGGTACTGGAGCGGGTCGGCCACGCAGCGCCGGACGAGCGCGACGGGACCGATGAGGACGAAGTAGAGCAGCGCGTAGATCAGGGTCGCCTGCTTGTCTCCGATCCAGAAGGCGACGCGCTTCCAGCCCGCCCAGACCGCGCGCAAGGCGTGTCGCACGTCGGGGCCCCCTTGGGCCGAGCGCGAAGCCGAGGAGCGGCCCGGGTCCCCCGGGCCGCTTCCGAGCACTGGGGGGGTATGGGGTGGGGTATGGGGGGCCATGTCGGGGCCCCCCATCAGAATAAGGTATAGATGAAGGGGGCGAACGCCGAGCCCTGCGCGAACACCATCAGGAGCCCGAGCACGGCCACGATCGCGAACATGGGGATCATCCACCAGAGCTTCCGTTCCCAGAGGAATTCGAAGAAGTCGCCGAGGATGCCCACCCGGTGCCTTGCCGTGGCCAGTTTCTGCATGCCGTCACCTCAGAAGCGATGCGCGCGTAATGGGATGGCTACCATCGCGAGGAAACGGCAAGACACGTACCACGGCGTCGTGCCCGCCGTTCGCCCGGGATTTCGCGGGCCCGGCGATGCCCGTGCAGCCGCTGGCCCTGTTCGGGGGGCAAACGGCTGCCTCGAAGCTGGACGGTCCTGTAGGCTGTCTGGAATGGCGGGAATGGCCATTGTGGAGAGTGGCCGGGTCAGGACGCCGCCCGGGGGCAGGCGCCGCAGGACGTGTCGCTTGCGACCGAACTCCGGGGTGATCCGGAGCTGCCCGGCCTCACGTTCCGCTGGCGTGGATGAAGCCCGCGCCGGGCCGGCGGGACGCGCCGGTCGACGCGCTCGACGTGGTCGTCCTCCTGCCCCGGCCGGTGCGCGTGGCGAGCCCCCCCCGAGCCCGAACGAGTCCGCGAAGCCTTCCTGGCCATCCGCAACGTGCTCTCACCCGCCAACAAGCGGGCCGGCAGGCGTGCGAGCGGAACCCGCCGCGGTGCTTCAGCGCGCCTCAACCACTTCGCTCTGCGCGCGCGATGCCGCGAGCAGGATCGTCAGCCCGAAGGCGCGCAGCATGTCGCGGCCGACCAGCATCGTCCGCGCTGGATTGACACGCACGAATGGAGAGGCTCGCCAGCCTCGCACGCGACGGATTGCCAGTGAGCCGCGTCGCGGCTGACCATCGACCGGCGTGATCTCGAAGTCTACACGTGCAGGTGACCACATGAAGCGGCTTCCGAGATGGTGTCCGGTGAACCACGTCGTCACGGGGGCCGCAACGAGGCCGGCGTCGACGAATGTCGCCGGCGACCCCGTGTCGAGATCCGCGACGATCCCGCGTGGACTCGGCGGGCCCTGGATGGCGAGAGGCAGCGTCGGGTATCGATCGGGTCCCTGGAGCAGGCTCCACGAGGATCTCCAGGCCAGCGACTCCTCGACCAGCGGCGCCTCGAACAGATAGGCCACACGCCCACTCGGCTCGCCGAGGCGCAGGACCTCCTCGGGCGGGGGCAAGGCCGTCGCGTCCGGGGAGGCGGCCACGACGTCGTCGCCGACGACAATCAGCCAAGCAGCACGACGCCGCTCGAACTCGCGCTCGACACGCGTGCGGGCGATGATCGATGCCCGCTCCACGAGGGTGGCTTTCTCGTCTTCACTCAGCGCCTTGAACCGTTCGAGCGGGAAGGCAAATGGATCTTCGCCCGCCTCCTCGGCGGCGATTTCCTCGAGAAGCCGGCGGAACCGTTCCCGGTGGCGATCGAGCAGGGCGTCGATGTCGGCGAGTTGCATGCCACGAGGTTACCAGAACGTGTGGCCGTTCGTCGCGGGCCCGTCGTCACCAACGGAGGACGTCATGGCCCCACGATGTCGCTCGCCCGCCGATCCGTCAGCGAGGAGCCTCGGTTGCCGCCGGGAAGCGCGCGCGGCTGCTCAGAAGCTCGTGCAGTCGTTCGCGCCGGTGAGTCCGGAGACGTCGCCGGACACGTGTGACGACGCGTCGGCGCAATGGAGGTCGCCCTGGACGCCCACGGGCGGCGGGCCCGCGGTCAGGTCGACGTTCGAGCCGAGCGCGAGGTCGATCGCGTTCCCGGTGGGCGTGCCGTTCACCACGCGAACCGCCACCGTGGTGCGCGCGAGCCGTATGGACACCTGCTGGCGAGCCCATATCCCGTGCCTGGCGTTGTCGCTGATCGTCGCATCGGTGAGCTCGACGACCGACGTGCCGTTGCTGTACACGCCCGAGCCGCCCGACGTGTTGCCGTTGCCGGTGATCGTGTCGTGGCTCGGCGTGAGGGTGAAACCGCCGCCGGCTCCCTGGTACAGGCTGGCGCCTGCGCCGACCCAGATCCCGTGGTTGCCGTTGTTCTGGATCGTGTGGCCCCCGAGCATCCGCGCCGTCGCGCGGGCGACGAAGAGGCCCGTGCCGCTGTTCTGCTCGACGGTGTTGCCGAAATGGAGGGCGTTCGAGGCCTGGAAGATGTCGATCCCGTCGCCGCCGTTGGACCGGATGACGTTGCCGAGCGCCGCTCCCAGGTCGGTCACGCCGATGCGCGCGGTGCCCCCGTTGTTCAGCGTGATGCCGGCGCGCGTGCTCGACTCGATCGTGTTCCCGGTGATCGTCGCGCTGCTCCCCTCGACTGAGATCCACGGCCGTTCGACTGCAACAGGTTTCCGCGGATGAGGGCCTGCGAGCTCTGGTACACGGTGATGCCGTTGCCGCCGTTCGTCGCGATCGTGTTCGACGCGGCCGCCCCCGAGAGGTCGACGCCGATGCGCGCGGTGCTGCCGCGCGTGACGAGGATCCCGTGATCCGCGTTCCCCGACACCTCAGAGCCGATGACCGCAGCCGCCGAGTTATCCGTGATCCTGATTCCCGCCCGAAGGGGGTATCCGGTTGGCTCCGGTCGACACCACTACCGATCAACCCCATGAGCCCCAGGTGGACCGCGCCGTTCTTCGTCGCCGGGGCTACGCCCCGAAGGTCGCTACCGGTGGGGGTTCCCGGAGTCAACCGGATACCCCCATCCCGCCCGTTCGGGGGCCGTGCTGCCGCTGGCGCCGTTGTTCCGGACGCGGCTCGATGCCAGCGTCACCGCGGAGCCGACGCTCGCGACGATGCCGTTCTGGACGTTCTGCTCCACGGTCGAGTTCTGGATGGCGAACACGGCGCCGTTGGTGCCGGTGATCCCGCTCTGGCCGCCCGACACGGTGAGGAGATCCAGCACGACGCCCTTGCGGCCGTCGACGAGCACCGTGGCCCGCGCCGGATCGGCGGCGCTGATCCCACCGCCCGTCACCGCATCTCCACGCAGGGTCACGTCGTCGCGCGCGACGGCGACGTTCTCCGTGCACGTGCCCTTGACGATCACGAGGAGCTGCCGGCCGGCCGGCATCCGCAACGCCGATCCGATCCGCCGCCCCGCGGCGCAGTCGACGACGCGCGCGTCGGCGCCCGCGACAGATGGGAGAAACACCGTGAGAATGATGCTCGTGGCGAGCAGGAGACGCACCCGCGCGAACGTGGCCATCGTCACCTCCAGGGTGAGCGTAGACGGGATAAAGGCCCTGGTTGACGGAACGCGCCTTCTCAGCACCCCGCCCCTCCGCGCCGGGTCCCGGGTCCGCCCCCGGTTCTCGCGTCCGCCCCCGGTTCTCGCGTCCGCCCCCGGTTCTCGCGTCCGCCCCCGGTTCTCGCGTCCGCCCCCGGTTCTCGCGTCCGCCCCCCACCTACAGCGCGGACAACCGCCATGTCAAGGGGATTCTCTGCCGGGCAACGGGGCGCGGGACCAGGGGATGGAACCGCGCCAGGACGCGAGCGAGCAGACCCCGGCGAGCGCGGGGTCGGATGGCGGGCGCTCAGGCCCCGGTCGCCGCCGCCTGGCTGGCGTTGAGCGCCGGCACGGGCGGCGGCGCCCGGCCCACGAGCCCCTCTGACTCGGCGAGAGCTCCGAGGATGGCGCGAATCGCGTCGGGGGCTTCGACCGTGGCGATCAATCGCAGGCGTCCACCGCAGCGCGGGCATGCCAGCACGTCGATGTCAAATGCGCGCCGCATCAGATCGGCCCACGCCCAGTAGCGAACGACCGGCGCCGTCGTCGGCTCGTCGTCCGCCTCGGGTGCAGCGCTCGCGACCACCGGCGCTTCCGCCGGCGGCGCGCCATGGGCGACCACGCGGGCGCGCCAGCCGGAATGCGGCGCGAGCACGCCGTGGTAGAGCACCAGATTGATCCGCGGCCGCGGGATGAGCGCGGCCAGCTTCTCGAGCAGTTCCAGCGGCTCGAACAGGAGCTGCCGGGTGCCGTCCGCCCACGCCGTCTTCAGCGTGAGCACGATGCGGCCATCGTCGAGGAGTCGCAGCCGGTCCTGCGCCACCGCCGGCCGGAGCAGATAGCGGCACAGCTGCTCCAGCCGTGTGCGATCCGAGGCCGGCGCGTCGACGTTGGCGTGCAGATCGAAGCCCGCGAGGTGCGCGTGCCTCGGCGCTGTCGAGAGTACCCAGGGCGCGTCGGGATCGGCCCCGACGCGCCACACCCGCGCCCCCGCGCGCGGACCGAGCGCGATGCGCCCCTGGATCGAGGCGCTGCTGATACCGGCGAGCACGGGAGATTCTTCGACCACCGGATCGGCCTGGCACATGTCGGTGTCGCAGGGATCGAGCCAGCGGCGCTTGAGCAGGCGCTGCACCCGCACGGCGATCCGTGCGAGCACATGCCCAACCTCCTCGTCCGTCGGCGGCGGCAAGGGCCGGAAATCGAGCGCGTCATTCGCGCGATCGGCGAAGAAGACGCCGTCGAACAGCAGCGTGTGGTAGTGGCCGTTCAGATTGAGTCCGCCCCCGAAGCGCTGGATCACCGTCACCGAGCCCGACCGCCCGTCGCAGATTCCGTAGCGTCGCGCGCGCTGGCGCTGGAAGCCGAGCAACACACGCACGTACACGCCGAGCACCGCGCGCGCGAGCGCGTGATCCCACGCCAGCAGATAGCGCAGCCGGTACGGCAGGCTCAGCACCCACTGGCGCACGGGCACCCGCGGCAGCACCTCGTCGACCTGGCGGGCGGCGCACTCCGTCATGCGCCGGCCACCACAGCTCGGGCAGAAGCCCCGGCCCTTGCACGAGAACGGCACGAGCCGTTCGAGCGCGCAGTCGGTGCAGCGCAGGCGCGCGAAGCCGTGCGCCAGCACGCCGCACGTCAGGAAGTCTCGGAACTCTTGCTCCACGAATGCGGGCAGCGGGGCGCCGTCCGCGTGACGCCTGGCCGTGTCGAGGAAGGCGTCGAGGTGCTCGTCGATCACGCGGTACAGCACAGCGTGCTCGGCGTCGCGTGGCCGGTAGTCGCCGGTGCTGAGGGACATAGCAGCGACATAGGCGCACCCTGCATATGCCGACAATGCCCAAAGATGGATACGCCAGAGCCGCGGGGGACGCCTGGGAGAGGACCACTACCAACTGGCGTCACAGACACTCGTTCACTCGTTCCCCAGGACATCGACGGAAGGCGTCGGAGCCGGCCATCTGCCTACAACAAATTCCGGTAGATACGCGTTGCGGCGTCGGCTCGTCTTGGGACGGTCAGGGCCCGTGAACGAATCGGGTCCCCGAGGGGCGGCCCGGGTTCCCCAGGCCGCCTCCGAGCGTGGGGGGCTTGGGGGGCTTCGGTAGTCCCCCCAATGAAGAAGTCAGTCGAGGCTCTGGTGCGCGGCCGCCTCGCGCGCGATCCTCGCCCAGTCGTAGCGCATCGGCAGCAGCGTGAGCCGGGACCACGCCTCGACCTGGTCCGCGTAGTGCTCGCTCCCCGGATGCCCGGAGCTGCCGAGCGGCACCACCCAGGCGCTCCGCTCCCAGTCGCCGAGGTCGAAGACGTAGCGCGCGACCGACGTCGAGGTGAGGCCGTAGCCCGCGCCCGAGGGGCCTTCCTGCGGGCGGCCCGAGGGGCCTTCCTGCGGGCGGCCCGAGATGAACGACCCGGCCTGCACCGTGTCGCCGTCGCCGCCCATCTCGACGGACGGAGGATCGAGCAGCGACGCCGACTCGGGGAACGCGGACGACAGCGTGTGGCGGGGCTGCGTCGTGTGGATCGCGCCCCAGCGCCACGCCGTGGTGTCCGGGCCGAGCAGGTCCGTCAGCTCGCTGACCGCGCCGGTGAGCGCGCGCTCGAGCATCGCCGGCCAGGAGGCGCCGTCGGGCAGGAGCGTCGAGTCGTCCGCACGGATGAGCTCGGTGAGCCGGGCGCGCAGCCGCGTCATGTGCGTGACGGCGCCGCGCGGCGCGCCGGCGAAGGCCTCGCTCGACAGCGGACCGAGGATGGGCGCCATGAGGTCACGCATGAGGTGCTCGCGGAACACGCTGTAGATCGCGGGCGCCACCCCGTCGGCGTCCATCGTGCCGTCCCACCCGCGCAGGAGGTCGACCGCGGCCTTCGCGCGCGGCTCCGCCGGTGAGAGGTACCGCAGGATGTCGACGAGCTCGCGCGCGGGGATGGAGACCCGATCGGCGTGGATCGCCGCCATGTCGTCGACCGTCGCGTGCTCGAGCGCGCTCAGGTGATGCACGAGCCGCCGCGTCCGGAAGTCCGGCGCGAAATCCAGACTGATGTAGTGGGGGTAGTCCGGGCCTACGACCTTGCTGTTCGCGGTCGCCACCCATCCCGTCTCCGGATCGCGCACCACCGGCATCTCCTCGAACGGCACCATCCCCTGCCACTCGTGCGCGCCGTCCCAGCCAGGCACCGGCACCCAGGCGTTCGCCCTGGACCTCACCGGGACCTGCCCGCGCGTCTTGTAGCCGATCGCGCCGTGCACATCGGCGAAGACGAAGTTGTTCACCGGATCGACCCACGGCCGCATCGCGGCCTCGATCTCGGCGGCCGTCGAGGCGCGCAGCATCGGCAGCAGCGCCTCGAACGTCCGGTTCGGCTCCGCGGTCGCGGTGTAGCGGAAGCTCATCGCGTACCCGCTCCTCGGATCGCCGAGCACGACCGGGCCGTGGTGCGTCTCGGTGACCTCGATCTCGACGGCGTCCTCGCCACGCACGCGGATCGTCTCCCGTGTCGTCCGCGCCTCGCGCCACTCGCCCTTGAACTCGTACCGGCCCGGGTCGCCCGGCTGGAAGCGCTCGATGTAGAGATCCTGGTAGTCCGCGCTCGTGTGCGTGACGCACCACGCGACCGAGCGGTTGTGCCCGAAGTGCGGGAAGCCGGGCACGCCCGCGAAGCTGAGCCCGATCACGTCGAACTCGGGGCACGCGACGTGGTTCTGGTAGTAGACGTTCGGCACGTCGAGCGGCCGGTGCGGATCGCCGGCGACGAGCGGCTTGCCCGACGCGGTCCGCCGTCCCGCCACCGCCCAGTTGTTGCTGCCGTTCTCCCACTCCGGCAGGAACGCGAGCGCGGCCTCCGCCTCGGTCAGCTCCGCGATGCCGTTCGCCGGCGGCCCGGTCCACTCGACACCCGGCGGCACGATGAGCATCGGGTTCGGCTGCGTGCCCGGACACAGCTCCGCGGCGCGCGCGGCGCCGAGGTGCCGCACGAGACGGGCGCGCCACGCCTTCGTTTGCCAGAGCCCCATCAACACATGGCGCACCTTGTAGACGGCGGAGCTGTCCCAGGGGCGCCACGGCTCCGCCTGCACGCCCGCGAGCCGAAACTCGACGGGGAGCGCCTTCGTGGTCGCGATGAACGCGTTCACGCCGGCCGCGTACGCGTCGAGCATCGCCTTCGTCTCGGCGCTCGCGGCGTCGTAGTCGGCGCGCGATGAGACCTCGAGGCGGAACCGCCGCATCTGCACGTCCTGCGCGAGCGCGTCCCGTCCCGCGCACTCCGCCCACCGCCCGTACGCGCGGCGACGGTCGTACGCCATCTGCCAGAGGCGGTCCTGCGCGTGCACGAAGCCCTGCGCGAGGAACGCGTCGTGCGTCGACTCCGCCTTCACGTGCGGGATGCCCTGCGCGTCACGCCAGATGTCCACGCCGCCCTTCAGGCCGGCGAGCTTCAGGCTGCTACTGACGTCGGGGAGCGCGTTCTCGAGATCGCGACGGGTGAGCGAGGCGGACATGCGGGCCTCCAGGTTGCGGGTGATCGTGCTGCGCCACGAGCGCTGCCGCCCCATCATCGCGCAGGCCGGGCGGAATGCCGAGCGTGTTGCGTGGCTGACAGGTGCGGCGCCTGCCACACCGCCGTACCGCCGAGGCGATGCCGCTTCACACCGCCGCGTCGAACTCCTTCTCCGCTCTCTCCAGCCAGTACGTCATGGCCATCTCGCGGTACAGCGTGCTCGCGCGCTCGCGGTGCTGGTGGGCCTCGTCGTGGTCGCCGGTTCGGCGATGGAGCTTCGCGAGGCCGGCGTCGCAGTGCGCGAGGAGCGGTCGCATGCCACATTCTTCCGCCAGCGCGCGGTCCAGCATCAGGACCTTGCCGGCCACCTTCTCCCTGATCTCCCGATGCGTGTCGCGATCGTGGATCTTGAAGTACCCCTTCAACAGCTCGATGACCGGCAGATAGGACGTGGCCTTGCCGTACGACACCGACCCCGCCTCGAGAACGGACCAGCCCTCGGTGTGGTGCGAGCGTGTGAACTCGTAGTAGAGCCGGCTCTTCCCGACGCCCGGCTCTCCCACAACCGCCACGATCTGGCCTCGCCCCTGGCCGGCCTGCTGCTGCGCGCGCCGGAGCAGGTCCATCTCCGCAGCGTCGGCCGCGATCCCGCGGCGCTGGCGTGAAACTCGCGGCGACGCGGGCAGTGGCGGTATGATGCGGCGCACCGCTCGGCGCCCGCGTGGCGCCACGACGGTCGGAAGCCCACGCATGCACGGCCAAGGAGAACGACCGTGAGCCGATTCGCCGAGTACGAGAACTACGACGGGCTCGGCCTCGCCGAGCTCGTCCGCACCCGCCAGATCACGCCCGAAGCCCTGCTCGAGGCCGCGATCGAGCGGGTCGAGGCCCGCAACCCCGCCGTCAACGCCGTCGTGATGAAGATGTACGACTACGGCCGGAAGGCCATCGGCGCGGGGCTGCCGGATGGTCCGTTCCGCGGCGTGCCGTATCTCCTGAAGGACCTCGGCGGCTGGCTCGCCGGTGAGCGCGTCACGCGCGGCTCGCGGTTCTTCGCCGACACGCCGCCCGTGGCGCAGGACAGCGAGCACGTGCGGCGCCTGAAGGCCGCGGGGCTCGTGTTCTTCGGCCGCACGAACTCGTGTGAGCTCGGCCTCTCCCTGACGTGCGAGCCGCAGCTCTACGGGCCGACGAGGAGCCCGTGGGACACCGGGCGGATCTCCGGCGGCTCGAGCGGTGGCGCCGCAGCCGCGGTCGGCGCGCGCATGCTGCCCATGGCCCACGCGTCCGACGGCTTCGGGTCGATCCGCGCGCCCGCGTCGTGCTGCGGGCTCGTCGGTCTCAAGCCGACGCGCGCCCGCAACACGCTCGCGCCCTACGCGGGCGAAGGGCTCGGCGGCCTCTCGACGGAGCACGCGGTCACGCTGACCGTGCGTGACACGGCCGCGCTCCTCGACGCGACCGCGGGCGCGGGCCCCGGCGACCCGTACGCCGCCCCGCCGCCCGCGCGGCCGTTCCTGCGCGAGGTCGGCGCGGACCCCGGACGGCTGCGCATCGCGTTCACGAAGCTCGCGCCGAACGGCGCCGCCGTCGAGTCGGACAGCCTCCGCGCGCTCGACGAGGCCGCGAAGCTCTGCGCAGACCTCGGGCACGAGGTGGACGAGGCGAACCCGGAGATCGACCGCGCCGCGGTCGTCCCGACGTTCATGACCCTCGCGTCGGCGAACACGGTCGTGAACCTCGCGAGCCATCCGGCGAAGGGGCGCCCGCCGCAGCCCGGCGAGGTGGAGCGCGTCACGTACGCGACCGGCAAGCTCGGCGAGAAGGTGACCGGTCCCGACTACGTCCGCGCGACCCAGGCCGCGCACCGGCTCGGCCGGCGGATGGCGGCGTTCCACGCCTCCTGGAACGTGCTGGTGATGCCCGCGCTCGCGACGCTCCCACCGCACCTCGGCTGGCTCGACATGATGATGGAGGACGTACACGAGTACTGGCACCGCGTGTTCGCGTTCTCGCCGTTCACCGTGTGGTTCAACATCACGGGACAGCCGGCCCTGGTGCTGCCGCTGTCCGCCACGGCGGGCGGCTTCCCTGTATCGGTGCAGCTCGTCGCACGCTACGGAGACGAAGCCACCCTCTTCCGGCTCGGATCCCAGCTCGAAGCGGCGCGCCCCTGGTTCGACCGAAAGCCCCCGGTCGCTTCGTGATCGCGGCGCCGGCAGAGGAGACAGCCCGATGACCCCTCGATTCCCGACCCTGCCCGACATCCGGCGCGCCGCGCGCGAGCAGCTCCCCCGAGAGGTGTGGAACTTCGGCGACGGCGGTGCCGAGACGGAGACGACGCTCCGCCGCAATCGCCGGGGACTGGGCCGGCTCGCGATCCGGCAGCACGTCCTCGCGGACGTGCGCGAGATCGACCTGTCGACGACGCTGCTCGGCACCCGGCTCGAGTGGCCGGTCGCGATCGCGCCGATGGGCGGGCTCGTGCTGTTCCACCCGGAGGGCGACGTCGAGATGGCGCGCGGCGCGGCGCTCGCCGGCACGCTGCAGTTCCTGTCGGGCGCGGCCGGGTGGCCCGTGGAAGACGTCGCCGCGGCCAACCCGGGCCCGAACAAGATGTTCCAGCTCTACCACCACGGCGACCGTGGCTGGGTCGCGGACCTGCTCGCGCGCGTCGAAGCGTCGGGATACGGCTCCGTCGTGCTGACCGCCGACGTCGCGCTCTACGGGCGCCGCGAGCGTGACATCGCCGCGGACTGGAACCCCCGTGACGCGATGTCCATCGCGCCGGCCCCGCGCGGCCCCGATCCGAGCTACCAGGCGCGGCTCACGTGGGACGACGTCGACTGGCTGCGGAAGACGACCAAGCTGCCGATCGGCCTCAAGGGCATCATGACCGTGCGCGACGCGCGCCGGGCCGTCGAGCACGGCGTGAGGCTCGTGTGGGTGTCGAACCACGGAGGACGCCAGCTCGACTCGACGCAGGCCTCGATCGACGCGCTGCCCCCGATCGTCGACGCCGTCGGTGGCGCGGCGGACATCGTGGTCGACGGCGGGTTCTGCCGCGGCACGGACATCCTCAAGGGGCTCGCCCGGGGCGCGACGGTCGTGGCCGTGGGTCGCACTGTGCTCTGGGGCCTCGCGGCCGCGGGCGCTCCCGGGGTCGCGCGCGCGCTCAACCTCCTGCGCGAGGAGCTGTGGACCGCGATGGGGCTGTCCGGTCAGACGAGCGTGACGAAGCTGCCGAGAGATCTCATCTTCCGCGTCGATTGAGAGCTCGAGCTGACGCGGCCGGCGCCGGCGGGGAGCTACACCGCCAGCGCGTAGCCGTCGCGACGCGGATCGGCGCCTCCCATCAGCGCGCCCGACTCGGAATCGCGCATGATCCCCTGCCCGCCGCCCACGATCCACGACCAGTCGGCGATGACGTTCACCTGGTGACCGCGACGGCGCAGGCCGTCGAGGACGTCCGGCGAGATGCGTGACTCCGCGTCGACCACCCGGTCGCGATAGACGCGCGCGCGCGGCGCCTCGATCGCCTCCTGGAGGTTGAGGCCGAACTCGAGGACGTTCAGGAGCATCTGCGCCGTCGTCTGCAAGATCCCGTAGGAGCCCGGCGTGCCGATCGACAGCAGGAAGCCGCCGTCGCGATAGACCTGCGTCGGCGACATCATCGTGCCGGCCTTGCGCCCGGGCTTCAGCACGTTGGGTGACTCGGGGTCCAGGTCCATCCACTTGAGAATGTTGTTGAGCACGATGCCCGTGCCCGGGACGGCGAAGCCCGAGCCGAACGGGACGCCGAGCGTCTGCGTGACCGAGACCACCGTGCCCTCGGCGTCGGCGCAGGCGAAGTGCGTCGTCTGCTCGTTCTCGAAGCGCGCCGGATGGCCCTCGCGGATCTGCCCGGCGAGCGTGTCCCGGTTGAAGCGCTCGCCCTCGCTCACGCTCGCGCGGTCGCTCCGGATGCGCGCGCGCTGCGACGCCGCATACGCCTTCGACAGCAGCCCGCGGATCGGCACGTCGGGCGTGTACGCGTACGCGAGACGGTCCGCCGACGCGAGCTTGATCGCCTCGATGAGGTGGTGCAGCGCATCGACGGTGTTGTGCCCCCACCCGCGCAGGTCGTAGCCCTCGAGGACGTTCAGCGTCTCGAGCATCTGGAACGCCGCGAACGGCGGCGGCATCGAGGCGATCTCGTGGCCGCGGTAGGTGATCGTCGCGGGCTCGCGCCAGACCGGTGCGAATCGCGCGAGGTCCTCCTCCTCGAGCCAGCCGCCCGCCTCGCGCACGGCTGCCGCGATGGCCTTCGCGATCGGTCCGCGATAGAACGCGTCCGCGCCGCCCTCGGCGACCTGACGGAGCGTTCGGGCGAGGTCCCTGTACGTCACGACCTTGCCGGGTCGCGGGCCGCCATCGCCGAGATAGAGGCGACCGGCTTCGGCCGACCGCGCGAGCGTCTGCCCGGCATTCTCGAAGAACTCGACGTTCTTCCACGTGAGCGGCACGCCCTGCTCGGCCATCGAGATCGCGGGCTCCAGCACCGTCGCGCGCGGCAGCCGTCCGAACCGCTCGTGGGCGGCGAGCCAGCCGCCGAGGTTCCCGGGCGTGGCGCACGCCTTCGGCCCACCGGCGATCTCGTCTTCCGTCACCCGCGTCCGGTCTGCGGCGGCCGGCGCGTGCCCGATGAAGTCGAGGACGTGGCGCTCGCGGCCCCCGTCACGCGAGACGAGCATCAGGCCGATGCCGCCGGCGCCCGACATGAACGGCTCGACGACGTTCAGCGCGGCACCGACGGCGACGGCCGCATCCACGGCGTTGCCGCCGGCGAGCAGCGCGCGGATGCCGGCCATGGAGGCGAGTGGGTGTGCGGACGTGACGACGCCGCGCGTGCCCATGACGACCGGACGGTAGGCGTTCCGATGCGGTGGCATCTTCTGTCGTCCTCCTTCCGGCGCCGAGGGCCGTCCCGGGTTTCCCGGGACGGCTCCGAGCGCTGGGGGGTTTGGGGGGCCATGTCGGGGCCCCCCATGAGGTCGGATCAGCCCGCGCGCTGTCGTTCCGTCTGCAGGCCCCGGATCTTCGGATCGAGAAGGTCGCGCAGCCCGTCGCCGAACAGGTTGAGCCCGAAAATCGTCAGCATGATCGCGCCGCCGGGGTAGAGCACGAGCCAGGGCGCCTGCTGGATGTAGAGGCGCCCCTCGGACAGGATGTTCCCCCAGCTCGGGACGTACGGCGGCACGCCGACGCCCAGGAACGACAGCGCGGCCTCGGTGAGCACCGCCGCGGCGAACACGAAGCTCGCCTGGACGATCACGGGCGACAGGCAGTTCGGGAGCACGTGACGCAGCATGAGCACGACGTCCGCGGCGCCGAGCGCGCGCGCCGCCTCGACGTACGCGGTCTCGCGGATCACGAGCACGGAGCCGCGGACGACCCGCGCGACGCGCGGCGAGTACACGATGCCGATGGCGATGATCACGTTCGCGACGCTGGGACCGAGGGAGGCCATGAGCGCGATGGCGAGGATGATCGCCGGAAACGCCATGAGGCCGTCCATCAGGCGCATGACGAGGTTGTCGAGCCTCGGATAGAAGCCCGCGATGAGCCCGCAGGTGACGCCGACCACGAACGAGAACAGCACGACGCAGGCCCCCACGAAGATCGACAGCCGGGCGCCGTACACGACCCGGCTGTAGACGTCACGGCCGACGTCGTCGGTGCCGAACCAGTGCGTGCGGCTCGGGGCCGACAGCCGCGCCTGCACCTCCATCTGCGTCGGGTTGCCCGCGATCACCGGGGCGAGCACGCCGACCACGAGCGTCGCGAGCATGATCACCGCACCGGCGAGCGTGATCTTGCGGCGCGCGAGCTGCACCAGCCAGAGCGGCGAGCGCCGCTCCACGGCGGATGCGCAACCGAGGTCGACGGTGTCCGCGGCGGGGTCGTTGACCGCCATGTCGGGCCTACTGGTACTTCACCCGCGGGTCGATCAGCAGGTACGACAGGTCGACCAGCAGGTTCACGAGCATGTAGACGCCCGCGATGCAGATGACGACGCCCTGGATCACCGGGTAGTCGCGGCGCAGCACCGCGGAGATGATGAGCCGGCCGAGCCCGGGGATGTTGAACACGGTCTCGACCACCACCGCGCCGGACAGGAGCACCGCGAAGCTGATCCCGATGATCGTGATCGTGGGGATCATCGCGTTCTTGAGCGCGTGCTTGTAGACGACCGCGCGCTCCCCCAGCCCCTTGGCCCGGCCCGCCGTGATGAACTGCTCGCGCAGCACGTCGAGCATGCTCGAGCGTGCGATTCGGGCGATCAGCGCCGACTGCACGAGGCCGAGCGCGAAGGCCGGCATCACGAGCGATCGGACCGTCTTCGCCCAGCCGTACTCGAGCGGCGAGTAGCCGGCCACCGGGAACCAGCCGAGCCAGACGCCGAAGACCAGGACGAAGATGAGACCGAGCAGGAAGTTCGGCACCGAGATCCCGAACAGCGCGAACATCATGAACGCCTGGTCGGTCGCGGAGTTGTGGAAGCGCGCGGAGATCACGCCGGACGGCACGCCGATGAGCACGGCGATCACCGTGGCCGAGACGGTGAGCAGCAGCGTCGGCTCGACACGGTCGATGATCGCGTCGAGCACCGGCTTGCGGAGAAAGATGGACCGGCCGAGGTCTCCCTGCACCAGCCGGCCGTACCATCGCACGAGCTGGAACGGCAGCGGCTGGTCCAGGCCGAGCTGGTGCTTGATGTTCTCGACGTCCTCGGCCGTCGCGTCCGGTCCGGCGATGATCGATGCCGGATCGCCGGGCGCCAGGTGGATCAGGACGAACGCGATGGTCGCCACGACGAGCGCGACCGGGATCAGCGCGATGAGCCGGCGGATGACGTAGATCCAGGTCTTCACGTAGCCACTCTCGGAGTGGGGGGCCCCGACATGGCCCCCCACACCCCCCAGCGCTCGCAACCGGCCCGGGACACCCGGGCCGGTGCTCGACGTGGCGCTCGGCCGGGCCCCCAAACGTTCGCACGCGGCCCGGGACACCCGGGCCGCGGCTCTGCACCGCGCTCGGCCCGGGGCCCTGACATGGCCCCCCACACCCCCCAGCGCTCGGAGCGCCCCGGGCGGTGCGCGGACGCACCGGTGGAACCCGTGGCGCTCCTCGATTCCCCGTGTTTCTCCGACATGCTCCTAGGGGTCGGCGTGAGTCCCGTCAAGGAACGACCGCCTCTATTTCGCGAGCCAGACGTTCCAGAAGGCGAGCCACGGGGCCGCCGGCAGGTTGCGCACGTCCTTCTGCACGACGTCGAGCGAGAAGTAGTCGCCGAACTTGATCCGGCCCACGTCCTCGTAGAAGAGCTGCTGCACGCGCTCGAAGAGGACCCGCCGCTTCTTGGGGTCCATCTCCCTGGCGAGCGCCGCCATGGCGCGCTCCTTCTCCTCATGGCACCACCAGCCCGGCCAGTTGCACTGCACCGCGGTCACGAGCGCCGGCTCGGGTCCGAACGTGAATCCCGTGGAGAAGACGTCCCAGAGCTCGGGCTTGTTGCGGCGCTGCACGAGCGTGGCCCAGTCCACGACCTGGAGGTCGATCTTGAAGCCCGCCGCCTCGAGCTGCTGCTTCGCGACGAGCGCGTTCTGGTACATCCACCGGTACTCCTGCGTGGTCACCCAGCGCACGGGCTGGCCCGAGTACCCCGCCTCCTTCAGGAGCTTCTGCGCTTTCGCCTTGTCCTTCCGGTCGTACAGCTCGGTGCCCACCCGCGAATGCCACTGCGGCTGCTCCGGATACATGAGCCCGCCGTCGAGCCGGTAGAAGTCCTTGTGGCCGAAGCCGGCGGCCATGATCGGCTCCATGTCGAGCACCGCCTGGAACGCCTGCCTGAGCCGCCTGTCCGTCATGAGCCCCTGCTTGTGGTTCAGCACGGCGGTGGACCATGCCGCGGGCTTCACCACGCGGGCTCCGACGTCGCGCATCTTCTTGACGCGGTCATACTGGTCTTGCTGGATCTGCTGCGCGAAGTGGTACTCGCCGGTCTCGACCCCCGACAGGCGCACCGTCACGTCGGGCACGGGGACGAAGAGGATCTCGTCCACGTACGCGACCCGCTTGCCGCCGAAGCCGTCGGCTGCCTCGGGACGCGCCGCATACTCCTTGAAACGCGCGACCTTGATGTGCCGGTCGGGCTTGTGCTCCACGAAACGGAACGGGCCGGTCCCGATGAACTCCTTGACCTGGCCGGCGCCCGCAGCGTCGATGACCTCTTTCGGGTAGATCGCCGCCGCGTTGTTCGGCCGTGCCAGCCCGTCGAGGAGCGTCGCCGTCGGCTCTTTGAGGTGGATGACGACCTCGTACGGGCCCGGGCCCTCCACCGCCTCGACGAACTTGAACACCGCCTTGCCGGGGGTCGCCATCTTGCCCCACCGCCTGAGCGACGGGACGACGTCCGCCGACGTCATCTCCTTGCCGTTGTGGAACTTGACGCCTTGCCGGAGCCTGATCGTGTATCGACGCCCCCCGTCGGAGACCGTGTAGCTCTCCGCGAGCATCGGGATCGGGTTGTACTGCTTGTCGTACGTGAAGAGCGTCTCGTAGACGTGCCAGGTGATCTGCTGCGTGATGACGGCTGTCGTCCAGTGGAGGTCGAGCGACGGCGGCTCGCCGATCATCGCGGCTTTCAGCACGCCGCCCATGCGTGGCTGCTCCTGCGCCGCCGCCGGCGTGGTCGCGCCGGCGGCGAGCAGGGCCACGAGCGCGACGGCCATCGCTGCTCCGCGACCGGTCGCCCGGGCGAGGGTCAGCTTCATCACGCGGTCCATCGAACGGTGAACGGACAGGACGAGCGTCGTCATCGCGTTCCTCCTCGCATGGCGTGATCGCTTCGGCCGGTCCGGACGCGCGCGGATCGTGCGTCCGGCCTGGGTTACTTCAACACCTGGTGCACGGCCGCCACGACGTCGTTCGCGGCCGGCATCGCGAACGTCTCGAGCGGCGGGCTGAACGGGATCGGGATGTTCGGCGCGGCCACCCGCACGATCGGCGCGTCCAGGTCGTCGAAGCATTCCTCCATGACGACCCACGCCAGCCACGTGCCGGCGGAGCCGCGCATCGGCCCCTCCTCGGCGATCACGACGCGGTTCGTCTTCCGCACGGACGCGGCGAGCGTGTCGCGGTCGAGGGGCACGAGGCTCCTCGGGTCCACGACTTCCACATCGATGCCGTCGCCGGCCAGCCGGCGCGCGGCCGCGAGGCTCTCGTGGACCATGCGGGCGGTCGCGATGACCGTGACGTCGCGGCCCGGTCGCTTGACGTCCGCGGCGCCGAGCGGCACCAGCGTCTCGTCCTCCGGCACCTCGCCGGTGAGCCGGTAGAGCCCGCGATGCTCGAAGAGCAGCACGGGGTCGGGATCGCGGATCGCGGTCTTCATCAGCCCCCGCGCGTCGGCCGGCGTCGACGGCATGCAGAGCTTGAGACCCGGCGTGTTGAGGAACCACGCCTCGACGGAGTTCGAGTGGTGACCGCCCGCCGAGCGGCCGATCCCGTACGGCATCCTGAGCACCAGGGGGCACGACACCTGGCCGCCGAACATGTAGCGCGACTTCGCGATCTGGTTCACGACCTCGTCCATCGCGCAGGTCACGAAGTCGGCGAAGTGCATGTCGACCACGGGCACGAGCCCGGTCAGCGCCGCGCCGAGCGCCGACCCGACGATCGCCGCCTCGGAGATCGGGGCGTTCAGCACGCGGTCGGGCCCGAACTCGTCGGCGAGCCCCTTCGTCACGCCGAACGGCACGCCGAGCACGATGTCCTCGCCGATGAGGTACACGCGCGGATCGCGCCGCATTTCCTCGCGAAGTGCCTGGTTCAGCGCCTGCGCGTAGTCCATGATCATGGGGGGATTATCGAAGCCCCCCATGCCCCCCATGCCCCCCGCGCTCGGAGCCGTCCCGGGGAACCCGGGACGGCCCTCGATGAGCGATTCGTCCACCATCGTCACTCCCGCCACGGATAGTGGACGAAGAGGTCGGTCAACGCGTCGTCGGGGGCGGGCAGCGGGCTCGCCTCGGCGTACGCGACCGCGTCCTCGATCTCGCCGGCGACCGCCTCGTGAATCCTCGCGGCGTGGGCCTCGTCGAGGAGACCCAGCGCCTCGAGGGACGCACGGAGCCGCGCGATCGGGTCCTTCTGCCGCCCCTCGGCGACCTCGTCCTTCGACCGGTAGAGCTGCGCGTCGCCCTCGAAGTGACCGACCCAGCGGATCGTGTGCGCCTCGATCAGCGATGGCCCGTCGCCGCGCCGCGCGCGCTCCGCGGCACGGCTGACCGCATCCCACACGGCCAGCACGTCGTTGCCGTCGGCGGACTCGCCGGGGATGCCGTACCCTGCCGCGCGCGCGGCGATGGAGCCGCCCGCCGTGGACAGCGCGTGCGCGGTGGTCGACGCCCAGCGGTTGTTCTCGCAGAGGAACAGCACCGGGAGCTTCCAGAGCGCGGCCATGTTCACGCCCTCGTGGAACGGCCCCCGGTTCGCGGCGCCGTCGCCGAAGAACGTCAGCACGACCTGCGCCGAGCCTCGCCGCTTGATCGCGAGCCCGACGCCGGGGGCGACGACGCAGCCCGACGCGAGCACGCCGTTGGCGCCGAGGTATCCGACGCTCACGTCCGCGATGTGCATGCTGCCGCCCTTGCCGTGGCAGATCCCGGTCGCCTTGCCGTAGAGCTCGGCCATGAGGCCGCGCAGCGAGCCGCCCTTCGCGACGAGGTGTCCGTGGCCCCGGTGCGTCGACAATACGTAGTCGTCCTCGGCGAGGGCGGTCGCGACGCCGACGGCGATCGCTTCCTGGCCGATCGACGTGTGCGTGAAGCCCGGGATGCGGCCCCCGGCGAAGAGCTCCCGCACCCGCTCCTCGAACGACCGCACCCGCACCATCCCGGCGTACATCTGGAGCAGCAGGTCGGGACCCGGAGTCACAGCGCGCGGATTATAGCAGCACCGGGCGCTCGTTGAGCCGCCGGAGCCTGAACGTCCCGCCCGCGTGCTCGAGCACGGTCAGCGCGCCGTAGTCCTGGCCGAACGCGAGCAGGTACCTGAGCGGCAGCGCGAGCGCCTGGCAGAGGATCGCGCGGTTCGTCCCTCCGTGCGCGACGACCGCGATCGCGCGCCCCGCGTTCGCGCTCACGAGCCGCTCGAAGGCCGGCCACGCGCGGCCGACCAGATCCGGCACGCTCTCGCCTTCGGGGAACGGGAACTCGCCGACCCGCGCCATCCACTCGCGGAACCCCGCGGGCTCCCGGGCCCGGATCTCGGGCGCGGTCAGACCCTCCCACCGGCCCATCGCCATCTCGCGAAGATCCGGCACCGTCTCCGGCGTGAGGCCGTGCGGCGCCCCGATGATCTCGCCGCTGCGTCGCGCGCGGACGAGGTCGCTCGAGAACATCGCGGCGATCTCGACGCGCGCGAGCCGCCTGGCCTGCGCCGCGCACTGGCGCTCGCCGCGCTCGGACAGCGGCACGTCCAGGTGCCCGATGAACCGTCCCGTCTCCGCGAGGACGACCTCGCCGTGGCGGAACAGGTAGATCACGCTCGCGCGTGGACCCACGCCGCGACCGTCAGCAGGACGGCGAGCTCCGCGATCTCGACGGCCGCGCCCAGCACGTCGCCGGTGATCCCGCCGAGCCGCGTGACCAGGAACCCGGCGAGCCCGCAGGCCGCGAGGAGCGCGACCGCCAGCGCGACGACCCCGAAAGCGCCGAGCGCCAGCACCGCGACCAGGGCGGCGACCGCGATCCCGATGGGTGCCGCCGCGGAGACGAGCGCGCCGCGAAACGCGGCGCCCTGCCCGTCGGAGCGGGCGGGCGGAAAGAGGCGGCCGAGCAGCGCCGGGACCGCGCGCCCGATGACCGGCGCCGCGACCAGCGCGCGCCATCGCTCGACGCGGCCGATCTCCGCGAGCGCGGCGACCTCCAGCAGCAGGAACAGGATGAGGCCGATCGCGCCGAACGCGCCGATGCGGCTGTCGCGCATGATCGCGAGGCGATGGGCCGGATCGTGCCCGACGAGGCCGTCCAGGCAATCCGCGAGACCGTCGAGGTGCAGGCCGCCGGTCAGGAGCTTCCATGCCGTCACCACGAGGAGGGAGGCGAGGAGCGGAGGGAACAGCCACGCCGTCGCGCCCTCGACCAGGAGGAGCACCGCGCCGATGAAGAGGCCCACCACGGGAAACCACGGCGCCGCGCGCCCGACGCTCTCGAGGCCGCCACGCGACGCGCCCGGGACCGGCACGATCGTCAGGTACCGCGTGGCGGCGAGGAGGCCCTGCGACACGCGGGGATGCTACCACACGGCCCGGCGGCCGCTGCGGCGTGGTGCGTTTGACATCCACCAAATGACATGGAGAGAATACCTCAGCTGCTCCTGGCAATTCGCCGCGCCCCGTCAACCCGCCACCACGAGGATTCGACATGAGCGTCACCTCCGTCGCCGAGCAGTGGGTGGAACAGGCCGCGGGGCTCACCCGCCCGTCCCGGATCGTCTGGAGCGATGGCTCGAAGGCCGAATACGAGTCGCTCATCGAGTCCATGCTGAAGGACGGCACCCTCCTTCCGCTCAACCCGCGCACCTATCCGAACTGCTACCTCCACAGGAGCCACCCGCAGGACGTCGCGAGGACGGAGCAGCTGACGTTCATCTGCACGCGGGAGCGCGACGACGCCGGCCCGAACAACAACTGGATGTCCCCCGAGGACGCCAAGGAGCACGCCGGAGGCTACCTGCGGGGCGCGATGCGCGACCGCACGATGTGGGTCGTCCCGTACCTCATGGGTCCGGCCGGCTCTTCGATGAACCGCGTCGGCATCATGGTCACGGACAGCCCCTACGTCGTCGCCAGCATGCACATCATGACCCGCGTCGGTCCCGTGGCGCTCCAGCACATGCGCAGTGACGACGACTTCGTAGCCGGGCTGCACTCGCTCGCCGACCTCTCGCCCGAGCGACGGCTCATCCTGCACTTCCCCGAGGAGAAGCTGATCTGGAGCGTCGGCTCGGGGTACGGCGGCAACGCGCTGCTCGGGAAGAAGTGCCACGCGCTGCGCATCGGCTCCTGGCAGGCCCGGCAGGAAGGCTGGCTCGCCGAGCACATGCTGATCATCGGCGTGGAGGACCCCGAGGGCGAGGTGACCTACCTCGCCGCCGCGATGCCGAGCGCGTCGGGCAAGACGAACCTGTCGATGGCGATCTCGCAGCTGCCGGGCTGGCGCGTCTGGACGCTCGGCGACGACATCGCCTGGATGCACGTCGACGCGCTCGGCCAGCTCCGCGCGATCAACCCCGAGCGCGGCTTCTTCGGTGTCGCGCCGCAGACCAGCGAGAGGACCAACCCGAACGCCATGGCCATGGTCCGCTCGAACACGATCTTCACGAACGTCGCGCTGACGCCGTCGAAGGAGCCGTGGTGGGAAGGCATGACGCCGGAGCCGCCCGCCGGCCTCGTCGACTGGCAGGGGCGTCCATGGACGCCGGGAGGCGCGCCGGCGGCGCACGCGAACTCGCGCTTCACCGTCCTCGCGCAGCAGTGCCCATCCATCGCGCCCAACTGGGAGGACCCGGAAGGCGTTCCGATCTCCGGGATCGTCTTCGGCTCGCGGCGCACGCGGACGGTCCCGCTCGTCTCGGAGGGGTTCGACTGGACGCACGGCGTGTTCCTCGGCGCATCGATGACGACCGAGACGACCGCGGCGATCACGGGCCAGGTCGGGGTGGTGCGATGCGACTCGATGGCCATGCTGCCGTTCTGCGGCTACAACATGGCCGATTACTTCACGCACTGGCTCGACACGGGGCCGCGACTCGCCCGGCCGCCGCGCATCTTCCGCGTGAACTGGTTCCGCCGCGACGCCGAGGGCCGCTTCCTCTGGCCCGGATACGGGGAGAACGTGCGGGTGCTGAGGTGGATGGTCGAGCGCATCCGCGGTCAGACTGGCGCCGACGAGACACCGATCGGCTACGTGCCGTCGGCGGGCGCGCTCGAGCTCGACGGTCTCGACATGCCCGCCGAGCGGCTGCGCGAAACGCTCCGGGTGGATCGTGACGAGTGGCGGGAGTCGCTCGACGAGACGGACCGCTTCTTCGCACCGTTCGGGCCCCGGCTGCCCGGGCAGATCACCGCGTCGCTCGCGGACACGCGTCGCCGGTTCGTCTGATTGTATTGGGGGGACTATCGAAGCCCCCGACATTCGTACCAGGGGGGCTCACGCCCCCCTCGTGCTCCCCCGGCCCCGCGCTCGCACGCGCCCCGGGACACCCGGGGCGCGGTTCGATCACCCCCCGCCCTCGGCGGGCTGCGGTCAGAGCGTGACGCCCTCCTCGACCGCGACCCGGACGACGCCCAGTTCCCGGATCACACCGGATAGACGCCGTTCCGGCGCTGCGGGAACTCGTGCACCTTCGTCGCCGCGTAGGTCAGCCGCTTGGCGAGCTCCACGCGGAGCTGGGACCCGGGCACGATGTCGTCGACGATCATCTCCGAGGCGAGCTTGTGGATGTCGACGTCCCGCACGAACTCGTCGCGCTTGGCCTGCACGTACGCGGCGCGCTCGCTCTCCGGCAGCTCCATGATCTTGTTGTAGTAGACGGCGTTGACCGCGGGCTCGGGCCCCATGATCGCGATCTGGCCCTGCGGAAGCGAGAGCACGGCGTCCGGCTCGAACGCCGGCCCGCACATCGCGTAGAGGCCCGCGCCGTAGCACTTGCGGACGATGACCGAGATCTTGGGCACGGTCGCCTGCGACGTCGCGAAGATCATCTTGGCGCCGTGCCGGATGATGCCCTCCCGCTCGACCTTGCCGCCCACCATGAACCCGGCGATGTCGGCCAGGTACACGAGCGGGACGTTGTACGCGTTGCAGAGCCAGATGAAGCGCGCCGCCTTGTCGGAGGAGTCCACGAACAGGACGCCGCCCTTCACCTTCGGCTGGTTCGCCACGATCCCCACGACGCGCCCGGCGATCCGCGCGAAGCCCGTGATGAGCTCCTGCGCGAAGAGCCGCTTGACCTCGAACCACGATCCCGCGTCGATCACGGCATCGATGACCGCGTACATGTCGAAGTACTTGCGCTGGTCGTAGGGCACGATCTGCTCGATCGACGGGCCGGGCTTCGGATCGACCGCCGGCGCGGTCGCCGGCGTCCCGCGGTACGACTGCGGCATGTACGCGAGGTAGCGCTTCGCGAGCTCGATCGCGTCCTCGTCCGACGGCGCGAGCACGTCGCCGCAGCCGGACACCGTGCAGTGCATGCGGGCGCCGCCGAGGTCCTCGAGCGTCGTCTTCTCGCCGATGGCCATCTCGACCATGCGCGGGCTGCCGACGTAGAGCGACGACTTGCCGTCGACCATGATCACGAGGTCCGTCAGCGCCGGCAGGTACGCGGAGCCGGCCGGCGACGGCCCGAAGAGGATGCAGACCTGCGGCACGACGCCGGAGAGCTGGACGAGGTTGTAGAAGATCCGGCCACCCTGGGACCGTCCCGGGAAGATCTTGATCTGCTCGGAGATCCGCCCCCCCGCCGCGTCGACGAGGTAGATCAGCGGGATCTCGAGACGCGCCGCCTTCTCCTGGAGCCGCACGATCTTCTGGACGGTCTTCTCGCCCCACGAGCCCGCCTTCACGGTGAAGTCGTTCGCCATGACGCAGACCGGGCGGCCGCCGACGCGGCCCACTCCGGTGACGACGCCGTCGGCCGGGGTGTCCTCCTCGAGCGAGCGCGCGAAGAGCCAGTCCTCCTGGAACTCCGCGCCGGGGTCGAGGAGCAGCCCGAGCCGGTCACGGACGAAGAGCTTGCCCTCGGCGCGCAGCTTCTCGCGGTACTTGCGGTACCCCTGCTCGATCCGGGCGCGCTCGCTCCAGTAACGCTCCTCGCCTTGCCCCACGATGGCTCTCCTCTCGCCTCGTTCAGCGCGGATTCGCGTTCGCCCAGACGATGATGATGAGGACGCCGTCGCCATGCCGGGGGCCGCCGATGACGGCGGGTTGCCCGGACGCGGCCTGGATGTCGGTGCTCAGCTCGTTCAGCGATCCGCGCATGAGCCGCACGCGCATCCGGACGGCGTCGCCGGCGACGCCCTGCGGCGTGACCTCGAGCTGGCGGCCTCCTGGCACGCTCCATCGCTGCGTCGTGCCGATCGGCACCTCGGCGCGGAAGCGGTCGAGCCACGTGTACTCGCGGTACCGGAAGATCTGCCTGAGCTTCGGCAACACGCGAGCCAGGCGCTCCTCGGTCGGCGGTGGGACCGTCCGTGTCCCGGGCGGCGGCGGACCGTCGCCCGCCAGGACGACCCGCGCGCCGAAGCGCACCACGCGCTCGGCCTCCGCGCCGCCGTGCGCGAGCACGCCGACGATCGTGAGCAGGACGAGCAGGATCGGACCGAGCACGTCGCGCAGGCGCTTGCGCGCGTTGTGCAGGCGGGACATGACCGTGCCCATCGGGATCTGGAGGACCTCCGAGATCTCCCGGTACGAGAGTCCATCGAGGTCGCTCAACATGATAATGGTCCGGTGGTGCTCGGGCAAAGCGCGGAGGCCGCGCATGATGCGCTCCCGCTGCTCCGCCCGTGTCGCGGTCTCATCGGGCGTAGCCGCCGTGTCGCTCACCGTTCGCGCCATCTCCTCGTCGGACACCTGCTCCGCGCCGAACGCTCGCGCGCGAGCCCCTCGCTGGCGCAGGCGGTCGGACGCGACGTTCACGGCGATGCGGAACAGCCACGTGTAGAACGCCGACTGGCCCTTGAAGTTGGGCAACGCCTGCCACGCACGCACGAACGCCTCCTGCGCGACGTCCCATGCCTCGTCCTGGTCACGGACGAATCGCAGCGCGAGGCGCCAGACGCGCTGCCGGTACTTCTCGACGAGCGGCTCGAACGCCGAGACGTCGCCGGCGCGGCAGCGCTCGACCAGGGTCGTGTCGTCGGGGTCCACGGGGCGGCTCAGCGGCTCACCCCGTCGCGCGGTTAGACGCCGGGATGGAGAGGCCGATTCATCGCCCCCGGCGCGGGGCGGCAGGCCGCGCGCGCGCCGGCTCGCGCGACAGCGCGACCAGCGCGTCGAGCCCGAGCAGGTAGCTCGCGGCGCCGAAGCCCGCGATCTGCCCGCGGGCGACGGCGGCGATCACCGAGTGGCGGCGGAAGTCCTCCCTGGCGTGGATGTTGGACAGGTGCACCTCGACGACGGGGACGTCGACCGCCGCGACCGCGTCGCGCAGGGCGATCGAGTAGTGCGTGAGCGCCCCGGGGTTGAGCACGACGCCGAAGAAGCCCTCGCGCCGCGCCCCCTGCAGCCAGTCCACGAGCTGGCCCTCGTGGTTCGACTGCCGGCACTCCACGCCGACGTTGCGGCCGCGCGCGTGCTGGCGAATCAGCCGATCGACGTCCGCGAGCGTGAGGCGCCCGTACACGGCCGGTTCGCGCGTGCCGAGCAGGTTCAGGTTCGGGCCATGCAGGACGAGCGCACGGTCGGGCATGCGCGCAGGATAGCATCCGGAGGGAACGTCAACCGCATGCGCTGGCTCAACGAGATCCTGCCGAAGGAGCATGAAGCCGGCGCCGGCGGCGACGCAGTAGCGAAGCGGGCTCGTCCCGCCTTGTGGGCGCTCGTCACGATTGCAGCGCCCGCGAGATCGGTGCCGGCAGCGACGGCGACGAGCATCAGGTGTGCTACCATGCTGGGACGGAGCAAAGCATGTCGATCGCCGCATCTACGCGACTCCTCGGCGAAATTCTGGTCGAGGACGGCCTCGCGACGCCTGATGCGATCGCCCTCGCCCTCGCGCGCACCCAGACGACCGGTGAACGCCTCGGCGAAGCGCTCGTGGCGCTCGGAGCCGTCTCTCAGGACGACGTCCTGCGCACGCTCGCCAAGCAGCAGCAGCTCCCCTACGTCGCTCGCGAGGAGCTGCCCGCTCCGCTGCCGATCGTCAAGAACGTCTCGCCGAAGTACCTGCGGCAGTACGCGGTCTGCCCGGTCTCCATCGACGGCGGCGTGCTCACCATCGCGGCGGCGGACCCGCTCAACCCGATCGTCGTCGACGATCTCCGGCAGTCGACGGGTCTCGCCGTGCGGGTCGTCGTCAGCCCGTCGGACGCGATCCTGGAAGCGATCGACCGGACGTACGACGGGACGTCGACGGCGCTGCAGCGGATCGTCGAGGGCATGGAGGACGAGGCGGGCGCGGACGACGACGAGGACGTCGGGCACCTGCGCGACATGGCCTTCGAGGCGCCCGTCGTGCGCCTGGTCAATCTGCTCATCGAGAGCGCGATCGCCGCGGAATCCTCGGACATCCACATCGAGCCGTTCGAGGACACGCTCCGCATCCGCTACCGGATCGACGGCCTGCTCTACGACCAGGAGTCGCCGCCCCGCCGGCTCCAGGCGGCGGTCACGTCCCGCATCAAGATCATGGCGGAGATGAACATCGCCGAGCGGCGCCTGCCGCAGGACGGACGCATTCGCGTCACCGTCCAGGGCCGCCGCGTCGACATCCGCGTCTCCACCGTCCCGACGGTTCACGGCGAGTCCATCGTGATGCGGCTCCTGGACCGCTCGAGCGTCTTCCTGCCGCTCGAGCGCCTGGGCTTCCCGCCGGAGACGCTGCGGAAGTTCGAGTCGCTCATCAAGCGCCCGCACGGGATCGTCCTCGTCACGGGCCCGACGGGATCGGGCAAGACGACGACGCTCTACGGCGCGCTCGACAAGATCAACTCGGCCGATCGGAAGATCCTCACCGTCGAGGACCCGGTCGAGTACCAGCTCAAGGGCGTCAACCAGATCGCGGTGAAGCCCAAGATCGGCCTCACGTTCGCGAACGGGCTCCGCCACATCGTCCGCCAGGACCCCGACGTGATCCTCGTCGGCGAGATCCGGGACCTCGAGACGGCCGAGATCTCCATCCAGGCGGCGCTCACCGGCCACCTCGTCTTCTCCACCCTGCACACCAACGACGCGCCGGCCGCGATCACCCGGCTCCAGGACATGGGCGTCGAGCCGTACCTGGTCGCATCCGTCCTCGAGGGGGTGCTCGCGCAACGCCTGGTCAGGCGCATCTGCGCCGCGTGCCGCGTGCGCGAGACGCCGGAGCCGGCCGATCTCGAAGCGCTCGGCCTCGACGTCGACCCCGCGACGCCCCTCTGGCGCGGCAAGGGCTGCGACGAGTGTCGCAGCACGGGCTACCGGGGGCGCACGGGCATCTACGAGATGTTCGTGATCGGCGAGGACGTCAGGAGCCTCGTGCTGCGTCGCGCATCGTCACGCGAGATCCGGCGCTGGGCGATCGACAACGGCATGACGACCCTGCGCATGGACGGCTGGCTGAAGGCGCGCGAGGGCGTGACCACGATCGAGGAAGTGCTCCGCGTCACCCAGGAGGACGCCTGAGGCCGCCGTCCGGCCCGGGACGGTGACGCGCGCCGATGCCCGTCTTCATCTACAAGGCCGCCGACCGCCGCGGACAGACCGTGGACGGCGTCATGGAAGCGACGGACGAGCGCGCGGTCGTGGAACGTCTGCACAAGGAGGCGTACTACCCGATCCGCGTCGTGCCCCACGCCGAGCGCGCCGCGTGGTTCTCGCTCGCGCCCTCCGGTCGCATCGGCCAGGGTGATCTGCTGCCGCTGACCCAGCAGCTCGCGACGCTGTTCGAGGCGGGGCTGCCGCTCGACCGCGCCCTCGGCATCCTGGAGGAGCTCGCGCCGAACCCGCGCATGAAGGCCCTGGTCGCCGACCTGCTGCGCAGCGTGCGGGGGGGATCGTCCCTGTCCGACGCGCTCGCCAAGCACCATCCGCGGCCGTTTTCCCGGCTCTACATCAACATGGTCCGCGCCGGCGAGAAGGGCGGCGTGCTGGAGGTCAGTCTCAGACGCCTCGCCGAGTTCCTCGAAGCGCGCGCGGCGTTCCGCGAGGCGATCGTCTCGGCGCTCGCCTACCCGCTCGTGATCACCGCGGTCGGCGCCGGCGCCATCGTGTTCCTCCTGACGTTCGTCATTCCACGCTTCGCGACGATCTTCTCCGACCTCGGGCAGACGATCCCGATGCCGACGCAGGTCCTGCTCTCCGTCTCGGCCGCCGTGCAGGGCTACTGGTGGGCGATGATCGGCGCCGTGCTGGCGGCGATCCTCGCGTGGCGGGTGTGGACCGGCACGCCCGAAGGCCGGCTCCAGTGGGACCAGACGCTGCTCGGGCTGCCGATCGTCGGCCGTCTCACGGCGAAGATCGAGACCGCACGGTTCGCGCGCACGCTCGGCACGATGCTGAAGAGCGGCGTGCCGGTCCTGGGCGCGATGGCCGTCGTCGGCGACATGATGACGAACCAGATCGTCGGCCGCTGGGTCAGCCGCGTCGCGGACGCGGTCAAGCGCGGCTCGACGATCGCGTCGGCGCTCTCCGAGCACACGCGCTTCCCTCCGCTCGCCATCCACATGGTGCGGGTGGGTGAAGAGACGGGGCGGCTCGAGGAGATGCTGCTCAAGGTCGCCGACACGTTCGAGACCGACGTGCGCGTGGAGCTGCGCCGCGTGATCGGGCTGCTCGAGCCGTCGATCATCCTGCTCATGGGTGTCCTCGTCGCCTTCATCGTCGTCGCCATGCTCATGGCCATCTTCTCGATCAACGAGATCCCGCTCTGATGCGCACGCGTCGTGCCCTGCGTGACGACCGCGGCTTCACCCTCATCGAGCTGCTCGTCGTCATCATCGTCCTCGGTCTCCTCGTCGGGCTCGTGGGCCCCCGCCTCTTCGGGCGCGTCGGGCAGTCCAGGATCGCGACGGCCCGCGCGCAGATCGAGCTGTTCGGCGCGGCGCTGGACCAGTACCGCCTCGACCTCGGGACCTATCCCTCCACGAGCGAAGGCCTCGAAGGGCTCGTGCGCAACCCCGGCTCGAGCACGAGGTGGGCCGGCCCCTATCTGAAGAAGGGCGTGCCGAGGGACCCGTGGGGCAACGCGTACAAGTACCGCTGCTGCCCCGGGCAGAACGGCGATTACGATCTGTGGTCGGAGGGCGCTGACGGGACTCCCGGCGGTGAAGGCGAGAACGCCGACATCACGTCATGGGAACAGGCGCAGCAGTAACGCCCGCTCCCCGCGCAGCCGAGCGCGGCTTCACCCTCCTCGAACTGCTCGTCGTCCTCATGGTGCTCGCCCTCGGCGCGAGCATCGTCGCCCCGGCGATCGGGAGAAGCGTCGACTCGATCCGCCTGCGGGCCGAGGTCGCCGGCTTCGCGGCGATGCTCCGCCATGCCCGGGAGCAGGCGATCGCGCTGCGGCAACCCCACGCCGTGGTGCTCGACGACCGCCAGCTGCGCGTCGTCGCCGGCGAGGAGGTTCGCCGGACGCGCGTGCTGCCCGCGACCTGGGCGGTGGAGACCGAGCCGCCGCAGCTCGCGCTCCGGTTCGCCCCGCAGGGCAGCTCGACCGGCGGCGAGTACCGCATCGTCGCCGGCACGATCACGTACCGGATCACGGTCGACGCGCTCACCGGCCGGGTGAGGAGCGTGCGCGAATGACGGGCTCCCAGCGCGGGTTCACCCTGATCGAGGTCATCGTGGCGCTCTCGATCCTCTCGGTGGCCGTCGTGGCGTCCATCCAGGGCTTCGCGCAGGGGCTGCGGCTGCTGAAGCTCTCCGGCGAGCACCAGCGCGCGACGCTCTTTGCCGACCAGAAGCTCCGGGAGGTCGTCGTGCCGAAGGAGGGCCGCGAGGAGGAAGAGGATCGCGATGCCGGCTTCACCTGGGAGCGTGTGACCACGGCGGTCGAGACGCCGGAGCTCGTCACCGACGGCGCGGCCGAGTCGCCGTGGAAGGTCTGGCAGATCGCGGTTCGCGTCCGGTGGGCCGAGCGGCGGCAGGTGGAGATCGCGACCCTGCGCACGGTGTCGTCCACGCCGGACGAGACGACCGAGACCGGCACGACCGATGCCGGCTCGACCACGCCGCAGACGTCGACCGGTCGGCGCGGGGCGCCGTCGCGGCCGTCCGTCGGCCCGGCAGCGCCACCGACCTCCCCGCGATCCCTGTCGACGCCACGATCCCGGGAGCGCACGCGGTGAAGCCCGGCGAGCGAGGATTCACGCTCCTGGAGCTCATCATCGCGCTCGCGATCGTGGCCGCGCTGCTGGCCGTGGCGTTCGGCGGCCTGCGGGTCGCGCTCGCCGCGTGGCGGCAGGGCGAGGAGCGCGCGGAGGTACACCAGCACGCGCGCGGCGTCGCGCTCGCGCTCGCGCGGGCGCTCGGCGGCGCCTATCCGTACGCGGGCACGCGCGGCGAGGCGCCGGAGCTGGAAATCCTGTTCGGGGGCGAGGTTGGCCGCGTGGAGCTGGTGACCCAGTCACCGCCCTTCGCGGCGTCCGTCCCGATCGCGTTCACCGCGATGGTCGTGGAGCTCGACGAGGGCGAGCAGCGCGGGCTCGTCATCCGACAGCGGGCGCTGCCCAACCGCAACCCGTTCACCGACGCCACGGTCGTCCTGCGGGATCCGTCGGTCACGTCGCTGGCCATCGCCTACCTCGACGAATCCGGAAGCTGGCGCGACGAGTGGGACGTGGAGAACGAGAAGGAGATGCCGCGCGCGCTCCGCGTGACGCTCGGAACCGAGATCGGTGGGCGCACGGAGACGCTGGCGCCGATCACCGTGTCGCTGAAAGTGACGGGGCTGCAATGATCACGGGGGGACTACTTTCATGGGGGGACTATCGAAGCCCCCGACATTCGTACGAAGGGGGCTCACGCCCCCCTCGTACTCCCCCGGCCCCGCGCTCGGAGGCGGCCCGGGGGGTGCGAGGACGCACCCGGGGAACCCGGGCCGCCCCTCGGGTTCCGGATTCGTTCACCGGCTCCGAGAGTCGTCCGCGGGACCCGGCGCGCGAGCGCGGGTTCGCGCTCGTCGCGGTGCTCCTCGTCATGGCGCTGCTCGGCGTCGTCGGCGCCGAGTTCGCGTTCTCGATGCGCCTGGAAGCGTCGGCCGTCCGCGCGTACAAGGAGGCGGTGATCGGCGCGCACCTGGCCGAGGCGGCGGTCGAGCAGGCCGTGCGCGAGATCGTCGGCGACGTCCGGTTCGCCGCCTCGTGCAACGACGGCCCGCTCACGTTCTACCGGGCGGATCGCACGGAGATCCCCAGGCTGCCGCGGCAGGACGTGCCGCTCGCCGGGGGGACGTTCTCGTACGTCATCACCGACGAGGAGTCACGCCTGAACCTGAACACCACGCGGCCCGACCGCCTCGACCGCCTCCTGCAGCAGCTCGAGATCGACAAGAGCGAGCGCGACACGATCGTCGCGTCGATCCAGGACTGGCGGGATCCCAACGAGGAGTATCGCCTCAACGGCGCGGAGAGCGAGGACACGTACCTCGAGCGAGAGGTCCCGTACCGGTCGAAGAACGGCAACCTCGACTCCATCGAGGAGCTCCGCCAGATCAAGGGGGTGACGCCCGAGATCTTCGAGAAGCTGGCGCCGCTCGTCGCGGTCAAGTCGGGAGGCCGGGCGAACCTCAACACGGCCCGGCGTGAGGTGCTCCAGGCGTATGGCCTCGCCGACGCCGAGACCAACCTCGTCCTCCAGGCCCGCTGCGAGGGGCCCTACGCCGGCGTCCCCGGGCAGTTCGGCGCGCGCGGGGTCGGTGTCATCACCCAGACGTTCCGCATCGAGGCGGAGGGTCAAGTCGACGGACGGGTCGGCGCCAGGATCACCGCGGTCGTGCAACGACGGGACGCGCCCGGCGGCGCGTCCGTCGCCTTCCTCGAGTGGTCCGGCGCGCGCTGAGAGCTCGAGCGACCATCGACCCGCGGCGGTCGATTGTCGCTCGAACTGACGGCGCGGGGAACCCTTTGCGACATCACCGGCCCCGGCTTACTCTTACGTGGTGATCCTGCACCGCACTCGCCTCGCCGTCCTCCCGCTCGGTGACCGTCTGATCGTCACCGCGCTGGCCGGAAACCGCGTGGACGCGTTCGTGGTCGACGCCGCGGAGCCGGCGAGCGCCCTCCGCGCGGAGCTCGATGCGCGCAAGCTCCGCCCGCGCGCCGTCGCGGTCGGTCTGCCGCGTGGCGCGGTCGTCGTCAAGCCGATCGAGCTGCCGGACGTGGCGGGCGAGATCGTCGACATGGTGCGCTTCGAGCTCGAGCGTCATCTGCCTTTCCCGGCCGAGGACGCCCCGTTCGACTTCGGCCCGCTGCCCGCCGAGCGGGGCGCCGGCACGGAGGTCTCGGCCCGCCGCGTGCTGGTGGCCGCCGGTGACCGCCGCGTCGTCGATTCCGCGCTCCGCATCGTCCAGGAGGCCGGCCTCCGGCCGGTGTCCGTGACCGTGGCGGTGCACGATCTCGTCGCGCAGGTCCAGACCCGACGCAAGTCCCGCGTGGTGTGGGTCCACCGCGTCGGCCCGGACGCCGACCTGCTCTTCCTCAACGGCGAGACGCTCGTGCTCAGCCGGCACGTGCCGGCCGCCGACGAGGCCGGGATCGCGAGCGAGATCAAGCGCAGCTTCGCCGTCGTTCGCTGGCGCGGCTGCGACGCGGTCTGGCGCTCCGGAGACGCTCCTGCCGCTGGTGGGACGACCGCCACGCTCGCAGGTCTCGGCGTGCCGACCACGGCGCCTCCGTGGACGCCGCGCGCGCGACGGCTGCTGGCGCGCCTGCCGGAGGACACGCGCGGCGCGCTGGAGCTCGCCCTCGCCGTCGCCGCCGGTCGCCGTTCTCGCACGCTCGACCTGATCCCCCCGGCGCTCAAGCCGAAGCGTCTGACGCGACCGCAGGTCATCACGGTGGGCACCGGCGCGCTCGCGGCCGGGCTCGCGATCGCCGCGCTGCTCCTGCCGGGCTACCGCGACCGCCAGCGGCTCCAGGCCCTGAGCACGGACATCGCGCGTCTCGAGCCCGAAGTCCGCGCCGTCGAGCGGATTCGTGGCGAGCTCGAGCGCAGGAAGAAGCTGCTCGAGACGATGCAGTCACTGGAGGCGAACACGGTCCACCCCCTGCCCATGCTCCGGGAGCTCACCGAGCTGATACCCAACGACGCGTGGCTGACCCTGCTCACGCTCGACGGCAAGGGCGTCGAGCTGACGGGCCAGGCCGCGACCGCGAGCGCGCTGATCCCGTTGCTCGAGAACTCGCCGCGACTCGAGCGCGCGGAGTTCGCTTCGCCCGTGACGCGCGGCCGCGACCGCGAGCAGTTCAGGATCCTGGCGAAGTGGGAAGGCGCCGCGAACGGCGCAGCTCCGCGCGGCAGCACCTCTGCCGCGGCACCAGCAGCGAACCGGGCCACATCTGCTCCGCCGTCACCGGCGCCCGGCGCTGGCGGCAGCGCGCGCCGGCCGCGTGCGGCGGCGCCGGACACCGATGCCGGCGGGCCGAGCGAGGTCAAGGGGGGACTATCGATGCCCCCCAAACCCCCCGCGCTCGGAGCGCCCCGGGGGGTGCGCGGACGCACCGGCCAAAGTGGCGCTCCTCGGCCACCCGATTCGCTTACGGGCTCCGAGCGCGACGAAGGCCCACGCCGCCAGGGCTCGACGGCCCCGGAGCGCGGCCGATGATCGGGAACCTCTCGCGCCGCGAACGCCTGCTCATCGCGCTCGCCGTGCTCGCCATGGTCGTCGTCATCGGCTGGGAATTCGTGGTGCAGCCGATCCGGGAGAAGGACGAGCTCACCGCGGAGCTCGTTCCGGCAAGGGAGCGGCTGCTCGCGCGCCATCATGAGCTCATCGCGCGCAAGGCCGATCTCATCCATGAGCTCGAGGCGGTGACCGCGCGGATCGACACGCTGTCCGCGAAGCTCCTCACCGCCGCCGCGCCGCCCGTCGCGGCATCGGAGCTCCAGAAGATCGCCAAGGAGATGGCGACCGCCGCAGGCACGGAAGTCAGGAGCGAGCGTATCCTGCCGCCCGTGGAGCGCGGTGAGGTCCTCGAGATCCCCGTGGAGATCGCCGTGTCCGGTGAGATCAAGAACCTCGTCGACCTGCTCGCGCGCCTCGAGGGTGCGCCAAAGCTCGTGACCGTGCAGGATCTCAAGGTGCGCGTCATGAACATCGCGCACCCGAAGGACCTGCTCGCGACCATCACGGTGTCCGGCTTCATCCTGCCGGCCCGAGCGAGGACCTGAACGATGGCGGGGATGTCCAAGCGTCTCATCCTGTTCAACGTTCTCTTCCTCGCTGCGGCAGCCGTCGCCGGGACGTATATCGTGCGGGACCTGTCCGCGCCGCAGCCGCGGTCCCAACCCGTCCGACCGCGGCCGGCGCAAGCGCCCCTCGCAGCGTCGACGGCACCCGAGACGCCCGCTCCGCCTCCCGCGCCCGGCAGCTATGCCGTTGTCGCGAGTCGGAACCTCTTCAGTCCCACGCGAAGCGAGACGCCGCCCGGGGCGACGGCGCAGGCGGCGCGACCCACGCCTGCGCCGGTGAAGCCGAACCTGCACGGTGTCGTGCTTCGTGACGGCACGCCGGTCGCGTACCTGGAGGATCCGTCGACGAAGCGGGTCGCGGGATACCGGCTCGGCGACTCGATCGGCGGGGGAACCGTCCAGGCGATCCACGCCGATCACGTCGTGCTCGCGCGGCCCGAGGGCAATCTCGATGTGCGCCTGCGTGACCCGTCGAAGCCGCGCCCGCCCGCGCCGCCGTCACCGCAGCCCGCGCAGCGGGCGCCCGGCGCCGGCGTCCCCGGGCAGGTGCAGCCGCCAGGTACGCCACCGACGATTCAGCCCGGATACCCGACGGCTCCCGGCATGCCGGTTCCCAGACGCCCGCTGCCGCCGAGCGTGCTGCGCCGCGTCCCACCGGCCACGAGCGATGCCGCCCAGCGGTAATGGTGTTGTAAGAAGCGTCGCCGCCGTTCTGCTGCTGACCGTACTCGCCGGCTGCGCGACGCCGCCCCGTTCGCGCCCGCGCGTGGCGACGACGCAGGTCCCCTCGCCGGTCGGCCCACCGCCGGCAGTCACGCCGCCCGCGACGCCGCCGGCGGTGCCCGGGACACCACCGCCGCCGCCGATCGTCGAACGCCCCGATCGCCCTGAACGCGTCGACGTCCCGCCGCCGGCGAGCGCCCCGCCGACGGCGCCCCCCGTCGCCCCCGGGCAGCGTGGCAAGTTCGTCGTCCTGAACTTCGACAACGCCGACGTCGAGACCGTCGTGCAGGCGGCGGCGGAGATCGCCGGGTTCAACTACGTCCTTGGACCCGGCGTGGCCGGGAAGAAGGTCACCGTCCAGACGTCCGGACGCATCCCCCAGGAAGACGTCTTCGGCGTCATGCTCGCCATCCTCGAAGTGCACGGCGTCACCGCCGTGAAGTCGGGCAACCTCTACAAGATCGTCGTGATGGAGGGCGCACGGGAGCGCGCCATCCCGACCATCATCGGCGGCGCGCCCGACCCGACCCGGGTGAGCGACGAGGTGATCACGCAGATCGTCCCGATGCGCTTCGCGTCGGTGACCGACGTCTCGAACCTCATCCGGCCCCTGATGTCGTCGCGCGGCGCGCTGATCGCTCACCGCGAGACGAACATCCTGATCCTCACCGACACGGCCTCGAACATCCGGCGCCTGCTCGACATCGTCCGTCTCGTCGACGTCGAGGTCACGCTCGAGGAGCTCCAGATCGTCCCCCTTCGCTATGCGGACGCGGCGGAGCTGGAAGCGATTCTCAATCGCCTCTTCCAGACCGGCCGCGTGCGGACGGGCGCGCCGGCCGGCGTGCCCGCCGCCCCCCCGCCCGTGCCTGCCGCACCCGGCGTGCCTCGTCCGCCCACGGTGCCCGGCGCGCCGGCCACGGTCGACGCCGGTGGACCGGAGCGCCCCCCGCTCATCATCGCGTCGCGGCGCACGAACTCGCTCATCGTCCACGCGCGGCGGCACGAGCTCGAGCTGATCAAGAAGCTGATCGCGCAGCTCGACATCGACATCTACCGCGGCCGGCGGGTGTTCATCTACTACGCGGAGAACGCGAAGGCGAAGGACCTCACCGCCACGCTGAACGCGATCTACGGCGGCAAGGAAACGCTCCCGACCGGCGTGCCCGCGCCGACGACCACGCGCCGGCCTGGCGAGCCGGTCCCGCCGCCGCCTCCACCGCCGACCGCCGCGCCCGGGGGGCCGGTCGGTGCTCAGCCAGGCGCCGAGGCCGGGCCCGAGGGGCAGGTCCGGTTCATCGCGGATGAGACGACGAACTCCGTCATCGTCGCGACGTTCCCGCACATCTGGCCCGAGGTCGAGACGACCATCCGACAGCTCGACAAGATGCCCCGGCAGGTCCTGATCGAGGTCCTGGTGGCCGAGATCACGCTCAACGACATCACGTCTCTCGGCATCGACTGGGCCCTGCAGGAGGGCCGGTTCCGATTCGGTCAGCAGTCGCTCGCCGGCGCCGCCGCTCCCCCGCCGGCCGCTCCGTTCGGGCCGTTCTCCACGGCAGCCGGTCTCGCGAGCGGGTTCACCGCGTTCACGTTCGCCTCGGATCGGTTCTTCGCGCTCCTCAACGCGCTCGCCAGCGAGAGTCGCATCAACGTGCTGTCGAACCCGCATGTCCTCACGGCCGAGAACAAGAAGGCCGTCATCAACGTCTCCGAGTCGGTGCCGATCATCACCAGCCAGCAGGCGCCCGTTGGTGGCACGACGACGCCAGCCCAGGGTCAGACCATCGTCACGACGGGGACCCAGACCGTGGAGTACCGCGACGCCGGCGTGATCCTCACCGTGACGCCGCGCATCGGCGAGCGCGGGACCGTCGCCCTCGACGTCAAGCAGGAGGTCAACGCGATCGGCACGAGACCGGGCGTCGGCGGCTCGCCGACGTTCATCAAGCGGGAGGCCGAGACCTCGGTCGTGCTCGTGAACAACCAGACGCTCGTGCTGGGCGGTTTGATCCAGAATCGGGGTCGCTCGACAACGACCGGGATCCCGTGGCTGAAGGACATCCCGATCCTCGGCTACCTCTTCGGGTCGAAGAGCCGCGAGATCGAGAAGACCGAGCTGATCCTCATGATCACGCCGCGGGTCATCGGCACCGCGCTCGACGCGGCGAAGCTCACCGAGCAGATGCGGCGCTCGACGCCAGAGCTGGAGCAGTCGATCAAGCGGGCGCCACGGCAGCCGTCGCCGTTGCCGCCGCCTCCACCGCCCCCGGCGCCCCCGTCCGAGGCGCCGCCCGGGTCGCCCGCGCCGCCGCGGGAGGGCGCGCCGCCTCCACCGCCACCCGTCCTGCCCGCGCCACCGCCTGCACGCCAGTGAGGCGAGGCCGGGCGCCCTCCGACTTCATCGATCGTCGAGCACGTCCTCGACGAGACGGACCAGGTCGTCGGGGTGGGCCAGCGCCGTCGCCTTCTTCCACAGCCCGGTTCGCTCGTTGCCGACGATGAGGAGGTTCGTGTGCGCCTCCTTGCTCCCGGTGGCGTGGCCGAGCTTGCGCAGCGCCTCGGAGACGTTCCGCGGCTCCCCGCTCACGAGGTACCAGCCCGGGCGCACGCCGAGGCGCGCCGCGTACTCCTTCAGCCGGGCCGGCGTGTCGGTCGCCGGGTCGACGGTGAGCGACACGAGGTGCACGTCGCGGCCGAGCCGCTCGCCGACCGCGGCCTGGATGCGCGACATCTTTCCCATGATGACGGGGCACGACTCCGTGCAGCTCGTGTAGAACGAGTTGACGACCACCACCTTGCCGCGGAGCAGGTCGCTGTAGAGCCGGTGCGACCGGCCCTCGTGGTCCACCAGCGTCACGTCGGTGAAGTACTGGCGGGCCCCCCCGGGATCGAGCCGGCCGCCCGGCCGCGGCTGCGGCGGTGCCGAGCCGGACGGGGCGGCGACAATGGCGCCGAGAAGCAGGGCGAGCGCCAGACCGGAGGCCGTCATCGCCGGTGCCCGCCGTGGTCGACCGCATCGTGCGAGGCAGGGCGGGCTTCCCCGCCCCGCGCCACCGTCAGCTCCCCGAGCTCTGCCAGCACACGGTCCGGGGGCGGGACGTCGTAGAGGCGCCGCCACCGGCCTTCCCGGCCGTCGCCCACGAGCATGCTGGTCGTGTGCTCCGAGAAGTCGGCGGCGTACATGTTGAGGCCTCGGAGCATCTCATCGACGTTCCCCTTGCTGCCGGTGAGGAAGACCCACCCGGGTCTGGCGTTGAACCGCTTGGCGTACTCCTTCAACCGGGGCGGGATGTCGTTGAGGGGATCGACGCTGATCGAGACGAGGACGACCTCCTTCCCCAATCGTTCGCCGAGCGGCTCCTGCAGGTTCGCGAACACGCTGGACAGGATCGGGCAGACCACCGGGCAGGTGGTGTAGATCACGTTGACCACCACCAGCCGGTCTCGCACGACGTCGCTCTTGAAGCGAACCCGCTTTCCATCCTGGTCGAGCAGCTCCAGGTCGAGCAGCTTGACCGTCACCGACTTCGCTTCGGCACCCGCGGAAGCCTCGGCCGGGTGATGGTGGCCCGATCCTGACTGCGCGGACGCGACGACCGCCACGATGAGCTGGGCCGCCAGGGCGGCGGCGAACACGATCGCTCTCGTCATCCTTCTCTTCCCCTGTCGACGGGCGGGCGCAACGTTCCGGGCCCGCTCACCGCGTCAGCGCCTTCAGGTCTCTCAGGTTGTTCGAGAACGAACGCACCGGGACACTCTCGTCGTTGGCGTAGGCGAGAACGGCGCGGTGCAGCTCGTCGGAGTGCCGGAACACGAAGAGCGTCCGGTTGCCGCTGCGCTTGAGGTCCTCGAACGGAAAGCCCCGGCAACGCAGGAAGCTGGCCAGGCTGATGTCCGAGGTCTCGAACGCTCTGCGCGTTCCGGGTTCCGGCATGTCATCTCCCCCGTACCGGTCATCGCGGCTCACGCCACGGGGCGGCCACGGTCAGCCGGCCCTGTTCGGCGTCGATCGCGAGGATCTGGGATCCCAGCGCACCCACACGACGGTTCCCGCTGTAGGTCAGTGGCGGCGTGACGCCGGTCGGAAATCTCCAGAGACTCCCGAGCGCGTCGACGACCCGCTGGCGGCTGACGTCTCGACCCGATCGCCTCAGGCCTTCCTCCAGGAGCTTCGCTCCAGCGAAGGCGAGCATCTGGAACGACCGGTGGTCTCCGGAACCCGCCGACCGGGCAGCGAGGCGCAGGAACTCCGCCGTCTCCCGCGCCGCGGGATCGGGACTCGCGATCGGAGACGCGAGGTACACGGACCTGGCCACGCCGGCAGGCAGGGAGAGGAGCGAGCGTCCGACCATCGGTGCGGGAGCGAGGACGAGCGGGCGCCACTGCTGGCGCTCCGTCTCATCGAGAAACGCGAGGACGTCGGTACCGCTCCCGAAGAAGAGGACCGCCTCGGCGGAGGCGTCCCGGAGCCGGCTCACGATCTCGGGCGCAGAAAGCCTCCCCGGCGCAAAGGCCACCTCGGCCACGACCGAACGCCCGTGCTTGGCGAGCTGCTCCCGCGCTCCGGCTGCGGCCGCCTCGCCGGACGCGTCCGACACGTGGAGCACCGCAAGCCGCGCCGGGGCCCTGCTGGCGGCCTGCGTGAGGAAATCCACCATCACCCGCGCCTGATCGCGAATGCTCGCCCAGACGTGGAACGTGTAGCGGTCCGCGCCGTAGCCGCCGTCCAGCGCGACCTGCAAGGGCGCGATGACGGGAACCTGTGCCGCCGACAGCGCCTTCAAGCTCTCGTGGTCCGGCGGCACGCCGACATTGGCGAGCAGGCAGAAGAGGTTCTCCTCCTCCACCACCTCTCTCACGGCGGCAGTCACCGAGTCCTCGCGGGCCGGATCGAACAGGACGGGCACGAGCGTGAGCGCTCGCCTGAAGAGCCCGCCCCGCGCGTTCACCTCGTCGAAGTAGCCCCGGAGCAAGCGCGTCACCGCGTTCCCCGCCTCGGCGAGCGGCCCGCGGTCCGGAAGGAGCACGCCGACGCGGACCTCGCGCTCCGTCACACCCGGCACGGGCTCGCGCCCCACGATCTTCAGGTAGGCGACGAGGTCCGCCAGGTCGTCGGGGCTCATCGCATAGCGGGGATGGGCCTCGTGGAGCGCGTTGCCGCCGGGGTCGGCGCCGAACGCCACGGCACGCTCGAGGTCCCCATCGGCGTACGGCGGATGCGCGCGCCCCGACGGGCGGACGCCCTCGAACGCCTTCGTGAGCGTCGCATGCCTGATGTCCGCGGCCTGGACACCGCCCTCCTTGACCCCGGGACCTTCTCCGAGATGACAGTTCGCGCATGGGAACGCCGAGCCCGGCGCCGACAGCCGCGGACCGACGAGGTACGCCGAGATCGGGCCGCGGCCCCGCCCCTCGATGTAGATGCGCTTGCCCCGCCGCTCGGCCTCCGAAAGGCCGGCGGCCGCGATCACGGCGGGGACGAGAAGCACGGCAGCGCCGACGAGCACGGCGCAGCGGGTACGTCGCCAGGACGTGAGGGCCATGCGAGGCCGTTTCTCACTTCACCGGCGTCGGGTCGCGCCCGGCGTCCGCTCGGCGATCAAGCTCAGGTGCGTGAGGTCGCCGAGCTGGATCTTCGCCGAGGGGACCGCCACGTACACGTAATACGCCCCCGCTTCAGGCACCGAGATCGTCGCCTCGTAGACGCCGTCGCCCCGCTCGCGCACCGGCGCCTGCGCCCGGTGGCGCATCGAGCTCACGTAGTAGACGCCGACGTCGCCGAGCCCCGTCCGCGGTTGCTGCGTGTCCGGGTCGATCAGCTTGAAGCCGACGGTGACCGGCTGACCGACCGGAACGCGCCGGTCCTTGACGAGGTAGGCGATCTCGAGCGACGGCCCCGTGCGGGCCAACGCGGGGTTCACCTTGACGTCCGCTGCGAAGCAGTGGACCAGCTGAGGCGAGTTCAGAACGAAGCCGACATCGTACGTGCCCGCGGCGGGAAGCCGCACCGTGGTCCGGTACACGCCAGGCTCCGTTTCCTTCAGGCTCCGGTTGACGACCTCGAGCGCGGCGGGCCGGTGGCCGTAGCTCCGGAAGGTGGCCATCGGTGCCACCATCCCCTCCATGTAGAAGTAGATGTTCCCGTCCGCCGGGTTCCCCACCATCACCGCCGCCTCGCCGAGCGCGGGGACCATCGGCGCGGCCACGGCGATGCCCGGCCCGGCCGCGCCCGGCGTCTCCGTGCCGGCGCCGAAGTCCGTGACGCGCGGCATCTGGTCACGGCCGAGCTCCGAGAGCGGGATCATGCTCACCTTTTCGGAATCGAGCGAGCGCACGTAGGCGAACGCCCCGGTGACGGCGAGCTGGAAGGGACGCTTCCCGACGGGGACCGTGTGCGCCAGGCGGTTGTTCGAGATGTCCAGGACGTGAACCGTGTCGTGCCGGGTGTTCACGACGAACCCCCAGCGCCCGTCCTCGGTGAAGCGCATGGGCCCGAGGCCCGGCTTCGCCGCGATGCGGGCCACCACCTCCTGGCGCTGGCCGTCGATCACTGCGATCTCGCCCGTCTCGCCGTCGGCGACGTACAGGGCCTGGCTCAGCCGCGAGTACGCGAGCGAGATGGGCTGAAGGCCGGTCTTCACGTCCTTGACCTTCGCCAGACGCTGGACGTCGATCACCGAGACCGTGCCCTCTTCGCGATTGCTGACGAAGGCCCACCGGTCGTCCGGCGAGAGTGTGATCTCGTGGTGGCCGCGACCCGTGGGGATGCGGCCGGCGACGCTCAGCGCCGCCCCATCGATGACGACCACCCCGCTCCGCGCCGCCTCGGCGCTGTCGTCTCCCACCCAGAGATAGCGGCCGTCGCGCTGCATCACGATCCGTACGGGCAGGCCGCCCACGTCCACCTTGCCGGCGACCTTGAAGCTCTCGGCGTCGACCACCACGACCTGTCCGCCCCGGGGAGTCGTGACGAACAGGCGCTTGTCGTCCGTTGTCTTCGCCCAGTCGGCGCCGGGCTTCGGCAGGGCGATGTGGGCGTAGAGGTACGTCTTCCCCGCCATCCCGACGTGCGGATCCACCACCGAGATGCTCGAGTCCCGGTTGAGCGCGAGGACGTAGTAGCTGTTGAGGTCGATCATGGGCCTGATACCGACCCGACCAGAGAGGTAGAGGCCCATCTTCTGCCGGCAGTCGAGCGGCGCCTTGTCGCGTGCCGCGACCGGCTGCCCGATGTCCATCCACGCGCCCGGAGCGAGCGACCGCACCGGGCGGCCCGTCGAGGTGTCGGTGATGCGGAAGGAGACGTCGGCGTAATCGCCTTCCCGGAGGTCTCCATCGCCGCCGGCCGGCTTCGCGGAGAACTCGACGGTCACGCCTTCCCGCGCCAGCCGATTCGGGGACGTGGCTCCCTCGGGCGCGGCCGCGCGCCCCTCGGGCGCCCGAGCGAAGGCCGGAAAGGCGAGGAGAAAGGTCAGGACTGCCCAGCGAGCCGCACGGGTGACTGCGTGGTGGCGCACCGTCGGTTCTCCTTGTTCATCGTCGCTGCCCCGCAGGGTCCCCGCGAGGCGCGTCGCGGGCGCCGCCCCGTTCGAGGCGGCACCCGCGATGGTTCATCAGTTGTTCATCGAGGTCGGGCGGCTACTCCACGCGCATGATTCCCCAGAGGCCCTGCGTGTTGCCGAACGACGCCTGGTCGCGGAAGAGGTAGTCACCGGTCACTCCGCCGACGCCACCGGCTCCGCCGGTCGGCCCGTTGCCCGCGCCGGGGAGCACGATGTCGAAGTGAGCGCCCGGCAGCACGCTGTCCTGCGCTCCCAGGTACATCCCGATCGGGTTCACGCCGATCGCGCGCGAGCCGGGCTCGAAGCCGGGGTCGCCGAAGTTCGTGGCGTTGCACTTCCCGTCGAGGCCGGACACGCCGTCGTCTTGGCCCGGGCAGACGTACGGCGCGCGCTGCCAGACGTGGCCGTGCAGGTGGAACACGCTGCCTCGGGCGTGGAAGTCATCGACCGCGATGCCCGTCGGCTTCAGGACGTGCATCCTTACGGGCACGCCGGGCGCCGCGGTGAAGACCGGGGTGGCGGGATCGCCATCGACGAGCGCATTGCTGTAAGCCTGCTCGGGGTTGGGCACGGCGCCGAAGCTGCCCGGCGTCCCGGCGTTGCCGAACGGCGCCGTCGGCTGGAGCCCGAAGCGGAACCACATCGGCTCCGTGCCGTAGTTGATAGCCTTGGACGCGGAGCCCGGGGGTTCCTCACCGGACCCCATGTTCTCGACGGCCGTCCCGTCCGCGTAGCGGAGGTTCAGGCCATCCTGGAACACCACCGCGAAGTCACGGATGCCCCCCGCGAGCGTGGCCGACGCCCGGGTCTGGCGGGTCACGTTCGGATCGGTCTGCTGATGGTCCCACGTGGTGTCGGTCTCGACGATGCTGCCGCCAGCGGTGCCGATGCTGAACGCACCCAGCAACCCCTTCTCTCCCTGCTTGAGGATGTCGGCAGGGATCAGGTTGGAGCCGCCGAACTCGATCGGCGTGGCCACGAGGTTGAACTCCTTGCCACCGGCCCGCACCGGCGTCAAGTCGCCGACGTACCAGCGGGAGGTCTTCTGCTGGCCGGGCGCGACCACCTCGTTGCCCGGCGGGTTCTTGCCGACCACCATGCCGTCGTCGCGGGTGACGTCGTAGGCGACGAGCTGAGGGTGGAGGCCCACGACACTCGAGGGACGGACCAAATTGCTGCCGAACCACGTCACGCCCTGAGGGTCGTTCTTGTCCCGCGGGACAACCGGGATGAACTGGGAGAAGCCCGCGAGGTCGGGGTTGTCGTCGAAGAAGCCGTTGCCGTTCAGGTCGCCCGGCAGACCGTTCTTGAGCGTCACCTCCACGCACTCGCCGGCGTTGGCGCGCAGCACGAGCGGTTCCACCGGCTTGCCAGGCAGGAGCTTGCCATCAGGTCCGAGGTCAGCGGTCCGCACGTACAGGATCGCCGTCGGGTCGTGGAGCGGGCCGCTCTTCGCGACGCCGCCGAGCGGCGGCGCCAGCGGCGTCGGCCGCGGGTTGTAGACGAGCGTGCCGCCCGCCGGGTCCAGCGGGCCGCCGACGTTGTCCGTCGGGGTGACGTTGGCGGGAATCGTCACGCCGAGCGCATTGCCCAGCGCGGTGTTGGCGAGGACGGCGGTGACGTCGTACCGCCGCACGGGCGCGGCCGTCGGGCACACGCCGTTGAACTCCTTCGCGTTCGCGATCTTGGTCGGAAGGACCGTCGTGGGCAGCTTGAAGAGATCCTGCTTGTTCGTGTTGTACGTCCGGAGGATGCCCCACATGCCGGACCACCAGCCGTCCCCACCCGTGCTGTGCGAGTACGCGTAGTCCTGCTGGGCGGGCGCCGCCCCGACGAAGGGAATGACCGGGGCCGCGAAGGTGAACTGCTCGGAGATGCCGCGATTCTGGCTGTTGCGCCAGCCGGTGTTCGGTCCCCGACCGTGGCCCGAGCCGCCCTGGAGCCACTTGACCGCGTTGAGCGCGAAGTTGTGCTCCGCCTCGTCGCCGCCGGCCTGGGACTTGATGCGGATCACGTCGCCGGCGTACGACCGCATCAGCGGCGTGAACGGGTCGCCGGGGCCGATGTCCGCGGTGAGCGGCGGGTACGGGGTGTTGCCGAGCCGCGTGTTCAGCTCGGGGACCTTGCGGTCGGTCCTCGTCTGGAGCGCGAACGCGAGGTCACCAGCCTGGCCGTCAGCCTGGGTGCCGGGCTTGCCGTCGGGCCCGATCTTGTTCGGATCGAACACGCGCCAGCCCACGGGCTCGTTGCGGTAGTTGGTCACGAAGAACCCGGGGTCGTCTGCCGAGATCGCTTCTGGACAGGGCCGCGGCGTACCGTCCTTGCAGTCCGCCGCGTGCCGGATCACGTCCGGGAACACCGGGTTCGCGAACTCTCTGACCGACGGGTTGATCGCGTCCCGGAAGCTGTTGGCATCCGGGAGCACGGCGTTCGGCCGGCCGTCCGGCCCGGCGCCGATGTAGACCCCGGCCGCGTAGGCGCTCTGGAAGTCGCTGTGCTGGAACCAGAACTCGCGGAACGCCTCGAACTGCTGGCCGCCCGCGCCGGGAAGAATGGCCGCTTGCCAGCCGGTCGGCCCGCCATCCGCGCGCGTGTACATCGGCACGCCCGTCTCGTTGTGCACCCACTGCGAGCCGGCGGGCTCGGCCAGCACCGTCGCGTAGAGGCCGATCTGCTGGACGGTGGAGGGCCCGAAGTGGTCGTGGGTGAAGATGATACCGAGCCCACGGTCCACGTGGTGGACGTTCAGCACGGGGTCGAAGAACCAGCGCTGCATGGTCGTGCGGGCGCCGACCCACTCGCCACCCTGGCCGCCGCCGAAGAACGGATGGGGCAGCGCCACGAGCGGCTCGTTGGCGCCGCCGCCGGCGCTGTTGGCCGGGTTGCCGGCTCCGCTGGGATTGAACGCGTTGATCGCGTGGATCCGCTCGCGCACCGCGCCGGGCGACAGCGTCCCGTCCTCGTAGTTCCAGCCGTTGCCCGAGCCGTCCGCCGCCGGCAGGTCCCACTTGGGCAGGTGGATGTGCTGGCCGATCACGTCCGTCGGCGTCGTCACCTGGTAGTCGTCCACCTCGAAGCGCTTGGGCACCAGGTTCGTGTGCAGGTACCGCGTGCAGTCGAGCGTGTTGTTGCGGATGACGAAGGGTTCCGGCGGTTTCTGCTTGTCGATGAACGGCAGCGCGTCCTCCCAGAGCGAGATGATCCGCTGCTGGGGGTAGTGGGTGCCGACCTTGTTGAAGACCGCGTCGATCTGGATGTTGGCGCCCTTGTAGACGCGCGGCGCGGTCGCGCTGAACGGCGAGGTGCCGAGGCTCACCAGGCTCCCCGGCGTCGAGCCGAACCACTGCCCCGTGACACCGGTGAAGAGCGTGACGCCCCTGTCGTCGATGCACGGCTCGGACATGGGCGCGCCCGCCTGGGGCGGTCCGCCGTTGGTGATGTAGTCGGCCGTGGTGGTAGTGCCGTCAAGCCGCACCGCGGTGCTCGGGTAGGCACGGACGGCATGGAACGCCATCGCAGCCTGCTCGACATCGGTGCCGCCCTCGGGGAACCAGACCGGCTTGGCCTTGAAGATCTCCTTGTCGAAGCTGAGCTTGGTCTGCTCCTGGTGGAACACGTCCGGCGTCCGGCCACCGGCGGCCAGGAAGCCGTCGAGCGCGTGGCGCGGCAGCCCGCCGTCCCAGCCGCCGTCGGCCGGGCCGCCCAGGTTGTTGAGCGCGCCGAACAGCGTGCCGTTGCCGGCGCGGAGCCCGGCGGCCTGACCCTCGCTCAGCATGTCGAGGACCGGCGTCGGGGGCCGCTGGCCCACGACCCCGAGCGGGCAGTTCACGGGGTCGCCGCCACAATCGACACCGGCGATCCAGAACGGGTAGCCGGGGTTCTGCGCGCGGTCGACCACGTGGGCTTGGCTCGAATCCGGCAGCGCCTGGACGCCGCAGGTCGGCCCGTTCGGATCCGCGGCGCATGCCACCGGGTCGTCGGGGACCTCGTCCACGCCGGGATTGGCGTTCTTCTGGACGACCACGACCTCGCCCGGCATCAGCGGCAGCGCCTTGCCGGGGAGCGGGACCAGAGCCGGGATCGGCGTGCCGGCCAGGATCTCACCGTCGGGCAGTGCCCTCATCCGGGCCCCAGGCACGCTGGACGACACGGCCGGCGTGCCGTCGAACAGGGCGAAGGGCACGGTGTGGAAGCCACCACCGCTCACGTCCAGCTGCGTGCCGGTCTCGTACACGTCGTGGATCCGCCACAGCTCCCACATGCCCTGGGCGAAGTGGGGATAGAAGTGGCAGTGGAAGATCGCGTCGCCGGCAGTCTTGTTGCGGTTGCCGCTGCCGCCGAAGTTGATCTCGTACGTGTACCCGGAGCCTGGGCCGATCGCCTGGGCGTCCAGATAGTTCGAGTTGTCGTCGTTGGCGTCGAAGAGCCACTGGTGGTTGTGGAGGTGGAAGATGTGGTGCTCCTTCCCCGCGTGCAGGTTCCGGAACACGACCCGGTCGTTCTGGTAGCTGTGATGGACGTTCGACGGGTCGTCCGGGAAGAGCGCCTTGGTCGCCTTCGGCCCGACGTCGAGGCAGTTCGCGCCCGCGACGTCGCAGGCTTCGAGGCCGACGTTCGCAGGAATGTCGACCAGCATCGCCGGGTCGCCAACCTCCGAGGAGCCGAGGAAGAACTCCTCGTAGGCGCAGGAGAGGCAGTCCCACATCGGCCCCACGCCCAGGCGGTTGGCGATGATTTCCGAGCCGATGCCGCCCGAGCCGTAGTTGATCATGAACCCGTCGCGGACGCCGTGGAGGAGGCGCCTGGTGACCGGGTTGGCGTCGTAGAAGCCCGGGAACGCCTGCCCCACGGACGGCTCATCGTGGAAGACGGTGGTGAACTCGCGGAACGGCTCCAGCCGGTTGGGCACGGCCGGATTGCGCTTGCCGGCGCTCTCCAGCGGGTAGGTGCTCGCCGGGAAGGTACCGTCGGGATTCGGGCCAGCGATGATCGCGTTGATGTCCGAGTGGACGATGGCGTTGCCGTCCCTCATGTTGAGGATCGGCAGGTTTGCCTTGCCCTCGGCGAACCAGATGCTCGGCGACCCGTCGGGGTTCGTCGCCGGATAGCGCGCCTCATAACTGAGAATCGGCTGGCCGGCCGCCGTCGTGCCCGTCGTGGCCAGCCGCAGCTCCTCATCGGTCACCTGGCTGCGGTACCAGCGGGCGCCCTTCGGCTCCACGTTGACGACGGCGAACATGCCCTGGCCCGTGTTGCCGGCCGTGGCTTCTCCGCCGAACGTCGCGCCGTAGCTGTCCGCAAGGTAGGCGCCACGCGTCCCTGGTGGAGCGAAGTAGGTGTACGTCGCGCCGCCGCCGGACGGGACCAGGCTGCTGGCGTTCCTGCCGACGTTGGAGGCGTCGGACGCGATGGTGCCGGCGAGCTGCAGACCGCGCACGTGGAAGCCGGCGTAGCGGCCACGCACCTGGTCGTCGATCTTCAGGAACGGCGACTCGAGGTTCATCGGCGGCTCGCGGTCGGCGTTGACGAACGGGTTCGCTGCGCCGGCGAGCCAGTTGGTGAAGTTGACCTTCAGGCAATCGCCCTCGTTGACGCGCAGGACGAGCGGGCGAATCCGCTTGTCCTTGCGCATCTGGGCGTTACCGGGCCCCGCGGCGCCGCCCGTGAGGGCGACCACGTCGCGCTTCAGCGCGTACGTGATCCAGTTCGGGTTCTGCGCGCCCAGGCGGTTGAACATCATCGGCGTGTCGAAGGCGACCACGTCGGCCACCACCGTGGTGGCGCAGGCCCCATGCCCATGGGCGGGACCGGGAAGGACCGCCGCGAGCAACACGGCGACGAGCACGATCGGGCCGAGCAGGCCGATCGCACGGCGGCGGGTCGTGAGTGCGGGAATGCGGGCTCGTGTGCGGTGCGGCGTCATCGTGCGTCTCTCCTTGCGTCGTGTCGGTTGCGCGTGGACCGGTCCGCTCCGCATCAGTCCCTCCTTCGCGTGAGGCACTCCTCGTGGACCTGCGCAGAGATGCGAGCTCGTCGGCGAAGCGACGAATACGCGGTGCGGCGTAGTGCACCGGGAATGCCGCGGCCGCACGATGACGCATACGCATCATTAAATCGCCAGAAAAACAGGTACATTGACCTATAGCGGCGGGTGCTCCGTTCGCAGAGTTGAGATGAGCCGCGGGCGGTCGCTCTCAGCCTTGAGAACCGTGACGCCAGCTTTTGAGAGGCGCGCTGCCACCCCCCTGCCCGCGTCGGGGGTGGAAGCCGGTGCGTACCGGCGTCACCGAGCGCAGATCGTGGACGCTACGAGCGTTCCAGCTTGCGGTAGAGCGAGGCGAGGCTGATACCGAGCAGGCTCGCGGCCCGTCGCTTGTCGAAGTTCGCGCGCTCGAGCGCGGCGAGGACGCACTCACGCTCGAAGCTACGGATCGCTTCCTTCAGCGTCCGCTTGCCTTCGAGGATCTCGATGACCACCAGCTGCGGCTCTGCGCTCATCGACGGGTGGGTCGGCCCAGCAGACGGCGTGCCATGCCGCCGACGTAGGTTCGGTGTGGGCGGAAGATGATGCAGGCGGCGGAAGGCGGGCGGCAGTGGCGTGTCAGCGCTGAGAATCGGGCTCCGGCGTCTGTCGTTTTCGAGAAGCGGCTACTCCGAACGATCGTCCAGCTTGCGGTAGAGCGAGGCCATGCTGAGCCCGAGCAGGCGGGCCGCCTCCCGCTTGTCGAAGCCCGTCTGTGCGAGCGCCTCGAGCACCCGCGCTCGCTCGAACTGGCGCGTCGCTTCCTTGAGCGGTATCTGGGCCGCCATCGGGTTCACGTCGCGCGGAAGGGCCTCGAGCGTGATGCGCTCGTCGGCGCCGTTGACGATGGCGCTTTCGAGCGCGTGCTGCAGCTCGCGGACGTTGCCTTTCCAGTCGTGGTTCATCAGGGCGTGCATCGCGTCGGGTTCGACACCGGCCACGCAGGTGCCGAGCCGCCCGTTGATCTGGTACAGGAGGTGCTTGGCCAGGAGTGGGATGTCGGCCCGCCGCTCGCGCAGCGGCGGAACGGTGATGTGCACGACCTTCAGGCGGTAGAAGAGGTCCGCACGCAGGCGGCCCGCCGCGACCTCGGCCTCGACGTCACGGTTCGTGCTCGCGATGATGCGGCAGTCGGTCGGCACGGCGCGTGTCTGCCCGACCGGCCACACTTCCTTGGCCTCGAGCGCGCGCAGGAGCTTGACCTGCAGCAGCAACGGCAGCTCGCCGACCTCGTCGAGGAAGAGCGTGCCCTTGTCGGCGGCCACCATGAGCCCGGGGTTGGCCTGGACGGCACCGGTGAAGGCCCCGCGCGCGTGGCCGAAGAGCTGGCTCTCGAACAGCGTGTCCGGGACAGCGCCGCAGTTCACCGCGACGAACCGATGGGCGTGCCTGACACTCACAGCATGGATGCTCCGCGCGACCAGGTCCTTCCCGGCGCCGGTCTCACCCGTGATCAGCACGTTGCTGCTCGTCATCGCGGCCTTCTGCACCTGCTGTCGCAAGGCCTGGATCCCCGGGGTCTGACCCACGATCTCGCCGAGCGGGTCGGCCCAGCGCCGCCTCGTCGCGGTTGTGTCGTCGACCAGGCGCTCCACGCGCGCCTTCAGGTCATCGAGATCGAACGGCTTCAGGATGTAGTCGGCGGCCCCGTGGCGAAGCGCGGCCACCGCCGTCTCGACGGTCCCGTACGCGGTGATCAGCACGACCGGTGGCCGCGCCACGAGCGAGCGAGCGCAGCGGAGCACCTCGATACCGTCGATACCGGGCAGGCGGATGTCGGTGACGACGATGTCGAAGCGATCGGTCTTGAGGCACCTGATCGCCTCCTCGCCCGTGCCCGACACGACCACGCGCCAGCCGTTGTGCTCGAAGGTCCACCGGAGGGTCTCCTGGAGCGTCGACTCATCGTCCACCACCAAGATCGACGGCTTCATTCCCGCCACTCTGCCTTTTCCGTGATCCGATCGACCGGCAGCTGCACCGTGAACGTCGAGCCGTGCCCTGGACGGCTCTCCACCAGCAGGAGCCCGCCATGCTCGCGGATCGTCTCTCGACTCACGAAGAGACCGAGGCCCGCGTGGCCATCGGCCTTGGTCGAGAAGAACGGGTCGAAGACCCGCGCCAGAGTCTCCGGCCCGATCCCCGGTCCCTTGTCCGTGAAGACCACCCGCACATCGCCATCGCGCGCGGTGGCGCGCACGGTCAGGTTGGCACCCGCGTCCACGGCGTTCAGGATCAGATTGAGGAAGACCTGGGCGAGGCGGTCGGGATCGCCGCGCAGACGCGGCATCCCCGTCTCGCACTCGACGTCGATCGAGATCGCCCGCGCTCCGGGCACGTGCCGTGCGAGGTCGACCGCTGTCCGGAGCACGTCCTCGACCGCGACCGTCCGGAGCTGGAGGCGCGACGACCGTGCGACGCGGCTCACATCGCGCACGATGCGGGCGATGCGCTGGACGTGGCGCTGGATCTCGTCCACGCCGCGCTGGACGGCCGGCACGGTGCTCTGCTTCTTGAGAACCTGCGCCACCGAGGAGATGCACATCAGCGGGTTCCCCACCTCGTGGGCCACCCCGGCCGCCAGGAGGCCGGCCGTCGCCAGTCGCTCGGTCCGGAGCATCTGCTCGTGCAGCGCGCGCAGCTCCGTGACATCGCGCAGCACGCCCACCGCACCGGTGACGCCGCGCCGCGGGCAGCGCAGCAGCGACGCTGACACGTCGACGATGACGGTGCGCCCGTCGGCCGCCCGCAGCTCGGTCTCGTGGTTCTCCACGCGCTCGTTCCTGACCAGAGCGCGGCGCAGTGCGCGGAAGTCGCGGCGCCCGTGTAGCCAGTACGTGGCCGGGCGCGTCCCGACGAGCGCGTCCTGGCTGTAACCGAAGATCCGCACCGCGGCGCGGTTGGCGAAGGCGATGACACCCCGCTGGTCGAGGGTCACGATCGCGTCCGCGGAGCTCTCGAGGACGTTCTCCAAGCGGGCGCCGGTCTCGCGCAGTGCGGCGGTTCGCTCCGCGACTCGCTCCTCGAGGTCCCGCGCGTGCGCCCGGAGCTGCCCCTCCAGGGCGAGCTGCCGGGCCGAGGCCCGGCGGACGATGACGACCAGGATGACGTAGAGCGCCGCACCCGCAAGGCCGCCGAGCACCCACAGGATACCCACGCTGCGATCGAGCAGGACGAGGACCCCTGGCGCGTCGCGGTAGAGCTCGACGGCGCCGACGATCGGAGCGTTGCGGCCGAATCGCACGGGCACGTACATCTCGAGGAGCCGATCGGACCCCCTGAGCGCCGCGTGGTGGGGTTCGGCGCTGGTGCCGGGGTGAATGATCGACGCGTCCAGCCGACCGCGCAGCGCGGCCTGCAGCTTCGGATTGTCAGGGTACTCACCGCCGATCAGCGTCTTGTCGTCCGACCAGAGGACGCGGCCACGCCGGTCGTACACGATCACGCGCACGATCGACCTCGAGGGCGCCAGCTCCTCGAACGCGCGGGCGATCCCGGGGGCCGTTCCGGGTGGCTTGTCGAACGCCTCGGGATCGAGAACCCTGGGGATGAGGACTTGCAGCATCTCGCCCAGGTCGATCGCCTCATGCCGGACGATCTGGTCGGTCAGCAGCGCGGCGGCGATGCCACAGAGCGCGATCGTCAGGCCGATCACCCACGGCAGGCTGAGCAGGCCGAACCGCTGGACGAGCGTCAGACGCTGCCGGTCTTCCTCACCCATGGGGCTCCTGTCCGAGCCGAGAAACATGGCGGGCGCGGTCGCGACGTGGCGCGACACGGGTTCCGCGCCCCGCGCGTTGGTCCCGAGTCAGGAAGCGTCAAGTGCTTCAGCCTTGCCGATTGTCCTGTCGGGGTCTATAGGTGCTTTGTACTATTTTCATCCGCCGGGCGGTTATCCAGCGGCAGGTCCGCTCCAGCGACGGTCGGTCGAGGCGGCGAGCTGAAGCTTTACCCGCGCACTCGCGGGAGGTCGAAGGGGCCGTCGAGGCCGGCCGGCGATTACCAGCGGATCATGTTCGCGCCCCAGGACAGCCCGGTGCCGAACGACGCGAGCATCACGAGGTCCCCGTCGCGGATCGCGCCGGCCGCGAGCGCCTCGTGCAACGCGATGGGCACCGACGCGGCGGCGGTGTTGCCGAAGCGCTCGATGTTGTTGAAGAAGCGATCGGGCGGGATGCCGAGCGCGTCGCCCACCGCTTCGATGATCCTGAGATTCGCCTGGTGCACGACGAAGCGATCCACGTCGCCGAGCGTGATGCCGTTGGCCTCGACGCACTCGAGGATGACCTCGCGGAAGCGCCGGACGGCGTGCACGAAGACCTGGCGGCCGTTCATCCGCGGACGCGCCCGGCCGTCGTCGATCTTCTTCTTCGAGACCGGCGGGAACGTCGAGGACCCACACAGCTCGCCGGACAGCGCGTCGATCATCGTGCCGTCGGAGTGCAGGTGACTCGAGATCACGCCGCGGTTGCCGGTCTCGGCCCGCACGACCGCCGCCCCCGCACCGTCGGCGAACAGGACCGCCATGTCTCGGCCGCGGTCGGTGTAATCGAACGCGCTCGACAGGAGCTCGGCACCCACCACGAGGACCTGGCGGTACATCCCGCCGCGCATCATCTGGTCGGCGATGGCCAGCCCGTAGACGAAGCCGGCGCACCCCTGCTGGAGGCTGATCGCGGGCGTGCTCGTGAGCCCGAGCCGTCCCTGCAGCACGCACCCCGTGTGCGGGTACGCCAGGTCCGGCAGGGTCGAGGACTCGACGATACAGTCGAGCTCCTGCGCGCGGATGCCCGCGGCCTTGAGCGCCATCGCGCTCGCTTCGAGCGCGAGGTCCGTCACGGTCATCGACGAGTCGATGCAGCCGTCGAGCCCCTGGGCGAACACCGAGTCCATGAACGCCGGCTTGTCCGGCGCCTCCGCCAGGCGCTGGAGCATCCGCCAGGTGTCCGGCGACACGTGACGCTGCCTGATACCGCTGCGCTGGACGATCCACTCGTCGGTCGTCGACATGCAGCGCGACAGGAGCCCGTTGTCCACGACGGTCGGCGGCACGGCGATCCCCGTGCCGACGATGCGGTTCATCGGCCGGTGAACCGGGCGGCGCGCTTGTCGAAGAACGACGCCAGCCCTTCCTGGTGGTCCTCGGACGCGATCGCGACGCCCTGCGCGTAGGCCTCCATCTGGAGCGCGCTCTCGAGGTCCGACGTCGCCGCGCGGTTCATCATGCGCTTGGCCATGGCCAGCGCGGCCGGCGGGCCGGCCGCGATGCGGTCCGCGAGCGCACGTGTCTGCTGCTCGAGCTCGGCGACCGCCACGACGCGAGTCACCAGGCCGATGCGCAGCGCCTCCGCCGCGTCGATGATGTCCGCGGTGAAGACGAGCTCCTTCGCGCGCGCGAGCCCGACCGCGCGCGACACGAGCCAGGTCCCGCCGCCGTCGGGGACGAGTCCGATCCTGGCGAACACCTCGCCGAAGCGCGCGCGGTCGGACGCGACGACGACGTCGCAGCAGAGGGCGAGGTTGCAGCCGGCGCCCACGGCGACGCCGTCCACCATCGCGATCGTGGGGCGGGGGAAGTCGACGAGGCGCACCACCATCCGGTTCAGCAGCTCGACCCGCGCGCGGCCCTCGGCCGGGGTGTGCCGCTTCTCGCGCATCGTCTTGACGTCGCCGCCCGCGCAGAAGTGGCCGCCCGCGCCGGTGAGGACCACGACCCTCGCGCCCTCGTCGCGCTCGACGTCGTCGAGGACGTCCAGCAGCTCGCGCCGCATCACGAGGTCGAGCGCGTTACGCGCCTCGGGACGGTTGAGCGTGATCGTGGCGACGGCGCCCACGCGCTGGACGAGGACGGTGCTGTATCCCATGCTGACCTCCGGGGGTGTGCGACCGATGGAAGACGCGCCGTCACCGGCCGCCGGCGACGGCGGACAGGCTTGCCGCCGGGACGCACCGCGGGCGCACGTCCGTCGTGAGGCTCAGGACCGACGCGGACAGCAGCGTCATCGACGCCACGGCGAAGGCGAGCCCGTACCCGCCGGTCCCCTCGAACGAGACACCACCGAGCCACGAGCCGAGCGCTGCGCCCGCCTGGTGGACGAGGAACATCGCGCCGAAGACGGAGCCGACGGAGAACCGGCCGAAGATGTCCGCCGTGAGCGCCGATGTCATGGCGAACGTGCCGGCCATGGTCGCGCCGCCGAGCGCCGCGACGAGCATGATCGCGAGCGGCTGGTCGCGGATCACGAACAGGAGGGCGACCGCGATCGCGCGTCCGCCGTAGATCCCGACGAGCACGGGTCGTGCGCCGATCCGGTCGGCGACCGTACCGAGGATCAAGGCGAACACGACGTTCGTGCCGCCCAGGAGGGCGAAGGCCCACGAGGCGACCATCGGGTGGTAGCCGTGGTCGGTGAGCATCGGCACGCCGTGGGCCGACAGCAGACTCATCGAGAACCCACAGGTCGAGAGCGCGAGCGCGATGTGCCAGAACGGTCGGGTCTGCATCGCGGCCGCGGCGGTCATGCGCTCGTCGCCGGCCGGCGCCCGGGTGGTCGCCACGGGCGCGCCGTCGGGCGCGAGCCCCATCGACTCGGGCGCGTCGCGCATGACCCAGAGCGCGAGCGGCAGGATCACGACGAGGGCCGCGGCCGCGAGGACCACGTAGGTCAGGCGCCAGCCGATCCGCATGATCAGCCACATCGAGATGGGGACGAGGAGGCTCATGCCCGCCATCGACGCGGCGCCGAGCAGCGACAGCGCCGTCGCGCGCCGTCGCGTGAACCACCGGGTGATCACCGCAGACGCCACGACGTGGCCCGTCATCGCGAGACCGAGCGCCATGCCGAGGCCGTAGACGATCCAGAGCTGCCAGTAGTGCTGGACCAGCGCGTTCGCCGCCACCGAGCCCGCGAGCACGATGGCGCCCGCGACGACGACCGGCCGCGCGCCGAGCTGATCGGCGAGGCGTCCGACGGCCGGCATGACCGCGCCGTAGAGGAAGAGGCCCACGGAGACGACGAGCGAGAAGCTGGCGCGGTCGAGACCGAGGTCGGCCACCATCGGCTTGAGGAACGGTCCGACGGTGAAGCGGATGCCGGTGGAGAGGAACACCATCGCCGAGAAGGACAGCGCGACCCACCAGCCGAAGAAAACCCGGGACGTGCTCATCAGGACGTGGCCTCGGCCACTATAGCACGCGGCGCGTGCTACAATCCGCGCGCAACCCGATGCAACTCGCTCGCACGCTGATCGGCATGGTGCACTGCCTGCCGCTTCCCGGCAGTCCCCGCTGGGCTGGAGCGATGGCGCGCGTCGTCGACACCGCGCTCGCCGACGCCGGCGCGCTCGTGGCGGGCGGGATGGACGCGCTCCTCGTCGAGAACTGGGGCGACGCGCCGTTCACGCCGGACCGGGTCGACGCGCCGACGGTCGCGGGCATGACGGTCGTCGCGCGCGAGCTGCGTCGCGTCTATCCGACCGTCCCGCTCGGGGTCAACGTCCTCAAGAACGACGCCCGCTCGGCGCTCGCGGTCGCGTGCGCGGTCGGTGCCGGCTTCATCCGCGTGAACGTCCACGCCGGCGCCGTCCTCGCCGATCAAGGGATCGTCCACTCCGACGCGTACCACACGCTGCGCGAGAGGCGGCTGCTCGGCGCCGACATCGCCATCTTCGCCGACGTCCAGGGCAAGCACGCCGTGCCGCTGGCCCCCGTCGAGCTGGAACAGGAGGCGCGCGATCTCGTCCACCGCGGCCTCGCCGACGCGCTCGTGGTCACGGGGCGCGCGACCGGCGAGCCGGCACCGCTCGGCGACGTCAAGCGCGTGCGTGGCGCTGTCGCCGGCGTTCCGCTGGTCGTCGGCAGCGGCGCGGACGCGGACAGCATCGCGGCGATCCTGGAGCTCGCCGACGCCGTGATCGTCGGCACCTCGCTCAAGCGGAACGGTGACGTGGACCAGCCCGTCGACGAGGAACGCGTCCGGAGATTCGTGGCGGCAGCTCGTCGCGGGTAGCCGTGCGCCGTCGGCTCCTGCTCGCCACGCTGCTGCTCGCGACCGGCTGCGCCATGCTGCGCCCCGACCCGGTGGTCCTCGCGCGGCTCGAGCCGCACCTCGGCCGTCTCCTGCTGGTGGGCTTCTCGGGCACCGCGCTCGACGCCAGCGAGGAGCTCGATCGTCTCCTGTGCGACGTCCGCGTCGCCGGCATCGTGCTCTTCGGCCGCAACATCACCAGCGCGCAGCAGGTGCGCGAGCTCACGACCGCGGTGAGGCACCGCGTGCAATCGTGCGGCCGAGCGCCGCTGCTCATCGCCGTCGACGCCGAGGGCGGCCGCGTCATGCGGCTGGGCGCGCAAGCAGGCTTCACCCCGAGCCTCTCGCACCGCGACCTCGGCGACGAGAACGACTTCGCCGCGACCGAGCTGGAGGCGCGCCGCATCGGCGCACTGCTCCGCGAGGCCGGAATCAACTGGAACCTCGGACCGGTCGTGGACGTCGGCTACAACCCGGCGAACCCCGTCATCGTCGGCCTCGGGCGGAGCTTCGGCGCGAACCCGCTCCTGGTGACCGAGCACGCGCGCGCCTGGATGTCCGGGATGCGCGCCGCGGGCGTCCTCACCGCCCTCAAGCACTTCCCCGGACACGGCTCGAGCTTCGACGACTCACATCTCGGGTTCGTCGACGTGACGGCGACCGCGAGGCCGGAGATCGAGCTCATCCCGTACCGCACGCTGATCGCCGAGGAACTCGTGGACGCGATCATGACGGCGCACGTGTTCAACCGGACGCTCGACCCGGAGCATCCCGCGACCCTGTCCCATGCGACGATCACCGGTCTGCTCCGCCGGGACCTGGGCTTCCGCGGGCTCGTCGTGACGGACGACCTGAGGATGGGCGCGATCGACGGGCACTACGGGCTCGGCGAGGCGGCCGTGCTCGCGCTCGACGCGGGCGCCGACCTGCTGCTCATCGCCGAGGACCGCCTGCCCGACGGCCGCTCCGCGGCGCTCACGGCGCTCACGGCAATCCGCGAGGCGCTCCGCCGTGGACGGCTCGCGCCGGAGCGGATCGCGCAGGCGCTCGGCCGGGTGGAGGCGTTGACCGAGCGGGTCGGGCGTGAGGGGCCGTGAGCGAATCCGATCATCGAGGGCGGTCCCGGGTTTCGCAGGTGCGTCCGCGCACCACGGGTGCGTCCGCGCACCCCTCCCGGGACGGCTCCGAGCGTGGGGGGCTTGGGGGGCTTCGATAGTCCCCCCATAAAATCTTTTCGACGCTCGCCCGTGTCGGGAGCGAGTCCTGCGCGCCGCGTCGCGTGCACGCCAGCGCGGCGACCGCGCTCGCGAACCGGGCGGCGGCCGTGAGCGGACGTCCGTCCGCGAGACCGGTCGCGAGGCCGGCATTGAATGCGTCGCCCGCCGCCGTCGTGTCGATCGCCGTCACGGTGAACGCCGGCACGTGGCCGACGCCGTCGGCAGTGACCAGCAGCGCGCCGTCGCCGCCGAGCGTGACGATCACCGTGCCGGCGCCGCGCTCGCGGAGGACCGACGCCGCCCGCGCGGCCGAGGGCTGATCCCGCACCGGGACCCCGCTCAATCGCTCCGCCTCGCCCGCGTTCGGCGTGAGGTAATCGACGAGCGGCCAGAAGTCGATCGGCGTGGCCGGCACGGGCGCCGGGTTGAGGATCGTGATGGCGCCGTGACCGCGCGCGACCGTGAACGCCTCACGCACCGCGGGAAGCGGCACCTCGAGCGACCCGATGACGACGCGCGCCCACCGGAGGTCGTCCTCCCGGGCGCGTACATCGTCCACGGTGAGCCGCCGGTTCGCGCCGGGGGCGACCGCGATCTGGTTGCGCCCCTCGGCGTCGACGATGATCAGGGCGGTGCCCGTCGCTGCCTCGGTAGTGGACATGAGCCCCGCGATCCCGATCCCCTCGCCCTCGAGCGCCGACCGGATACTCTCCCCCGACGGATCGCTCCCGACGCAGCCGATCAGGCGCACGTCGGCGCCGAGACGCCGTGAAGCCACCGCCTGGTTCGCGCCCTTGCCGCCGCGATTGATCAGCAGGGTCCCCTCGGACACCGTCTCGCCCGCCGCGGGCAGGCGCGGCACCGTGACCACGAAGTCGACGTTCGCCGAGCCGATGACCAGGACGCGCGCGCGATTCACGCGCTCGTCTCGCGGGAGGCTCGAAGTGACCATCGGCTCCTCGTCACGGAAGCAGCCGTTCCAGGAACGTCATGATGAACCGGTCGGCGTCCACACGCCGCGCGACCCGGCAGTTGGGCCGGCCGCGCACGCGTCGGGTCTCGCCCGCCGACGAGACGGTCACCTTGACCGGCTCCCACTCGATCAGCGTCGGGTCGAGCGCAGCGCCGACCGCGAGCGGATCGTGGAGCACCATGCCATGCGTGCCGCGCGCGTGGTCCACCCGGAACCCGCGCGCCGTGCATCGCACGAGCTGGCTCGCTCCCGGGGCACGGGATCGGGCCGCCGCGGTCTCGAACCGCGCCCGATCGAGCACGGCCTGCCGGGTCGCGTCCAGCGGGACCAGGTCCAGCGGGAGCCCGGCATCGAGGACGATGGCGGCCGCCTCCGGGTCGACGTGCACGTTGAACTCGGCGGTCGGCGTGACGTTGCCCGGGACGTCGACGGCGCCTCCCATCACGACGACACGGCCGACGCCTCGCACCGCGCCGGCGTCGCGCTGCACGGCCATCGCGACGTTCGTGAGCGGGCCGAGCGCGACGAGGGTGAGTGACGGGCCGTGCTCGCGTGCTGCGGCGACGAGGACGTCCACCGCGTCGGCACCGACCGGCTCGGCGTGAATCGCCGGCCAGCCGCCGACGTCACCGAGACCGTCCTCGCCGTGGTAGTGCGTCGCGGTCGTCAGCGCGCGCGCCAGGGGCTTCGCGGCGCCCGCAGCGACGCGCGGGACGCCGGCGCGGGCGAGCGCGGCGAGCCTCAGAACGTTCGCCGTCGCGACGTCGACCGGCACGTTGCCCGCGACGGTGGTCACCGCCCGCACATCCATGTCAGGCGAGCGCCAGGCGTAGAGCAGGGCCAGGGCGTCGTCGATCCCCGGGTCCGTGTCGATCACCGCGCGCACCCGCGGCGCCGATGAGCGTCGCATGGCTTCGTTGCCCTCCTCCCCGGCAACTCAGTTCGAGCAACAACCGACCGCCGCGGCGGTCGATTGTTGCTCGAACTCTCACTATACCGGGGCGCGCGGCGAATCCGCATCGGCCGTCACCGCATCTCAAGATGCTAGAATCCATCAACGTCGAACGAGGAGGACGGAGCATGGAGATCCGGATCAAGTACTGCGGCGAGTGAAACTACCTCCCACAGGCCTCCAGTTTGCAGGCCGCCATCAAGAACAAGTACGGCATCACCGCTGAGCTGATCGAGGGCGCGGGCGGAATCTTCGAGGTGGACATCGACGGCCGGACCGCCTACTCGAACCAGACGACGTACCGCTTCCCGACGGACGAGGAGATCTTCGCCGAGATCGACGCCGCGAAGCGCGGCTAGCCAGCGAGACTGCGCTCCAGCTCCTCCCGGAACCGGGGGTGGGCCACGGCGATCAGCGCTCTCGCCCGCCCCCGCTCTCCGAGGCCCCGCACCCGGGCGACACCGAACTCCGTCACGATCGCGTCGGCGATGAACCGCGGCGTCGTCACCGCCGCGCCGGCCGCCAGCCGCGGCACGATCCTCGAGACCTGCCCGTCGCGGCCCGTCGACGGAAGCGCGATCACCGACACGCCGCCGTCGGCGCGCGAGGCGCCCAGCACGAAGTCGAACTGTCCGCCGATCCCGGCCACCTGTCGTGGGCCGAGGCTCTCGGCCGTCACCTGCCCGGTGAGGTCGATCTCGAGCGCGGAGTTGACCGCGACGAAGCGGCCGACCTCGGCCACGAGATGCGGGTCGTGCGTGAAGCTCGCCGGCTCCATGTTCACGAGGTCGTGCTCGTGGACGAAGTCGAACAGCCGCCGGGTGCCCATGATCTCGCCGATGTCGATGCGCCCCCGATGGAACCGCTTGCGCGCGCCGGTGACGACACCACGCTCGATGAGCGTGACCGCCGAGTCGACCAGGAGCGAGTGCAGCGCGAGGTCGCGGTGGTCCACGAGTGCCTCCAGGACCGCCTGCGGGATCGCGCCGATCCCGACCTGCACGGTGGCCCCGTCCGGAACGAGCCCGGCGACGTGCCGCCCGATCGCGGTCTCGAGCTCCCCGACCACGGGCGGCGGGTAGTCCAGCAGCGGCTCGTCGACCTCCACGACGACGTCGATCTGGCTCCGGTGGAGGCTGCCGTTGCCGAGCGTGCGCGGCATGCGGGGATTCACCTGCGCGATCACGAGCGGGGCACGCTGCGCGGCGGGCAGAGCGACGCTCACGGACACCCCGAGCGACAGGTAGCCGTGCGCGTCCGGCGGGGACGTCTGGATCAGCACCGCATCGGGCGCCCAATGGCCGCCGCGGACGAACTCCGTCACCAGGTCGAAGTACCGGACCGGCACGAACTCCACGCGTCCCTGACGGCGCGCGTCCTCGAGCCGCGGCGACATCTGCCACGTGGCCATCTGGAGTCCCGCGTGGTCCGTTCGGGCGAACGGATAGCCGCCGAGGTGAATGCCCCCCATCAGGACCAGGCCTGTGAGGCGATCCGATTGCCGGCACACCTCGCCGACGAGCGCGCGCGGCTCGCCGCAGCCGGGAGGCAGGAGGACGCGCATGCCAGGACGCAGCCGACCGATCGCATCGGCGAGCTCGCGTGTCGCGAACGCGCGGGTCACGAGCCACCTTATACACCGCCCGCGTCGCGGGCCCCGAGCCGGAATGCCGCATCCTCGGCCCGTGCGACCACGCTTGACAGCTCCGACCAGCCGTCGGAAGTTTGGACGTGAGGCTTCGGACCGAAGCCACCCTGCCCGCCGAGGCGACGCAGATGCGGACGTACAAGGATCGCGCCGAGATGGACGAGCGCTACGAGCGGACGGTCATCCAGCTTATGCAGAGCCAGGCGTATCGCGAGCTCGCCGCGGCGCACCTCTTTGGCCACGGGCTCGCGTTCGCGCCCGAGCTGCGCTGGATCAAGTTCATGACGTGGCACATCCGCGAGGAGGTCGAGCACTTCGAGGCCGTGGCGCGCATGTACCGGCGCTTCACCGGTGACGACGTGACGCCCGTCGTGATGGAACGGCTCGAGGCCCGGCCCGTCGACCGCGCCGACTCCTGGTTCGAGCTCGCGATGGCGCAGTTCCTCTTCGACCGCGGCGGCTTCTGGCAGCTCCGCGAGTACGAGCAGTGCTCCTTCCTGCCGTACCGTGACGTCATCGGGAAGATCATCGACGAGGAAGCAGGTCACCAGGGTCTCGGCGAGCGCATGGTCGTCGAGCTGGTGGCGACGGGGCGCTACGAGGACCGCAAGCACCGCGACTTCGTGAAATGGCTGAGGCACGGGCTCCTCTCGTTCGGCCGGCCGGGGACCGAGGGCAACCGCTACGCCATCGAGGTCGGCATCAAGAAGCGGGACTCCGGGCAGGTCATGCAGGACTATCTCGACGACATCAAGCCCGCGGTGAAGGCGTGCGCCCTCACCTTCCCGGCGCCGGCGGAGCTCGGGCTCGAGATGCCGCCGATGCTCGACTGGTCGCTCGACGGCGTCGAAGCGTCCGACGCCGGGCGGTGGCACGCCCCCTCCCGGCTCGCGGACTGATAATGATGGGGGGACTATCGATGCCCCCCATACCCCCCGGCGCTCGCACGCGCCCCGGGGGACCCGGGGCGCGGCTCGATCCTCGTCGCCGTCCACGGACCCTCCTGATGGGGGGACTACCGATGTTGGTTCAGGGGCTGTGACCATGGCTCGCGTGGCGCTCGTCACCGGAGGCGGTCGCGGAATCGGCCGTGAGTGCGTGCTCGCCCTGGCTCGCAAAGCGTGCGCGGTGGCCGCGGCGGCCCGGACGCGGAGCGAGGTCGACCGCGTGGCGAAGGAGGCGAGCGCGCTCGGCGTCCGCACGCTGGCCGTCGAGGTCGACGTGACCGACGCCGCGCAGGTCGAGCGCGCGGTTCGCGAGGTCATGGACGCCCTCGGCCCCGTCGACGTGCTCGTCAACAACGCCGGCATCGCCGACTCCGCGCCGTTCACGCGCACCGACCGCGAGCTGTGGGAGCGGCACCTGCGCGTGAACGTGACCGGTCCCTACCTGCTCACCCAGGCCGTGCTTCCCGGGATGCTCGCGCGCCGGTGGGGCCGCGTGATCAACATCGCGTCGCTCGCGGGGCTCTATGGCGCGGCGTACGTCACCGCGTACGTCGCGTCCAAGCACGCGCTCGTCGGGTTCACGCGCGCGCTGGCCCTCGAGGTGAGCGGCAAGGGGATCACGGTCAATGCCATCTGCCCCGGGTACGTCGCGACCGACCTCACCTGGAAGAGCGCCCGTAACATCGCGGCGAGGACGGGCACGTCGTTCGACGAAGCCGTCGCGGCGCTCGCGCGGATCAATCCGGGTGGGCGTCTCATCGATCCGGGCGAGGTCGCGATCGTGGTCGCGCGCCTGCTCGAGGACGAGGCCACCAACGGGCAGACCCTCGTGATCGACGGATCCGGACCCATCCCCGAGCCGGAGGAGGCGACCGAGCCATGAGCAGCCACATCCACCCGATCAATCCGCCCTCCCTGATGAAGCCGGTCGGGTACTCGCACGCGTTCGAGGTGCGCAGCGGGCGGGTCCTCTTCATCGCCGGACAGGTCGCGAAGGACGGCGAGGGCCGTACCATCGGCGCCGGGGATCTCGTCGCGCAGTTCCGGCAGGTGTGCGAGAACCTCCGCACGGTGCTCGCGACCGCGGGCGGCCAGCTCACCGACGTGGTGAAGCTCACGATCTACGTGCTCGACGTCGACGAGTACAAGAAGCGCGGCCGCGAGATCGGCGGCGTGTACCGCGAGTACTTCGGCAAGCACTTCCCTGCGATGACGCTCGTCGGCGCGCGCGACCTCTACGACCGCTCGGACGGCTGCATGCTCGAGATCGAGGGCTGGGCGGTGTTGCCGTGAGCGCGACCCCCGCGGAGTCCCTGCCGCCCCCGGATCTCATGCCGGAGCGGCTGTACACGCTGCCCGAGCTCCGCTACCCGCTGTCGCTCAACGTCGGTGAGGCGCTGCTCGACGCGAACGCCGGCGGCGACCACGCGACCAGGCCCGCGATCCATACCGCCACCGGAACCATCACGTACGCGGATCTCGCGCGGCGCGTGAACCGGCTCTGTCACGGCCTCCGCGCGCTCGGCCTCGACCGCCAGCACCGCGTGCTGCTCCGGCTGCCGAACGCTCCCGACTTCATCGTCGCGTACCTCGCCTGCCAGAAGCTCGGGATCGTGACGGTCGGGACGATGCCGCTCCTTCGCGCGCGGGAGCTCGCGTACATCGCGAACGATGCGGACACGCGAGCCGCGATCGTGTGGGGTGGGCTGCGCGACGAGCTCGAGCGCGCGCAGGCCCACGCGCCGGCGCTGAAGCACCTCATCGTCGCGGGCGAGCCGAAGGCCGGCGACACGACGCTCGAGTCGCTCGTCACCGGGCAGCCGGAGCGCTTCACCGCCGAGGGCACGGGGCGTGACGAGATCGCGATGATCGCCTACACGTCAGGATCGACCGGCGTGCCGAAGGGCTGCGTGCACGACCACCGCGACATCCTGGCGTCGGCTGACTCGTACGCGCGGTACGTGCTGGCACCCTCGCCCGACGACCGGTTCGGCGGGCACCCGACGCTCGCCTTCACGTTCGGCACCGGCGGGCTGCTCGTCTTCCCCTTCCGCTTCGGCGCATCGACGGTGCTGTCCGGCCCGTTCACGCCCGAATCGATGCTCGAGACCTTTGCGCGGCATCGCGTCACCGTCGCGTTCTGCGCTCCGACCTCGTACCGGCTCATGCTGCGCGTCCCGGACATGACGAAGCGCTACGGTCTCGAAAGCCTCCGCCTCGGCGTGTCGGCCGCGGAGCCGCTTCCGGCCGCGACGTGGCGCGACTGGCACGAGGCGACCGGCGTCGAGCTGCTCGACGGGATCGGGTCCACGGAGATGTTTCACATCTTCATCTCGTCCGTCCGCGGACGGGTGCGACCGGGCGCGACCGGCGTTCCGGTCCCCGGGTACGACTGCCGTGTCGTGGACGAGACGGGGACCGAGTGCGCGCCCGGGCAGCCGGGGCTCATCGCGATCAAGGGGCCGACGGGCTGCAAGTACTGGCGCAAGCCCGACCGCCAGGCGGAGTACGTCCGCTGGAACGCCTGGAACGTGACCGGCGACGTCTACGTCATGGACGAGGACGGCTTCTTCACCTACCAGTGCCGCTCGGACGACATGATCGTCTCGGGCGGCTACAAGATCCCGGGTCCCGAGGTCGAGCACGTCCTCGACGAGCATCCCGCCGTCGCCGAGTCGGCGGTGATCGCCGCGCCGGACGAGACGCGGGGCTTCGTCGTGAAGGCGTACGTCGTGCTCAAGCCGGACCGCCATCCCTCGCCCGGGCTCTGCGGCGAGCTCCAGGACCATGTGAAGCGCGAGCTGGCGCCGTACAAGTACCCTCGGCTGATCGAGTTCGTGTCCGAGCTTCCGCGGACCGAGACCGGGAAGATCCAGCGCTACAGGCTGCGCCAGATGGCGACTTAGATCATGGGGGGACTATCGATGCCCCCCAAGCCCCCCGATCGCTCGCACGCGCCCCGGGGGGTGCGCGGACGCACCCGTGGGACCCGGGGCGCGGGTTGGCAACGGGATTCGTTCACGGGCCCTGACGTGAGGCGCCGGTCGCGACGAGCGCGATGACCAGCGGCGACACGCGCAAGCGCGTCCGACACGCGCTGCCGGACGTCCGGTGGCCCACCCGCGAGGAGGCGGAGCAGTCGCGCTGGTTCTCGCCCTGCCGCATCGGGACGCGCGTGGTCGCCGAGCAGCGCACGTGGGTCCCGGCGATGGTGCCGTGGCGCGCGACCGAGGACGGGTTCGTCACGCCGAACGTGCTCGACTGGTACGCGCGCTTCGCCGGAGGGCGCCCGGGCGTCCTCGTCGTCGAGGCCACCGGCATCCGTGACATCACGAGCGGTCCCCTGCTCCGCATCGGCCACGACCGCTTCATTCCCGGGCTCGCGCAGCTCGTCGAGACGGTGCGGAAATCGAGTGGCGGTCACACGCGCCTGTTCATCCAGCTGATCGACTTCCTCCGCGTCAACCGCCGCCCCGAGCCGACGAAGTTCTTCACCCGGTACCTCGCCGTCACGCCCGACCTCCGGCGTGCGCTCGCCGACGCCGTCGGCGACACGCGCTGCCTCGATGCGCCGGAACCCGAGGTGCGCGAGCGCCTGCTGATCGCCGACCGTCGGGTGATCGAGCGCGTGCTGTCGCCGCGTGACCTCGAGTCGATGGACTACGGGTATCGCGAGCGGGTGTGGGACACGCATCTGCCGCACATCCGGGAGCTGCCGCGGGTCCTCCCGGAGCTCTTCGCCGAAGCCGCCCGCCGGGCACAGGACGCCGGGTTCGACGGCGTCGAGCTGCACTATGCGCACGCCTACACGATGGCGTCGTTCCTCTCCCGGCTCAACACGCGCGACGACGGATACGGCGGTCCACGCGCGCACCGCGTGCGGCTGCCGCTCGAGGCGTTGCACGCGGTCCGGGCGCGGGTCGGCGAGGACTTCGTCGTCGGCATCCGGTACCTGGGTGACGAGGTCGTGCGGGGCGGCAGCGACCTCGACGACGCCGTCTGGTTCGGCGTGCGCTTCGCGGAGGCCGGCGCCGACTACCTCTCCGTCTCGAAGGGCGGGCGCTTCGAGGACGCCAAGCAGCCGAAGGTCGGCGAGGCCGTCTATCCGTACACCGGCGAGTCCGGCTACGAGTGCATGCCGACCGTCATCTCCGACGAGGTCGGTCCGTTCGGCCGCAACGTGCCGCTCGCCGCCGCCATCCGCGCCGCGGTTCGTGCCGCCGGCCACGAGGCGCCGGTCGTGACGAGCGGCGGCATCGGCAGCTTCGAGCTGGCCGAGGCCATCCTGGAGCGCGGCGAGGCGGACTTCGTCGCGGCCGCGCGCCAGACGCTCGCCGACCCCGACTGGTTCCTCAAGGTGCGGCTCGGCCTGGGGCACCTCGTGCGGCGGTGCGAGTTCACCAACTACTGCGAGGGGCTCGACCAGCGCCACAAGGAAGTGACGTGCAAGCTGTGGGATCGCGACGTCGATCCCGGCGACCCGGGCGTCCCGCTCGCGTCCGACGGCAAGCGCCGGCTGATCGCGCCGCCGTGGATGACCGATTGAGTGGGGGGCCCCGAAATGGCCCCCCACACCCCCCCGCGCTCGGAAGCGGCCCGGGGCACCCGGGCCGCTCCTCGGGTTCGCGTCGTGGCGTGGAGGGGGCCGAAACGGCCCCACACCCCCCCCGCGCTCGGAAGCGGCCCGGGGCACCCGGGCCGCTCCTCGGGTTCGCGTCGCGGCGTGGGGGGCCCGAAACGGCCCCCACACCCCCAACGCTCGGAAGCGGCCCGGGGCACCCGGGCCGCTCCTCGGGCGCGCGAGACGATCAGGCGGGCGTGCGCGCCGACCGGCGTGCGCTGCGGGACCGCACCAGACGACGCGCCGCGAGACGGAGCGACGCGAGCGCGAAGCGCCAGGCGAGCTCCGCCTTGTGCGGGCGAAGCGGCTCCTCCCCGAGCGCGATCGCGGCGAAGAGCCGGCACAGACGCGCGTCGACACCCGCGGCACGAATGATCCGGTCCGCCAGCGCGGGATTCGCAAAGAGGCGCTGCTGGATCCGGAGCGAGTCCCGCAGCTCCTCGCCGATCTCGCGCTCCCAGCGGACCTGGTAGCGCGCGAGCGAGAACGCCGAGCAGTCGCCGCTGCCGATCGCTTCCGCGGCCGTCTCCGCCGCGAGCTGGCCGGTGACCATCGCGTAGTAGATGCCCTCGCCGGTGTACGCGTTGACGAAGCCGCCGGCGTCGCCCGCGACCATCACACGATCCCCGTAGGTGCGCGCGAGCGGGCCCGACAGCGGCAGCCGGTACGCCTTGAAGTTCTCGGGCCGCGACCGGCCCTCGATCACGCCCTTTGCGGCCGCCTCCCCGAGGAACGCCTGGTGGTGCGCGTACGGTGCTCCGCCCAGGGCGCGCTTGTAGAACGAGAGCAGGAACCCGACCCCGGCATCGACGTGCCGAGTCTTCGGGACCACGTACCCGTATCCCGGCCAGCCGCGGTAGCCGTAGGCGACGTACATCGTGTCACAGTCGATCACGCGGAGCTCGTCGAGCGGCGTCTCCTCCATCGTGTCGAGCGCGAGCGCGTCGTCCCCGAACCCTGCCGTCAGGCCGGCGGCACGCGCGACGATGCCGTTCACGCCGTCGGCGCCGATCACGACCCGCGCCCGGATCTCGGAGCCATCGGCCGTGGGCAGGATGACGGCATCGGCGGCGACCGTCACGCCGACGATCCGCTGACCTTCGACGACGCAGGCGCCGAGGTCGCGAGCGCGCTCGAGCAGCGCCGCGTCGAGCTCCAGGCGCCGCAGCGTGAGGTAGAAGGGCGTATCGCGGTCGGCACGCACCGAGTCGCCGCCCGGCGCCTCAATGAGAACCCGGCGGATCTCGTGGATCTCGACCGTCTTCCTCAGATGCTCCGCGAGCTCCGGGAATCGCCGGAAGACGCCGTACCGGATCCCGCCGCCGCACGGCTTGTCGCGCGGGAAGCGCTTGCGGTCGACGACGACCGGTCGCACGCCGCGCCTCGCCAGGTCGATCGCCGCCATCGATCCCGCGGGACCGCCGCCAACGATGACGACGTCCACGGTGCCGCGATCGGGACGGACTGATGTCATGGGGGGCCCCGACATGGCCCCCCATACCCCCCCACGCTCGGAGCCATCCCGGGAGACCCGGGACGGCCCTCGATGACCCGATTCGTTCACGGGCTCCGAGATCATGGGGGGCCCCGACATGGCCCCCCATACCCCCCCACGCTCGGAGCCATCCCGGGAAACCCGGGACGGCCCTCGATGACCCGATTCGTTCACGGGCTCCGGGGTCGCCACGGCGTGAGCAGTATACGCCGCGCCCGTGCCGCCGACGCCCTCGCCAGGCGCATATCGGGATATCGAGGGGCGGCCCGGGTGTCCCGGGCCGCGGCCGCCCACCCCGCGCGTCAGGGTCTGCCCACGTCTTCGAGCTCGAAGCGGACTCCCACCTCCGCGATCTTCCGCTCGGTGATGTCGATGACGATCCCCTCCAGGTACGTCGATGGCCCGTCGGCGACCTCGCGCACGTGCGCCAGCCCCCAGAACGAGGTCCCGTCCGCCCGTCGCAGCTGGAGCTCCTGGTTGGTGACTACCACCCCGGGCCGCAGGAGCAGCAGCAAGCGCTCGCGATCCCTGGGGTTCACGTAGAACTCCCTGGCATTGTGGGCGAGCACCTCTTCGCGCGACCGGTAGCCCACGAGGCGCACGAACGCGGTATTGCACTCCAGC
>JACPDG010000029.1 GCA_016184125.1 Candidatus Rokuibacteriota bacterium | reverse complement strand
CCCAGCGACGCTTCCCACGCGCGGTGAAGATCAAGATGAGTAACTACCCGCTCAAGCGGTCGCGGCACAGCAGACGCCCTGTTAAGTGAACGGCATTGGAGCTAGCCGGGGCTAGGCGCGCGAGCACGCTCCGCGGGGCCTCGACCACCGGGAGGTCGATGACCCGGCCCTCGAACACGAAGATGCCGCGGCCGCTCTTCGTGTGGGCGTCGAAGGCCTCCACGAGCCGCGTGGCGTACGCGATCTCTTCCTCACTCGGCGCGTAGGCCGCGTGGCACCGCGCCTGGAAGACGATGCCGTCCATCGCGCCGGCCTCGCGGATGGCCGGAGACGAACAGCATGCTGCGTCGCAGCCGCGGCAGCGTCACCTCCCGAGGCCGTGCTTCACCGCCAGGTCCTGGATGCGCGGAAACCCGATGAAGCGATCGAACGCCGGCTCCTCGCGCCGCAGGGTGCCCGCATCGCCGGACGTCTTGAACGCGGCGAGCTCGTCGCGCACCGCACGATACGCCGCGTAGAGCGCGAGCGCGTAGTAGAGCACCAGTTTCACTCCGGCGGCCTCGTCGGCCGCCACGTTGCCGCCGGGCGAGTCGGTCGCGCACAGCGGGTACGGGATGCGGTCCTTGACCGTCGCGAGCACCGGCGCGCGCACCCCGGCGAGGAAGACCAGGTCGGCGCCCGCGCGCCCGTACGCCAGCGCCCGGTCCACGGCATCCTCGAGCCCACCGCCTCCTTCGAGCCACCCCGCATCGGTGCGCGCGATGACGACGAAATCCGGATCGCGCCGGGCATCGATGGCCGCACGGATCTTCTCCACCATCGCGTCGCGCGCGAGCACCCGGCCGGGTACCGGCATGTGCTTGCCGAACTCGTGGTCCTCGATGTGGACGCCCGCCACGCCCGCGCGCTCGAACTCCTGGACCGTGCGCCAGACGGTGGCCGCGTTGCCGAAGCCGTTCTCCGCGTCCGCGACGACGGGGACGGCCTCGACCGCCCCGACGGCGGACGCGGCATGGTCGGCCATCTCCCGCAAGCTGACGAGCCCGGCGTCCGGCAGACCGAGCCGCGACGCCGCGGTCGCGTACGAGCCGATGTAGACGGCGTCGAAGCCCGCCTGCTCCACGAGCCGCGCGCTCATGGCATCGTACGCGCCCGGTGCGACGACGATGCCTGGACCCGCGAGCAGCGCTCTCAACCCTTTCGGTCCTCGCATGGCGCTCTCCCTCGATGACGCGGTGACGGGTAGTCTAGGTGCCCCGTGTGGAGAGCGTCAACGGGCGGCCCGGCGCCGGGGCCGCGGGACGTGACGGGTGCAGGTGAGCGACGTCCTCCGGACTCTCGCCGTGAGCGAGGGGGACGCCGCCGGCATGCCGGTCGCCCACGCGTCGCAGTCTGGTACTCTGTCCCCCGCGCCGGCGCGGCCGCGCCCCTTCGACCCTGCGCCTGGAAAACGGAGGACACGATGACGGCGACCAGAACGATCTACGACGAGGTGTACGCACGATCGCTCGAGGATCGCCACGGGTTCTGGGGCGCGGCTGCCGAGGACGTTTCCTGGGACCGGCGCTGGGACCGGGTGCTCGACGACTCGCGGCCGCCGTTCTACCGCTGGTTCACCGGCGGCGCGCTCAACACCTGTTACAACGCCGTCGATCTTCACATCGACCGGGGCCGCGGCAAGCAGCGCGCGCTCGTGTACGACAGCCCGGTCACGAACACGATCCGGACGTACACGTACGCCGAGCTCCGTGACGAGGTCGCCGTGATCGCCGGCGCACTCCGGCGGGAGGGGATCGGCACGGGCGATCGCGTCATCATCTACATGCCGATGGTGCCCGAGGCCGTGTTCGCGATGCTGGCCTGCGCGCGGATCGGGGCTATCCACTCGGTCGTGTTCGGCGGCTTCGCGTCCAACGAGCTCGCCAAGCGGATCGACGACGCGAAGCCGAAGCTCGTGCTGTCGGCGTCGTGCGGCATCGAGGTGAACCGGGTGATCCCGTACAAGCCGCTGCTCGACGGCGCCATCGACCTCGCGGTCCACAAGCCCGACCGGTGCGTCGTCCTCCAGCGGCCGATGGACAAGGCGACGCTCGTGAAGGGGCGCGACCTCGACTGGGGCGACTTCGTCGCTGGCGCTGCGCCGGCCGAGTGCGTCAGCGTGGCGGCGACGGATCCGCTCTACATCCTCTACACGTCCGGCACCACCGGGCAGCCGAAAGGCGTCGTGCGCGACCACGGCGGGCACGCGGTCGCGCTGAAGTGGAGCATGGAGAACATCTACGGCGTCGGGTCCGGCGAGGTCTACTGGGCGGCGTCGGACATCGGCTGGGTCGTCGGCCACTCGTACATCGTGTACGCGCCGCTCTTCAAGGGCTGCACGACGATCCTCTACGAGGGCAAGCCGGTCGGCACGCCGGACCCGGGCGCGTTCTGGCGCGTCGTCTCGCAGCACGGCGTGAACGTCCTCTTCACCGCGCCGACCGCGTTCCGCGCGATCAAGAAGGAGGACCCCGCCGGGACGTACATGAAGAAGTACGACCTTTCGGGCTTCCGCACGCTGTTCCTCGCCGGCGAGCGGTGCGATCCCGACACGCTCCTGTGGGCGCGCGAGAAGCTCGGCGTGCCCGTCATCGACCACTGGTGGCAGACGGAGACGGGCTGGCCCATCGGCGCGAACTGCGTCGGGCTCGGGATGCTTCCGGTCAAGCCCGGCTCGCCGACGAAGCCCGTGCCCGGCTACGACATCCGGGTGCTCGGAGAGGACAACGAACCGATGCCCCCGAACCAGATCGGCTCGATTGCGATTCGCCTGCCGCTGCCGCCGGGGTGCCTGCCGACGCTCTGGAACAACGACGCGGGGTACGAGGCGAGCTACCTCACGAAGCATCCGGGGCACTACCTGACCGCCGATGCCGGCTTCGAGGACGAGGACGGCTACATCTTCATCATGAGCCGCGTCGACGACATCATCAACGTCGCCGGCCACCGGCTCTCCACCGGCGCGATGGAGGAGGTGCTCGCGTCGCACCCCGATGTCGCCGAGTGCGCGGTCGTCGGCGTGGCCGACGAGATCAAGGGCGAGATCCCCGTCGGGTTCGTCGTCACCAAGGCGGGCGTGAACCGGTTGGACGGCGAGATCGTGAAGGAGCTCGTCGACAAGGTCCGCGACCAGATCGGCCCCGTCGCCTCGTTCAGGGTCGCCACCGTCGTCAAGCGCCTTCCGAAGACCCGCTCGGGCAAGATCCTGCGCGGCACCGTGAAGAGGATCGCGGAAGGGACGCCGTACACGCCGCCGGCGACGATCGACGACCCGGCGATCCTCGACGAGATCGCCGACTCGCTGAAGCACCTCGGGTACCCGAAGTCCCCGTCTCGCTGAACGTCGTCGACCGCGGCGCCGGCGGGTCATGTCCCGAGGCCGCCGCGACGGCGGTCAGAGCCAGCGACCGAATCGGGTGGTCGAGGAGCGGCCCGGGTGTCCCGGGGCGCTCCGAGCGAAGGGGGGGTATGGGGGGCCATGTCGGGGCCCCCTTGGAGTGAGCGGATGGTCGAGCCGCGCCCCGGGTTCCCCGGGGCGCGTGCGAGTGTCGGGGGGTATGGGGGGCTTCGATAGTCCCCCCATGAAGATCAGTGCATGCGGTGGTCGTCGAATCCCGCCGAGCCCTTGATCCGGTCCTCCGTCCCCGGGACGTAGCGCTTCTCCAGGTCCTGGAAGTGCGCCACGCGCGCCATGACGTGGTGGCTCTCGGTCGGGTGCCCCACCTTGGTGCGCTCGAGCTGCCACTGGGCCTGCTCCTGCTTGCGCACGAGATCCTCCATCGCGTTCCAGACCGCGTACATGCCGGCGTGCGCGGCGTAGAGCGTGATGAACTGGAACTTGTACCCGAGCGCGCCGAGCTCGGCGAACGTGAACGGGTTCGGGTCCTGGTGCCAGCGGAACGACGACGAGTAGTTGAACGCGAGCGGCAGGTCGGGATGCGTCTGACGCATCGCGTTCGCGAACGCGGTCGCCGGCTCGCGCGATGGGTTCGAGAGCTCGCACCAGACGAGGTCCACGCCGGCGTCGGCGTACGCGCGGCCCCGCCAGATCGCTTCCTCGAGGCTGCCGCCGACGGCGCCGTAGGCGTCCGTGCGCGCGATGATGACGAAGTCGCGGTCCAGGCGGTTGCGCGTCTCGACGGCCGCCCGGAACTTGCCGACCGCCTCCTCGCGGCTCACGACGACTTTGCCGGCGATGTGACCGCATCGCTTCGGGAACCGCTGGTCCTCGATGTGGATCCCGGCGACGCCCGTCTTGATGAACTCCTGGACCGTCCGGATCGTCGAGAGCGCGTTGCCGTACCCGTCGTCGGCGTCGGCGATGACGGGGAGGCCGACCGCGCTCGCCACCATCGACGCCGCGCGCGTGACCTCGGACATCGTCAGGAAGCCCATGTCCGGCCACCCGTTCGCCATCGCCAGGGAGTACCCGGACAGGTAGATCGCCTTCATGCCGACGTGCTCGGCGATCTGCGCGTCGAGCGGAGAGTACACGCCGCCGGTGAACACGTAGTCCTCCTCGCGGAGGAGATCGCGGAACTGCCGGCCCATCGTCTCCATCGTTGGCTCTCCTTGTGGTTGTGGGGCCATGTCGGCCGTCCGGTTTCTGGCGGGCCCCGTACTCGCTCGGGCGAGAGCGCTCGCCGGACCCGCGGTCATCGCGTCATTGGCCTCAGCATGCGCAGCGGTCGCTGCCGGCAGCCAACGCAATGTTTCTATCGGGGCGATAACCCCATCGGTTTATCGGGCGATCACGAAGACTGATCGCGCGGGCCGGCCGCGCCGGACATATACTGTATCGATCGTCCGTCCTGAGACCATAAACGGGAGGATTCGCCGGTGGAGATCGGGCAGGTCGAGGCGTTCCTGGCGGTCGGCACGTTCGGCGGCTTCCGCCGTGCCGCGGAGGCGCTGCGCCTCACGCAGCCGGCGATCAGCGCCCGCATCCGCGGCCTCGAGCAGTCGCTCGGCGTTCCGCTCTTCGAGCGCGGCCAGAGCGTGACGCTCTCGGCCGCCGGCCGGGCGTTCAAGCCGCACGCCGAGCAGCTGTTGCAGACCGTCGCGCTCGCGCGCCAGGCCGTGCACGACCTCCGCCCGTCGAGCGCCGGCGCCCTCCGCATCGCCGCGGCGCTGTCGATCTGCACGTACCTCCTGCCGGACGTCCTCAAGCGCTATCACGCCGCGCATCCGAAGGTCACGATCATGGTCCGCTCCGGACATTCGAAGGAGGTCCTGGAGATGGTGCTGCGCGACGAGGCCGATGTCGGCCTCGCGCGGTCGCTGCACCATCCCGAGGTGGAAACGCTGTCGCTGCGCGACGACCCGCTGGTGCTGGTCGGCGTTCCCGAGGCCTGGCCGCACAGGACCCGGCGGGTGCGTCTCGAGGACGTCGCCGACCTGCGGCTGATCCTCTTCGACCGCGGGTCGAGCGACTGGACGCTGTCGCACGGGCTGTTCCGCTCCGCGGGGCTCGTGCCGAACGTCGTGATGGAGGTCGAGACGATCGAGACGGCCAAGCGCATGGTCGAGCGCGGCGTCGGCTTCGCATTCCTGCCGCACCTGGCCGTGGCGCGCGAAGTGAGCGCCGGGAAGCTGATCGCGATCGACATCCTCGACGCCGAGCGTCTCTCCCGCAGCCTGGACGTCATCCACCCGCGCCAGCGTCCGCTCAGCCCCGAAGCGGTCGCGCTGCTCGCCGTCGTGCGCAACGCGGTCGGCCAGGTCGATAGACCGCGAGCGCGTCGCGTGCGTCGTCGTCAGCGGTCACGCTGACCGCGCACCCGGCGCATCCCGAGGTCGCGGGCACGGCCGTTGCAGCGGTGGGGTCCGCCGACCCAAGAGTCGGAGGGAGGAGTTTGATCATGAAGCGAGCTCTCGTCACTCGAGCGATGGCGCTGATGCTGTGCGCCACCACGCTGGCTGCGTGCGGTACGGCCACCGGCGCTGCGGTGGGAGCGGGCAGCGGCGCGGCGGTGTCAGCAGGGCTGGGAAAGGACGTCGGGAAGGGTGCGCTGATCGGTGCCGGGGTGGGCGCCGCGGCCGGCGCCATCTACGACGTCACGAAGCGGAGGTAGGTCCGATGAAGACCGCGACGGTCGTCACGAGCGTCTTCGTTGCCGCGTTGATGATCGCCGGCACCGCGGCGTGGGCTCAGTACGACAGGTCGGGAACCAAGAGCCAGACCTCGCAGCCGGCGGCATCGCCTGGAATGGAGGCACCGAAGAGGATCGAGGGGCAGGTGACGGCGGTCGATCTCGGGTCGGGGATGATCACGCTCCGGACCGATGACGGCCAGACGCACCAGTTCCGGGGCTCGCAGGAGACGCTGCGGGACTACAAGGTCGGGGACCGCATCGAGCTCAGCCTCAGGCCGCAGCCGAACCGCTGAGCCGACCTCATGGGGGGCCGCGACATGGCCCCCCAATCCCCCGGAAGCGCCCCGGGGGACCCGGGGCGCTCCTCGGTCTCGCGCTCGGCCGGGCCCTCCGCGTTCCCTAGCTTAGCTCGCCAGGCGCAGACCCATCCGGATCTCGAACAGCTCCTGCTCCAGGAGCGACGCGTTCGCGACGCGGTGCATCCGCCCGCAGTAGTGACAGTGGACGAACGCCGGCTCGTGCGTGACGAACGTCGACCCACACTTCGTGCATCGATCGGTGTGCTGACGGAGGAGCTGGCGCGCCGCGACCACCAGCGCACGCCGGGCCATCAGCTCCACCACGCGGCTGCCGGTCGTCGCGGCGCGTGACTGCCGCACGGCCTCGACGAGCGCGTCCTTCGGCGCGGCCGCTCCGGTTCGCCGCCTCCGGTTCGTTGGTGGCCCGACTCGTCGCGAGGCTTTCCTGCCGTTACGCCGTCCGTCCATGGCCACCGATCTTACCCTGGAACACCGCGCCGGGCACGTGACTGAGAGTTCGAGCCAACAATCGACCGCCCGGCGGTCGATTGTTGGCTCGAACTGAGATCATGGGGGGACTATCGAGGCCCCCCCAAGCCCCCCGCGCTCGGAGCCGTCCCGGGGGGTGCGCGGACGCACCCGTGGAACCCGGGACGGCCCTCGACGATGCGATAGCCGCCGCGCTCGGCGGGCCCTGGCACAGCCGTGGCGCTCCTTGACCACCCGGTTCGGCCATTCGGGGCGCCACTTCCCTCGGTCGAGCGGGGCCCGGGTTCACCCCGGGCCCGGCGAGCGGTGGGGGGGTTGGGGGGCCATGTCGGGGCCCCCCATGATGTGAGCCCGTGGACGAAACGGGTGTCGAGCGGGGCCCGGGTTCACCCCGGGCCCGGCGAGCGGTGGGGGGGTTGGGGGGCCATGTCGGGGCCCCCCATGATGTCGGTCTGCACGCCCGGCCCCCAGGCGCGTGACGCCCAGGCGGGACGCCATCGCGGGAAGCGGACGCGGCTGAACGCGGGCAGGCCGCGCAGGTCGTCGAACATCGAGTAGATGACCGGCGTGACGACGAGCGTCACGATGAGCGCGAGCGCTTGGCCGCCGACGACGACCGTCGCGAGCGACGCGCGCGACGCGGAGCCATCGCCCCGGCCGAGCGCGACGGGGAGCATCCCGGCGATGATCGCGAGCGTCGTCATGAGGATCGGCCGCAGCCGCACGCGGTCGGCCTGCATCTGCGCCTCGAGGCGCCCGAGCCCGCGCCCCCGCAGCACGTTCGTGTAGTCGACCTGCAGGATCGCGTTCTTCTTCACGACGCCCATGAGCAGGAACAGGCCCATGATCGAGTAGATGTTCAGCGACGCGGTCGGCACCCCGAGCCGGTAGAGGACCGCGAGCGTGAGCAGGCCGAACGGGACCGCCAGGAACATCGACGCCATGATCGTGATCGGGTGCACGAACGACTCGAACTGCGCCGCGAGCACGATGTAAATGAACGCGAGCGAGAGCACGAGGGCGATCAGGAAGTTCTGGAGGGACTCCTGCAGGAGCTTGCCCCGGCCGGTCGTCACGATGCCGTACTCCGGCCCCATCGGCTGGCGGCGCACCGCCGCGTACGCCTCCTGGTACGCCTCGGCCAGCGGCTTCTGGTAGAGGTTCGAGATGATCGTGACCGCCCGCTCCTGCGCGTAGCGCTCGATCTGGCCCGGGCTCATGCCCGTGTCGAGCGTCGCCACGTTCGCGAGCCTGACGAGGCGGCCGTCGCCGGCGGGAACGTAGAGGTTCGGCAGCGTGCCCGCCGTCGCGCGGAAGTCCTCGCGCAGCCGCAGTCGCACGTCGTACTGCTCGCCGAGCTCGCGGTAGAACCCGACCTTCTCGCCGCCGACCGACGTGCGGAGCGTGCTCGCGACGGCATCGACGCGCACGCCGAGGTCCGCCGCCTTCTGCCGGTCGATGCGGACTTGCACCTCGGGCTGCCGGTAGGCGAGGGCGGTGTCGAGGTCGACCCAGCCGGGACGGGTCGCGAGCTCCTTGATCACGCCCTGCGCGTGGGCTTCGAGCCGCGCGATGTCCGGTCCGCGCAGGATCAGGTTGAACTCGGTCTGCCTGAAGCCGCCGCCGCCGATCAGGGGGATGTGCTGGACACTGACGCGCATGCCCGGGAAGCCGGCGAGCAGCCGGCGGACCTCCTGCTTGAGCTCGTCCTGCGTGCGCGTGCGCTCCGTGATGTGCTTGAGCCCGACGTAGATCGAGATGTCGGTGACGTTGGACTGCGCCTGTCCCCGGACGCCGGCGGTGGAGAACAGCGTGACGACCTCCGGGAGCTTCCGGATCTCCTGCTCCATCTGCGCGATGATCCCGGCCGTCCGCTCGAGCGAGGAGCCCGGCGGCGCCTCGGCCACCACCTCGAACTCGCTCATGTCGTCGCTCACGACGAACTCGAGCCGCGAGTGCTTCAGCAGGTACCAGCCGCCCGCGAAGATGGCGAGGCAGACGAGGACGATCACCCAGCGACGGCGGAGCGACCAGGCGAGCAGGCGCTCGTAGCCGGTCTCGATGGCGTGGTAGAGCCGCCCGCCCTTCGAGCCCGCGCCCGGCCCGCTGGCCCCGGCATGGAAGATCCGCGCGCCGAGCATGGGGGCCAGCGTGAACGCCACGAGCAGGGACACCATGATGGCGAACGTCGTCGTCAGGCCGAACGAGTTCCAGAACTTGCCGACGAGGCCGCCCATGAACGCGACCGGCAGGAAGATGACGACCAGCGAGAGCGTCGTGGCGAGCACGGCGAGGGCGATCTCGCGCGTGCCGCTGATCGCCGCCTCGAACGGCGTGTGGCCCTCCTCCTCGATGTGCCGGTAGATGTTCTCGAGGACGATGATCGCGTCGTCGATGACGATGCCGGTGGAGAGCGACAGCCCGAGCATCGTGAGGTTGTTCAGCGTGAAGCCGGCCACGCGCATCGCGGTGAACGTGGCGATGATCGAGCACGGGATCGCGAGCGCGGCGACGAACGCCGGGCGGAGCTTGCGCACGGACGCGAAGAACAGCAGCGTCACGGCGATCGCCGCCATGGTGACCTGCATGAGCCGATCGGGGTTGCCGCTCACGAAGGCGCCGCCGACCGCGGCCACGATGAGCCCGACCGCGGCCATCTCCCACCACACCAGGTTGCCGATGAAGACGGCCACGATGAGGCTCGCGAGGAGCCCGCCGAGCAGCAGGTGGTCCTGCACCTCGTGAATCGCGCGCTTGATGAAGCGCGAGAGGTCCTGGGCGATCTCGAACCGGATGTCCTGCGGTAACCCTTTCTGGATCTCCGCGAGCTTCACCTTCAGGCGATCGACGACCGCGACGGTGTTCGTCCCGGACTGCTTGCGGATCACGAGGGAGACGGCGTTCTTGCCGTTCAGCCGGGACAGCGTCCGCGGCTCCTCCTCGCCGTCGACCACCGTCGCGATGTCCCGGATGCGGACGGGACCGTCCTTGCGGTCCGTGACGATCAGGTCGCCGAAGCCGTCGATCGTCTCGATGCGGCCGAGCGTCCGTACGCCTTCCTCGCGCGCGCCCCCGGTGAGGCGGCCCCCGGGGATCTCCACGTTCTGCCGGACGAGGGCGTCGCGCACCTGCTGGATCGAGAGGCCGTAGGCGGTGAGGCGGTCGGGGTCGACGAACACCTGCACTTCCCGCTTGCGCCCCCCGACCATCGTGATGGCGCCGACGTCCTTGACCGTCTCGAGCTGGCGCTTGATGCGCTTGTCGGCGATCTCGGTGATCTCGCGGGCGGAGCGCTGACCGGAGACCACCACGCGCAGAATCGGGGCGGAGTCCGGGTCGGCCTTCTCGATGACGGGCGCCTCCGTGCCGGCGGGGAACCGCGACAGCACCGCGGAGACCTTCTCGCGGACGTCGTTGGCCGCCTCCTGCACGTTCCGCTCGAGCACGAACGTGGCGAACACCTGCGACTGTCCCTCGATCGAGCTCGAGCGCAGCTCGTCGAGGCCGGCGATGGTGTTGACGGCCTCCTCGATCACCTTCGTGATCTGGCTCTCCACCTCTTCCGGCGACGCGCCGGGCAGGCGCGTCGTGATCGTGATGGTCGGCAGGTCGACCTTCGGGAAGATGTCGACGCCGAGCTGCGTGAACGACGCGAGCCCGAGCACGACCAGCGAGACGAGCAGCATGGTCGTGAAGACGGGCCGGCGGACGAAGACCGCGAGGAAGCCCACGCGCCTACCGGGAGACCGTCACGGGGGCGCCGTCGTACAGCGAGGGCAGGTTGCTCGTCGCCACCGTCTCCCCGGGCTTGACGCCCTCGGCGATCTCCACGAGCGTCCCCTGCCGCGCCCCGGAGCGCACGAGCCGCTCGCGCGCCTTGCCCTCGGCGACCACGAAGACCTTCTGGAGGCCGGCCACGACCACCAGCGCGTCCGCGGGGACGAAGACCACCTGCTTGTCCTCGCGCGTGAGCACGGCGCCCTTCGCGAAGAACCCCGGGCGCAGCACGCCGTTGGCGTTCGGCACGCGTGCCTCGAGCGTCAGCGTGCGCGTCTGCACTTCCACCGCGGGCGCGAGCCGCGTCACCGAGCCCTTGAAGGTCCTGTCGTGATAGGCCTCGACCGCGAGCCGGACCGTCTGCCCGCGGCGAAGATCCGGTGCGCTGCGCTCGGGGACGGTGCCCACGTACTTGAGCGGGTTCGAGGCGACGAGGGTGAAGAGCGTGACGTGGTCCTTCACGAACTCACCGGCGGAGATGTGACGCCTGGCGACGAACCCGCTGATGGGCGCGCGCACCGTCGTGTCGGCGAGCCGCTTCCGCGCGAGGGCCAGCCCCACCTCCCGCTGCTTGACCTGCGCCTCGGCGCCGCGCAACGCGGCGAGGTCCGACTCCCGCTGGGCCTCGGCGACGCGCACCTGGTCCGGATGCTGCGCGACGGCGGTCTCCGCGGCGCGGAGCTGCGCGGCCGCGACGTTGTATCCGTTGCGCGCGTTGTCGACGTCGCGCGCGGCGATGAGGTCGCGCTCGAAGAGGCGCTTCGCGCGCTCGAGCTCGGACTGCGCCCACTCGAACTGCGAGCGGGCGCGCGCGATGTCGGCCTCGAGCGAGGCGAGGCCGTCGCGCACGCGTCGAAGCTGGGCATCGGCCCCGGCGAGGGCGGCACGCGCGCGGGCGAGCGCCTCCCGGGCGGCGAGCACGTCGGCGCTCGCCTGGTCGACCGCGAGCTGGACCTCGCGGCGGTCGTACTCGGCCAGTACGCTCCCGGCCTGGACCCGATCGCCGAGATCGACATGGAGCCGGGCAATCGTGCCGGCCAGCTCCGCCTTGGCCTGCACCTCTTCCCACGCGAGGAGGCTGCCGCTCGTCTCGACCGTGCGCTGGAGCGCGCGCGCTTCGGCGCGGCCGGTGGTGATCGCGATCGCGCGGGCCTCGCCGGGCACGGCGGTCTTGGGCGGTTGCGCGTCCGACCTTGAGCACCCGAGCGAGACGCCGACCGCGAGGAGCAGGGGGAAAACAGCGGAGATCCGGCGAGTCACGGAGCCCCCAGGGTAACCCATGAAACGCCCCATGTTAAGGTAGGGCCCATGGTGATCCAGCGAACACCGATGACCCGCGCCGGGTACGACAAGCTCAAGGCGGAGCTCGACCGCCTCAAGCAGGTCGAGCGGCCGACCATCATCAAGGCCATCGCCGAGGCGCGCGCGCACGGCGACCTCTCCGAGAACGCGGAGTATCACGCCGCGCGGGAGAAGCAGAGCTTCATCGAGGGCCGGATCACCGAGCTCGAGCCCAAGGTGGGCGCGGCCGAGGTGATCGAGCCGCCGACCGGCGGCGAGCGCGTCACGTTCGGCTCGACGCTGCTCCTCGAGGACGAGGCCGGCAAGGAGTACCGGTACCAGATCGTCGGCTCCGACGAGGCCGACCCCGCGAAGGGCAAGATCTCCGTGCTCTCGCCGCTCGCGCGGACGCTCATCGGCAGGAGCGTGGGTGACACCGTCACCGCGCAGCTGCCGGGCGGCACGAAGACCTTCGACATCGTCAACGCGAATTTCCGCCAGGACTAGTGCCCGAGCAGCGAGCGCCGGGGGGGGTCGTCAACCGTCGGCAGCCCTCCAGTCCGACAGCTGGGCTCGAGCAGCGCCCCGGGTTCCCCGGGGCGCTTGCGAGCGCGGGGGGTATGGGGGCCATGTCGGGGCCCCCCACACCAGTAGTTGACCCGCCCGCGGGCCGCCGATACGCTTCGTGGCGCCGGGCGGCTCGCCGTCCGAGCCCACCTTCCGGGAGACGACCTCGATGCCAGTGGCGTCCGTCAACGGCACCAAGCTGTACTACGAGGAGCACGGCCAGGGCGTACCGCTCGTGTTTGTGCACGAGTTCGCGGGGGAGCTGAGGAGCTGGGCGCCGCAGGCCAGCTGCTTCGCCCGCCGCTACCGCACGATCGCCTACAACGCGCGCGGGTATCCGCCGTCCGAGGTCCCCGACGACGTGACCGCGTACTCGCAGCAGCAGGCGGTGGAGGACATCCGCGGGCTGCTCGACGCGCTCGGGATCGACAGGGCGCACGTCTGCGGGCTCTCGATGGGCGGGTACGCGACGCTGCACTTCGGGCTGGCGTACCCGCAGCGCGCGCTCTCGCTCGTCGTCGCGGGCTGCGGCTACGGCAGCGTCATGGCCGAGCGCGCGCAGTTCCGGAAGGACGCCGAGCTGACGGCCCAGCGCTTCGAGAAGGACGGCATGGCGGCGGCGGCCGAGGTCTACGCGCGCGGACCGGCGCGCGTCCAGTTCATGGACAAGGACCCGCGCGGCTGGCAGGAATTCTTCGACCTGCTTGCGAAGGGCTCGGCGAAGGGCCACGCGCTCACGCTCCGCGGCGTGCAGATGACGCGGCCCTCGGTGTTCGAGCTCGGCGACCGGCTGGAGAAGCTCGAGGTGCCGACCCTCATCATGACCGGCGACGAGGACGAGCCGTGCCTCGAGCCCAGCCTCTTCATGAAGCGCAAGATCCCGACGGCCGGCCTCGTGGTCATCCCGAAGTCAGGCCACGCGATCAACCTCGAGGAGCCGGAAGCGTTCAATCGCGCTGTCCTCGACTTCCTGACGGCCGTGGACCAGGGACGGTGGACGCGCCGGAACCCGGCGTCCCTGAGCGGCTCGGCGATCCTTCCCGCGGGGGTGCGGCGATGAACAACGGCTCTGCGCTCTCTGGCATTTGCGTCATCGACCTCACGCGGGCACGGTCGGGACCCACCGCGGTCCGCCAGCTCGCCGAGATGGGCGCGGACGTCATCAAGGTCGAGGCGCGCGAGGATCCCGACGTCGAGTTCGGGCGCCACGGCTTCGATTTCCAGAACCTGCACCGCAACAAGCGGTCGATGACGCTCGACCTCAAGAAGCCGGACGGGCTCGAGGTCATGAAGCGGCTGGTCGAGCGCGCGGACGTCCTCGTCGAGAATTTCCGGCCCGACGTGAAGCACCGGCTCGGCATCGACTACGACACGCTCTCGACGATCAACTCCCGGCTCGTGTACGCGAGCATCTCGGGCTTCGGCCAGTCGGGACCGTACCGCGACCGTCCCGGCTACGACCAGATCGCTCAGGGACTGGGCGGCCTCATGTGGGTCACCGGGATTCCGGGACAGGGGCCCGTGCGCGTCGGCATCCCGGTCGCCGACCTCACGGCCGGCATGTTCCTCGCCCACGGCATCATGGTGGCGCTCTTCGAGCGCGAGCGCTCCGGGCGCGGTCAGTGGGTGCACACGTCGCTCCTCGAGGCCATGGTCCGCATGCTCGACTTCCAGGCCACGCGCTGGCTCATCGGCGGCGAGATCCCGCCGCAGGCCGGGAACGATCACCCGACGGGCATTCCGACCGGCGTGTTCCGGACCCGCGACGGGCACATCAACATCGCCGCGTCCGGGCAGCACATGTTCAAGCGGCTCTGCACGGCGCTCGGTGTCGAGCCGCTCGTCGCCGATCCGCGCTTCGCCGAGCCCAAGAACCGCTCGAAGAACCGCAGGGAGCTCAACGCGGAGCTCGATAAGGCGCTCGTGACGAAGACGAGCCGCGAGTGGGTCGACATCCTGAACGCGGCGAGCGTGCCGTGCGGACCGATCCTGAACGTCAAGGAAGTCTTCGAGGACCTGCAGGTCCAGCACCTCGGGCTCGCGACCGAGGTCAAGCACCCGAGCCTCGGCACGCTACGCATCCAGAACGTGCCGGTCACGCTCTCCCGCACGCCCGGCGCGGTCCGGACCGCCGCACCCGAGACCGGCGAGCACACCGACGAGGTGCTCGGCGAGCTCGGCTACGGCGCGGCCGAGATCAAGCGTCTGCGTGACGACCACGTCGTCTAGATCATGGGGGGCCCCGACATGGCCCCCCAATCCCCCCCGCGCTCGGAGCGCCCCGGGGGACCCGGGGCGCTCCTCGAGCTGGCGCTCGGCCCGGACGCCCGAAATGGCCCCCCATACCCCCCAGCGCTCGGAGCGCCCCAGGGAACCCGTGGCCCCCCACACCCCCCAGCGCTCGGAGCGCCCCGGGGGGTGCGCGGACGCACCCGGGAAAACCCGGGACGGCCCTCGATGGCGCGATTCGTTCACGGGCTCTGAGATCATGGAGGGACTATCGATGCCCCCCAAGTCCCCCGCGCGGCTCGACCACCGGATTCGTTCACGGGCCTGACGTCATGAATCGTCCGTCACGGCCCGGGACCTGTGGCTCGTCCACGAGTCGATGACAGCCATGCGTCTCGGGATCGCGCGAGATCAGCGGCACCGCGAGTACATGGAGGATCGCTGCGCCACCGCGACGCTCGGCGATTCGACGCTGGTCGCCGTCTTCGACGGCCACGAGGGGAGCGCCGTCGCGGAGTATGCGGCGAGCCACGTCGTCGGCGTGGTGACCGCGGCGCTCGACCACGGGCTGACGGGCGAGTCGCTCTGGTCGGCGGTGTTTCCCGCGCTCGAGCCGGACGTTCCACGCGCCGGCTCCACCGCAACGGTCCTGTTGGTCGGGAACGGGGTCGTCTCGGTCGCGTGGGTCGGCGACTCGCGCGCGGTCCTCGTGACCACGCGGGGCTCGCGCCCGCTCACGTCCGACCACCGCATCGAGCGCCGGGACGAGCTCGCGCGCTGCCTCGCAGCGGGTGCCGAGCTGATGCCGCCCTACGTCATCGATCCGGTCACGTCGAACGGTCTCATGGTCACGCGCGCGCTCGGCGACCGCGCGCTGCGTGTGATCGGGATCATCCCCGAACCCGAGGTGGCGTCGGTGCCGATCGACCCCGACGCCGTCGGGGTCGTGGTCGCGACGGACGGGCTCTGGGACGTGATGACCGACCACGAGGCCGCGACGGTCGGGCGCGTCGGTCCGGCGCAAGCCGCGGCGGAGCTGCTGGTGGGCATGGTCGTCACGCGCGGCGGCACGGACAACGTCACGGTGGTGGTCGGGCAGTTCTGAGACCCCGTCCGCCTTGGCCTCCTGATAGAGTGACGGAACTCGGAGGCGCAGAATGGACGAGCGAGACCCTGAAATCGTCATTCCCGGCCAGCCCTCGGCGGGGCGGGAGCGCGAGGAGTTCGTGTCGCAACCGGCGAAGCTCCTTCGCATCGCGTCGATGATCCGGGAACTCCTGGCCGAGGTCCGTCAGTCCTCGCTGGATGAACCCGGTCGAACGCGGCTGCGCGCGATCTACGACCGCGCGCTGGCCGAGTTGAAGGAAGGGTTGTCGGACGACCTGCAGCAGGAGCTCGGCACGTTCAGGCGCGGGCTCAGCTGGAGGAGATGCGTCGCCGCGGACTGCCGCCCGGTCCCGCGGGCGAGACTCGGCCGGGCCAATACCTGTAGGGCCCTTGGGCGGAATCCTTACCGGACGCCTCGCCGAGATCGGCGCTGCGGCCGAGGGCGGCGCCGACTATGTGGAGCTCGGTGAGGTGCCGCCCGGCGTACGACGGCGGGCCTGGAGGCTGCTGACAAGCCCGGCGTGTGATGGCGTAGCCAGGCCTCGGTCGAGGCTGTCCATGACACGCGAGGTCTCGTTGTCGAACAGCGCCTCGACATGAACCCAGAGTCCGGGGAACGTCCGCGACCGGTAGATGCCGTCGGCGTCGGGGAGACAGTCCCGGTCGGTGCGCAAGTCGAATCCCACGAGGCGTCGCTCGGGAAGCAGCGCCACCAGGTATTCGATGACGCCATACCGGGCGTAGTCGCCCTTCTTCGCGTGGAGGTCGATGGCGCGCGAGCTGTGCGCGACCTCTGCGATCAGCTCGGGCGCACCGACCACGTCGTCGTCCTCACTCGTCCGTGACTGGCCTCCGAACTCGGGCAGCACGCGGAGATACAGATCGGGCTGGGGCTCGGCATCCTCTCCGAGGAGGATCGTCGTGTTGTCGCCGACCTCGACACCAGGCGTTCGGGCCGCGTAGTTCACGAAGAGGGCGGCAAGCGTTGCGTGGCAGGTGCCGTGTCGGCGCCTCAGCGGCGAAGTCACGTAGACGATTCCTCCGATGAGCTCGGCCCGAAACGACGCCGGCATCCGTTCGTAGATCCGGTGGAACTCCTCTCGGGTCATCCGGTCCCCGCTCTGAAGCTCGAGGACGTCAAGGACGCTCATCGTGCGTCTCCTTGCTGCGATTCTCGCACGGGCCAGGCGTCCCCCGGCTCAGCGTGCGACGTCGATCCAGGCGCGGCGCACGATCGCCTCGCGCACGGCGTCGAGCACCGTCTGTGCGCGCGCGCCGTCCTCGAACGATGGGGAGGCCGGCGCGCCCGTGCGGATCGCCTCGAGCATCCTCGCCACGAGGGCGGCGATGGTCGTCCTGCCGGTGATCTCGAGCGCGTCGCCAGCCGGCGCCGGGCTCGGCGGGCCGAGGTCGACGGGCTGGGAGCGCCCGGTGGTCGCGGCCCTGAGCTGCCCATCCCACCAGCCCGGGCCCTCGCGCGCCATCGTGTAAGCGAGCGCACTGCCGGTCCCGTACACCTCCAGCGTGTGCTCGTTCGCCCCGCGCGCGACCCGGCTCACGGTGAACGTGGCCTGCGCGCCGGACTCGAGCTCGGCGAGGACCGTGCAGTAGTCCTCCGCGTCGGCCAGCGTGCCGCCGCCGGGCACCGTGCGCGACGGGTAGCCGACGCCGCCGTGTGCGGCGACGCGTGCGAGCTCTCCGAAGCTCCAGCGGATCATGTCGATCAGGTGCACGCCCATGTCGCCCATCGCGCCATGGCCGGCCTGCCTGCGATCCATCCGCCACGTCGGCGCGGCCGACTCGTCGGCCCACCGGGCGCCGAGCCAGCGCGCGCTCACATGGATCACGCGGCCGAGCGCGCCCTCGGCGACCCGCGCGTGGAAGGCCTGCATCGCCCGCGTGAAGCGCGCGTTGAAGGAGGTCATGGCCACGCACCCGCGGCGTGTCGCGGCCTCGACCATGGCCTCGGCATCCGCGCGCGTCATCGCGAGCGGCTTCTCGCAGAGCACGTGCGCGCCCTGCTCGAACGCGCGCGTGGCGATCGTGCGGTGGAGCACCGGCGGCGTCGCGATCGACACGATGTCCGGCGTCGCGCGCTCCAGCATGTCTTCCCACCGCTCGTACACCGCCGGCACGCCGTAGCGGTCGGCGACGGCCTTCGCCGCCTCCCGGTTGCGCTGGCACACCGCGACGACCTGACAGCCGTTCGCCTGGAACGCGACGATGTGCGCGCGGCCGAAGCCGAGCCCAACGACGCCGACGGTGAGCGGCCGAGCGGTCATCCGCTCAGCCTTCGAGAAGGAACGACCTGAGGTCCGTCGCGCAGCGTTCCGGCGCGCCGTTCGTGATGTTGTGCGGCAGGCCCTCATACTCGATCCAGCGATGGTTCGGGATGCGCCTGAGCGCGGCCCAGCCGTCGCGGCGATTCACCGTGTCCGCGCCGCCCACGACGATCAGCGTCGGCGCCTTGATCCCGTGCACGCGGTCGCCGAGGTCGAGCGTCACCATCGCGTCGAGGAAGCGGGCCGTGAACTCGCGGTCCATGCGGCCGGCCTCCGCCAGCATCCACCGGATGAAGCCGCGGTCGACCCGGTTCGGATCCACGCGCGCCGCGACCGTCTCGCCGAGCAGGCCGTCGACGCCCCGGGCGCGGATCATCGGGATCCACGTCTCGACGCGCGCCTCGGGCGTGTGATAGCTGAACCCGGGTGTCGTCGAGAAGAGCGCCAGCTTCGCGACGCGCTCGGGACGCGTGATCGCGAGCCACTGCGCCACGTAGCCGCCGGCGGAAGACCCGGAGACGTGGGCGCGATCGATCCGCAGCCAGTCCAGCAGTTCCTCGACGTCGCTCGATCGTCACCGGCTTGTCGGGACCGGGCGTGTCCGACCATCCGTGGCCCCGTGCGTCGACGCGGACCACGCGAAAGTGGCGCGCGAGGATCGGGACCCAGGCGTAGAAGCGCTTCAGGGTCGACATGGCGGCGTGCAGCAACACGACCGTCTCCGCCGCCTTCCACGGATCGGTGAAGTCGTCGACGGTGAACGCGAGATTCACTCCGTCGCTGGTGGTGAAGAGCTCCGCTGCCTTGGCGCTGCTCATCGGCGGCCCTCGCGCGCGAGTCGGTGCCCGGCCACCTCGCTCGCCGTCATCCACCGCAACGGCCGGGTCGTGTTCCTCATCGGATGCCCTCAGCAAGCGAGAGCAGGAACTCCCGGAGCACCGCCGTCGTCTCGGCGGGGCGCTCGAGCTGCACGTAGTGGCCGGCCCCGGGGATGACGGCGAGGCGCGCGCCCGCGATCCGGGTCCTGAGGAACTCGGCGTACTTCGGTGGCGTCAGCTGGTCATCGCGGCCGACGACGACGAGGGTCGGCGCGGTGATCGTCGCGAGACGCTCGATGACGTCGAAGACGTGGCAGGCGCCGAAGTCCGCCGCCGTGACGCGGTACGGTGTGGCCAGGGTGAGGCGATAGATCGAGTCCTTCAGCTCCGCGCTTGCCGACGGGCCGACGGCGAGGTCGGTGACGAGCCGGACGCCTGCCGCGTAGTCCTTCTCGAGCGCCTCGAAGATCGAGGGCAGGACCTTCAGGCGGGCGCCGGTGCCGACGAGCACCAGGCCGGTGACCCGGTCCGGGTGCGCGAGCGCGAACGCCTGCGCGACGGCGCCGCCCATCGAGTGCCCGCCGACGACGGCCCTCGCGAGCCCGAGGGCGTCCAGGAGCCGCCGGACGATCTCGACGGACTCGTCGATCGCCGCCGGTGCTCCACCTCCGGACCGGCCGTGTCCGGGGAGGTCGGGCGCGACCACGCGCGCGACGTCCGCGAGGCCGCTGAGCTGGTGGGCCCACACCGCGCTCGAGCCGCCGGAGCCGTGGACGAGCACGAGCGTCGTCGGTCCCTGTCCGGTGGCCTCGTGGTGGAGGGCGACGCCGTCGAGGTCGATGGCTGGCACGCCCGCGACTGTACCGCGATCGGGCCGCGACGCAAAGCGAGTCGCCGCTCGCCGGCGAGTTTCGTGGTACGAGTCAGTGTCATGTGGCGCTGGTCCGGGTCGCTGGGGATCAAGCAGAAGCTCGTCGTGCTGAGCCTGCTCATCCTCCTCGTCGTGTCCTTCGGCTTCAGCCTGCTCCACCTGACGATGTCCCGCCGCCTCGCCGAGGAGGACCTCCAGGAGCGCGCCGTCGCGTTCGCGCGCGAGATCGCGGCGACGATCGGCGACCGTCGCGAGTTCGAGAGCGGGCTGCTGCTCGAGGCGCAGATCCGCCGGATCATGGCCGTGCGGCAGAACGTCCTCCAGCTGGACGTGCTCGCCTTCGGCGCGACGGGCACCACCGTGGTGGCAACGAGCCACCCGGAGAGCCGTCTGCCACTGACGCGCCAGCACCGGGAGGTCGTGCGCCGCGGGCAGGTGGTCCCGCGCCTGGTTACCGGCGGCGGTTGGCGGTACTGGGAAGTCGTCGCGCCCGTGCTGCTCGAGGGCGAGACCGTCGGCGCCGTCGCGGCGAAGTTCTCCCTCGACCGCGCCGACGCGCTGGCCGCGCGCGTCCGCACGCGCGCCCTCGTCCTGACCGCGATCTCCGTCGTGGTCATGGGGCTCTTGATGAGCATGGCGGTCGAGGTCGTCGTCAACCGTCCGATCCGTCGCTTCGTCGGCGCGATCGAGCGGATCGAGCGCGGCGACACGGGCGTGACCGTGCGCGTCGCCGCGGACGACGAGTTCCGGGTCCTGGCGAGCAAGTTCAACGAGATGGTCGTGCGGCTCGAGGGCTTCAACGCCGAGCTGCAGGCGCGCATCGTCGAGGCGACGCGCGAGCTCGAGCGCCGCTACCGCGAGGTCGAACGTCTGAACGAGGTCCTGTTCGCGACGCAGCGGAAGCTGGGGCACGCCGAGCGCCTCGCCCTCTCCGGTCGGCTCATGGCGCAGGTCGCGCACGAGGTCGGCACGCCGCTGCACTCGATCGCCGGTCACGTCGAGCTCCTGCGCCAGGACCTCGGGTCCGCGGCGCTCACCGACGCCGTGCGCCGGCGGTTCGAGATCGTCGACGACCAGCTGCGGCGGGTCAGCGAGATCATCTCGCAGCTGCTCGACCTCACCCGCGCGCCGGCCGGCGAGCGGGAGTCGGTCGATGTGAACGCGCTCGTGCGGGACACCGTCGACCTCGTGCGGCCCGGCGTGTCAGCGGGCGGGCTCCAGGTGATCGTCGCGATCGACGCGGAGGTCCCGGCCGTCCGCGGACATCGCAACCAGCTCCAGCAGGCGCTGCTCAACCTGCTCACGAACGCGATCGACGCGACGCCGCCCGGCGGCACCATCACGGTCCGGACGGCCGCCACCCCGGCAGGCGCCGAGCTCGCCGTCGCCGACACGGGCCGCGGGATCGGCGAGGCCGAGCGCGCAAGGATCTTCGAGCCGTTCTTCTCGACGAAGTCGGCGGGGCGCGGCGCGGGTCTCGGTCTGTTCATCGTCTCCGCCATCGTCCGCGAGCACCGCGGCCAGATCGATCTCGAGAGCGAGCCCGGGAAGGGGACGACGTTCCGGGTGCGGCTGCCGCGCGAGACGGGGCGGCCGTGACCGGCGCCTCGCTGCTCGTGGCCGACGACGATCGGGTCGCACGCGACCTGCTCGTGGAGATCCTCGAGCGGGAGGGGTATCGCGTGCGCGCGGCCGCCGGCGGGCTGGAGTGCGTGCAGCTGGCCGAGGCGGCGCCTCCGGATCTCGCGCTCGTCGACCTCCGCATGCCCGACCTCGACGGGCTCGAGGTGCTGAGACGGCTCCGCGGGCTCGGTCCTGTTCCCCTCGTGCTCATCCTCACCGCCTTCGCGACGATCGACACCGCGATCGACGCGATCCGCGCGGGCGCGTACGACTACCTCTCGAAACCGTTCCGCGTGGACGCGATCACGCTGGCCGTGCGGCGCGCGCTCGAGGCGCATCGCCTCCTCCGCGAGAACGCCCACTACCGGGCCGAGCTGCGCGAGCGGTACCGCGTCGAGAACCTCGTCGGGCAGTCGCCGCGGATGGTGGACGTCTACAAGCTGATCGCGCGCGTCGCGGCGCTCGACACGACCGTGCTCGTCGAAGGGGAGACGGGGACCGGCAAGGAGCTGGTGGCGCGCGCGATCCACTACGCGAGCCGCCGCGCGGACCGGCCGTTCGTCGTCGTGGACTGCGCGGCGCTCCCCGAGACGCTCGTCGAGTCCGAGCTCTTCGGTCACGAGCGGGGGGCCTTCACCGGAGCCGTGGCGAGCCGCCGAGGCCTGCTCGAGACGGCAGACGGCGGCACGTGCGTCCTGGACGAGATCGGCGAGCTCTCGTCCGCGCTGCAGGCCAAGCTGCTGCGCGTGCTCCAGGAGCGGACGATCCGGCGCGTCGGGGGCAACGAGACGATCACGCTCGACGTGCGGGTGATCGCGGCCACGAATCGTGACCTCAAGCGTCAGGTGACGAGCGGCAGCTTCCGCGAGGATCTCTACTACCGGCTGAACGTCGTCGGCGTGACGATGCCGCCGCTCAGGGAGCGACGGCAGGACATCCCGTTGCTGGCGCAGCACTTCCTGGACAAGTACGCGCGCGCCGCCGACAAGCGCGTCTCGGGCTTCGCGCGCGAGACCCTGGCCGTGCTCGCCGACCATGGCTGGCCGGGCAACGTTCGCGAGCTCGAGCACGCCGTGGAGCGGGCCGTCGCGCTGTCGTCCTCCGAGCTCATCCTGCCCGACGACCTGCCCGATCACGTCCGCGGGGCGACCGCCGCGCGCGGCGGCGGCGTCCCCGACGGCATGACGCTGGAGGACATGAAGCGGTGGTACGTCGCGAAGGTGCTCGAGGACACCGGCGGCAACAAGGTCCGGGCGGCGGAGCTCCTCGGCATCGACCGGCGCACGCTCTATCGCATCCTGGACCGTCAGGCGATGGAGGAGGACGCAGGCTCGTGAGGATCGCCGCCCTCGTGCTCACCGTTGCGCTGGTGACGTCGGCGTGCGCCTCGATACGTCCGCGCGATCGCGGTGACGTCGTCCGCGCGGTGATGGCGTCGACCGTCCAGCTCCGCACCGAGCGCGAGGGCGGCGCCCGGCGGGCGGGGTCCGGCGTCGTGCTCTTCACGGAGGCGTCGACGTCGTGGATCCTGACGACGCGACATCTCCTGGAGCCGTCCGTGTCGCAGACGGTCTCGGTGGTTTCCGCGACGCGACCGCGACGGAGGGTCCGTGCCGCGGTCACGGCGCTCAGCGCCGAGAGCGATCTCGCGCTGCTCCGCGTCGAGGGCCTCGCGCTGCCCGGGGTCCGGCTGAAGGACACCGTCCGGCTCGGGGATCCCGTCTGGGTGGTCGCGTTTCCCTGGGGCCGCCGCTCGACGATCGTGAGCGGCGTCGTGAGCCAGCTCACCTCGGACGCCGGTGACGCCTCGGACGCCCCGGTCGAGGGGGCGGCCTCGATGGTCGACGCCTCCGTGAGCTATGGCGCGAGCGGCGGGGGCGTCTTCGATGCGGAGACGGGAGCGCTGGTCGCGCTCGTCGAGTCCCACCGCACGGCACGCGTCGCGCTTCCAGACGCTCGGGATCGAACCCTGGAGGTTCCCGTTCCAGGCGAGACCACGGTCATTCCGGTCCCGGTGATTCTGCGCTTCATCGCCACGACGCCCCTCGCGGCGTCCCTCACCCGCTGAGCGCGCACCGCATCGCCTGCCGGCCGCGGCTGGCACGCCGACGTGCTGGCACGCTGTGGCGATCGCGCGTGGCGGTGTGGCGTCACGCCGCACGCCAGCCGGGGGGGATCGGGATCCCGGAGCGCAACGTCCCGAAAACCCGTGCGCGGCGCGGGGCACCGGCGTGGCACCAGGATTGCCCCGAGATCACGAAGCTGTGAACGGCATGACCTACGGAGTGATCCGGATGATGAGGCGGCGAAGGGTGCGAAGCGTGTTGTGCGGCCTCGGCCTGGCGATCGTTGCGGGTACGGCGTGGGCCGGAGAGATGACGGGGACGATCTCGTCGAGCGAGCCGACGAAGTACGTGCTCGCCGACGGCACCGAGATCTGGGCTCCGGACGGCATGCGACTGCCGCAGCTCGAGGAGGGGACGAAGGTCAAGGTGACGTACGAGGAGAGGGACGGCCGCAAGGTCGTCACGGGCGTGGAGCCTCTCGGCAACTGACGCTCGCGCATCGGGCGCGAGCGCGGGCTCCGTGCCAGGCACAGCGAACAGGAGGAAACGTATGCGTCGTATTCTCGGCATCATCGGCGGCGTGCTGCTCATCGCCAGCGCGGCATGGGCGGCGGAGATCGAGGGCAAGGTCAAGAGCGTCGACACCACGAACCGGGTGATCGAGCTCGAGGACGGCACGAAGGTGTGGGCCGCCGAAGGGCTCAGCATGGACAAGGTGCAGGAAGGCTCGACGGTGAAGCTGTCCTACGAGGAGCGGGACGGCAAGAACATCGCGACGACCATCCAGGTCAGCGAGTAGCAGCGGCCGGGACCGGGGACGGTCACGTCCCCGGTCCCGGCGGATCGGGGGGAGCCCTGGCACGATGCCGGGGCCCGGCCGCGGCTGTGCGTCGCCAGGTGCTTCATGGGCGCCGGCGCCTTGCGGGAAGATGATATCGTCATTTTCCGATGGTTCCCGACGCCGTCTTCTATCGAGACCTGGCGTATGTCTTCGCCGCCGCCGTCGTCGGCGGTGTCCTGGCCCGGCTGTCCCGGCAGCCGCTGATCCTCGGCTATGTCTTCGGCGGGATCCTGATCAGCCCGCTCACACCGGGGCCGTCCGTCACCGACCTCCACAGCTTCGAGCTCTTCGCCGAGATCGGCGTCATCCTCCTGATGTTCTCCATCGGCATCGAGTTCTCGCTGCGTGACCTCCAGCGCGTCAAGTGGGTCGCGACCGTCGGCGGCCCCCTCGGCATCCTGCTCTCGATCGGCCTCGCCCTCGGGGCCGGAGCGCTCCTCGGCTGGAGCACGCTGCAAAGCGTCGTCATCGGCATGGTCGTCTCGGTCGCGAGCACGATGGTGCTCGCCCGCCTTCTGATCGACCGCGGCGAGCTCACCTCGCGTCACGGTCGCATCATGATCGGTATCACGCTCGTCGAGGACCTGGCCGTCGTCGTCCTCATCGTGCTGATCCCCCGGCTCGGCGCGTTCGAGCCGGGGCGGTTGCTCGGCATCGGGAGGGGCCTGGCGCTCGCGGCGGCCATCCTCGTCCCCTTCTTCTACCTGGCGGGGCGCGTGATGCCTGCGCTTCTGACGCGTGTCGCACGGCTGCAGAGCCAGGAGCTGTTCATGCTGGTGGCGCTGGCCATCGCGCTCGGGACAGCGGCGCTCACGCAGGCGGTCGGACTGTCGCTCGCGCTGGGAGCCTTCCTGGCCGGTCTCCTGATCAGTCAGTCGGACTACGCGCACGAGGCGCTCGTGCGACTCCTGCCCCTGCGGGACGCATTCGTCGCCCTGTTCTTCGTCACCATGGGAGCCCTGATCAACCCGGCGGCCGTGATCGAGAACCCGGAGATCCTCGCTGTCTTGGTCGGACTGATCCTCGTCGGGAAGTTCGTGATCTGGGCCGCGGTGGTCTGGCTGTTCCGCCACCCCTTGTGGACCGCGACGCTCGTCGCCGTTGGCCTGACCCAGATCGGCGAGTTCTCGTTCATCCTCGTCCAGGTCGCGCGAAGCGCGGGCCACGTGCGCGACGACGTGTACCAGGCGACGCTCGCCGCCTCGCTTCTCACGATCCTGGCGAACGCCGCCCTCATGCGGGTCGTCCCACGATGGCTCGGAGGGATACGGCTCAAGCAGCCGAGGGTCACCGAGGACGTCGCTCACCGTCCGCCCTTCCGAGACCACGTTGTCATCTGCGGATTCGGTCGCGTCGGCAGCGCGGTGGGCGAAGCTCTCGAGACCTTCCGCGTACCCTACGTCGCGATCGAGACCGACCCGGAGATCGTCAAGGGACTGCGCACGCGAGGGGTGGCGTGCGTGTTCGGTAGCTCTGCGGACCGCGCGATTCTCGACGTGGTCGGGACCCGGCAGGCGGCGCTCGTCATCGTCGCGCTCCCCGACATCCAGAGTGCCTACGCCACTGTCAGGAACGCGCGAGCGCTCAACGGCGCCGTCCGCATCCTGGCTCGTTCGCATCACGCCGAGGGGAGGGACCGGCTGATGGTTGCCGGGGCGACGGAGGTGATCCAGCCGGAATTCGAGGCCGCCTCGACGCTGATCCGCCACGCGCTGCGCGGGCTCGATCTGCCGCGCGATCGCGTCCTTGCCTACCTCGATCTCCTGCGGAAGGCGATGAAGGCGACTCCCCGGACGGAAATACCGTCGGGCAAGACCCTGCCCGAGCTGAGAGAGGTTTCGGTGGACGCCGGTGCCCTCGCGGACCAGTCGCTGCGCGACGCCCGGATTCGAGAGCGTTTCGGCGTGACCGTGGTTGCCCTGACGCGGGCGGACGGCGACACGCTGCTCCACCCATCCCCGGACGCGGTGGTTCGCCCCGGCGATCGGGTGCTCGTCTTCGGGCTCGGCGAGCAGATTGCCGCCTTCGAGAAGGAGGCCCGGACCGAGACCTGAGGGCGTATTACAGTAAGCGTCGGTCTAGCGTGGGCCGTCCGGCGCGGCCGGCGCACCGCCGGACGCGAGGACCCGGGTCACCGGCGTCATGTAGATGAAGCCCATTCCCGGCGTCCTGAGTTTCGCGGCGTCGACGAGCGCGTCGAAGACCTTGTCCGCACAGTCGGAAGTCACCACGATTTCGATGACCTCCTTTTCGGGGCTGATCGCAATCTTGAGCAGGCCCAGCCTTTCCCTGATTCCGGTCCCGCGCGCGAAGGAGATCGTCGCGGCCGGCGCCCCGGCCAGCATGGCCGCCCGCACCGCATTCTCCGCCTTTCCACGCTGCACGATGCAGGTGATCAGCTGATGATGACCCGAATCCGCTTGGCCGAGCTCACGGCGGTCCGGCACGATGCTCATCCTCCGGGAATCAGCGGCATGGTTTGTGTGGTCAGGCGACGGCTGCAACCCGATTGACCGCGGAGGCGTGAAGTCCGACGAGCAACACGCTGACGATCGGACAGACGCTCGCCATGGCCAGGATGCCGAATCCCTCGACGACGCCCGGGAGGCTGTTGCCCAGCCCGAGTCCCATGGCGATGACGAGCGGGACGGTGATGGGTCCCGTGGTCACCCCGGCGCTGTCCCAGGCGATGTTGACCATCTCCTCGGTCGAGATCGCCGACAGGACGAGGAGGAGCAGATATGGGGGCAGCAGCAGATAGACGAGAGGCACCTGGAAGACGATCTTCATGATACCGACGGCGATCCCCAGGCCCACGCCGATCGCGACGGCCTGGATGAGGAAGGCCTTCTTGAACGCGCCGATGGTGATTTCCTCCACCTTGATGCCCAGCGCGTTGAGCGCGGGTTCGGCGAGCGTCGCTCCGTAGCCCAGGAAGAACGCGAACAGGATCGCGACGAGCTTCCCTGCGGCGTCGCCGTACAGAGGCCCGACGGGTTGCGGTGGGGCGCCGCTCTGAATCGGGGCGAAGGCCGCCGGCACGGTGCTGCCGACCTGGTTTCCGAGAGGCGAGAGCCCGAGGGAAAGCCCGGACGTGAGCAGCGCCATCCCGAGGAGAGCGAACCCGATCCCGAGGACGATCTCGTCGCCGTGGGGGATCCGCTCCTTGAGAACGAATTTCAGGACGAGGAACAGGAACGCGCACAGCGGCAGGATGGCCTGCGCCGACGACAGGGCCGCGTCGCCGACGATCCCCCCGCTCCAGGCGCCGGCCGCCGCCTCGACGGGGACCGAAGCGTCGAGCGGCGAGCCGGCGTAATGGAGCGCGAACGCCAGGCTCAGGACCGCGATGATCGGCAACAGCGACGCGAGCGTGACGATCCCGAACCCAGCCATGCCCGCATCGGACTTCCCGGTGACCCGGCTCACCCCGATCCCGAGCGCAAGGACGAGCGGGACGGTGACCGGGCCCGTTGTCACCGCGCCCGTGTCCCAGGCGAGGCCGATCACGTGCGCAAGGCTCGGGACGGTGTGCGCCCACGCGGTCATCATGGCCAGGGCGAGCACGATCGGCACGATCAGCGGCTTGAGGGACCAGTTCAGGAGGAACCTCAGCATGCCGAGCACCGTCGCGAGGCCGACGCCGATCGCCACGGCGAGCACCAGCGCGCCGGAGTACCGGGTGAGCATCGCGTAGAGCAGGGGCGCTTCCTGTGGATCGATGTTGATTCC
>JACPDG010000028.1 GCA_016184125.1 Candidatus Rokuibacteriota bacterium | reverse complement strand
GGCGTACGGGAAAACCGTATGCGCCGTTCGATGTGGCGGGGGCTGGAGACGGGCTCTCGGGTACCGCGCCAGTCCTCGACCCTACCCCCCACACCCCCCCAACGTTCGGACGCGGCCCGGGGGACCCGGGCCGCGCCTCGGGTTCCCGCTCGGCCGGGGGCCCCGACATGGCCCCCCACACCCCCCCAACGTTCGCCGGGCTCGGGGTGAACCCGAGCCTGTCTCTGGATCGCGCGCGGGGATACTCCCTGTCTCCGACCCGACTCCTGACGATTGCGCCTTGGTCGGGTGGGGGGTACGCTCCTTGCTGCTGGACGAGCCAAAGTTCTGTTGATGAAACGGAAGACTTCCCGCAAGAAATCAGCGCCGACGCACCGGCCCACACCCTCGCCCCACGCCGTCACGCCCGAATCTCCGCACGTCGATGGTCCTTCGGAGCCATCGGACAAAACCACGTTCCCGATCGTCGGCATCGGCGCCTCCGCCGGCGGGCTCGAGGCCTTCAGCCAACTGCTGAGAGCGCTCCCAACCGACACCGGCATGGCGTTCGTGCTCGTTCAGCACCTGGACCCCGGGCACGAGAGCCAGTTGCCCGAAATCCTGTCCAGGACCACGATGGTGCCCGTCGTCACCGTCACCGACCGCCTGCGCGTGGAACCTGACCATGTCTACGTGATTCCCCCGAACGCTGACATGACGATCGGCGGCGGCGCCTTCACGATCACGCCGCGCGCCGCGGTCGACCGCCACACGCCGATCGACCACTTCCTCTGCTCGCTCGCGCAGGAGCAGGAGGGCCGCGCGATCGGCGTGGTGCTGTCGGGGACCGGTTCGGACGGCACGCTCGGCCTCCGGGCGATCAAGGCGGAGGGCGGCATCACGTTCGTGCAGGACGCGAAGTCCGCGAAGCACCCCGGCATGCCCCAGAGCGCGCTCCCGGTCGCCGACTTCGTGCTGCCCCCCGCGGGGATCGCCCGCGAGCTGGCGAGGATCGGCAGTCACCCTTACGTGAACCATGCCATGCCGGCCGCGGCCGGCCCGGGGCAGCCGGACGAAGGGGCCGACGTCAGCGCCGTCCTCCGTGTCCTGCGCAACAGCACTGGAGTCGATTTCGCGCAGTACAAGCCGGCCACCGTCCGGCGCCGGATCGCCCGCCGCATGCTCCTCCAGAAGATCGACGACCTCGGAACGTATGTGCGGCACCTCCGGCAGACGCCCCACGAAGCCGAGGCTCTGCGCGACGACATCCTCATCCGGGTGACGGGATTCTTCCGCGACCCGGAAGGGTTCGAGGCGCTGCGGCTCCGCGTCTTCCCGAGCCTCGTGAAGGAGCGGGCCGCCGGCGAGCCCATCCGGATCTGGGTGCCGGGCTGCGCCACGGGCGAAGAGGCCTACTCGCTCGTGATCTGTCTCCTCGAGTTCCTCGAAGAGACGGACAGTCACCTGCCGATCCAGATGTTCGCCACCGACCTCAGCGCCGCCGCGGTCACCCGGGCCAGGGCCGGAGCGTTCCCCGCGAGCATCGAGAGCGAGGTCTCGCCCGGCCGGCTGCGACGGTTCTTCGTCAAGACGGACGGGCGGTATCAGATCAGCAAGGCGATCCGGGACGTCTGCGTCTTCGCGACTCAGGACCTGACGCGGGATCCCCCGTTCTCGAAGCTCGACCTGGTCAGCTGCTGCAACGTGCTGATCTATCTCGGCGCCGCGTTGCAGGACCGCGTCATCCCGGTCCTTCACTACGCGCTGAAGCCCACCGGCGTCCTGAAGCTCGGCCCCTCGGAGAGCGTCGGCCGGTTCACGAACCTCTTCTCGGTGACCGACAAGAAGCACAAGATCTACGCGCGGAAATCGGGGCCGTCGGCTCACCTCGGGTTCGGGCTCAGCGCCGGTGAGCGGAGCGCTGCGCCGGCCGGCGCGGAGCTGAAGGCGGCGGACTGGAGCGCGGCGGCGGTCGAGAAAGAGGCCGACCGTCTCATCCTGGGTCGGTATGCGCCGGCCGGCGTCGTGGTGAACGCCGACATGGAGATCGTGCAGTTCCGCGGGAAGACCGGCCCCTACCTCGAGGCAATGCCGGGCACGGCGAGCCTCAACCTCTTCAAGATGGCCCGGGAAGGCCTGCCGGCCGCGCTCCGCCGGGCGGTCCAGCACGCGGCCACGAGTGGTGGCACGGCGAGGGCGAAGGGCCTGCGGGTCGGGACGAACGGCGGGATCCGGGAGGTCAGCCTCGAGGTGATCCCGCTCGGGCCCGCGGAAGGGGCGAAGGCCCGCCACCATCTTGTCCTCTTCTTCGAGGATCGCCGTCGGCCCACCGAGCCCTCGCCGCTCGGACCGGCACGGAAGCGCGAGCCTCGACCGAAGACGGCGGGCGAGCGTCGAGTCGCCCAGCTGACCCAGGAGCTTGCCGCCGCGCACCAGCATTTGCAGGCCATCAGCGAAGAGCACGAGGCCGCCATGGAGGAGCTCCGCGCCACAACCGAGGAGGCGCAATCGAGCAACGAGGAGCTCCAGAGCACGAACGAAGAGCTCGAGACCGCCAAGGAGGAGCTGCAGGCGACGAACGAAGAGCTGACCACCGTGAACGACGAGCTGACCAGCCGAAACCTCGAGCTCAGCCAGCTCAGCAACGACCTCGGCAACCTCCTCACGAGCACCCATGTGCCCATCGTCATGGTGGGGTCCGATCTCCGCGTCCGACGCATGACCTCGGTCACGGAACGGGTCCTCAACATGGCTCCGGCCGACGTCGGGCGGCCGATCGGCGATCTCCGGCTCAGCGTCGAGGTCCCGGACCTGGAGGCGCTCCTCCGTGACGTGATCGAGACACTGACCGTCCAGGAACGCGAGGTCCAGGCCCGGGACGGCCGCTGGCACTCGGTGCGGGTCCGGCCGTACCGGACCGCGGACAACAAGATCGACGGCGCCGTGATCTCTTTCATCGACATCGACGCCATCAAGCGCGGCCTCGAGGAGGTACAAGCGGCGCACGACCAAGCGCAGGCCATCATCGCGACGGTGCGCGAGCCGCTCGTGATCCTCGACGCCGACCTCCGCGTGGTGACGGCAAACAGATCCTTCTACACGGTCTTCCAGGTAGCGCGGGAGGACACGGAACGCCGGTCGATCTTCGACCTCGGCAACCGCCAGTGGGACATCCCGCAGTTGCGGACGCAGCTGGAGGAGGTCCTGCCGCGGGACAACGCCTTCGAGAACTTCGAGATCGAGCACGACTTCGAGACGATCGGGCGGCGGGTGATGCGGCTGCACGCCCGCCACGTGCTCTCGGCGGCCGGCCAGCCGACCTGGATTCTTCTGGCCATCGAAGACGTCACCGAGCCGAAGCGACTGGAGGCCGCGCGCGCGGCGCTCGAGCGCGAGCAAGCCGCGCGCACGGCGGCGGAGGCGGAGACCCTTGCCAAGGACCAGTTCGTCGCCGTCCTGTCGCACGAGCTGCGCACGCCGCTGACCGCGATTCTGGGGTGGACCAGGATGCTGCGGACCCAGAAGCTGGACCAGGCCGCCGCCGCGCGGGCGCTCGAGGTGGTCGAGCGCAATACCTTGCTGCAAGCGCGCCTGATCGAGGACCTCCTCGATGTGTCGCGCATCATCACGGGCAACCTGCGTATCGAGGAGCGTCCCGTCATGGTCGCGCCGGTCGTGCAGGCGGCACTCGCCACGATGCGACCCGCGGCCGAGGCCAAGGGGGTCGTGGTGGAGAGCGCCCTCGACGAGAACGCGGGCCCGGTCCGTGGTGACCCGGCTCGCCTCCAGCAGATCGTCGGGAACCTCGTGACCAACGCGATCAAGTTCACACCGAGCGGAGGTCGGGTCGACGTCCGCCTCGCGCGCCGAGGGTCCGCCGCCGAGCTCAGTGTGCGCGACACGGGCAGGGGGATCACGGCCGAGCAGCTCCCCCACATATTCGGCCGGTTCGGTGTCGCGCACGCCAGCACGGAGACTCAGGGAGGTCTGGGGCTCGGGCTGGCCATCGTGCGCCATCTCGTGGAGCTCCACGGCGGGACCGTCCAGGCCGCGAGCACGGGGCCCGGACAGGGGGCGACCTTCACCGTGACGCTCCCCCTCACCGACGAGCGCCCCGCCGGCGAGACGGAGGCGCGCGGGATCGCGGCCAGAGGACTCGCCTCCGGTCGGCTTCCGGCGCTCGAGGGGATCCGAGTCCTCGTCGTGGACGACGAGGCCGACACGCGAGAGCTGGTCAGAGCGATCCTCGCGCAATGCGGAGCGGAGGTGAGCATCGCGGCGACCGCCCAGGCGGCGCTGGACGCGCTCGAGCAGGCGCCGTTCGACGTCCTTGTCAGCGATATCCGCATGCCGGAAGAGGACGGTAACCATCTCATCCGCGAGGTCAGGGCGCTCGACATCGAGCGCGGCGGGCGCATCCCCGCTCTTGCCCTCACCGCGTATGCCAGGATCGAGGATCGAGAGGCGACGCTCTCGGCTGGCTACCAGCAGTTCGCTGCCAAGCCCATCGAACCGGCCGAACTGGCGGCGGCGGTCGCCGCCCTCGCCGGCCGCACAGCCGCACGATGAAATTCGAGGCCGCCGAGCCGTTGCCAGCGGCATAGGGCCAACGTCAGCGGCCGGACCGGTGCCGGCGCTCGGACCCGCGAGCATTCGCCTGCGCTACGCTGACTCTTGCGGCTCCAGCATCAGCTGCATCGTCACCACGTCGAGCCACCGGCCCAGCTTGTAGGCCGTCTGGCGCTCGAACCCGACGCGCTCGAAGCCGAGGCGTTCGTGAAGCCGGATCGACGCCGCGTTGCCGGCCGTGATGCGTGCCAGCACCGAGCGGTGGCCGCGCTCCCGCGCGAGCTCGACCAGCCGCCCGAGGATCGCGGCGCCCACGCCCTGTCCGCGCACCCCGCGCTTGACGTAGACGCTGTCCTCCACCGTATGCCGGAACGCGGGCTTCCGGCGGTACGCGGACAGCGCGCCGAATCCGACGACCTCGTCGCCGCGCACCGCGACGACCGCCGGGTGGTCGTCGCTCCTCGCCGCCAGCCAGGCCCGCTGCGCCGCGATGCCCCGCGGCTCGGTGTCGGTGGTCGCATCCGTGAAGCGGACCTCGAAGCTCCAGATGGCCGCGATCCCCCGCGCGTCGGCCGGGCGGGCGGCGCGGACGGCGACGAGGGGAACGACGAGCGTCGTGTCAGTTCGAGCAACAATCGACCGTCGCGACAGTCGATTGTTGCTCGAACTCTCAGCCACGGCTCACGCTCTTGGACAGCTCCGTCAGCGGCACGCCCTCGCCGGCGAGGCGGCGGCCGAGGCGGATGAGCGCCGCGCCGGCGCGCTGGCGAAGGCGGCGCGCGGGACGGCGCGGAAGCCGAGCCCTCCGCTCGGCGTCGCTGCGGGCCTCGGCCAGGCGCTCCCTCACCAGGAACACGACGTAGTGCTCGTTCCAGTCCACGGCGCGGCCTCCTTTGTCCCGAGCATCCCGCGCCGAGGACCATCAGCAAAATCAATTGTCGTGATGGAGACCATCAGCTAGCCTTTGGCGGCATGGACCTCCAGCTCGGGCCGCTTCGCACGCTCCAGGCGGTCGCGCGCCACGGCAGCTTCTCGCGCGCGGCGGCGGAGCTCGGCCTCACGCAGCCCGCGGTGAGCATGCAGGTCCGGCAGCTGGAGCACCAGGTCGGGCTGCCGCTCCTCGAGCGCGCCGGCAAGCGTGCGTTCCCGACGCGGGCGGGCGAGGTGCTGCTCGCGCACGCGGCGCGGGCCTTCCTCGAGCTCGAGGCGGGATTCGAGCACGCGCAGCAGCTGCGCGGCATCGTCGCCGGGCGCGTGCGTCTCGGGACCAGCGCCTCGATCAGCATCTACCTGCTGCCCCCGCTGTTCCGCCGGTTCCGGGCGCGGTATCCGGAGACGCAGCTGCAGGTCGTGACGGGCAACGCCTCGGAGATCGTCCGGTCGATCGCCGGCAACGCGCTCGACCTCGGCATCGTCAGCCTGCCGGTGCGCAGTCGCGAGCTCGGCGTCACGCCGTTCTACCGCGACGACCTCGTCGCGGTCGTGCCGCCGCGCCGGCCGTGGAGCGGACGTGTCGCGCGCCCTGCCGAGCTCGCCCGCGAGCCCCTGATCCTCTTCGAGCGCGGCGCCACGCTCCGCCGCGTCATCGACCAGTGGTTCCACCGCGCCGGCGTCACCCCCGAGCGCGTGATGGAGATGGGCAACACCGAGGCGATCAAGAAGCTGGTCCACGCGGGGCTCGGATGCTCCGTGACGTCGTGGTTCTCGGCGCGCGCGGAGGTGCGCAGCGGCGAGCTGCGCGCGATCCGCCTCGATCCGCCGGTCAACCGGCAGCTCGGCGTCGTCCGCCGGCGCGACAAGACGCGCACGCCGTCGCTCGAGGCCTTCCTGGGGGCGGTGGAGGAGCTCCGGGCGCAGCTCGACCGCGAGTCGAGCGCGCGCCGTCGCGGGTGAGTGGCGTTGCCCACCGGTCGGGCGTGCAGGCGAGGTGGGGACGGCTCCCGGGAGCCGCGTGCGAGCAAGGTCGCTCGGACGCCGCGGGCCCGCGATGACGTATCGTTTGTTCGGCATGCCCGCGGGCCTGGCTCTCGCGGTACCCCCGAGACACGGCTCTCACGAGCGCGACCGACGAGCGGCGCGCGACGGAGCAGATGCGCGAAGGTCACGACCGGCGCGTGACGCGGCCGCCCGATGCGCCGGTCAGCGAGGCGCGTCGACCGCGAGGCCGAGCACGTTTGCGGCTGCCGTCATTCGGTGGTCGTACGTCACTACTGCGGTCAGCTCTTCGCCCAGGAGCTGGGCAGCGGCGAGGTGGATGGCGTCGAGGCTGCGGAGGATCCCGACATCGAGGGCGGCGGCCTCGTCGAGGAGCTCGTCGTCGATCTGCACGAGATCCAGTCGTCGCAGAAGTCGTCGAGCTCTCGTCATCGCCGGCGCGCCGTGAGGCCGCACGGCACGAGCGCTGAGGAGTCGAGATAGACCACGGCGTCTATCGCTCGTCCACGCGCGCCCGGGCGAGCACGTCGCTCGGACGCGCCGCGCCGCGCACCGCGGGCAGGGGCGGCCCGAGATCGAGCAAGTCGCCGCTGCCCAGGATGATTCGCCCGCGAGCGACAAGGCGCTCGACGTGGCCCGCGGTACGCACGGGAACCAGGAGCGCCACAGGTCGCCCGCGTGACGTCACCTGGAGACTCCGGCCTGCCTCGACCCGACGAAGGTACTCGCTCGCCCGCTGCCGGAGCTCTCGAATGCCGATGGATTTCATGTGCTACATCGTAGCACTCCCCGATGCCACCGTGCTCAGCGGGAGGAACTCGCGCGGACCCCAGCGCTGCTGTCGACGCGCGTCCGTGGCCATTGCCGCTCTCAGGCCTCGCCCTCGCGACCCTCCGAGCGCCGCCGCGCCGTTCGCTCCGCGAACGCACGGACCCGCTCGCGGGCGGCCGGCGTCGCGAGCGCTCTCGCGTACGCTTCCGGCTCACCGCCCCGCTCGCCCGCGCTGATGGCGCGCACGAGCCGCTTGGTGGCCGCGAGGCCTTCCCGGGGCGCGGCGGCGATCTCCGCCGCCCATTGCCCGGCGCTCGCCTCGAGCGTCGCCGGCGCGACGACACGGTTGACGAGCCCCATCCGGAGCGCATCCGTGGCCCGGATGGTCCGGCCGCTGAGCATGAGATCGCGGGCGTGGCCGCCGGCGACGACGTCGAGCAGGCGCGCGATGCCGTAGCCCGGATTGAACCCGAGCGTCACCTCGGGCAACCCGAACTTCGAGCGATCCGACGCGATCCTGAGGTCCTGTGCGATCGCGAGCATGAGCCCGCCGCCGAGCGCGTATCCGTCGATCGCGGCGATCGTGACCTGCGGCAGCTCGGCGAATCGGTCCATCAACGCGGCCTGTCGTGTGGCCAGGCCCTCGGCGGCTTCGCGGCTCAGACCCGCCATCTCCCGGATATCGTTCCCGGCGGAGAACGCCCGGCCGCGCGCGGCCACCACGAGCACCGTGACCTCGTCCATGGCGGCCACCCGCTCGATCGCATCCGCGATCGCCGCGGTCATCTCGCTCGACAGCGCGTTCAGGGCTTCCGGCCGGGCCAGCCGCAACCACGCGACGCGCTCGGCGGCCTCGAGCTCGACCATCACGCGCGCCTGTCGCGCAGAGCCCGTGAACGACTGCGGTGGTCGAGCCGCGGCCCGGGTCCCCCGGGCCGTGTGCGAGCGTCCGGGGGGTTTGGGGGGCATCGATAGTCCCCCCATGATCCCAGGTCCGGCTCGCGGCCGGTCACGCCCGGTCGCCCCGCGTGAGCGCGGCCCACGCGAGCAGGCCCGCCGTCACGATGCCGGCCGCGGCGGCGACGCGCGTGAAGTTCGTGCGGAACACGGGGATCCGGAAGAACGGCGACCGGCGGTCGGCGGCGATGAGCCGGCCGTCGAGCAGATCCTCGGCGATCGCGAGGCCGTCGCTGACGAGCACGTCGCTGGCCGCCTTGGCGAAGGCCGGATCTGCGAGCGCCGGGTGGCCGACGTATCCCTGGCCGCCGTCCCTGAGCGGGTAGTTCGGGCGCAGGCGGCTCGTCAATCCATACCGGGCCGGCGGCAGCTCGCGGTAGCCATCGTCGACGAGGTCCGGCCGGAGCATCAGCATCATCGAGGTCTCGAGCCAGCCGCCGTGCGCGTCGTCCGCGAGCGCGCGCCGCTCCTCGTCCGTGAGCGCGCGGCCGAGCGCGGCCTCGATGCGCGGGACGTACCGCCCGCGCACCCACTCCCACATCAGGTGCCCGGTGAACGATGCCATCACGACGCCGTGGCGGCGCGACACGAGTGCCGACGCTTCGTCGAGCGCCGCGAGATGTCCGGGCCCGCCGTGCCCGTTGGCGACCAGCACGTACCGGAAGCCCGCGCGCGCGAGCGACATCCCGTAGTCCACGAGCAGGTCGCGGACCACGCGCTGCCGCATCGTGACCGTGCCCGGCGCCTGGAAGGCGAAGGACCCGACATGCAGAGTCGGCGCGAGCACGACCGTCCAGGCCGGACGTGCGGCGACCAGCCGCTCGGCGATGGCCTCCGCGAAGTACCGGGCGGTGAACGCGTCGACTCCGAGCGGCAGGTGGGGCCCGTGCTGCTCGAGCGGGCTCACGGTGACGATGACGGCCGTGCGCTCGCGGTCGAGCGCATCCAGCGCGGTGGTCGAGAGCTCTTCCAGCCGATGCACGCTCAAAACGAACTTCCTTTCGTGGCGGCGAGGTAGTCGCGCTTCGCGCGCTCGAGCTCCTCGAGGATCGCCTGGCGCTCGGCGAGCAGCCGGCGCGCTTCCTGGCGGTGGGTGAGGAGCCACGCGCCGAAGCGCAGCTGCCGGCGCAGCCGCCCCGCGCCGACCTGGTAACGATACGCGATCAGACCCGTGACCGGGAGGCTCGCCAGGAACGCGAGCGCCCACCGGACGCCGGCGAGCTGCCACACGAGCCACGTCTCGAGCGACCAGAACACCGGGAACGCGACCACGCTGGCGAGAAGGCGGATGGTCGCGTAGTCGGTCTCCTTCCGCGCCATGCGGCGCGCCAGCCACCGCGGCACGAGGTAGGGGAGCAGGTTGACCAGCGCGCCGTACGCGAAGAGCGGCAGGCCGGCCACGGCGCGCCACGACCACGCCAGGCGGCGCACCGGCTCCCGTGTCGCCCGCGCGCGGACGGTCTCGTCCCGGAGTCGGTAGGCGGCCAGCAGCGCGCGGTAGGTCTGGAGCCGCTGCCACAGCTGCTCGACGCGCTCCGGCTCGCGCTCGCGGAAGTGCTCGACGGCGTCCGCGATCGAGCGCGCGAGCCGGAACGGATCGATCTGCCGGGGCGCCAGGCCGCGCTCGTCCCTGAGCTCGCGCTCGAGCTCGCCGCGGTAGATCTCCTCGACCGCGCGGGCGACCGCCGCGGTCTCGATGCGCTCGACGTGGACGACCTGCCGCTCCATCGCCCACTGGATCGCGGTCGTGAGGGCGTCGACGGCCTTCGCGGGCTCCCGGTACCACGCGGGGATGTAGGGCGCGACCGGCACCGGCTCGCCGAACGACACGAGCACGCGCCCGCGAAACGCCTTGCGCGCCTCGAACGACAGCCCGACCGGCACGACGGCGAGCCGCCCGGGCGCGCGCGCCTCGTAGTCGAGGGCGATGCGCGCGGCGCCCGTCTTGATCCGCTGCACGCGCGTCTCGGCGTGCGTCGTGCCCTCCGGGTAGATCGCGATGACGCGACCGCGATCGAACGCGGCCCAGCACGCGGCGAACGTGTCGACGTTGCGGTCCATGCCGGCCGCGGGGCCGCCCGCGGAAGGCTCCTGCGACGGGGAGGCCGTGCGCCGCCGCGTCGAGCGCGAGGCGAGCACATCGTCATCCTTCCGGTAGACCGGGATGACGCCGCACGCGTCGAGGAGGCGCGCGACGAGCGCGTTCTTGAAGAGCGCCGCGGTCGCCAGGTAGTGGACCTTGCGGGGGAGGACGGCGCCGACGAGCAGGGAGTCGATCAGGTTGTTCGGGTGGTTGATGCAGAGCAGGACCGGACCGGTCGCGGGCACGCGGTCGGCATGCCGCACGTCGGCCGCCTTGAAGAAGAACCAGAGCCAGAAGCGCGCGACCGCCCGCACCGCGGCGTAGAACCGGTCCATGCGCGCGGGCGCCGGCGGTGCGGCGCCGCGGAGACCGTTGCTCATCGGCTATGATGGCTCGCGCACGAGCGTGCCACGGGCGCGTCCGCGCGCCCCACGGGCGCGTCCGCGCGCCCCACGGGCGCGTCCGCGCGCCCCACGGAGGACTCCGCGTGATGATCGATCGACTGCCCGAGCTGGTGAACGCCGACGAGGCGCTGGTGCGCCGCGGCCGGTTCCTGACGACGTCGTTCCTCGTCGAGGTCGGCGACGTGCCGTGGCTCGTGACCGTCCGCGAGGGGCGGGTGGAGCGCGTGGAGCGCGGGCCGTTCCTCCTCCGCCCGTGGACGTTCGCGGTGCGGGCGCCGGCGGACGCATGGCAACGGTTCTGGCAGCCGGTGCCCGAGCCCGGTTACCACGACCTGTTCGCGATGACGAAGCTCGGCGTCGCGCGGATCGAAGGCGAGCTCCAGCCCTTGATGGCGAACCTCCGCTACGTGAAGGAGGTCCTCGAAACGCCGCGCCGCCTGTCCGGAGCGGCATCGACAGCCGGGGATGCCGGACCGCACCCCACGGGTGCGTCCGCGCACCCCACGGGGTGGCACCGCACGCCGGGCGGTGCGCTCGTCGAGCCGATCACAGGCCGCTACGTGCGCCTGCCGATCGCCGGCCGCCCGCACCGGATCTACTACGAGGAAGCCGGGCAGGGCGTCCCGCTCCTCTGCCTCCACACGGCCGGCTCCGACAACCGCCAGTTCCGTCACCTCATGACCGACGACGCCGTGACGCGACATCACCGCGTGATCGCCTTCGACATGCCCGGTCACGGCAAGTCGACGCCGCCGCCCGGGTGGCACGACGAGGAGTACCGGCTCACGACGCGAGGGTACATGGACCTCATCCTCGCTGTCTCGAAGGCGCTCGGGCTCGACCGCCCGATCGGCCTCGGCTGCTCGATCGGTGGCCGCATCGTGCTGCACCTCGCGATGGAGCACGCCGCCGAGTTCCGGGCGCTCATCGGTCTCGAAGCCGCCGACTACCAGCAGCCGTGGTACGACACGACGTGGCTGCATCGTCCCGACGTCCACGGCGGCGAGGTCTCGGCGGCGCTCGTGTCAGGGCTCTGCTCGCCGACCAGCCCGCCGGAGACGCGATGGGAAACCCTCTGGACCTACCTCGTCTCGGGGCCGGGGATCTTCAAGGGCGACCTCTACTTCTACCGGGTCGACTCGGACCTGAGAGGCCGCACCGCGGCGGTCGACGCCGGCCGCTGCCCGCTCTACCTCCTCACCGGCGAGTACGACTTCTCGTGCATGCCGGAGGATACGGTGCGGACGGCGAAGTCGATTCCCGGAGCACGCGTCACCGTGATGCAGGGCCTCGGCCACTTCCCGATGAGCGAGGATCCCGCGCAGTTCCGCCGGTACATCCTGCCCGTGCTGGAGGAGATCCGCGCGCAATCCCGCTGATGCGAACGCTCACGGAATGCGGGCGAACCCTTCCATCAAGCGGCGCGCCGTCCGGTAGACGGTCACGCGCCCGGCCGACGGCGCGCCCTCGCGTACGGTGACGGCGGCGTCGATCGGCAGCACGCCGGACGGATGTCCCAGGCGCACGTCGCCCTTCGCGCCCGCGGCCGCCTCGTGCGCCAGCGTGCCGTCGAGCCTGGCGGCCACGCCCAGACACATCGCCGCGGTGAGCGCGAATGCACGGTGGCAGTTTCGCATCGAGATCACGCGCGCGACCAGGTCCACCTGCTCGGCCTCGTAGCGGTTGCCGTCGAGCGCGGTGAAGGCGGCGGCGGGCGCGACGAGCGCGACCTTCGGCACCGCCGCGCTGCCCGGGATCCCCATGCGCTCGCCGGCGAGCACGCGGATCTTCTCGAGTCGCTCGCTCACCGCGCGGTGGTCGTCGATCTCCGTCGGGGTCTCGGTGCCCGTCAACCCGAGGTCGCGCGCTCTGACGAACACGACCGGGTTGGTCGCGTCGACGCACGACGCCTCGATCCCGTCGATGACGTCGCGCGGCGCGCCGGTCGGCAGCAGCGTGCCGCTGACCGCGCCGCCGGGATCGATGAAGTCGAGCGCGATCCTGGCCCCCTTGCCGGGGACACCGGCGAGCTCGAAGTCGCCGGTGACGGCGGCCTCGCCGTCGCTCACGGGGACGTGCGCGACGATCAGCTTCCGCGTGTTCGTGTTGTGGATGCGGACGGTCGTCTCCGGCTCCACGGCGCGCACGAGTCGCTCGTCGATCGCGAAGGGCCCCACCGCCGAGGAACAGTTGCCGCAGTTGCCCTTGTAGTCCACGACCGGGGTCTTCACGTCGACCTGCGCGAACGTGTAGTCGACGTCAGCGCCCGCCATCGTCGGCGGGCCGATGATGCAGGCCTTCGACAGCGACGAGATGCCGCCGCCCATGCCGTCGAGCTGGCGCCCGTACGGGTCGGGGCTGCCGAGGGCGGCCGAGAGGATCCGGTCGCGATCCGCGCCCGGCGCCGGGAGATCGCGCTCGTGGAAGAACACCGCGCGGCTCGTGCCGCCGCGCATGTAGACCGCGCGGATCTTTCGCTGCGCCATCCGTCACCCCTCCTGTGCGGCGCTGATCGTCCGGACGCCGCCCCGCATGGCTGCCGGCACCCCGCTGTATCCGCCGCGCCGCCGGCGGCTCATCCGCCGCGCTGCTTCGTCAGCGCCAGCAGGCCGCCCGCGAGCAGGATCTCGCGCTCTCGCGGCGTGAGCACGCACGACGTCGTGAAGCTGGCGCCGGTCCGCGTGTTCAGGACCGGGACGCGGGCGCCGGCGACCAGCGCCGCCCGCAAGCCCTCGAGGCGCAGAGGGTCGTCGCGCTCGATGCCCGCGAGCGCCGCGGCCTCGTCGAACACGAGCGGCGCGATCCCCCAGTTGATGAGGTTCGCGCGGTGGATGCGCGCGAACGAGCGCGCGATCACCGCCCGCACGCCGAGGTGCATCGGCGCGATCGCGGCGACCTCGCGCGACGAGCCCTGCCCGTAATGCTCGCCCGCGACGATGATGCCGCGGCCGGCGGCCCGCGCACGGGCGGGGAGCTCCGCGTCGACGTACCTGAACGTGAACTCGGAGATCGCGGGGATGTTCGACCGGAACACGAGGACCGCCGAGCCGGCCGGCGAGATGTCGTCCGTCGAGATCTTGTCGCCGAGCTTCAGCAGCACCGGCGCCTCGATCGTCTCGGCGACCGGCTCGCCGAGCGGCACGCCCTTGATGTTCGGGCCGCGCACGACGTCGCCCTGCGCATCGGGACGGACGAAGCCGACGTCCGACGCGGCGAACGCTTCCGGGAGCTGAACGTCGGGCTCGTCGCCGAGCGTGCGCGGGTCGGTGATCGTGCCGGTCAACGCGGACGCTGCGGCCACCAGGGACGAGCACAGGTAGACCTCGTCGTCCTTCACGCCGCTCCGTCCCGGGAAGTTCCGGTTGAACGCGCGCAGGCTCTTGGTCCCCGCCGCGGGCACGTGACCGATCCCGGCGCACGAGCCGCACGTGGGCTCCGAGACGGTCGCGCCGGCCGCGAGGAGATCGGCCAGGAGACCTTCGCGGGCCATCGTCGACAGGATGCGATGGCTGCCCGGGAAGAGGACGAACGAGACCGACGGGTCGACCCGGCGGCCGCGCAGCACGCTCGTGACGGACGCCATGTCGTGCCACGAGCCGTTGGTGCACGAGCCGACCATCACCTGCTCGACGGGGGTTCCGGCGACCTCCGACACGGGCACGACCCGGTCGGGGGACCCGGGCAGCGCGACGAGCGGCTCGATCGTGGAGAGATCGAGGTCGATCTGATCGTCGTAGGCGGCGTCGTCATCCGCGGCTTGCGGCCGCCAGTCGCCGCCGCGACCGAGGCGCGAGAGATACGAGCGCGTGACCTCGTCGCTCGGGAAGACGCTCGTCGTGAGGGTCAGCTCGGCCCCCATGTTCGCGATCGTCATCCGCTGTGCCAGGAGCAGGCTCGCGAGCCCGGGACCGTCGTACTCGAAGACCTTGCCGGCGCCACCCTTGACGCTGAGGCGTCGGAGCAGCTCGAGGATGACATCCTTCGCGGTCACCCAGGGCCGCAGCGCCCCGGTGAGCCACACGCGGACGACCGCTGGCATCGTGAAGAAGTAGGGTCCGCCTCCCATCGCCACCGCGACGTCGAGGCTGCCGGCGCCGATCGCGAGCATGCCGGCGGACCCGCAGAGCGGCGTGTGGCTGTCCGTGCCGAGCAGCGTCTGTCCGGGGACCGAGAACGTCTCGACATGCACCTGGTGACAGATGCCGTTGCCGGGCTTCGAGAAGACGGCGCCGTAACGGCGCGATGCCGTCTGGAGATACCGGTGGTCGTCGGAGTTGCGCGAGTCGAACTGGTAGACGTTGTGGTCCGCGTACGTCACGACGCGCGCCGGCACGACGCGCTCGAGGCCCATCGCCTCGAACTGGAGGAACGACATGGTCCCGTTCGTGTCGGTGAGGAGCACCTGGTCGATGGAGATCCCGATCTCCTCGCCGGCGACCGGCTTGCCCAAGACGAGGTGCGCCTCGATCAACTTCCGCGTGAGGCTGCGTCCCATCCGCGCTAACGGCTCCCGAGCGGCAGGTACGGCCGGCGCTTCGGGCCCACGTACTCGCCGCGCGGCCGGATGAGCCGGTTGTCCTCGTGCTGCTCGATGATGTTCGCGGTCCACCCCGTGATGCGTCCGGCCGCGATGACCGGCGTGAACAGGTCGACCGGGATGCCGAGCGAGTAGAAGAGCGGCGCCGAGTAGAAGTCGACGTTCGGGATGAGGCCCTTCGCGTCGCCGATGCGCTTGTGCAGCTTCACCGCCATCTGGAACCACTTGAACTGTCCCGACTCGCGGCACGCGGCCTCCGCCAGACCGAGGAGGATGGCGGCGCGGGGGTCGCCCGCCTTGTACACGCGGTGACCGAACCCCATGAGGCGCCGCTTCGTGGCGAGCGCCTCGTCCGCGAACTTGTCGACGTTGTCGACCTCGCCGATCTCGAACAGCGTGCGCATGACGGCCTCGCCGGCGCCGCCGTGGAGCGGGCCCTTGATCGCGCCGACGCCGCCGGCGACCGCGGAGTGCATGTCCGACTGGGTCGACGTGATCACGCGCGTGGTGAAGGTCGAGGCGTTCATCTCGTGCTCGGCGTAGAGCGTCAGGCTCGCGTCGAACGCCTTCACCGCGGCCGCCGCGGGCCGCTGGCCCGTCAGCATGTGGAGGAAGTTCGCGGCGTGGCCGAGGTCAGCGGCGGGCGCCACGGGCTCGAGGCCGCCGCGAACCCGGTGATGGGCGCAGATCGCCGTGGCCATCTGGCTCATCAGCCGGGCGGCCTTCCGGAGGTTGGCCGGCTTCGAGTTGTCGGTCGCGTCCGGGTCGTGCATCCCGAGCATCGCGACCGTCGCCTGCAGCACGCGCATCGGATCGGTCGTCCGCGGCGTCAGCCTGAAGGCCTGGACGACGTCGCGCGGCAGCTCGCGCGCGGCGATCAGCCCGACCGTGAACTGGTCGAGCTGCCCGGGCTTCGGCAGGTCGCCGTGCCAGAGGACGTAGGCGACCTCCTCGAACGTCGCCTGGCGCGCGAGCTCGTCGATGTCGTACCCACGGTACGCCAGTCGGCCGTTGGCGCCGTCGAGGTCGCACAGCTCGGTCTGTGCCGCCACGACGCCCTCGAGACCACGAATGAGCGCGGAGCCTTCCGTCATGGGTCTCTTCCTCTCGGTGGGGAGCTGAGATGCCGCCGCCCCCGAACGTATACCGCGGCCCTTACGCGCGCAAGGCTCGGCGGGTGGCGCCCGCGTCACGCGCTGCGGGACACGCGCCGCTCGAGCCGCGCTATCCGAGGAGGTCGTCGGCGCTCGGCGTGAGGTCGGGGAAGGCCCCGGCCGCAAGCGTCTGCCCGCGCGCGAGCGTGCGGACGTCGGGTATTCGCCGTCGAGCGCCGTTCGGTGGACCTCGACCGCCTGGCCGGGGCCATCTGGAGGGGGCGGGCCATCGGGACTAAGATCGGGTCATGCCGTCGCCGTTTCCCGGCATGGATCCGTATCTCGAGCATCCGGCTCTGTGGCCGGACGTCCACGACAGCCTCATTGCCGGGATCCGTGACCAGCTGGCCCCCCTCGTCGCGCCGCGATACTACGTGGCGCTCGAGCGGCGCACGTACCTGCTGAAGCCCGACGACCTCGTCTTCATCGGCCGGCCCTACGTCGCGGTCGTCGACCGCGGCGCCGGCGAGGAGGGACGGGCACAGGCGGCTGCGACTGCGACGCTCGTCCTCGACGTGGACGTGCCGATGCAGGACG
>JACPDG010000027.1 GCA_016184125.1 Candidatus Rokuibacteriota bacterium | reverse complement strand
TTCCCTGCAACGAGAACTTCGGCGCATACGCGCTCGGCACGCGGGACACGGTGAAGAACCTCGAGTGGATCTACGAGCACACCCAGGGCCGCACGAGCGACGGCAGCGAGAGCGACTTCACCTGGCAGACGGGCATCCGCCACGACAAGTCGAACAGCCGTCCCGAGTTTTCGAAGCTGCTCCGCGACCTGAACGAGCGGGTGCGCGCGCAGATGGCTGCTGCGGGCGGCGGCCAGGCGGGCCCCTGATGGCCACGATCGCCGCGCCGCCGAAGATGCGCACCGAGATCCTGATCTCCGGCTTCGGCGGCCAGGGCGTGGTCCGCATGGCCCAGATCCTCGGTCTCGCCGCCATCAAGCAGGGCCACCGCGTGACGATGCTGAAGAGCCACGGCACCGAGACGCGCGGCGGGTACGTGCGGGCGCAGGTCGTCATCTCGCCCGACTACGTCGACAGCCCCGTGGTGGAGAATGCGGACGCGTTCGTGGCGTTCTCGGCCCCGGCGTACCGGCGGTTCTACGACCTCTGTCGCGGCAAGGTGCTGTACGACCCGGAGATGGTCGAGGAGACGCGCCCGGACGCGCCCGAGCGACACGTCGCGGTGGCCGCCACGCAGCTCTCGAAGGAGCGGTTCAACAACGTGCTCTTCGCGAACATGATCATGCTCGGCGCGCTGACGCGCGTGTCGGGCATGGACCACGCGGCGATGCGCCAGGCCATGGTCGAGGTGATTCCCCGCTTCCATGCGCAGAACCTGGAGGCCATGGACCTCGGCTACAACCTCCCGGCGGTGACCGGGGCGTGACCGCCCGATCAGAGCCCATGAACGAATCCCGTCGTCGAGGGCCGTCCCGGGTTCCCCGGGACGGCTCCGAGCGCGGGGGGCTTGGGGGGCATCGGTAGTCCCCCCATGATGTCAGTCGGCGGGCTGATCGCGAACGACGCCGCTCGTCCCTGGCATCGTCACTGGCCCGCGCACGTCCCCCGGTCGCTCCCGTATCCCGACGCTCCCGCGTGGTCGATCCTCGAGCGGTCCGCGACGCGCTTCCCGGACCGCGTCGCCGTGCGGGACCTGGACCACGAGACGGGAGCCGAGCGGCGCGCGCTGACGTATGCCGCGCTGTTCCGCGCTGCGCGCGGCGTCGCGACGGGCCTCGCGAAGCGCGGTGTCGTGCACGGCGCGCGGGTCGGGTTCTGCCTGCCGAACGGCTCCGACCTCGTGCTCGCGTACTACGCGACCTGGCTCGCCGGCGGCACCGCGGTGCCGGTGAACGCGGCGGCCCGCGAGGGCGAGGTCGAGCGGCAGCTCGGTGACGCCGGCGTGTCGGTCCTGATCGCGCCACGCGGCAGCCGTGGGGCCACGGTGGCGGAACGCCTCGGAGTCCCGCTGGTCGATCTCGAGGCGCTTCGCGAGATGGAGGCGTTCCCTGCTGGAAACGCGGGCGCGGCCTGCGCGCCCGACGCCGACGTGGCGGTGCTGCTCTACACCGGCGGAACGACGGGAACGCCGAAGGGCGCGATGCTCACGCACCGGAACATCGTCGCGAACACCGTGCAGTTCGCGAAGTGGTACGCCTTCGAGCCGGGCGCGGAAGTCTCCGTGAGCGCGATCCCGATGTCCCACTCGGGCGGCATGTCCGGCGTCATGAACGTGCCGCTCTCCGCGGGCGGCACGCTGCTCGCGTTCCCCCGCTTCAACGCCTCGACGGTGGCGAAGGCGGTCACGCGGTATCGAGTGACCCGGCTCTTCGGCGTGCCGACGATGTTCATCGCGCTGCTCAACGACGAGGAGGGGCGCCGCGCCGACTACTCGGCTCTCCGCGCGTGCCGGACGAACGCGGCGCCGCTGCCGCCGAGCGTCAAGGTCGCGTTCGACACGCTCGTCGGCCGTGAGGTGCTGGTCGAGGGCTACGGGCTCACCGAGACGAGCCCGCTCACGCACGCCAACCCCATCGCCCGCGCCCGGGCAGGGTCGATCGGCCTCCCGCTGCCGGACACGGACGCGCGCATCGTCGATCTCGACACCGGGGAGACGGTGGGACCGGGGGCGAGCGGTGAGCTCCTCATCCGCGGCCCGCAGGTCATGTGCGCGTACTGGAACCGGCCGGAGGCAACCGCGGACACGCTGCGCGACGGGTGGCTCCACACGGGTGACGTCGCGGTGATGGACGAGGACGGGTACTTCGCGATCGTCGACCGCAAGAAGGACGTCATCAACACCGCGGGGTTCAAGGTGTGGCCGCGCGAGGTGGAGGAGGCGCTGTACGCGCATCCGGCCGTGAAGCTGGCGGCGGTGATCGGCGTGCCGGACGACTATCGCGGCGAGGCGGTGAAGGCGTTCGTCGTGCTGAAGGACGACCACCAGGGGCGCGTCTGCGCCGAGACGCTCGTCGGTCACTGCCGCGACCGCCTGAGCGGCTACAAGGTGCCGCGCCACGTCGAGATCCGATCCGAGCTGCCGCTGATGGAGACGGGCAAGCTGCTCCGGCGCGCGCTTCGCAGGTCGAGGAGCCTGTAAGCCGACCCGACAGCTACATGGGGCCTCCGCCGATGGGTGAAGGCCGAGGTGGACACGCTCGACCGCCTGGTCAAGGAGTTCGGACTCCGGAAGTAGCATGCGGCTCGTCCGGCTCGCCGCGCACCCGCCGCCGGCGTGGTCGTTTCGACGGTGCTGTTCTCCCACACGCGCGGGGCGCAGTACGGCGTCGAGCGGTTCACGTTCGGCGTGCCGGTGCTCTTCGGCGTGGCGGGCTTCTTCATGCGCCGCTGGGACCTGCCGATCCCGCCGCTCGTGATGGGGGTCATCCTCGGCCCGATGGCGGAGCAGTACTTCCTGACGAGCATGGTCACGCACGGCAACGACCTGACGGTCTTCGTGAGGCGCCCCGTGAGCGCCGTCGTGCTCGCGATCGCGGCGGTGATGGTCGGGTGGGTGGCGCTGCGCCGGTGGCTGCGTGCGACGCCGGCGTCAAGCATCGCCGAGGAGCTCGGCGCGCCTCCGGAGCCGGTTGTCGAGCCGCGCGCGAGCGGCGCGGTGGAGCGATCACCCCGACCTCCGCGTGACGACCGCTAGGCCGCCGGCGAGCGACCCTGACAGTCCGCGTCCGCTCCACAGACGACAACTATCGCTTTCGGCCGCGCGCTTGCCGCCGAGGTTTGCCGCCGCTCATCGGCAGGCGTTCCGAGAGGTTCCACAAGCCGCGGACGATCTGATCCCGCCTCCACGCGTCGCGCTCACGTGTGAGGCCGGTGAGCAGTGCAGGCACCGCTCGCGTGTAACCCAGCGCTCCCAGAGTCGCCAGCATCGCAGCACGCACACATGGAGAGCGTTCGATGCGGAGGGACGTGAGGAGTTCGGACGCCGCCCGCATATCGCCGATCCAAGCGAGCGCTTCCGCGCACAACACTCGCACGACCTCCTCGCTATCCTTCCGAGCTGCGGTCAGCAAACTGGCAGAACCGTCTCGGTCGCCGAGCAAGCCCACGGCGACCGCTGCCAGCATCCGAACGGAAACCGCTTCGTCTCGTTCGAGCGCTTCGACGAGTGACGGGATAGCGCGTGGGTCACGAAGTTCGCCGAGTATGAGCGCCGCGCTTCCCCGAACGGATCCAGACTCATCGGTGCGGATTATGCTGGAGAGCCTCTCGAAACGGCCTTCTACTGGTGCCCAACGCAGCGCCTCAATGACAGCGCGACGACTCATCTCGTCTTGCCCGTCGTCAAGCGTCCTCAGAAGGCTCTCCAAGAAGTGCGCATCGTGAAGCGCGACAAGCGCTCCAGCCGCGCTCGAACGAACCGAGGGTGACGCATCGCCCCAGAACAGCGTCCGAATGTGCTCTGCGGCCCGCGACTCGCCGAGGCGGCCCCCTGCTTCAGCGGCTGCAGCTCGGACCGAGGGTTCAGGGTCGTGGAGAGCGCGAAATAGCGGTTCCAGCGCTCCCCGATCACCGATCGCCCCCAGCGCGCGAGCGGTGCTACTCCGGACGTCCGCGGATTGATCGCGCTCGAGCGCGGCAAGGAGCGCGGCAAGCGCAGCTGAATTGCCGAGTGCGGCTAGCGCGTTCGCGGCGTTTGATCGGACGGCGTCCGACTGGTCAATTTCCAGCGCCGTCACAAGCGGCTCGAGTGCGGTGGCGTCGCGGAGGGCGGCCAGAGCCGACGCTGCCGCAGCCCGAACCGCTGGCTCACGATCGGCCTGGAGCGCGTTCACCAGCGATTCACGAGCGCGCGGGTCGCTGAGATCGGCGAGAGCTTCGGCGGCACGTGATCGCTGCACGTACTCCGACCCGGAGCGAACGATCGAGACCAGCTCATCGAACACGACCTCTCCGAATCGCGTGCCCCGCAGGCGGGGCAAGATCTGCCTTGCCCGCTCGCGCTTCACGTCAATCGGTTCCTCTACCAGGAGGCGGATCAGGTGCCCGGCAACGGTCGCGTATACGTCGGCCGGTAGATTGGGCGCATCCGCACAGCTCTTCGCCGCGAGCAGAACCTGCTTCTCGAGGATCGTCGTGACGAACGGATAGCCCGGGACGGTCCAGCGCAGCGTGTCACGGACTAGCCGAGCGGCGGCAACGACGCGCTTCTGCAGGACCGCCAGCGTGCCGACGCCGAGGAGGATGACCTCCTCCCACCGCGGGTCGTGCCATCGCCGCTTGGCCTCCCGCTCGAAGCGCTCGACCGCGTGGAGGTAGGCGGCTGCGAAGAACTCCTGGAACGTCAGGTGGAGGAAGCCGAAGAGCCCGGAACCCCGGGGAATGAGGATCTGGATCTCCTCGCCCGCTCGACGCAAGAACTCGCGCGCCGCCCGGTCTGCCTGACCTTCCTCGCCCCCGGATTCTTCGACGAGCGCTCGGGCGATCTCTTCCCGAACGAGTTCCTCCGGTGCAGCACCGGCCGGGTGGTGCTCATGCAGCCAGAACGCGAGCCGGCCGAGTATCGGGATGGCCTCCGACTCGTACTCGAGCCTCGGCACCGCGACGGCGTCGCCGGCCACGAGGCGGCGCGCGGCGCTCCAGGTCTCGCAGAGCGCGCGGGCGAAGATCTCGTAGAGCTGGACGCGGTTCGCGGGGAGCTGGCCCTCGGCGCGGTGGACGAGCGCCATCGCGGACAGGAGGAACGGATTCGCGGCGAGACCGTGGAGACGTGGGTCGGCAACCAAGACATCGATGAGGCGTCGAGCTTCGGCGTCAGCCAGCGGAGCGTCGATCGCCCCGGCCTCGCGCGTCAGGTTTCCTTCCCACGTCCGGTAGGCGCGATGCCAGGCGATCAGGTAGGCGCGGATCTGGGCGTCGGTGAACGGCTGAACGACGACGGTCGCGCCGCCCGGAAGATCGAGCCCGGCGAACCCGAACACGCGGCTCGTGACGACGAACCGGTTCTCGCGGTACGCGGATGCGAACCCCTCGGTCCAGGCCGCGACCTCGGCGCGGCGCTCGGTCGGCACCTCGTCGAGGCCGTCGAGGAGGACCAGGCAGCCTCCGCCCTCGAGCCGACGGCGGAGCAGGTCCCGCACGGTTGACGCGTCCTCGCCGGCGTTGCGCTCGTGGAAGTACCGCACCATGGCATCGAGACCGCTCGGCGCCGCGCTGTCGCCTCCGGCCGCTGCCAGCGCCTGGCGCAGCTCGAACAGCCGGCTCACCGAGACGAGGATCGGCAGCAACCGTTCGTCGATACCGAGCCGTTCTCGGCACACCGTTCGACCCGCGGCAGCGGTCACCGCGAGCCAGCGTAGCAGCGTGGACTTGCCGCTCCCTGGATCGCCCAGCACGACCACGTGCTTGCGCTCCCGGATGACGTCCTTGAACGGCCGAGGCGTGGGTGCGGCACTGGAACGCCTGCCCCACGGCGCAGCATGGAGGAACTCCTCCGCCCGGCCTGGCAGCGACCGGTCTGACGCTGGTGGCCCGATCACACCCACGAGGGCTTCCCGGGCGTGATCCTCGACGTCCAGAGGAGTGAAGACGTCCAGGATGTCGAGACTCGGGGGCTCACGCCGGCTCAGACGGAAGCCGACGTATCTCAGGCGGCGAACGTCCGCCCCGTCGACGTAGCGGACGAACCGGCGCTCGGCCGGAACGAGATCCTGATCTGTCGGGATGAACCGTGCCGGATCGCGACGGGACGCCGCGGCGCGAGGGTAGACGAAGGCGAGTGTCCCGTCTCGCGTCGTTGTTCCCAGGTACACACACCGCTCCCGCAAGTCGGCGGGCAGCGCGAGGTACACATCCTCGGAGAGCGCCACGGCTCCGGCGGGACAGTCGTGTTCGAGGTGCCCGGCACGGTCGACCTCCGGACTCGCGATCTTGCCCGGGTCGGGATCGAACACGACGCTCGCAGCGTGGGCCGCGATGCGGACGTTGACGCCCGACTTCAGCAGCTGATCGTGGAGCGTGAGCGCGAGGAGCCCTGCGCGCATCGCCGCGCTCCTGATCGGCTCACGCGACCAGGCCCGGGGATCGCCGTGCAGGCCGACGAAGATCATGGTCCCGTCGCCTTGCCAGCTCAGGGGGCGGATGGCGTCGAATCCCTCCGCGACGCTCTCCACGAGCTTCTGGTACTCGGCGCGGCGCCCGATGACCTCGTCGGCCGGAAGGGCTTCCCAATCCCGTGTCGAGCCGACACGATCAATGCGGACGAAGCCCATTTCGAGCCGCGTGCCCGGCTCGACCGTCTCCCACCACGCGCTCGCGGCTGCCGTGCTCTCCGTCACGGCGTAGCGCGGGCCATTCGCAGCGTCACGATCAGCGACGGCCCGCGCTCCTCGAACTCGGGCTCGGGCAGTCCGCGCTGCTTCATCACGATCATCATGCGCCGCACGCCGGTGCCCCGCTCGGTCATCAGGTTCCGCTTCGCGAGCACCGTGCAGATCAGCGGGTTGCGCTCGATGTGGACGGCGCCGAGCTTCATCGCCTCGATGGACACCGTGTTCAGCAGCCGGCCCGGGCTGACGACCTCGACGCGATCGTCGTAGACGGTCACGTTGATCTGCGCGGCGACCGCGTAGTCACGATGCGCGACGGCGTTGCGCACGGCCTCGCGCACGACCTCGAGCGGCAGCACGTGTTCGGGGCGCTCCGACTCGAAACCGCGGATGCTCGCCGGGGAGGCGAGGTGGCGCGCGATGAACTGCTCGGTCGCCTGGACCTGTTGCTCGAGCGTCCCGTTGAAGTCCTTCCGGTCGAGCATCTCGAGCCCGACGTCGGTGCCCGGTGCGCGCACCGCCGTCACGCGCGCCCAGGGCAGCGCCCGCTGGGGATCCTTCCCGAAGCACAGGAGCCCCATCAGCGAGAGGCCTTCGGCGGTGAGGATCCGCAGGTTCACCAGCAAGCGCTCGAGCTCGAGCTGATCCGCCGGCGTCGTCTCCTCGTAGATCTCGCGGTAGTAGGCCTGGAACCCGACCGTGTCCAGATCGTCGAGCCCGGTGCCTCTGACCGGGAGCTCGTCTGGAACGGCGGCGCCGGCAGCGGCGGAGAGGACGAGGCGGCGGACCTCGTCCTGCGACGCGATCCGCACGCTGGCGCCGCCGCGGACGTAATAGACCCCTCGCTGTGTCCGATATGGCCGGCCGGGTCCGTAACCCGAGACCTGCGTGACGATCAGGACGCGTGCGTCGTGCTCCACCTTGACGTGACGGCAGGCGATCGGCGGCGCGATGTTGTTCTGGCAGACGTCGTCGAGGAGACGCAGGAGGGCGTCGGCGGCATCGCGGTCTCCGACGCCCGAGACGGTCGCGTCGTCCTCGATCCCGAACCAGAGCCGCCCTCCTCCGCTGTTCGCGAAGGCCACGACGACCTGAGCGATGTCGTCCGGCCGAGGGAGGCCATGACGGGTCGACTTGAACTCGTTCGCCGTGTCCTCGCCGAGCCGGAGCACCCGGGCGATCGCTTCGGGAGTGAGGTCCATCATCGGGTGTCCTGGCGCACGGGAGACGTAAGGAGGGCGACCGCTGCCATGCCGCGAGCGTAGAGGCGCGCGACGGCCGGCGTCAAGGACTCGGGCCCGGGGCGGGCCCGGTCAGAACGCGTCCGGCTCGGCGGCGATGCGGTCGAGGTCCGCGCGCGTGTACGACCCGAGACTCCGGAAATCGAGCTCGGTGTAGTTCCTGATCCACCGCATCGCGATCTTCACCGACTTGCGGTACCGGTCCTCCGCCGCCGCGTACGCCGCGGTGGCCCTCGCGTCGCCCGCCGGCGCCGTCGCCTCGAGCCGCTTCAGGATGTCGTCCGTCTCCTCGTGCAGGAGCCGCTTGACCAGCGCGGCGTCGTGCACCGCGACTGGACCGTCGGTCGTCCGCGCGCGATGGCGGATGCGCTGCGCGAGCTGCGCCACCGACATGCGCCCCGTCGCCAGGTCCTCCATCAGCGCCGGATGGATGCCCGGCTTGCCCGCCAGGCTGTCGATGCTCTTCGCGCCGCGCCCGTTGAGCCAGCCTTCGAGGTACTCGACGACCATCCGCGCGTTGCGGCGCGTTCCCTCGAGCGTGATCGGCCCCTCGGGGACCTCGATCTTGACCGGGTAGTTGTCGGGGTTCGCCATCTCGGGCGTCGGCGTCCACCCGGAGCCGATGCGCTCCTTGAACGGATCCGCCGCGACCTTCATGTGGAAGATGTGCGCGACCCACCCGCGGATGAATCCCTGGCGGGCCTCCCACTCCTTGTCCTTGCGGATCGCCTCGGCCGCGACGCGGTTCACCTCGGGGTCGGGGTTCGGCAGCGCCGTCGCCATGCCGCCGATGGGCGCCGCGCCGCGCTTGAGGCAGATGGCGACGAGCCGGCGGAAGATGTTCGACAGGAACGGGGTGGTCTTGATGTCGACGCCGAACCGGTCCGGCCACACGGACTGCGGATCCGACATGACGTACTCGAAGATCGACGCCTTGAGATCCCAGCGCGCGGCGTTCAGCCCCGCGGCGTAGGGCCCGAGCGCGTGCAGCATCTCCTCCATCGCGTAGACGCACGGCAGCGACTCGACCAGGACGATGGCGCGGATGACGGCGTCGCGGAGGTGCGGCAGCCGCTCGCGCGAGCTCTCGAAGAGGTCACGGTACCAGCCCGCCTCCTCCGCGGTCTCGAGCTTCGGCAGGTAGAAGTAGATGCCCTGCCGGCGCTCGGCCTGCGCACGGCCGACGTAGAACAGGCTGAGCGCGGTGCCCAGCACCGCGGCGCAGACCGGCTGGCCGTCGATGGTGACGTCGGGCTCGTCGAGATGCAGGCCGCGCTCGCGGTGCATGAAGAACGGCAGCTCGCCCTCGGCGATCCGGTACTCCTTCTTGCGCTCGGGGTCGACGTAGTGGAGCTCGCGATGGACGGCCGCGACGCGGTGGTGCGCCGCGCGCACCGTGTCGACGAGCCGGTGGCCACCCGAGTCCTCGTCGTCGTCGAGGTCCCCCTCCGCCCGCTCGCCCTCGGGCCCGGGGTTCAGCGCATTGATGAACATGCTCGTGATCGAGCACGGACCCGAGATCTCGATCCCCGGCTTCGCCAGCTCCATCGGGACGGGCGGCACCTTCCAGTCCCCGGTCGTGATGGCGCTCGACGGCTCCGGCGCCGGCGGCGTGCCGGCGTGCGCGAGCCGCAGCATCTCGGCACGATGCGCACGGAGCTCGTGCACGCGGCCGCCGAGCCGGTCGTGGAGCAGGCAGAGGTAGTCGCAGAACGCGGGCGTGAAGAGCTCGCCGGCGCCTTCGACGGGCGTCCAGCGGACGCGTGCCTCGGGCGATCGAGTGCTGGGTGACATGACGATTCCTCTCGAAACAGCGGCCAGGATGGACGTCGAGACTTCGAACGCAGGTTGTCGCACGGCCGCGCGGCGCTGTCAAATGGTGGGGTCCGGCCCGGGGTTCGCGCCGAGACGCGCTCGGTGGGAGAATTCGCCGGGCGCTCGAGGACGCGCCGATCGCGGTCCGAATCACCCGGGTCAGGACGTCATCGCCGCGATGGTCTCACCGCGCGGCTGTCACCCACCGCACAACGTCAGGGGACCCCGCCGCGAGACGCGCGCTCGAGCGCGATTCGCAACCGCGCGGCCGTGTCGTGGTCGGGAACTTCGGCCGCGAGACGGTCGGCCTCCCGCGTGACCAGCTCACGATCGAAGTCCGCACCCTGCGCGCGGATGACCGAGGCGGCATCATCGAGGTCGCGCTCCCGGGTGGACAGCACCTTGAACAGCACGAAGTCCTCGGGCGTCAGCACGCGTGTGACCTCGCCGCGGAGGCGGCCCTCCTGCGCGCGCGAGAGCGCTTCGCGGGCATACCGGGACGAGATCGGCTCGACGAGATCGGCCGTGTTCAGGCCGGTCTGGCCCCCGCCGGGGAACAGCGTGAATCGACTCACACGATGTCCGCCGAAGCGAACCCCGGCGAACGCGAGCGAGGCCTCGAAGCCGGCCGCGCGCAGAGCGTCGAGGGCGTGCTCGGCTTCGAAGCCGGCGACGGCCAGATCGGCGTCCTTGGTCTCACGCGGCTCGCCGTACGCGGCGAGGGCGAGCCCGCCGTAGGCGGCATGCTGGAGCCTATGCGCCCGAAGCGCGCGAGCCACCGCCAGGAGCACCGCCACCGGGTCGTTCAGGTCCAGCGGGCCGCTCATTGGATGCCGTCCTCGTTTGTCGCAGCTGCCTGCCGAGCTCCTGCAGCTCCAGCGTGGCGCGGCGCAGGAGCATTCTCGACCGGTCAGCGCGTTCCAATCGTCGGTCGAGCTCGTCTGGGCTCACGGAACGAGAATACTGCCTGGCGCGTCCGCGGGCGAGCCGGTCCGCGACGAACAGCGGGGCCTAGAACGGCGAGTGGAACGCGACGCCGACCGTGATGTTCATTGAACGTTCATCGCGCGCCTTCGACCGTCACCGCTTCCCAGTCTCTGTCTTCGTCAGTTCGTCAATGCCGGCAGTAGAGCACGAGGCAGCCTGGCGACGCCCGCCGAGGGGTGGGGGGCGCGAGGGCGTTCGTCCCGCCTGCGGTCGCCCTCGCGCAATCGATCCGCCGGGGATAGGATGCGGCCACCGAGAGCACACGGGGCCATGTCGGGCCCCCCAATAAGGAGGTCGGCCATGGCGACGGCGCTCTTCGTGGTGAAGGCCACGATCCGGAAGGACCAGGAGGACGCGTTCAACCGCTGGTACAACGAGGAGCACTGCCCGCAGGTGCTCCAGTTCAAGGGCGTGGTGAGTGCCCGCCGATACCGCGCCATCATGGGTGAGGACAAGTACCAGTACATGGCCGTGTACGAGGTCCAGGACGAGCCGACGTTTTCGCGGCTCATGGACTCCGACCACATGAAAACGCTCCGCGCGGAGTACGACGCGCACTTCCCGGACAGCGAGCGAGCGCGCTTCGCGTACGTCCAGGTGTGGCCCTGATCGACGGGGCGGCGCCATGGCGGCGGGACGGTGGAGCGCGCGTCGTGTCCGCGGCATGGGCAGCGGACGGAAGACGCGGCGCGCCCTGTCGCGTGGCGGATCGGGCGCGGCGCTTCGCCTGAACGAGGCCGTCGGAGAGTGGCCCGGCGTGAAGATCACGCCGATGTTCGGGCGCTGGGGCTACTTCGTCGGGACGACGCTGTTCGCCTGCTTTCCGGTGCGCGAGAAGGAGTACGACCTGTGGGTCCGGCTCGCGCCGGAGGAGCAGGCGCGCGCCCTCGCGGACGAGCGGATCCGCCCGCACCGCCGGTTCGCGCGGCGCGGGTGGGTCGAGCTCGACGTCATCGAGCCGGGCGACGTCTCCCGCGCCCTGAGATGGCTCCGGCGCGCGCACGCGCGGGCGAGCGCCGGAGCCGACACGGCCGATGACGAGTGACGGCGACGAATCGCGTGGTCGAGGAGCGCCCCGGGTTCCGCGCCGGTTCACGGGCGCCGGCGTCTACGACGCCCTGACGGGCTGAGGCTCGGCGCTGTCGGGCAGCGGGACGTCCTTCAACGCCTGCGCCTCGATCCGGTCGATCTTCACGAGCGGGACCAGGAGCCACGCGAGCGCGGTGAAACCCGCGGAGATCAGCACGAGCGGCGTGTACCCCAGCCAGTCGTACAGGTAGCCCCCGGTGATCTGCGAGCCCTTGACGCCGAGGTTGAAGACCGACATCAGCAGCGCGAAGAAGGTGCCCTCGACGCGCCGGGGACAGGACTTCGCGGCGAGGTCCAGGAAGGCCAGCTGGGTGATCATCGCGACGCAGCCGAAGCTGCCGTCGATCACGGTCGCCGACGTCCGATCACGGTAGAGCAGGTAGGCGAGCGTGCTGAGCGCGCCGATCCCGATCGACGCGACGATGATCCACTTGAGCCGTATCCGGCGGGAGAGCGGCGCGTAGATGAACGCGCCGGCGATCGCCGACGCCGCGCTCAGGGACGCGAGGTAGCCGATGAACTGCTGGTCGAACTTCAGCTGGTCGGTCTGGTAGTAGAGGAACGCGGGTCCGAAGGACGGGCTGAACGTCCAGAACAGGATGAAGCCGGCCACACCCCAGACCGTCCGCGAGCCGAGGGCCTCACGGATCGCGGCCCAGGTGGCGAGGAACGCCTCGCGGTCGCGGTGGGCGGCGGGGTCCCTCACGTACACGAGCGCCATCGTGAACGACACCAGCGGGAAGCACGCGCCGATCGCGAAGGCGCCTGCCAGCTCCCGTCGCTCGGCGAGGTAGCCGCCCAGCGCGCCGGCCAGGATCGTCGCGCCGTAGATCGCGGCCCACTGGACACTCTGGAACGCGCCGGTCAGGCCGCGCGGACGGCCGTTTTCCACCATCAACGCGTCGGTGAGGACGTCGGTGAACGCGATCCCGAGCCCCATCGCGGTGTAGAGCACCGCGAGCCGCCAGTACGAGACGCCGCCGAAGACCGCGAGCGCGAAGCCGCTGCCGGCGGCAAGCGCGGCCGCCAGCAGGAAGTAGCTCTTCCGCCGCCGTCCGAACAGCGGCACGAAGTCCGAGATCAAGCCGTACACCGGCTTGACGAACCACGGCACGGTGACGATCAGGAAGAACGTGGCCGCCTGCCCGGCGGAGAGGCCCAGCCGCTCCTTGAGCGTGAGCGTGAGGGTCTGGGTCGGCAGCTCGTACATGCCCTGGGCGAAGTAGACGATGGCGAAGAGGATCGCCAGCCGCTGGGCCTCGGGCGTCTTGAACGGGTTGAGCCGCGCGAGGCGGTCGAGCATCGGCGGCCATGGTACCGCGGGCCCGGTACAATCGCGCATGATGCTGTCCGTGTGCCCGCACGATTGCCCGTCGGCCTGCAGCCTGGACGTCACCGTCGAGGCGGGACGTCTCGTGTCCGTGACCGGCAACCCGGCGCACCCGTTCACGCAGGGCGTGATCTGCGGCAAGGTGCGCGCGTACGCCGAGCGCGTCGCCTCGCCGCTTCGCGTGCTCCACCCGCTGCGCCGGGTGGGACCGAAGGGCTCCGGCGCGTACGAGCGGATCTCGTGGGAGGAGGCGGTCGCGACGATCACGCGGCGCTGGCGCGAGATCATCCGGGTCCACGGCGCCGAGGCGATCCTGCCGTTCTCTTTCGCCGGCACCATGGGCCGCATCCAGTACTTCGCCGGTCACCCGCTGTTTCACGCGCTCGGCGCCAGCCGCCTCGACCGCACGATCTGTGTCGCGACCGCGTACGCCGGGTGGCGGGCGACGGTCGGCCGCGCCGTCGGCAACGACTCCGAGCAGATGGTGGGCGCGGACCTCGTCGTGCTCTGGGGCATCAACGCGGCGTACTCGACGATCAACGTGATGACCCTGGTCAAGCAGGCGCGCGCGGCGGGCGCCGACGTGGTGACGATCGACCCGTACCGGACGCCGACCGCCGAGGTCGCCGACGAGCACCTGATGGTGCGGCCGGGGACGGACGGCGCGCTGGCCCTGGCGGTGATGCACGTGCTGATCGCCGAAGGACGGCTCGATCGCGACTACATCGAGCGCGCGACGCTCGGGTTCGACCGTCTCGCCGAGCACGTGAAGCCGCTGTCACCCGAGTGGGCCGCGCCGATCGCCGGCATCCCGGCGGAGACGATCGCGCGCTTCGCGCGCCGCTACGGCGCGGGACCGCGCGCCTTCATCCGCATCGGCATCGGACTCTCGCGACACGACAACGGCGGCATGACGTGCCGGACACTCGCGTGCCTGCCGGCGCTGACCGGCGCGTACGCCGACCCGCACGGCGGCGCGCTGCTGTCGTCGTCGGACGCGTTCCCGTTCGACACCCGCGTGCTCGAGCGGCGCGACCTGATGCCGGGGAGCGATCGGAATCGCCCGAGCCCGCGGCCGCGCACCGTGAACATGATCCACCTCGGCCGCGCGTTGACCGACCCGGGGCTCCGGCCACCGGTCCAGGCCCTCTACGTCTACAACGCCAACCCGGCCGCCGTGTGCCCGAACCAGACGCTCGTGCTCGAGGGACTGGCGCGCGAGGACCTCTTCACCGTCGTGCACGAGCAGGTGATGACGGACACGGCGATGTACGCGGACCTCGTGCTCCCCGCCACCATGGCGATGGAGCACCTCGACCTCTACACGTCCTACGGCCATCACCACGTCCAGCTCGGGCGGCCGGTGCTGCCGCCGCCCGGCGAGGCACGGTCGAACTGGGACGTGTTCGCCGACCTGGCGCGTGCGCTCGGCGTCGCCGAGCCGCATTACGCCAGGAGTCTCCGCGAGCTGGTGGAGGAGCATCTCGCAACGGGCACGGCGGCCCAGCCGTCGATCACGTGGGAGCGCCTCGAGCGCGAGGGCTCGGTGCGGCTCGACCTGCCGGCACCGTACATGCCGTTCGCGAACGGCGCGCCGACCCCGTCGGGGAAGGTCGAGCTCTATTCCGAGTCGCTGCTCCGCGCCGGCTTGCCCGCGCTGCCGACGTGGATGCCGCTCCGCGAGGGCCCGGACAACGTGGAGCTCGCCGGCCGCTACCCGCTTCAGTGCATCGTGCCGCCCAACCGGTTCTTCCTGAACTCGTCGTTCAGCGACTCGGCGCGCCTGCGTCGCCGGCAGGGCACGCCGACGGTCTTGCTCGCGCCCCACGACGCCCGCGCTCGCGGCATCGCGGACGGCGACGTGGTCGACGTCTTCAACGATCGCGGCCGCGCGCAGTTCACCGCGCGTGTCACGGACGCCACGCGGCCCGGCGTCGTCGTGATCGAAGGCATCTGGTGGCATCGCTTCCATCCGGGGGGCCGCGGCGTCAACGTGCTCACCGACGACCGCGTCGCCGACATGGGCGGCGGCCCCGCGTTCCACTCGAACCTCGTGGACATCACGCGCGCATAGCGTGTCGGTGTCGGGGCTCCCCGCTCCGTCGATTCAGGCGTTGCTGCCCCAGTCGATGAGCCGAGGCGCGAGCGTCGGGTCGATGCGCGACATCAGCGTGAACGGACCGAGCACGCCGGGGATCGTCCGGCCGCTCCCGGTTGCCGTCCGGGACGAGGTTGCCGCCCGGTCGGTCCGCCGCGTGCTCTGGTGCCGCACGCGCTCGATCGCGGCCGATGCCGGCTCGTCCGGCACCACCGTGTCGAGGACCCGAGCACCGGCGGGGTCCGCCCCCGATCCACCGATCGGCGTGCTCACGAGCGGCACGGCCGGCGGGGTCCCCTCGACGTCGAGGTCGTTCGCCGGGACCCGTGCGGCGAACGCTGCCGTGAGGGGCGTGTCCTCCGCCGCCGCCGGCGACCAGGCTGCCGTCCACTCGATCTGCGGCGTGCTCCCGGCTTGCACTGGCTGGCTCGCAGGCAGCGTCGGGTCGTCCTGGATCACGGTGTCGAAGCCCCGGGCGATGATGGTGTCGGCTCCGGGGCCGCCGATCAGCGTGTTCACTCCCGCCCCGCCGACCAGCGTGTCGTCCCCGTCGCCTCCTTCGAGCCGATCGTTCCCCGCGTCTCCCAGCAGGCGGTCGTCGGCGGCCCCGCCCCGCAGCGTGTCGTCGCCGATCCCGCCCTGCAGCTGGTCCTCATCGTCCCCGCCGTCCAGCACGTCGTCGCCGGCGCCGCCGACGATCGTGTCCCGCCCGGACCCGCCGGACACCGTGTCGTTCCCCGCCTCTCCGGCGAGCCTGTCGTTGCCGTCTCCGCCGTCCACCACGTCGTCACCGGCGCCCGCGAACACCCAGTCGTCCCCGCCGCCCGCGCGGATCGTGTCCGCGCCCCGGCCGCCCCAGAGCGTGTCGTTGCCGTCCCCGCCGTCGATGTCGAGGCGCGTCGACCGCACCGCCAGCGCGTTCACGCGGTCGTTGCCCGCCCCGGCCTCCACGATGACCGTCGGGATCGTGAGCCCGCGCAGCGTGATCACGTCGTTGCCCTCGAGCCCGCGGACGGTCAGCTTCGGCAGCGCGCCGTAGCGGGTCGTCCTGCCGTTCACGACCGCGGTCACGATCCCCCCGGCCTGGTTCACGGTGATCGAATCACGGCCCGGCCCCCCTTCGATCACCTCGTGCACCGTGACCGCCAGGCTCCCCGTGCCGGTCAGCTCCCCGTCGCTCACTTCCACGACGAGCGTGCGCACGGCGAAGCCGTGCGTGTCGTCCGGCCGCCAGCTGAACGCGCCCGTCGTGGGATCGATCCGGGCGTTCGCCGGCGGCGCCAGGAGCCTGAACGTGAGCGCGTCCCCGTCGGCGTCGGTCGCACTCGCGAGGAGCTCGATCAGATCGCCCTCGTCCACCTCGACCGGGTCGCCGAGCGACGCCAGCACCGGCGCGTCGTTCACCGCGGTCACGGCCAGCATCACGTCCGCGGTGGCGTCGCGCGTCCCGTCCGTCGCCTGGTAGCTGAAGCTGTCGGGGCCGAAGTAGTTCGGTGCCGGGGTGTAGGTGAACGACCCGTCAGCGTTCAGCGCGACGCTCCCGTGGGTCGGTTCCATGATCAGGACGGCCGAGAGCGGCGCCCCGACGAGGCTCGCGTCGTTCGCCAGCACGCCCGCGCCGGCCGCCACCACCAGCGGCGTGTCCTCGTCCGTCGCGTACGCGTCGTTGGACGCGAACACGCTCGCCTCCGCCACGGTCAGGCTCACCACGCCCTCGTCGCTCAGGCTGCCGTCGCTCACCACGTACCGGAAGCCGTCCGGGCCGAGATACCCCGGCACCGGGGTGAACGTGAACGTGCCGTTCGCGTTCAGCGCCAGCGTCCCGTGCTGCGGGCCGCTCCCGTCGACCAGCGTCGCCGTCAGCGCGGGCCCGTCCACGTCCGCGTCGTTCGCCAGCACGTTCCGTGTGGGCGATGCCGGCAGCGTCCCGTCCCCCGGCGCCGTGTAGGCATCGTCCGCCGCCACCGGGCCGTCGTTCACCGGCGTCACCGAGAGGCTCACCGCCGCCACAAGGCTCTGCGCGTCGGTCGGGTCCCTCGCCACGTACGAGAAGCCGTCGGGCCCGTGGTAGTCGGCGGCGGGGGTGTAGGTGAAGGACCCATCCGCGTTCAGCGTCACCGCGCCGTGCTGCGGCCCCTCCACGAGCACCGCGTTCAGCGGG
>JACPDG010000026.1 GCA_016184125.1 Candidatus Rokuibacteriota bacterium | reverse complement strand
TGGGCGGCGATCGGCGTCCGCGCCGCCGCGGACGGATGCGGGGCGGGTGAGCGGAGAGGTCAAGGCACGTGAATGCGGAGTTTGTAAAGCAAACGGGTTCCCGAGCCGCGCCCCGGGTCCCCCGGGGCGTGTGCGAGCGCGGGGGGATTTCGGGGGGTCGTCTTGACCCCCCGATGAAATCGGTTCAGGCGCCGGCGCCCGGACCGTCGCCGACGGCGGCGACCACGAGCGAACCGGTCTGGTCCATCGGCTGGATGCCTCGGCCGAAACCATCCACCCGTTCGCACAACCAGCCGACGCACGGCAGCCGATAACCGGCCGCGGTCTGGACCTGGTGCCATTCCTCGCCGGCGCGCGACCCTAGGGCTTCGTGGCGCGCCGCCGACTCGAGCACGAGCACGAGCCGCGCAGGCCGCTCGTTCAGCCGCTTGATGGCGGTGCTCGTCGCCTCCGCCGCTCCGCGGATCAGCATGTCGGGTTCGAGGGCCGCGTCACCGGCGAAGGCCTCGGCGTACCCGAGGCCCGTCGAGTACGGCGCCTCGAGGCACGCGACGCTCAGGATGGGCCGGGTGCCGGCGCCGTAGAGGACGCTGCCCGGCATCGAGCCACATACCGTCCGCATCTTCGGGCCCATGAACTGACGCCACGACTCGAGGAACTGACGCGGCGTCCCGAGCGCGGAGAACGCGATCCCGAGGCCGCGTGGATAGCGGAGCCGGAACGGCCAGCCAGCCATGATGATCCGGGCGGCGCTGCGCCCGGCCTCCGCCACATCCGTGCAGGACACGGCGGCGACACCGTTCGTCGCGTCGCCCTCGGTGGCCATCGCGACGATGAGCGCACCGCGCTCGTGGAATCCGGCCTCCGTGAACAGCCGAGCGGTCGTTCCGCCGGCGACACCGACCGGGCCGAGCACCGACTTCACGGCCGACACGGCGTCGGATGCGACGGGTCCCGCTGTGATGATCAGCGTCAGGTGCGCGGTCGCGCCGCGGAGCGTCGCGCGCGCGGACTCGCTGGCTTCGACGACGGCGCGGCTCGGATCAGCGTGCTCGCTGAACCCCACGCCGACCCGGAGGGTCGAGGTCTGCACTTCGTGGAGCGGCTCTGTCACAATCATGCCGACGGACAACTGCACCGCGAATGCCACGCCGATAAGACCCAAAATTCCAGGCACTTGAGGTCAACAGCGTGTCAGCGTGGTGCCGCGCCGACACTGACACACTGGCCATTTAGACACCACTTCATGGGGGGACTATCGAAGCCCCCCAAGCCCCCGGCGCTCGAAGCGCCCCGGGGGGGGTGCGCGGACGCACCCGCCAAAGCCGTGGCGCTTCTCGACCCCCTGGTTCGCCTGCTTCGTTCCGACTCTGAGAGGACTGGCGCGGCGGCCCGGGTTCCCCCGGGCCGCTCTCACAGCATCCCGTATTCTTTGAGCCGGCGGTAGATGGTACGGCGCGAGATGCCGAGGGCGCGCGCAGCGGCTTCCTTGTCGTTCTTGAAGACAGCCAGCGCCTTCAGGATGAGCTCCCTCTCGACCTCGGCGAGCGTCGGGATCGGCTTCGCCGGCGACGACGGCGTCACGACCGTCGGCCGTCCGAGGATTTGGAGGTCCGAGATCGTGATCTGGTCGCGGGCGCCCATCGCGTACGCCCGCTCGATCATGTTCTCGAGCTCGCGCACGTTCCCGGGGAAGTCGTAGGCCGTGAGCGTCATGATGGCCTCCGGCGTGATGCCGCGCACGTCGCGCCGGAACCGTCGATTGAAGCGGCGCAGGAAGTGGTTGACCAGCGCCGGGATGTCGTCGCGCCGGTCCCGAAGCGGGGGCAGCGGGATGCGCACGACGTTGAGCCGGTAGAAGAGGTCCTGCCGGAAGCTGCCGTCGGTCATCGCCTGTTCGAGGTTGCGGTTCGTCGCGGCGATGACCCGCACGTCGACCGGATAGGCCTTCGTCGAGCCGACGGGGCGTACCTGCATCTCCTGGAGCACGCGCAGGAGCTTGACCTGGAGCGTCGGCGGCAGCTCGACGATCTCGTCCAGGAAGATCGTCCCCTGGTTCGCGCTCCGGAACAGACCGAGGGCGTCGGCCACCGCTCCGGAGAAGGCGCCGCGCACGTGCCCGAAGAACTCGGACTCCAGCAGCTCGGCCGGGATCGCGCTGCAGTTCACCGGGATGAACGGCATCTTCGCCCGTTCGGACAACCGGTGGATCGCGGCCGCGACCAGCTCCTTGCCGGTGCCGCTCTCGCCCTCGATCAGGACCGGCGAGTCCGTCACCGCGACCTTCGAGATGATGTCCTTGACCAGCTGCATCGGGGGCGAGTTCCCGATCAGCTCGTTGACCGTGAGCTCCTCGCCGAGACGTGCGCGCAGCGTGTGCACCTCGCCGCGCAGGAACCGCCGCTCCATGACGCGCGCCATCAGGTGCCGCAGCTCGTCGAGCATCAGCGGCTTCGACAGGTAGTCGTAGGCGCCTTCGCGGAGCGCCTCGACCGCCGACGAGATCGTCGGATACCCCGTCATGATGACGACCTCGATGGACTCGTCGTGCGCCTTGATCGCGCGCAGCAGATCGAGCCCGCTCATGTCCGGCATCCGGACATCGGTGAGCGCGGCGTCGAACAGACCATTGCGAAGCATGTCGAGTGCTTCGGCGCCGTTCGACGCGCACACGACCTGGTACCCCCACTTCCCGAGCGCCTCCTTGAGGAGGTTCAGGATCGCGGGCTCGTCGTCGACGACGATGACCTTTGCAGCTTCCATCGTTGTGTGGACTCTATCAGAGGGGGTGTCAAAGTGACAAGCTCTTAATGCGCGACCGTTTGGGGCTTGCCTCGACGGTCGAACGACCGCCGGCTAGGTGCCTGAGCACGCGGTCACCTTGCGTGGGACCGCTCGGCATGTTAGCGTAGATGTTGACTTTTACTCAGGAGACTGCGATGGCCGAAGGATCGAGTGTCCACCTCACGGAGCAGAACTTCGATGACACCCTCTCGAAGACTCCCGGGGTGCTGATGGTGGACTTCTGGGCGGAGTGGTGCGGTCCATGCCGCGCGATCGCACCCGTGCTCGATGAACTGACCAAGGACTCGGCGGGTCGCGTGACGCTGGCCAAGGTCAACGTCGATGAGAACCCTGCGCTCGCAGCCCGGTATGGTATCCGGTCGATCCCGACTATCCTGCTCCTCAAGGAGGGCAAGGTCGTCGATCAGGTGATCGGCGCCGTTCCCAAAGTCCAGCTCAAGAAGAAGCTGGACGCCGTCGCCTGACCAGCCGTCCGACGGTCTATTAGTACCGCCGGCATAGGTGCCCCACCGTCGTTCGCTGGCTCGCCACGGCTGACGCCGTGCGCGGAACGCCGGGGATCTGCGCGCGCCTGCTGGCGGCTCGCGACAGGGAGCGCACGCCTGCCATGAGCGCCGCCGCGGTCACCGAGCGTGGCGTGATCGACCTCGTGCGTCGTGCGACGGCCCACGCCCGCTCGGGAGTGCGCGCGGGCATCGGAGACGATTGCGCGGTCCTCGAGCCACGTCCGGGCTCGCTGCTCCTGGCCACGACGGACCTCCTGATCGAGGACGTCCACTTCCGGCGGCGCCACGCCACACTTGAAGACATCGGCTGGAAAGCGCTCGCGGTCAACCTGTCGGACATCGCGTCGATGGGCGGCCGTCCGCGCTGGGCGCTCGTCGCGCTGGCGTGTCCTCCGTCGACGTCGTCCGAGGAGGTCGAGGCGTTCTACGAGGGGATGCTGACGCTCGCCACCGACCGGGGTGTCGCGGTCGTCGGAGGCGACACGTCCGCGTCACGAGCGGGCTGGGTGATCAACGTCACGCTGCTCGGGGAAGCCGAACGGCCGGTGCTTCGGTCTACGGCGCGTGCCGGTGATGTGATCGCGGTGACCGGACCCCTCGGCCGGTCGGCCGCCGGATTCGCGGTGCTCGAGCGCAGTGCGCCGCCGCAGGGACTGCCCGTGGATGCGCTGGCCGACGTGACGACGGCACACCGGCGGCCGGTGCCACGCACGCGCGAGGGCCTCTGGCTCGGTGCGGCCCGCGGTGTAACCGCGATGATCGACCTCTCGGACGGGCTTGCCACCGATCTCGCCCACATCGGTGAGGAAAGCGGTGTGGGCGCCCGGGTCGACCTCGATCGACTCCCGGTGAACGACGCGACGAGACGGGTGGCCGCGGCGCTCGGTGCGGACGCGATGACGTGGGCCACCGGCGGAGGCGAGGATTACGAGCTCCTGCTGACGTGCGACCGCGAGGCGTTGCGCACCGTCGCGGAAGGGCTCGAGCGCGCCACGGGTACCCGGCTCCACGTCGTCGGCGAGATCCGGCACGCGGAGCACGGACTCACGCTGCGCGACGCCGGCGGACGCACCGTCGCGCTCACCGGAGGATTCCAGCACTTCCAGACGAGGGAGGATCCGCGGGCGGGATGAACGACGGGATCGTGCTCGAGATCCTCGCGCTGCTGCTCCTCGTCGCCTGCTCGGCGATCCTCACGGGTGCGGAGGCCGCCTACTTCTCGCTCGGCCGTGCGCGGCTCGAGCGGATGCGCGGTCAGGACGGCGACGCGCAGACGAAGCTCATCGATCGCCCGCACGACCTGCTCGTGACGCTGCTCGTCGGGATCACGCTCATCAACATCGGCGCGGCCGCGATCGCGGCGAGCGTCGCCGCGCACCTCTTCGGCACGCGCTTCGGGCTCGCGGCCGAGATGCTCGCGATGATCCTGCTGCTGACGACCTTCGGCGAGGTGCTGCCGATGACCCTCGCCGTCAAGCATCCGGAGCGCTTCCTCACGCTCGCGCGCGTGCCGATCGGATGGCTCGGGCGCCTGCTCACCGTCACCGGCGTGCGCGCCGTGCTCTCCGGGCTCACCGAGCTCACCGTCCGCCTCGTGCGGCGCGGCGAGGCCCACGCGTCCGAGCTCACCGAGGAAGAGCTGCGGACCCTCGTCGACGTCGGCGCCCAGGAGGGCATCGTCGAGCGCGAGGAGCGGGAGATGATCCACAAGGTCTTCGAGCTCGAGGACACGCTCGTGCGGTCCGTCATGGTGCCGAGGACCGACATGTTCTGTCTCGACGTCGAGACCCCGGTGGACGACATCCTCCCCGCCCTGCGCGAGAACCTGCATTCCCGCGTGCCGGTCTACGACGGCTCGATCGACGTGATCGTCGGCGTGCTCTACACCAAGGACCTCCTCAGGTACATGACCGGTCTGCCGAAGGACTTCGACCTGCGCGCGCACCTGCACCCGCCGTACTTCGTGCCGGAAACCAAGCGCGCGGACGTCCTGCTGCAGGAGTTCCAGGCGAAGCGCCTGCACGTCGCGATGGTGGTCGACGAGTACGGCGGGACCGCGGGGCTCGTGTCCCTGGAAGACCTGCTGGAGGAGGTCGTCGGCGAGATCGCCGACGAGTACGACGAACCCGAGCGGCTGATCCAGAAGCTCGACGCGACGACGTACCGCGTCGCCGGGAAGCTGGCGATCGACGAGCTCAACACGGTGACCGGCCTGTCCATCCCGCACGAGTCGTACGACACCGTCGGCGGCTGGGTCCTCGACCTGTTCGGCCGCGTGCCGCGAAAGGCGGAGCGCATGGAGACGGCGGACGCGTGCGTGACCGTGGAGAAGGTGGAGCGCACGCGCGTCATCGAGGTGCTCGTCGCGCTCAAGCGCGCGTCGGTCGGGGAGGTCGTCGCGTGACCCTTCTGTGGGTGCCGATCGTCTGCCTCGCCGCCACGGTGTTCTTCTCGATGGCGGAGATGTCGTTCATCGCCGCCAACCGGCACCGCTTGCGACATCTCGCCGAGGAAGGCCACCGCGTCGCCGCGCGGTACCTCGAGGCCTTCCGGCGTCCCGAGGGCGTGCTCTCGTCCGCGATGATGGGCGTGACCGTCGCCCACATCGTCGCCGCGTCTGCGGCCACGTGGACGCTGCTCCCCGTCCTCGGGTCGTGGGCGGCCGTGGCCGTGACCGCGACGCTGACGCCGGTGATGCTCGTGTTCGGCGAGATCATCCCGAAGGCCGTGGCGCGCGAGTGGGCCACGAACCTCGTCCTGCGCCTCTTCCGGCCGCTCACCTGGGCCGGCGTGGCGCTCGCGCCGCTCGTCTGGTTCGCGCAGAGGATCGTCCGGCTCGTCCTGCAGGCGTTCGGCGGCGCCGAACCGAACGTGCGTCACTTCGTGTCGCGGGAGGAGTTGAAGGCGCTGCTCCAGCTGGAGCCGGGCGAGGCGGACGTCACGACGCAGGAAGCCGAGATGATCGACAAGATCTTCGACCTCGGCGACACGCTCGTGCGTGAGGTGATGGTGCCGCTCGTCGAGGCCGCCATGCTCCCGGCGACGGCGACCCCCGCCGACGCCGTCGCCCTGATCGGGGAACGAGGCTTCTCGCGCATCCCGGTCTTCCGGCAGCGCGAGACGAACATCGTGGGCATCGTCGCCGCGATGGATCTGCTGTCACGAGGGGCGGAGGCGCGCACCGTCGAGGAGTTGATGCGCGAGCCGTACTATGTCCCGGAGACCAAGCGCATCGACGACCTCCTCCGGGACATGCAACGCACGCGCAGCCACATGGCGGTCGTCGTCGACGAGTACGGGGGCTCGACCGGGATCGTGACGCTCGAGGACATCCTGGAGGAGATCGTCGGGCAGATCGAGGACGAGCACGACCGCGCGCCGGCGTCCGTGCAGCGCCTGCCGGACGGCAGCTACTGGGTCGCCGCCCGGATCAACATCGACGAGCTCAACGAGGCGCTCGACTGGACGCTGCCGAAGCAGGACTACGAGACCGTCGCGGGACTCGTGCTCGCCACGCTCCACCGCATCCCGCGTACGGGTGAAGAGTTCCAGGTTCCGGGCTATGCGATCACGGTGCTCGAAGCGGACACACGCCGCGTGATCGCGGTGAAGATCGCGCGATCGATGTAATGGGGGGCCCCGACATGGCCCGACCGAGGGAAGTGGGGGGCCTCGAAGGGTCCCCCACGCCCCCCGCGCTCGGAAGCGCCCCGGCGAAGCCGGGGCGCTCCTCGGGTCCCCTTGGCGGTCCGGAGGGCTGACCCCCCGCAACTCTATACCGGTCTGGCGCCTCAGAACATCTGCGCGCCTGCGCGACGCGGTGGACGCCTCCGGAACCGCGCCGTATCATGAGCATCCCGAGTTCACGAAGGCGAGTCCACGAAGGAGGCCCACGACATGGCTGGACGCACGGTGCAGTTTCCGTCCAACGGCGGCACGACCGACGCCTACCTCTCGACACCCGCGGCCGGCAAGGGGCCCGGCGTGATCGTGATCCAGGAGTGGTGGGGCCTGGTCGGCCACATCAAGAACGTCGCCGACCGCTTCGCGGCGGAGGGGTTCGCCGCGCTCGCGCCGGATCTCTTCCACGGCAAGACCGCGGACGAGCCGGACGAGGCCGGCAAGCTCTTCATGGCCCTGAACGTGGGCCAGGCCGAGAAGGACCTCCGCGGAGCGATCGACGCCCTGAAGCCGCACTCGTCCACGCAGAAGATCGGCGTGGTCGGCTTCTGCATGGGCGGTCAGCTCGCGCTCTTCGCGGCCACGCTCAACGCCTCCGTGGGCGCGTGCGTGAACTTTTACGGCGTGCACCCGCACGTGAAGCCGGACTACTCGAAGCTCGCGGGTCCGGTGCTCGGACTCTTCGCCGAGAAGGATCAGTTCGTCACGCCCCAGGTCGCGCGCGACGTGGACGCCGCGATCAAGAAGGCCGGCAAGTCATCGGAGGTCCACATCTATCCGAACGTCGACCATGCGTTCTTCAACGACGAGCGCGCGGGGATCTACGACAAAGCGGCCGCTGATGACGCGTGGCGCCGCACGCTCGCGTTCTTCCGCCAGCACCTGACGTAGTCCCGTCCGCACGATCCGTGACGCCCCGCCGTGATGTCGGCGGGGCGTTCGCGTCTCCACGCGTCTCTGCACGTCTTCCACGCTCCGCCGACTCGTTGGGCCGTACGCTCCAACAAAATAACGAGTGGAGCGGATGGACTTCGATGTCCGCTCGGCCGGAGATAGCAACAGCACACATCAGCCCGGTGGATCCGCGCGCTCCGCACGACGGGACGCGCGCAGATCCCCGCTGCCTTTCACAGCGACTTGGAGGACGACCATGGACAGGCGGCTACGTGATCTGGCGGAACGGCTCCACGCGGGACTGCTCGCACGTCGCGAGTTCCTGCGGCGGGCGGTGGTCGTCACGGGCGGCACGGCCGCGGGCCTCGGCGTGCTGCGCAGCATGGCGAACGCGCAGGCGAAGCCGAAGCTCCGCGTGTGGCTGTTCAAGAGCTTCGTCACCGCGGGCAACGACGTCCTCGCGCGGCAGATCGAGGCGTGGGGCAAGGAGCGCAAGGTGAACGTCGAGCTCGACTGGGCGACGTTCGGCGACCGCGAGACGAAGTTCGTCGCCGCGATCGAGACCGGCAACCCGCCCGACATGGCCGAGATGAACGTCTACGGGCCGATGCGCTACAAGGCGGCGCTGCGCGACGTGACGAAGCTCGCGAGCGACGTCGCGGGCGCGCGGGGCGGCATGCTGCCGTTCGCCGACATGGCGATGAAGCTCGAGGGCAAGTACCTCGGCGTGCCCCGCTACGCCATGATCACCGTGTTCTACATCCGCAAGGACATCATGGACGCGAAGGGGCTCAAGCCGCCGAAGGTGTACGACCCCGACGTCGTCGACTTCGCGCGGAAGACCACGGACCCGGCCAAGGACCTGTGGGGCTTCGCGCAGACCCTGAACCGCTCGGACGACGGCGACGGGTTCATGCAGAACATCCTCTGGGACTACGGCGGGGGCGTGTTCGACAAGGACGGCAAGCCCGCGCTCGGCACCGCGTTCCTCAAGCAGAACACCGCGGCGCTCCAGTTCGCGGTCGACACGATCAAGAAGTACAAGATCCAGCCGCCGGGCGTGATGGGCTGGAACGACATGTCCAACAACGAGGCGTACATGGCCGGCAAGCTCGTGACGACCAACAACGGCGCGAGCCTCTACTTCGCGATGGTCAACAAGAAGCACGAGCTCGCACCCAAGACGCTGCTCGTGCTCACACCCGGCGGGCCCGCCGGCAGCTTCGTGGGCTCGAGCTGCTACAACTGGGCCATTTTCCAGAAGACGAAGCACAACGAGCTCTGCGAGGACCTCGTCCGCTGGCTGGAGGACGAGACACGCTTCCGCGAGTACGTGAAGGTCTCGATCGGCCAGGCGGGTCCCGTGTACAAGAAGCGAGTCGAGGATCCCTACTGGAAGTCGGACCCGAACTTCCACGCGATCCTCCAGAACATCCTCCGCTCCGTCCCGATCGGCTACCCGGGCCCAATGACGCCGGCCGCCGCCGAGGTGCAGGGGCAGAAGATCCTCACCGACATGGCGGGTCGCGTGGTCACGGCCGGGCTCACGATCGAGGCCGCGATCAAGGAGGCGCACGGCCGGGTCGAGGAGATCGTCCGGGCGCGTCGCGGCTAGCGGAGGCGCACGCCGACCATGTCGACTGCCGCGGCGCCGCTGCCCGCCGGCGCGACGCTCGATGCGCGCGCCGGGCGGCGCCGCGGGCTCACGCGCCTGCTCGGGCCCGACTACCGCCTCGGCTTTCTCTTCGTCCTGCCGATCGTCGTGCTCGTGCTGGCGCTGGTCGCGTACCCGTTCGGCTACGCGATCTACCTCAGCATGACGCGGAAGTACGTCGGCGTGCCGCCGGTGTTCGTCGGGCTCGACAACTACGTGAAGCTCGCGGGCGACGGCTTCTTCCGGCGGGCGCTCGTGAACAGCTTCGTGTTCACCTTCACGTCCGTCGCGGTCAAGCTCGTGCTCGGGATGGCGATGGCGCTCGTGCTGACCTCCCGCATCCGCTTCCGGAGCTTCTTCACGGGGGTGCTGCTGATCCCCTGGGTGGCGCCGACCGTCGTCTCCGCGCTCAACTTCTACTGGATCTACGACTACAGCCTCGGCGTGCTGAACTACCTGCTCGTGCGCGTGCTCGGCGTGCTCCCCACCGGCGTCGGCTGGCTCAGCGAGCCGAACACGGCGATGGCGTCCGTGATCGCGGTCAACGTCTGGCGGGGATTCCCCTTCTTCGGCATCAGCTTCCTCGCCGGCATGAAGGCGATCTCGTCGGATCTGTACGAGGCCGCCGCGGTCGACGGCGCGGGCGTCGTCGGGCGCTTCCTCAACGTCACGCTCCCGGGCCTCAAGAACATCGTCATCATCGTGGTGCTGCTCTCGACGATCTGGACCTTCAACGACTTCCAGATCGTCTACATCCTCACGAAGGGCGGCCCGGGCGGAGCGACCCAGGTGCTCCCCGTGCTGACGTACGAGATCGCCTTCGGGGCCCAGCGGCTGGGGGAAGCGATCGCGGTCGCGCTGACGATGCTGCCCGGGCTCGCGATGGTCATCGTGGTGCTCGCGCGGTACATGCGCCGGGGGCAGGCCCGGTGAGGGGCCGGGAGCGCCTCGCGGCGGCGGTCTCCTACACCTTCCTGCTGGGCCTGCTCGTCATCGTCGTGTTCCCCTTCTACTGGATGACCATCACCTCGCTGAAGAGCGAGGACCAGATGCGCAGCCTGGTCTCGATGTTCTGGCCGCGGCCGATGGTCACCGAGAACTACCGCCAGCTCCTCACGCACACCGACTTCGCCGTCTGGTACGGCAACAGCGCGATCGTGTCCATGTCGAGCACGCTGCTCGCCACCGCGATCGGAACCCTCGGCGCGTACGCGCTCGCGCGCCTGCGCTTCCTCGGACGCGCGTTCATGTCGAGTGCGGTCCTGATCACGTATCTCGTGCCGCCGTCGATCCTGTTCATCCCGCTCTACGCGCAGCTCCGGACGCTCGGGCTGGCCGATTCGCTGGCCGGGCTGATTGCGGCGTACCCGAGCTTCACGGTGCCGTTCGTCACCTGGCTGCTGATGGGCTACTTCGAGTCGATCCCCGAGGAGCTGGAGCAGGCGGCGATGATCGACGGCGCGACGCGGTTCGGCGCGTTCGTGCGGGTCGTGCTGCCGCTGTCGGCGCCGGGCGTGCTCGCCGCCGGGCTCTACGCCTTCACGCAGGCCTGGAACGAGTTCCTGTACGCGCTGGTCTTCATCACGGACGTGAAGCTCCGCACGCTGCCCGTGGGCCTCTCGAGCTTCATCACGGGCGACGTGTACGGCTGGGGCTTCCTGATGGCGGGTGCGGTACTGACGACCCTGCCGGTGATCGCCGCGTACATGTACCTCCAGCGGTACATGGTGGAGGGCCTGACCGCCGGCAGCGTCAAGGGGTAGCGGTCTAGCTCGCGGCGGCCTGTTGCTTCTTCGCGCGCTTGCGCTCGCCCTTCGGGGGCTTCTCGCGCTTCTCGCCTTTCTTGCCCTTGCCGTCCTTCTCGGGCTCGACGCGATCGACGAGCTCGAGGAGCACCATGGGCGCGGCGTCGCCGGGACGAGGCCCCGCCTTCACGAGGCGCGTGTAGCCGCCGTTGCGATCGCCGTAGCGCGCCGCGACGACGTCGAAGAGGCGCGCCACGACCTCACGGTCGGGCACGAGCGACAGCACCTGGCGGCGGGCGTGGAGCCGGTTCACGTCGCGCTTCGCGAGCGTGACGCAGTGGTCGGCGAGGCCCCGGACGGCCTTGGCCTTGGCCTCGGTGGTGGTGATCCGCTCGTGGCGGAAAAGCGACACGAGGAGGTTCCGGAACATCGCGTTCCGGTGCTTGGTGAGCCGCCCGAGCTTGTAGCCGTCGATCCGATGCCTCATCGCACCCCTCCGCTGCCGGCGGCCGGCCCGGAGCCCGTGCCGCGGCCGAGCGCGCCCAGCAGGTTCGCGTCGATCCGCATGCCGAGCGACAGGCCGAGGGACGCGAGCGCGACCTTGATCTCGTCGATGGACTTCTCACCGAGGTTCTTCACGTGCTCGAGGTCCGCCTCGGTCTTCTGCGCGAGGTCGGCGACGAGGTGGATGTCGGCGTTCTTGAGCGCGTTGACCGCGCGCGCCGTCAGGCTCAGCTCCTCGAGGCTCTTGCCGAGCGCATCGCGGAGGTAGGCCTCCCCGGTCCCGCCCTCCGCGTCCTCGTCGGACGCGCGCGCCGTGAGCGGTGTGAAGTGGTCCTTCAGGTACGCCGCAGCGCGCGTGAGGGCGTCGTCAGGCCCCACCGACCCGTTCGTCCAGATCTCGAGCACGAGCTTCTCGTAGTCGGTGATCTTGCCGAGCCGCGACATCTCCGCGTTGTACGAGACCCGCGTGATCGGCGAGTACGCCGAGTCGACGGCGATCGCGCCGGCGGGGACATTCGCCTTCTTGTCCGCCGCCTCGTAGCCGCGGCCGATCCCGACCCCGAGCTCGATCCTGACGCTGGCGCCCTCCGCGAGGGTGAACAGCTCGATCTCCGGGTTGAGGATCTCGACGTCCGTCTCCGGCACGTCGGCGCCCGTCACGCGCCGTGGCCCCGTGAGCTCCATCCGCACCACGCGCGGCTCGCCCGACGGCACCTGGATCGCGAGCTTCTTCAGGTTCAGCACCACGTCGACCGTACTCTCCGTCACGCCCGGGATCTTCTGCTCGACGCTCCTGACGCCGTCGATGACGACCCACGCGACGGCGGCGCCGGGAATGATGCTGAGCAGCGTCCGGCGGAGCGAGTGCCCCACCGTGAGCGCGTAGCCCTTCTCGAACGGCTCGGCCACGAGACGGCCGTAGCTTTCCGAGAGGATCTCCCACTCGACCTTCTTCGGCATCTGGAACGGGATGCGCGGCATGGCGCTACTTGCTGTACAGCTCAACGATGAGCTGCTCCTGCACCGGGATCTGGATGTCCTCGCGCAGCGGCAGACTCCGCACCGTGCCCCGCTTCTGGGCCACATCGAGCTCGAGCCACTGCGGCACGCCGCCCCGGCCGGCGTTCAGGTTGTCGTCGACGCGCGCGGCGAGCTTCGAGCTCGAGCGAAGCTCGACGACGTCGCCGACGCCGACCAGGAAGGACGGGACCGTGACTTTGCGCCCGTTCACGCGGTAGTGCCCGTGCGCGACCATCTGCCGTGACTCACGCCGCGACGCGGCGAAGCCCAGCCGGTGCACGACGTTGTCGAGCCGGCACTCGAGCAGGCGGAGCAGGTTCTCGCCGGTGACGCCCTTCTCGCGCTCGGCGCGCGCGAACGCCCGGCGGAACTGGTTCTCGACGACGCCGTAGATCCGCTTCGCCTTCTGCTTCTCGCGCAACTGGACGCCGAAGTTCGTCAGCTTGCCCCGGTTCAGCCCGTGCTGGCCCGGCGGGTAGTTGCGGCGCTCGATGGCGCACTTGTCGGTGAAGCAGCGAGCCCCCTTGAGGAAGAGCTTCATGCCCTCGCGGCGGCAGAGGCGACACTTCGCGTCCTTGTACCGTGCCATCGCCGCCCCCTACACCCGCCGCCGCTTCGGCGGCCGGCACCCGTCGTGGGGGATGGGTGTCACGTCGCGGATGGCCGTGACCTCGAGCCCGACCGCCTGCAGCGACCGAATGGCCGCCTCACGGCCCGCCCCCGGTCCGCGCACGAAGACCTCGACCTGCTTCATGCCGTACTCCATGGCCTTGCGCCCCGCCTGCTCCGCCGCGGTCTGCGCGGCGAACGGCGTCGACTTGCGGGACCCCTTGAACCCGGCGCTGCCGGCGCTCGACCACGACACCACGTTCCCCATCTTGTCCGTGAGCGTGACGATGGTGTTGTTGAAGGTCGCCTGCACGTGCGCCACGCCCGTCCGCACCTCGCGCCGCTCGCGCTTCTTGCCGCCCTTCTTCCGGCCCGCCTTGGGCTGCTGCTCTGCCATCGGTTACGCTCCTGCCTTCCTCGGTCCGGCTGCGGCGGCCGGCTTCTTCCTGACCATGACGCCCTTGCGGGGGCCCTTGCGCGTGCGTGAGTTCGTGTGCGTGCGCTGCCCGCGCACCGGGAGGCCGCGCCGGTGCCGGATGCCGCGGTAGCAGCCGATGTCCATGAGCCGCTTGATGTTCATGGACACCTCGCGCCGGAGATCGCCCTCGACCTTCAAGTTGCGCTCGATGATGTCACGGATGCGGTTGACCTCCTCGTCGGTCCAGTCCCGCACGCGCTTCGCCGGGTCGATGCCGGCCTCGACGAGCACTGTCCTGGCGCTCGGCGTGCCGATCCCGTAGATGTACGTGAGACCCACGGCTCCACGCTTGTCCCGGGGGAGGTCGACTCCTGCGACTCGTGCCATCGTCTCGTCTCCGTTCTGTTACGTCGTCCCGTCGACCGTTGCCGTGTCCGGGCGACCTAGCCTTGCCGCTGCTTGTGGCGCGGATTCTTGCAGATGATGTGCGTCACGCCCCGGCGCTTGACGATCTTGCAGTGCTCGCACCGGGCCTTGACCGACGGTCTCACTTTCATGTTCGTGCGCTCGCTCTCGGCTACTTGAACCGGTAGGTGATCCGACCCCGGCTGAGGTCGTACGGGGAGAGCTCGACCTTCACGCGGTCACCCGGCAGGATCCTGATGAAGTGCATGCGCATCTTGCCGCTGACATGCGCGAGCACGCGGTGGCCGTTGTCGAGCTCCACGCGGAACATCGCGTTCGGGAGCGGCTCCACCACGCTGCCCTCCACCTCGATGGCGTCTTCCTTCGATGACTCTGTGTCACTCGCCTCGGGCTTGTCTGCCGCCGGCCGGGGCCCCCTCGGGCCCCGTCCACCACCGCGTCTCCCTCGCCTCATAGCCGGTTCCCATTCTTTCGGGTGAGGACGTCCGGACCCTGCTCCGTCACCGCGATCGTGTGCTCGAAATGCGCCGACAGGCTGCCGTCCCTCGTGACGGCCGTCCAGCCGTCGTCGAGGATCTTCACCTCCCAGGTGCCCATCGTGACCATCGGCTCGATGGCGAGCACCATCCCCGGCTTGAGCTGGGGCCCACGCCCCGGCTCGCCGAAGTTCGGGATCTGAGGATCCTCGTGCAGCGCGCGGCCGATGCCGTGCCCCACGAACGCCCGGACGACCGAGAAGCCATGCGCTTCCACGTGGCGCTGCACCGCGTGCGAGACGTCGGAGAGCCGCCGGCCGGGCCGGCATTCGTCGATGGCGAGCTCCAGGCTCTCGCGAGTCACGTCGAGAAGCTTCTGGACACCCGAGGGCACGTCGCCGATGGCGAGCGTGAAGGCGCAGTCGGCGTAGTACCCCCCCACGATACACCCCAGATCAAGACCGACGATCTCGCCCTCCTGCAGTCGCCGGTGCGACGACGGGATGCCGTGGACGATCTCGTCGTTGATCGATACGCAGACGGTGGCTGGGAAGCCTCGATAGCCCTTGAACGCGGGCTTCGCACCGCGCCGCTTGATGAAGCTCTCGACCTCCTCGTCGATCTCCTTGGTCGACATGCCCGCCCTGACCACGGCGCGGAGGTGCTCGATGACGTCCGCGAGGATGTCGCCGCCCTGGCGCATCAGCGCGATCTCCCGGGGCGACTTGAGCACGATCATCGCGGCACGCCGTCCACGATGCGCCTGAGCGCGGCACGGATGTCGTCGATCGCCCCCTGCCCGGGCACGGTCGCGAGCATGCCGCGGTCCCGGTAGTACGCGAGCAGCGGCGCCGTCTGCTGCGCGTAGACCTCGAGCCGGCGGCGCACCGTCGCCTCGGAGTCGTCGTCGCGGTGGTACAGCTCGCCGTCGCATCGGTCGCAGACGGCCTCGCGCTTCGGCGGCGCGGAGATCACGTGGAACGTTTCTCCGCAGCGGCGGCAGACCCGCCGGCCGGTCATCCTGCGGAGGATCTCGGCTTCCGACACGTCGAAGTAGACGACCCGGTCGAGCGCCTGGCGCCGGTCCTTGAGGAGCTGGTCGAGCGCCTCCGCCTGCGGGACTGTCCTCGGGACGCCGTCGAGGATGTAGCCGCGCGCGGCGTCCGCCTGCGCCAGGCGCTCGCCGACCATCGCGACGATCACCGAGTCCGGCACGAGCTCTCCCCGGTCCATGTAGGCCCTCGCCTCACCCGCGAGCGGCGTGCCGGCGGCGACTGCCGCGCGGAGCATGTCACCCGTCGCGATGTGAGGGACCGACCACTCCCGCGCGAGCTCGCTCGCCTGGGTGCCCTTGCCGGCACCCGGAGGACCAAGGAACGCCACCCGCATCGCGTTCAGCTCCTCCGCCCGAACGCGCCACTCGGGCGTGTCCGGGATCTGCGGAGGAAACCCTCGTAGTTGCGCATCAGCAGGTGCGACTCCATCTGCCGCACCGTGTCGAGGGCCACACCCACCACGATGAGGAGGCTCGTGCCGCCGAAGTAGAACGGCACGTTGAACCAGCGGATCAGCATATCCGGCAGGACGGAGATCAGCGCCAGGAAGAGCGCGCCCGGCAGCGTGATGCGCGTGAGCGTGTGGTCGATGTACTCGGCCGTCTTCTTGCCCGGGCGGACGCCCGGGATGAAGCCCCCGTACTTCTTCATGTTGTCGGCCAGGTCGATCGGGTTGAACACGATCGCCGTGTAGAAGTACGTGAAGAAGATGATCAGGCCCATGTAGAGGAACGTGTACGTGACCTGCCCCGGGGAGAGCGCGTCGGCGATGGCCTGCATCCACGGGTGGGGCACGAAGCGCGTGAGCGTCGCGGGGAACAGGATGAGCGACGACGCGAAGATGACCGGGATGACGCCGGCGGTGTTGATCCTGAGCGGAATGTGCGTGGACTGCCCGCCGTACACCCGCCGGCCGACCACGCGCTTGGCGTACTGCACCGGGATCTTCCGCTGTCCCTCCTGCATGAGGACGACGGCGGCCGTGACCGCGACCATCATGACCACGATCGCGAAGAACACGAAGAGCTTCAGCTCACCGGTGGTGATCAGCGTGTACGACGCCTGGATCGCGCTCGGCAGGCGCACGACGATACCCGCCATGATGATCAGCGAGATGCCGTTGCCGATCCCCTTCTCGGAGATCTGCTCCCCGATCCACATGATCAGCGCCGTCCCGGCGGTGAGCGTCAGCACCGTGAGCAGGCGGAAGCCCCAGCCGGGATCGGTGACGATCGAGACACCCGTCGGGCTCCGCATGCCCTCGAGCCCGTACGCGATGCCGAGCGCCTGGACAGCCGAGAGCACGACCGTGCCGTAGCGCGTGTACTGCGTGATCTTCTTGCGGCCGGCCTCGCCTTCCTTCGCGAGCCGCTCGAGGGCGGGAATGACGACGGTGAGCAGCTGCAGGATGATCGACGCCGAGATGTACGGCATGATCCCGAGCGCGAAGATCGACAGCCGTCTGAGGTTCCCGCCCGAGAACAGGTCGACCATGCCGAGCAGCGTGCCCTGCACCTGGTCGAAGAACTGCGCGAGGGCCTGGCCGTCGATCCCGGGCGTCGGCACGTGGGCGCCGAGCCGGTACGCGATCAGGAAGCCGGCGCTGATGAGGATCCGGCGCTTGAGCTCCGGGATCTTGAAGACGTTCTGAAAGGACTGCAGACCTTCGATCACGAAGTCGCCCGCTCCGGTCCGGCCGCGGACCCGGTCCGGCCGCGGACCGCTCCGGTCCGGCCGCGGACCGCTCCGGTCCGGCCGCGGACCGCTCCGGTCCGGCCGCGGACCGCTCCGGTCCGGCCGCGGAGCGCTCGGCGATGAGCTCGACGCGGCCGCCCTGAGCCTCGACCTTGGTGCGGGCGGATCCGCTCGCCGCGTGGACGCGCACGGTGACCGCGTGCTCGAGATCCCCCTCGGCCAGCAGCTTCACCGCGGCACGGTCATGGTTCCGGATCAGGCGGGCGGCCACGAGCGCATCGGGATCGACGACGCTCCCTGCGGTGAAGCGGGCGAGGTCCTTCACGTTGACGATGGCGTACCGCGTCTTGCCTCCGTGCGGGAGGAACCCGCGCTTCGGCAGGCGCCGGTAGAGCGGCATCTGCCCGCCCTCGAAGCCGCCCGTCTTGCCGCCTCCCGAGCGCGCCTTCTGCCCCTTGTGCCCCTTGCCGGCCGTCTTGCCCCAACCGGACGACGGCCCGCGGCCGACCCGCTTGCGACGGTGTCGCGATCCCTCGGCGGGGCGAAGATCCTCAAGCCTCATGGCTCACCTTCAGGACGTGCGGGACCCGGGCGATCATGCCGCGGATGTCGGGGGTGTCGTCGTGCGTGACCGACCGGTGCATGCGTCGGAGCCCGAGCGCCTTCACGGTCGCCTCCTGCTTCGGGCTGAGCCCGATCAAGCTCCGGACAAGCGTCAGCTTAACCTTCTTGCTTGCCACTGGCCGCCTCCTGAGGAACCTCGCCGTCGCCGCCACGCCGCCGTGCGGAGTGCAGGTCGTGCAGCCGCCGGATGCGTCGGAGCGCGTCCATGGTGGCCTTGAGCACGTTGTGCGGGTTGTTCGAGCCGAGGGTCTTCGTGAGGATGTCCTGCACGCCGACCGCCTCGAGCACCGGCCGCACCGCGCCGCCCGCGATCACGCCCGTCCCCGGCACGGCCGGCTTGAGGAACACCTTGCCGGCGCCGAAGTGTCCCGTGATCTCGCACGGGATCGTCGTCTCCTTGAGCGGCACGAAGATCAGGTCCTTCTTGGCGTGCTCGACCGCCTTGCGGATCGCTTCGGGCACCTCGTGCGCCTTCCCGAGGCCGACGCCCACGTGCCCGCGGCCGTCGCCGACGACGACGAGCGCCGTGAAGGAGAACCGCCGGCCGCCCTTGACGACCTTGGCGACGCGGTTGATGGAGACCACTCGGTCGTTGAGCTCGAGCACGCTCGGATCGATCTTCGCTTCGGCCACTCGGTTCCTCTCCTGGTGGACTAAAAGACCAGGCCACCCTGGCGCGCCGCGTCGGCGAGCGCCTGGACCCGTCCGTGGTACATGTACCCGCCGCGGTCGAACACCACCTTCGTGATGCCGGCAGCCTTCGCCCGCTCGGCCAGCACCGCGCCGACCGCCTTGGCGCCGGCGACATTGCCGCCCTTGTTGCCGTTCGTGTCTCGAAACTCCTTCGACCGGCTGTCCGCGGCGGCGAGCGTCCTGCCCGTGTCGTCGTCGATGAGCTGCGCCGCGATGTGCTTGAGGCTCCGGAAGACCGCGAGGCGCGGCCGCTCCGCCGAGCCCCGCACATGCCGCCTGAGCCTCAGGTGCCGGACGTCGCGAGCCGTGCGCCGATCCTTCGTGATCATTTCGCCCCCGCCTTCTTGCCGACCTTGCGGCGGATCACCTCGCCCGAGTACCGGATGCCCTTGCCCTTGTACGGGTCGGGCTTCCGGAGCGCGCGCAGGTTGGCTGCCGTCTGTCCGAGCAGCCCCTTGTCGGCACCGCGGAGAGTGATCGCGGTCTGCCTGTCGACCTCGGCCGTGACGCCCTCGGGCAGCGGGAACACGACGGGATGCGAGTAGCCGAGCGCGAGCTGGATCGCCTTGCCCTGCAGCTGCGCGCGGTAGCCGATGCCGACGATCTCCAGCTTCTTCTCGAAGCCGTCCTTCACGCCGGTCACCATGTTCTGCACGAGCGCGCGCGCCAGGCCGTGAAGCGCCCGCACCTGGCGCGCGTCGCTCTCGCGCGCGACCATGAGGCTGCCGTTGTCGACCGTCGCGGTGATGCCCGCCGGGAGCTCCTGGCGCAGCTTGCCCTTGGGCCCCTCGGCGGCCAGCGTGCGACCGTCGATCCGCACGGTCACGCCCTGCGGGATCTGGATGGGTTTCTTGCCGATGCGTGACACGTCTCGTCCCTCACCACACGTAGGCGAGGACTTCCCCGCCCAGCTTCTGTCGGCGCGCTTCGCGGTCCGTGACGACGCCGCGCGGCGTGGACAGCACGGCGACGCCCATCCCGCCGAGGATCGACGGGATCTTGTCGTGCCCCACGTAGATGCGGCGCCCGGGCGTCGACACGCGCACGAGGCCGGTGATGATCTTCTCGTTGCCCGGGCCGTACTTGAGGTACACCCGCAGCACGCCCTGCTTCTTGTCCTCCAGCACACGGAAGTTCTTGATGAACCCCTCGTCCTTGAGGACCTCGGCGATTCGCACCTTGAGCTTCGAGGCGGGGATGTCGACCTTCTCGTGCTCGGCGCGGCTCGCGTTGCGGATGCGAGTCAGGAGATCGGCGACCGGATCGCTGCGCATGGCTACCAGCTCGCCTTCACGACGCCCGGGATCTCCCCCTTGAGCGCCAGCTCGCGGAAACACAGACGGCAGAGCTCGAACTTCCGGAGGTACCCGCGCGGGCGCCCGCACAGCTTGCACCGCCGGTACGTGCGGGTCGGGAACTTCGGCGCCCGCTGGGCCTTCATGATCAGCGCGGTCTTCGCCATCGCGCGGCTACTCCCTGAACGGCATGCCGAGATGCGTGAGGAGGGCCTTGGCCTCCTCATCCGACCTCGCCGTCGTGACGATGTTGACGTCCATGCCCCGGACCTTGTCGATCTTGTCGTAGACGATCTCGGGGAAGATCAGCTGCTCTCGGAGGCCGAGCGCGTAATTGCCGCGGCCGTCGAAGCCGCGCCCCGGCACGCCGCGGAAGTCCCGCACGCGGGGCAGCGCGACGTTCATCAGCCGGTCGAGGAACTCGTACATCCGGGCGCCGCGCAGCGTGACCTTCGCTCCGATCGGCGAGCCCTCGCGCAGCTTGAAGTTCGCGATCGACTTCTTCGCGCGCGTCACGACCGGCTTCTGCCCGCTGATCGCCTGCAGATCGGCGGTCGCGAAGTCGAGCGCCTTCGCGTTCTCGCGCCCCTCGCCAACGCCCATGTTGATGACGATCTTGTCGACCCGCGGCACGGCGAACACGTTCGTGTACCCGCGCTCCTTGATGAGGGCCTGCACGACCTGCGACCGGTACCGGTCTCTGAGCCGCGGCGGGACGGACCCCGTCGGCTTCGGCCGGCCGGCCGGCGTGGCCGGCGCCTCGGCGCCTTTCTTCGGCTGGGTCTTGGCCTGGGGCTTGGCCCCGCCCTTCGGCTGCTGCGCCTTCTGCGGCGCCGCCCCTCCCGCTGCTTTCGCCATGGCTCCTTACCCTCTGTCGATGGATTCGCCGCAGCGCTTGCACACGCGCTGCTTGCGCCCGTCCGCGAGCACCTTGATCCCGTGGCGAACGGGGCGGTCGCAGCGCGCACACATGAGCAGCACATTCGAGAGCGGCAGCGGCCCCTCGCGCTCGATGATCCCGCCCTGCCGCACCTTCTGCGTCGGCCGCTGGTGCTTCTTGATCATGTTCACGTTCTCGACGAGGACGCGGCCCTTGTCGTGGAGCACGCGCAGCACCTTCCCGCGCTTGCCCCGCTCCCTGCCGGAGATCACGCCGACCGTGTCCCCGCGCCTCACGTGTGCCGACGGCATCAGATCACCTCCGGCGCGAGCGAGATGATCTTCGTGAACTGTCGCTCGCGCAGCTCGCGCGCCACCGGGCCGAAGATGCGGGTGCCGACCGGGTTCTCGTCCGCCTTGATGAGCACGACGGCGTTCTTGTCGAAGCGGATGTAGGAGCCGTCCTTGCGGCGGACCTCCTTCACGGTGCGGACCACCACCGCGCGGGCCACCTCGCCCTTCTTCACGGTCCCGTCCGGCGACGCTTCCTTCACGGCGACCATGACCGTATCGCCGAGCGACGCGTAGCGCTTGTTCGCACCGCCCATCACCCGGATGCACTGGACCTTCTTGGCCCCCGAGTTGTCCGCCACATCGAGCATCGAACGCGGCTGGATCATCGCCTACGACGCGCGGGTGAGGATCGAGCGGATCCTCCAGCGCTTCTCCTTGCTGAGCGGCCGGGTCTCCTCGATGAGGACACGATCGCCGACGCGACTCTCGTTCGTTTCGTCGTGCGCCTTCAGCTTCTTCGACACCCGCACCACGCGCTCGTACTGGCGGTGGCGGTACATGCGCTCCACCTTCACCACGCGCGTCTTCTGCATGGCGTCACTGACGACGACGCCCTCCCGGGTCTTCCTCTCGCCCACGGCTACCCCCTTTGCCCCTGGAGCTCGCGCTCCCTGAGGATCGTCTTCACGCGCGCCAGGTCCCGCTTCGCCTGCTGGATCCGCGAGGGGTTCTTCGCCACGCCCATGGAGAGTTGGAAGCGGAGGTTGAAGACCTCCTCGGTGAGCTCCTGCACCTTCTGTCCGAGCTCCTCGCCGGAGAGCTCTCGCCACTTGGCCGGCTTCATGTCCTGTCCCCTGTCTGCTGTGTCCCGCTCGCCTCGCCGTCCTCGTGCCTGCGGCGGCTCGGCGACGTCTCGGCTCGCAACTACAGCGCCCGCGCGCGCATGACGAACTTCGTCGCGACGCCGATCTTCTGCGCCGCGGTGCGGAACGCCTCGCGGGCGACGTCCTCGGTCACGCCTTCCATCTCGTAGAGGATCCGCCCGGGCTTGATCACGGCGACCCACTCCTCGGGATTCCCCTTGCCTTTCCCCATCCGCGTCTCGGCCGGCTTCTTCGTCACTGGCTTGTCCGGAAAGACACGGATCCAGATCTTGCCGCCGCGCTTGAGGCTCCGCGTGAGCGCCACGCGGGCCGCCTCGATCTGGCGGTTCGTGATCCAGCCTGGCTCGAGGGCCTTCAGCCCGTACTCGCCGAACGACAGCGTCGACCCGCGCTGGGCCTTGCCCCGCATGCGCCCGCGCTGGGTCTTGCGGTACTTGACGCGCTTGGGCATCAGCATCGCCGCACCCTCACGCCTCGCCGGTGGCCGAGCGACGCACCTCGCCCTTGAAGACCCACACCTTCACGCCGATCGTGCCGTACGTCGTGTGCGCGGTCGCGAGGCCGTAATCGATGTCCGCGCGGATCGTGTGGAGCGGTACCCGCCCGTCGCGGTACCACTCGCGGCGCGCGATCTCGCCGCCGCCCAGGCGCCCCGAGCACGCGATGCGGATGCCATCCGCGCCGAGGCGCAGCGCCGAGGTGACGGCCTTCTTCATCGCCCGGCGGAACGCGACGCGCTTCTGGAGCTGGAGCGCCACGTTCTCGGCGACGAGCTGCGCATCGAGCTCCGGGTGGATGACCTCCTCGATGTTGAGGTAGATCTCCTTCCCGGTCCGCGTCTGCAGCTCGTTCTTCAGCTTCTCGACCTCCGACCCCTTGCGCCCGATGATGATGCCCGGCCGCGCCGTGTGGATCGTGATCCGCGCGCGGTTCGCGGAGCGCTCGAGGTCGATGCGCGAGATGCCGGCGTGGTAGAGCTGGTCCTTGATGTAGCGGCGGATCTTCACGTCCTCGTGCAGGAGCGGCGCGTAGTTCTTGGTGGCGAACCACCTGGAGCTCCACGTGCGCGTTGCGCCGAGACGGAACCCGATGGGATGCGTCTTCTGGCCCATCGTTACACCTCGGAGGGGGCTACGCCCCCCTCGGAACTCCCCCGGCCGAACCTCCCCCCAGAGATTGCGCCGGCAAAGCGGTCCGCGGCCGGACCGGTGCCGGCGCTCGAAACGCGTCCAATCATTTCGCTTTCTCCTTCGAGCGCCCGGTCGCGACGCGATCTTTCCCGGCGCGTCCGGCAGGACGGGAATCCCGGCGGGCGCGCCGCGTGCTGCGCGTCACCGGAGCGCCCTCCGTCTCGTCGGTCACGCCGATCCTCAGGTGGCTGGTCTGGTGGCGGATGAAGAACGCCCGCCCCATGGCGCGCGGCTGGACCCGCTTGAGACGCGGCCCGCCGTCGGCGGCCGCCTCGACGACCCGCAGGTCGTCGAGGTTGCGGACCTGATGGTTGTGCTCGGCGTTCGCGATGGCGGATCGCAGCACCTTCTGGATCAGCCGGGCGGCTGCCCGCGGCGTGAACTCGAGGACCGCGAGCGCCTCCCCCACCGGCTTGCCCCGGATCTGGTTGAGGACGAGGTTCGCCTTGCGCGGCGAGACACGGACGAACCGTGCGACGGCGTGCGTCTTCATGGCCCTACGCCTTGCCCGTCGGCGAGGTCGCCGCCTTCTCGGAGGCGCCGTGGACCCGGAACGTGCGCGTGAGCGCGAACTCCCCGAGCTTGTGGCCGACCATGTTCTCGGTGATGTACACCGGGATGAACTTCCTGCCGTTGTGCACGGCGAGCGTGTGGCCGACGAACTCCGGCAGGATCGTCGAGCGGCGAGACCAGGTGCGCAGCACCTTCTTCTGCCGCGTGCGGTTCAGCTCCTCGACGCGCTCGATGAGCACCTCGTCCACGAACGGTCCCTTCTTCAGCGAGCGTCCCATCGGAGTCCCCTACTTGGATCGGCGCGTCACGATCCAGCGATCGGACGGCTTCGCGCCGCGGCGCGTCTTGTAGCCCTTGGTCGGCTTGCCCCATGGTGTCATCGGGTGGTTGCCCTTGCCCTTGCCCTCACCGCCCCCCATCGGGTGATCGACCGGATTCATCACCGTGCCGCGCACGGTCGGCCGGATCCCCATCCAGCGTTTCCGCCCGGCCTTGCCGACCGAGATGTTCTCGTGCTCGAGGTTGCCGACCTGCCCGACGGTGGCCATGCAGTCCAGCGCGACCCGGCGCACCTCGCCCGACGGGAGCTTGAGCGTCGCCAGGTCGCCTTCCTTGGCGAGCAGCTGCGCCTGGGCGCCCGCGCTGCGGCAGAGCTGCGCACCGCGGCCGACGTGCAGCTCGACGTTGTGGACCAGCGTGCCCACCGGGATGTTCCGGATCGGCAGCGCGTTGCCGGGCAGGATGTCAGCCTGTGGCCCCGACATGATCGTATCGCCGACCTTCAGGCCGACGGGCGCGATGATGTAGCGCTTCTCGCCGTCCCGGTAGTGCAGGAGCGCGAGCCGAGCGGAGCGGTTCGGGTCGTACTCGATCGCGGCGACCTTCGCCGGAATGCCGAGCTTCTCCCGCCGGAAGTCGACGTCGCGGAGCATGCGCTTGGCGCCGCCGCCGCGGTGTCGCACGGTGATCCGGCCGAGCGCGTTCCGCCCGCTCGCTCGCGTCTTCGGCGTGAGCAGGCGCTTCTCCGGTTCCTTCTTCGTGATGTCGTCGGTCGTGACATACGTCAGGTACCGGAGGGCGGGCGAGGTCGGCTTGAGCGATCTCACACCCATGCTAGGCGCCCTCCACGAGCTCGATCGTGTGCCCCGGGGCGAGGCGCACGATGGCCTTCTTCCACGACGGCCGCCGTCCCTGGTGCCGCCCCATCCGCTTGAGCTTCCCCTCGAAGTTCGCGGTGCGCACCTCGGCGACCTTCACGTTGAACACGGACTCCACGGCGTTGCGGATCTCGACCTTGTTGGCGTCCGGCAGCACCTGGAACGTCACGGTGTTCTCGTCGTCTTTCTGCCGCATGCTCTTCTCGGTCATCAGCGGGCGTATCAGGATTTCGCGGGCAGAGCGCGTCATGCGCGGAGCGCCTCCTCCAGCTCGGTGATCGCGCCGCGGTCGAACACGACCTGGCGTGCCGCCATCAGCTGGTACACCGACACCTGGGTCGGCTTCTCGACCGTGAGCCACGGCACGTTCCGCGCGGCGCGCTGGAGCGGCTCGCCGAGCTCCCTGACGACGACGACGGTCGGGACGGGCTTGAGACCGAACGCGCGAAGCTTCGTCACGAGCGACTTCGTCTTGCCATCGGTGACGTCGACGCCCTCGACGACGCTCACCTCGCCGGCCGCGAGCTTGGCGCCCACTGCCTCGCGAAGCGCCGCGCGGCGCATCTGGCGCGGGAGACCGTGGTCGTAGCTGCGTGGCGTCGGACCGAACGGCTTCCCGCCGCCCTTCCACTGCGTGGCCCGGATCGAGCCCTGACGCGCGCGCCCGGTGCCCTTCTGCCGCCACGGCTTCTTGCCACCGCCGGACACCTCGCTCCGGCCCTTCGTGTCGTGCGTGCCGACGCGACGGTCGGCCAGCTCGCGGACGACGGCCTGGTGAAGGAGCGGCACGCGCACCTCCGCACCGAACACGTCCGGCGAGAGATCCATGGTGCCCATTCGCTCGCCGTTGGCGTCGAGGATGTTGACGGTCGGCATCACTTCTTCTCGGCGACCCGCTGCTGGGCCTTCGTCGTCTTGACGCTCTTGCGCACCATCACGAGACTCCCCGTCGCGCCCGGGACGGCCCCTCGGAGCAGCAGGAGGTTCTGGTCCGGCAGGACGCGGACGACCGCGAGGTTCAGCACGGTGCGCCGCTCGCCGCCCATCCGGCCTGGCAGCTTGTGTCCCGGCCAGACGCGCGATGGGTCGGACGAGGCACCGATCGATCCAGGCGCCCGGTGGAACATCGAGCCGTGTGTCGCGTCGCCGCCGTACCAGCCGTGGCGCTTCACACCGCCCTGGAAGCCCTTGCCCTTCGTCACGCCGACCACGTCGACGAGCTCCCCCGGCTTGAAGACGTCGACGCTCACCTGCTGGCCGAGCTGATAGCCCTCGAGCATCTCGCCCTTTTCCAGACGGAACTCGCGAAGCACGCGCACAGGCTCCACGTTCGCCTTCTTGAAGTAGCCCGCCGCGGGCTTCGTCACGTTCTTCGTCTTCTTCTCGAAGCCGAGCTGGAGGGCGTCGTAGCCGTGCGAGTCTCGGCGGCGGATGCCGACCACGGTGCACGGACCGGCCTGGATGACGGTGACCGGGACATGGCTGCCGTCTTCCCCGAACACCTGCGTCATCGCGACCTTCCTGCCGAGCAGTCCTTCTTTCCTTGCCATCGCGGTTCTCTGCGTTCCTAGAGCTTGATCTCGACGTCGACGCCGGCGGGGAGGTCGAGCTTCATGAGCGAGTCCACGGTCTGGGGCGTCGGATCGACGATGTCGATGAGCCGCTTGTGCGTGCGCATCTCGAACTGCTCGCGCGACGTCTTGTCGACGTGCGGGGACCGGAGCACCGTCCACCGGTTCACGATCGTCGGGAGGAGGACGGGGCCGCAGATCCGCGCCCCCGTACGACGCACGGTGTCGACGATCTCCTTCACCGAGCGGTCGAGGAGGTGATGGTCGTACGCCTTGAGGCGGATCCTGATCTTCTGATCGGTCGTGACGGTGGCCATCCCGCTACTCCGCGATGTCGGTGACGACGCCGGCGCCCACCGTCCGCCCGCCCTCGCGGATCGCGAAGCGGAGCTCCTTCTCCATCGCCACCGGCATGATCAGC
>JACPDG010000120.1 GCA_016184125.1 Candidatus Rokuibacteriota bacterium | reverse complement strand
TCTACGTGATGGCGTCCGGCATCAACTACAACAACGTGTGGGCGGCCCTCGGCTACCCGCTCGACGTCATCGCCGAGCGGCAGAAGCTCGGCGAGCCGGAGGACTTCCACGCGGGCGGCAGCGACTGCTCGGGGATCGTGTGGGCAACCGGCAAGGACGTCAGGAACGTCGAGGTCGGCGACGAGGTCATCGTGCACTCCGGCTGGTGGCGGCCCGACGACCCCTGGGTGAAGAGCGGCAGGGACCCGATGCTCGCCGAGTCCACGCGGATCTGGGGCTACCAGACCAACTACGGCAGCTACGGCCAGTTCGCGCGCGCGCAGGCCCACCAGTGCGTGCCGAAGCCGAAGCGGCTCACGTGGGAAGAGGCGGGGTGCTTCCTGCTCTGCGGGTCGACCGCGTACCGCATGCTGATGGGCTGGCCGCCGCACACGGTGGAGCCGGGCGACGTCGTGCTCGTGTGGGGCGCCGCGGGCGGGCTCGGATCGATGGCGCTCGAGATCACGCGCGCCGGCGGCGGCCGGCCGATCGCGGTCGTCTCCGACGAGGACAAGCGCAAGTTCTGCATGGACCACGGTGCCGTCGGCGTGATCAACCGGACGCAGTTCACGCACTGGGGCAAGATGCCGGACACGACCGACGCGAAGGCGTATGGCGAGTGGGCGAAGGGCGCGCGCGCCTTCGGCAAGGCGCTCTGGGATGCGCTCGGGGAACGGGTCAGTCCGAGGATCGTGTTCGAGCATCCCGGCGAGTCGACGCTGCCGACGTCCGAGTTCGTGTGCGGGACCGGCGGCATGATCGTGATCTGCGCCGGCACGACGGGCTACAACGTCACGCTCGACCTCCGCTACCACTGGATGCGCCAGAAGCGATTCCAGGGCAGCCACCCATCGCGGAGTGCCACCAGCTCATGCTGGAGAACAAGCACCCGTACGGGAACATGGCGGTGCTCGTGAACGCGCGCAAGCCCGGCGACGGCCGGAGCGGGTGAGGGCGGTCGCCTCCCGCGCGTCCGCCCAGCGCGAGCTCGAGCAGGGCCTCTGACGGCCTGATCGTCGGCGACGCGGCGAGGGCTCGGTCGCCGATGGATATCACCGGCCGCATCGCGTGAAAATCTACGATCGCTTCGTATAAAATCATCGCGTAGCTCTTGCGGGTGGCGTCCGGATCGGCCACTCGTGCGCCGTGAGCCGGATGTTCAACCGGACGCGGTCGACGGGTCGGACCGACTAGACGCCGGCGCTGCTCCGGCCCGCCGGCATGATCGGCGCGTAGACCCCCGCCCTCGCGATCGCGTACTTCGCGAAGAAGTCGCCCACGAGCGACAGCGCGCCGATCAGGACCAGCGCCGCCGCCGGGAGCGGCCCCACGAGCCCGGCCACGCCGATGACGATCGGGATGACGAGGCCGGCGCCGACGGTCCCGAGATAGAACGTGAGCGCGGCGCGCCCCCCGAGCAGCTCCTCCACCGCGCGGCGGGCGGCGAGGGTCGTGTGGCGCATGACCGCGAGATAGAACCCGAGCATGGTCGCCGCGGAGACCGCGATCCACAGCTCGATGAGCCCGACGTCGTGCAGATCCATGCGGACACCGGCGACGGGCAACGCCACCAGCAGG
>JACPDG010000025.1 GCA_016184125.1 Candidatus Rokuibacteriota bacterium | reverse complement strand
CGCGCCGGATCCACCGGCGTGGCGAGCGGTGGCGGCGGGTAGCGCATCGGCGTGTCCTCCTGGAATGCGTCCATGTCGGCGCCCGCTTGACGGGGACCGGGACCAGGGGAACACTGGGGTGTTTACGATTTGCCAATGCTCGCGATTTCGCGCACTTGCGGCGAGGGCGCGTGACATGGACCTCGGAATCGTCATGCGCGGCGAGGTCTTACAAGACAAGCGGGCGGACGGCCGCGCCGGTCGCGCGGTGGCAACGTGGAACACGCGCCGGGTGCCGACGCGGCTGACCGCAGGATGGACGAACCGGCTGTTCGTGGCATCCGCCGGCGCGTGGCGCGGCTACTTCCCGCTCTCCGGCGACGTGCTCTGGAACCCGCAGGACGACGCGGCGCCCTACGCGCTCATCTTCGCTCCGCGCACTCCGTCTCCAAGCACTTCTTGGAAGAAGATGCGCGATTAAGCGCTGGCGCTACTTCCCCCACCGACTACGTCTACTTTTCCTCCACCGGCCGTGACAGAAGGGGCGCGGCGCCCGCCCGGCATCGAGGAGAGCGCGCCGCGGTGCAGCCGTGAAAGCGGCGTTCCAGGAAGTCGTGAAGACGAAGCCGCGCCTGATGGTCGACGCGATCGAGCGGGGGGCTACAGCGACGCCGAGCGCAGGACGCTGATCGGCGACGGCGAGGTAGGTCGAAAACGAGCGCGCGAGCGGGCGGGCAGTTGCCTATTCCGCACGCGACGATAGGTGGTCCAAGTCGAGCGCGTCGCTGCCGACGTAGTCGGCCGCGGTCATGTCCTCGAGCGTGGTGATCTGGCCCTGTACCGTACGGAAGCGCCCACCCCCAGGGACGAGTTTCAGCCAAGCCTGGACGAAGGTCGACCAATCCTGCCCGAGGAAATCGACGTCCTCGTCGCGCCTCACGAACCAAAACATGAGCGACACTGTGGGATCATCCCAGGACGGCGCGGCTTGCACGCGAATCTCTCGGAGCGCGCGAAGAGCGCGGCCTTCGCGGGACTGCTTGTTGTGCTTCTCCGTCAGCCGCTCTCGAAGCATCGTGACGAGCTTGCTGAAGTCGTCGGGGAACGCAAAGCGGGCCCGCTTCCGAGCGAGCGCCGCGGCAAACGTTCGGGCCTCAGCATCTGCCGTCCACCCGGGGATTCTGTTCCACTTGGCCACGACCGGCTTCTCGATCGTCATGGTGCGGTCGAGATCGGCGACGAGTTTTCGATCGGCGAGCAGCGGCACGTAGCCGTATCGGGGACGACGACCCCGTTCAACGTCTCGCAAGACAGCGTCGTCGACCTCGACGAGCGGAGAAACGTCGATGTACGGCCGCTCGGTGCAGGACCGGACGATATCGCAAGTCTGCGTGACGACGACCAACCCGACGACCTCTGCTTCTGCGAGTTCCGTTTCAACCGGCACCGCCTCACCGCCAAGCTCCGCGACCGGGAGCGACGGATCAAGGCGATACGCAAACCACTGTTCTCCTACGACGCAGTCGCCTTGCCGCCAACTCGCGAGCGCCGCCGTGACAGCCGCATAGCGGAGCCCCGTGTCCGTCTCAGCGGCCACCCCGTACCCTGACGCTCCTCGCGGGACGGGTGATGCCCGTCTCGCGATGAACGCGATCTTGCAGAGCGTCCACGAGTTCCTCGGGTGGTCGAGGTGCTCGCGCTGCCATCGCCGCTTCGGACAGCCTGGGAGCGTTAACACGCTTTGCTGCGCCGCCGCCGAGGAGCGACAGGACGCGGTCATACTCGCGATTGCCAAGCAAGTCGAACAAGATAGTTCCGTCATCACGAGCGGCAAGCAACTCCGCTCGGTTCGCGCTCGCAGAGCCCCGGTCGATGCTGCGCAGGACGAGGAGGAGTCGCTGGAGATGCTCTTTGTTCTCAGCCGTCATCGCCTTGCCACTCGCCCAGAAGTGAAGCGAGCGCCGGCTCACGGTAAACAGGCGCGCAATCTGCTCCCACGTGAAACCGGTCAGCCGACGCAGTTCTCCGATCGCAGCACTGGCGCGGGCGACGCGACCGACAGAGGCTCCTGCCGTTGTCTGCCGCATAGGCCACAACGACGGCGGCGCCATGTGTACTGGGAGCGCATGAGCGGCAGACGTGCCGAGACCCGCGAGCATCACGCCAACGAGCACAGGCTCGCGCACGTGACGTACTACTAGCAATGCACCGCCTGCGGACGTCGACTCGAACGGACTGCAGGCTTCGACGGTCGTCATAGCTTGCCTCCATACCGGCGCAGGAAGTCGTCCGTCACGGCCCAGCGAAAGAAGGTGTAGATGCGTTCCGCGTAGCGCTCCGCATCCTTCACGACCTGATCGGCCACGAAAGGAACCGGTTTCGCGGTAAACATATCCAAGTCCAGGATCCAACTCTTGTCCGGCACGGGTTCGATCGCGCCAGGATCAATCGTTGTCTCCGGCGGCAGGCAACCCCACCGCGCGACGACTCGAGCATCATCGAGTTCGAACATCGTTTCGGAAAGGGTGTGTACGACGTGAGAACCAGCCGCGGTTCCGATGATACCGCGGACCTCGGAGCGAACCAGCTTCGTGATGTCATCAACGGCGGCGCCCGTGATGCGGTCGATGAACCGGACACCGAGGCGGTCGATGAGCTTCGGTTCGACATGCTCGCCAAGCGCCGCGACGACAGCCCGAAGTCGCGTGAGGAACTCCGAGCGACTCCTGTAATTCGTGGTCTCGAGGGCGAGGAAGTCGGGCGTCAGTGAAACACGCCAGTGCCCGTCTACGTCGGCGAAGCGCCAAGCGGTCTGCGGTTTCACGCTCGCTACGCCGGCAGGAGCGATGAGGAGCCCCTGGGCCTGCTCCTTGCGCAGCACCGGGTATGTCGCACGAAGAGTCTCCTGGAAGGGGGCGACGAAGTCGGGCTGCTCGATCGCCAGGATCGCGGGGAACCGTACCTGGGCAATGACGCGCACTAACGGAGCGTTCTTCAGTGGAACCTCAATGGCCGGCGGTGCGACGAGCGGATCCTCGATGAGGCTCATGACCGTACAGTAGACACATATTCGCGTTTTGTGAAGTGGAGTGTGAAGCGTAGCGGAAACAGCGTTCAACTATGACGATTTACGCTCGGGCGCGTGGGGCTGAGATCAGCGATCCGCCTCACATCGTCCCGCTGCCGACCTCGGCGTTCTCATGCTGCCCGACTCGAAACTCCCCGCTCGAATCTCGTTGTCGTGCGTCAGCCGGAGCCCTCGCGCCAGCGCCTTCCGCCCGTCCGGGTACGCGAGGTGGGTCGATATGCGCCCTCGTGGCGCGTCGGCGCCATCACGCGAAAGTGAACGCGGTAGCCATGTCCGGCTACCACGAGCTCATGTCTGGCGGACGAGGTCGAACGGCGCGGCGGCGTCCGCTCGATCGCGAAGAATCTCAGCCGGGCTCTCGAGCTCGTGATGCCTGACGAGCAACGCCACCGCGGAGCGTTCGATCTGCCGCTGCATCGTATTCGCAGCGCGCCGCGTGGCAGAGGAGAGGTGACCGCGCACATCCGGGTGGAGGTCGACGACCGCTCGCGCCGTTGCCCATGCCTGGAAGAAAGGATCTCCTTCGTGCGAGGCCAGCAGAATGAACGCACCGGCCCACCGTGTGTCGGTGCCGCGCGAGACCAGCAGACTGGGAGGACGGAGTGTTCTGGTGGAAGGCGACGTCGAAGCAGCATGTTGCTCGGCGGCCGAGTCGCCGGCAGCGTCGTGGGATGGGATGGCGGAGAGATGCTGGCCGTCGCAGCGCTTGACGTGCCGCAGGTCAGAGCAGCGGTGTGCGCAGTCGACGCCCCGCTACGGCCCGCGCGGAGGAGAGGCTGGGCCGAGCCACGCGGCCAAGGTGCGCCCAAGGAAGGCGTCGAGGCGGCGCTGGATGCTCCGGCGTTCGCGGGCGGGTTCGCCAAGACGCTGCAGGTGCTGCTTGCTCGTCGCAAAGGCGGCGTCCGAGACGCCGGTGAGATGCTGATCGAGTTCAGCCTTTGCCATTGTCACCATCAGGGCCGGCGACGCCGGGGGCTTGTTGATCCACGCCGCCGTCGGAGCTTCACCAGGTGGTCGACAAAGTGGCCGGTCGGGGCGCCACGGCCGCGCCGAGGCGCCAACGCCGCGAGCCGGGTCAGGTACCCGCGCAACACCCGCTTGACCTAGGCGGCGGGGGGACGCGCGGGGCCCGGTGCCGCCCGCGTCGCTGCGGCCTGGCCGCCCCCACCCGCTGATGGCGTCCGCAGCCGCCCGGTCTCGAGGATCCGGGCCACCTCACGGACGATCTCCACATGCCGCTCCAGGCGGTTCGTCACAGGACGCCGCGCCTCGAGGGGGACGAAGGCATCCCGCACCGTCGCGATCAGGGGCCAGCCGGTTTTTGGAGCCCCTTTTTTTGGGCCGCCTGTTCCACGGCGTCTCGAACCTCCCAGGGGCGCTGGACGCGTTTGAGCCCGGGCGGGTCCGTGATGGGCCGGCCGAAGACGATGCCCGCCGTCGTCCCCGCCCGCGCGAGATCGTCACCGCGGCCAGCTTCCGGCCGGTTCGCGTGCCGCGCGTCCTCTGGGCCTCGCGTTCGGTCTGCAGGACCCACCGGTAGATCCTCCGCGCCTCCCTCCACCGGTCAGCGACGAAGAGCCACACGATGCGGCGGGCGGCCGTCACGTTGCCGTTCACCGCGCGAGCGAGGCCGCACTCGAAGGCGACCTCGGATGCCTTCTCCTTCAGGTCTCGACGAAGCACCGCCTCCCACTCGTCACCGTTAGTAGTTCGGGCGGTAGCCGCCACGCTCGATCGCCCGTCGCAGACGTGTGCGGGCCTCGATGAGCTGGCTCTTGGCCAATTCGATGTCTTCGCGCCACCACCGGCGACGCTCAACCGCGAGCTCGCTGCGCTCCGTCGGGCGTACCGCCTGGCGATCCGCCACGGTATCCTCGCGACGATGCCGGTGATCGCGACGCTCCGCGAGGACAACGTCCGCACCGGCTTCCTCGAGAGCGATCAGCTCGCCGCCGTGTGCCGTCACCTGCTCGCGGATGAAGCCGATGCCGTCCGGTTCATGTACATCACAGGCTGGCGGAGCCGGTCGGAGGTGTTCCCGCTCGCGTGGGCCCAGGTGGATTGGCCCGGCGGCTTCGTGCGGCTGGAACCCGGGACGACGAAGAACCGCGAGGGGCGCGCCTTCCCGTTCGTGCCGGAGCTTCGGGCCCTGCTCGAGCTGAGGCTCGAGATCACGCGGCGCTGTGAACGGGCGCAGGGGCGGATCATCCCCTCCGTCTTCCACCGCGGCGGTCGGCCGATCAGGAGCATGACGAAGTCCTGGCGCTCGGCGTGTCGCAAGGCGGGGATCCCGGGACGGCTCTTGCACGACTTCCGCCGGACGGCCGTGCGCAACCTCGAGCGGGCGGGCGTGTCGCGCTCGGTCGCGATGCGGATGACTGGCCACAAGACCGAGTCCGTCTATCGGCGGTACGCGATCGTCACGGAGACCGACCTGCGTGAAGCCGGGGCCAAGCTCGCCGGCACGAGCGCCGAGGGCACGCGGGGGACGGGACGGTGACGGAGCGCCGTTGTCACCGCAGAACGGTGACAGTTTCGGGCCCGAACGGTGACAGCGTCGCCCCGGCGAGCGGCGATGGTACACTGACACGGCTTACGTGGTGCCCACTTAGGCACGAGGAAGCGTCTAGGAACCCGGTGGGCCTCCCGGACTTCAAATCCGGTGTCCGGCTCTAGACAAGTCGGAGGTGGGTTCGACTCCCACACGCTTCCGCCACACATCAGCATGGCCAGACACGAGCGACGGAGGGGCAAACACACCCGCGGCGCGCGGCGCCGGCGGATGATCACGATCGCAGCGGTGATGCTGGCCGCGGCCATCGGCGCCGGGTACTTCGCGTACCGGGCGCAGGCCGACCTGCCGGGCGTGAAGATGGCCGATCAAGGCAACCGGCACATCCGCACGGCCGCGACGCCCCACGAGGCGTACAACTCCGACCCGCCGACGTCGGGCCCGCACCTGCCGCACATCGCGCCGTGGGGCGTGCACACGCGGCCGATTCCGCCGGAGCTCCAGGTCCACAACCTCGAGGACGGCGGCGTGCTGGTGCAGTACAACTGCGAGTGCCCGGAGCTCGTCGCGCAGCTCCGCACGACCGTCGACCGCTACGCGAAGCACGTCATCCTTGCGCCGTATCCGGCGATGAAGTCGAAAATCGCGCTCACCGCGTGGACCCGGATCGACACGATGGAGACCTTCGACGAGAAGCGCATCGTCCGCTTCATCGAGGCCTATCGCGGCCAGGATCACCATGCGCGCTGACCTGGCGCTGGTCCTCGCCGTGCTCGCCTCCACCGGCTGTGCCGGTCGCCACGTCTCGCCGCTCGCGCCGCCCCCGTACCGCGCGGAGATCGAGGGCCCGTACGAGCGCACGTGGCGCGCGATCGTGTCGGCGCTGGCCGCGCAGAACGTCCCGCTCCGGGCCGTCGCCCGGGACTCCGGGGTCATCGCGTCCGACGACATCGTGACGCCGATCGGGCTCTACGCCGACTGCGGTCGCCTCGGCGGCGACCTCATCGAGGGCGAGGCGCTGGTCTCGTACACGCTGTTCGCGACGCCGAACGGCGAGAGGTCCACGCGGGTGCAGGTCAACTCGAAGATGCGCACCCAGGCGCATCGCAAGGGGTCCTCCGGGAAGCTTCGTCCGCTGCCCGTCTACCAGTGCGCGTCGACGGGACGATTCGAGCTCAACCTGCTCGACGCGGTTCGCCAGCACGTGAGGGAGTGACGGTGGGGCAGCGACTGGCCGACCTGATCCGCCGCGCGCGCAAGCTCGCGTCCGATCGCGACCGCCTCGTGGAGAGCCTCGCCGAGGACTGGGTGCGGGCCCTGCGCGACCACGGGCTCAGCCGGCGCGATCTCGAAGAGCTGTGGGCCGCGCTGACCGAGGAGGCGCTCCGCCGCGCGGGGAGCTCGCTCGACGAGAAGTGGACCTCGCCCGTCGTGCGCCAGGAGACAGAGGAAGTGATCGCGCGCCTGCGGGCCCGTGTGGAGGCCGCGCTCGGTGACGATGCGGCCGCCCGCTGAGAGCTCGAGCGACGATCGACCGCCGGGGCGGTCGATGGTGGCTCGAACCGAGCAGCAGGCCGCGCTCCGCGCGCTGCCGTCCGTCGATCAGCTGGTGCGGGCGCTCGCCGATCGCCGCGAGCTCGCCGAGATCACGCGCCCGCGCCTCACCGCGGCGGCCCGTGACGTCGTGGACGGGGAGCGCCGGCGTCTGCTCGACGGCGGCGGTGTCCCGGCCGACGCCGGCGAGCTCGCGACGCGCGTGGTCGATCGGCTGCGGCGCGGCGGTCCGTTCTCGCTCAAGCGAGTCATCAACGCGACCGGGGTCGTCCTCCACACGAACCTGGGACGCGCGCTGCTGTCGGACCTCGCGATGCGTCGCCTCACCGCGGTCGCGGCCGGCTACTCGAACCTGGAGCTCGACCTGGCGACCAAGGAGCGCGGCTCGCGCTACAGCCACGTCGAGGCGCTCCTGCGCCGGCTGACGGCGGCCGAGGACGCGCTGGTCGTCAACAACAACGCGTCCGCGGTCCTCCTGGCGCTCGAAACGATGGCGCGCGGGCGCGAGGTGATCGTCTCCCGCGGTGAGCTGATCGAGATCGGCGGCGAGTTCCGGATCCCGGACATCATGCGGCGCAGCGGTGCCGAGCTCCGCGAGGTGGGCGCCACCAACCGCACGCACCTGCGCGACTACGCCGAGGCGATCGGCCCGGACACCGCGCTCCTGCTCAAGGTCCACACCTCGAACTACCGCGTGGTCGGATTCACCGCGGCCGTCTCCTCGCGGGAGCTCGCCGAGCTCGGCCGCCAGCGCGGCGTGCCGGTGATGGAGGATCTCGGCTCGGGATGCCTCGTCGACCTCCGTCCGTACGGGTTCCCCTACGAGCCCACCGTGCAGGAGGTGGTCGGGACCGGCATCGACCTCGTGGCCTTCTCCGGTGACAAGCTCCTCGGCGGGCCCCAGGCCGGCGTCGTCGTCGGGACCCGGGCGCTGATCACGCGGCTCAAGAAGAACCCGCTGAACCGCGCGCTGCGCATCGACAAGCTGACCGTCGCGGCGCTCGAGGCCACGCTCCACGCGTACGAGGCCGGTGACGCGCTCCAGACGATCCCCACGCTGGCCCTGCTCACGCAGCCGGCGAGCGCCGTCGTGACGCGCGCTCGCCGCACCCTCGCCCGGCTCGACGCGGAGACGCGGAAGCGGCTCGGGGCCGAGGTGGTGAAGGGGGTTGGTCAGGTGGGCGGTGGCGCGCTGCCGACCGTCGAGCTGCCGACCGCGGCGATCGCGATCGGCACGAGCGGGGCCGAAGCCCAGCGGCTCGACGAGGCGTTGCGGAACGCCGACCCGCCGATCGTGGCGCGCATCGCGGACGACCGCCTGCTCCTGGATTTCCGGACGGTCTTGTCCGCCGACGTCGCACCCCTGGTCCGGGCCCTGACCGCCGTCGCGCATTCCGCCGGGGACGCGTGAATGCGTCACGTCGTCGTCGGAACCGCTGGACACATCGACCACGGCAAGACGTCGCTCGTGCGCGCGCTGACTGGGATCGACACCGACAGGCTGCCGGAGGAAAAGGCGCGCGGGATCACGATCGATCTGGGCTTCGCGTTCCTCGACGAGCCGGGCGGCCTCACGATCGAGATCGTCGACGTCCCCGGGCACGAGCGGTTCGTGAAGAACATGCTCGCCGGTGTCGGCGGGATCGACCTCGCGATGCTCGTCGTCGCGGCGGACGAGGGCGTCATGCCGCAGACGCGCGAGCACCTGGCGATCTGCTCGCTGCTCCACATCAAGAGCGGCATGGTGGCGCTGACGAAGTCCGACCTCGTGGAGCCCGACTGGCTGGAGCTCGTCCGCGACGACGTCGCATCGCTCGTTCGCGGGACGTTCCTGGACGGCGCACCGGTGCTCGCCGTATCGGCGAAGACCGGTGAGGGGCTCACCGAGCTGCGCGCGGCCCTGCGCGAGGCGGCCGAGCACGTGCCGGCACGCCCGGTGGATCAGCTCCCGCGGCTGCCGATCGACCGGGTGTTCACGGTGAAGGGCTTCGGCACGGTCGTCACGGGGACCCTCACGTCCGGGCGCCTGTCGGCCGACGAGCGCGTCGAGATCTATCCGCGCGGGCTCCAGGCCAAGATCCGCGGACTCCAGACTCACGGCCGTGCCGTCACCGAGGCGTTCGCCGGCCAGCGAACCGCGATCAATCTCCAGGGACTCGAGCGCGCTGCGATCGAGCGCGGCGACGTGGTCGGCCTCCCCGGCACGCTCGTGACGTCCGTGCTCGTGGACGCGACGGTCGAGCTGCTGGAGGACGCGCCCCGGATCCTGAAGTCACGCGACCGCGTGCGGTTCCACGCGGGCACGAGCGAGATCATGGCGCGCGTGCTGCTCCTCGACCGGGCCGAGCTGGTCCCGGGCGAGCGCGCCTTCGCGCGCTTCCGGCTGGAGGCGCCCCTCGTCGCCGTGCCGGGCGACCGGTACGTGATCCGGTCGTACTCGCCGATCGTCACGATCGGCGGCGGGACGCTGCTCGATGTCTCACCGCCGCGGTTCAAGCGCAAGGCGCCCGCGCTCATCGCGCACCTGACGCTGCTCGAGCGCGGTGAGCCGGACGATGTCGTCGAGGAGCACGTGCGGCACGTCGGCCTCGCGGGCGCTCGCGCCGCCGCGCTCCAGGGCCGCGTGCCGATGTCGCCCGAGCGATTGCGGGCCGCGCTCGCACGTCTGGAGAGCGCGGGGAAGGTGCTCGCGGTCGACCGCGACTGGTTCTTGCATCCCGAGAGCGCCACCCGTCTGAGGAGCCTGGCCCTCCAGACGCTCGCCGACTTCCACCGCCAGCAGCCGCTCCGGCCCGGCATGTCGCGCGAGGAGCTGCGCGGACGGGCCGGCGCCGCCGACGAGCGCGTGTTCGCGCACCTGCTCGGCACGCTCGAGACCGAGGGTGTGCTGAAGGCGGAGCGCGACAAGGTGCGGCTCACGTCACACGAGGTGCGGCTCTCCGAGGAGCAGCAGCGGGTCGTGGATCGCGTGGAGCAGGCCTACCTCGGCGCCGAGGCGGCGCCCCCGAGCCCCGAGGAGGCCCTCACGCACGCGGGGGTCGCCGGCGACGACGAGCACGAGCTCTTCCAGCTCCTCATCGAGGGGAAGAAGCTGGTGCGCGTGAAGGAGTCGCTCTACTTCCACGCGAGGAGCCTGGAGGCGATCCAGTCGAAGCTGGTGGACCTCCTGCGCGAGCGCAAGGAGATCGGACCGGGCGACATCAAGGAGCTGCTCGGGATCTCGCGCAAGTACGCGATCCCGCTGCTCGAATACTTCGACGGGCGGCGGGTGACGATGCGCGTGGGAGAAAAGCGCGTGTTGCGCGGGGCATAGCTGGGGGAGTAACGTGAGGACGCGGGAAAGGAGCACCACATGTTTGGGCTCGGCTACCAGGAACTCCTGATCATCCTCGTGATCGTGCTGATCCTCTTCGGCGCGAACCGGCTGCCGGAGCTGGCCCGATCGCTCGGCTCGAGCGTGAAGGAGTTCAAGAAGGGCGTCAACGAGGCGAAGGCCGAGGACACCACCGCCGCGGCAAGCAAGGAAGAGGAAAAGAAGGTCTAGCGTTCTCCGCGTCGGCGCCGCCGACGCGCGCTCCTCTCGACGTCCCGGGTCCGTCCGCGTCTGCCCTTGACATCCGGGCTCGTCCCCCGCCAGACTCCCGCTGTCGACTCCACTTGAGGGCGGGTCTCTTCACCCGGCGTCTCGCATCACGCGCGAGGTCTCCCCATGCGATCGGTCGCGCTGCTCGGTCTCCTCCTGATGATCGCGTTCGCTCCGAGGACGGCCTCGGGCCAGACGATCAAGGCCGGTGTGGTGAGCGCCCTCGAGGGGAACGTGACCGCCTCGCGGACCGCGGTGCCCCAGCCGATCCCGCTCCGGTTCCGTGACGACGTGTACCTGCAGGACCGCATCACGGCCGGGGATCGCTCGCTGGTGCGACTGCTCCTCGGCGGCAAGGCGGTGGTCACGCTCCGGGAGCGCTCGAACGTGACGATCACCGAGCTGCCCGGCAGGTCGACGATCACGATCGACTCCGGGAAGATCGCCGTCGTCGTCGCGCGCGAACGGATGCGCGCCGGAGAGCGCATCGAGGTGCGCACGCCGAACGCGATCGCCGGGGTCCGCGGGACGGTGTTCGTCGCGGAGGTCACGCGAGCTGCGGCGCAGAGCCCGGCGGCGGCCGTGCCGGTCCAGACCGCGTTCTTCGTGTTCCGGGGGTCCGTGGAGACGCAGGTGCTCACGCCGGCCGGGACGATGAGCGCGCCGTTCGTGCTGAGCCCGAACGACATGGTGGTGCTCACGGGCACGCCGGCCACACCGCCGGCGGTGCGGCCGATGACGCCCGCGGAGCGCACGCAGGCCTCCGCGGGCCTGCAGCCGACCCAGCCGCAGCACACGGGGTCGCTGGACCAGAGCAGCGTCAGGGCGACCGTCTCGAACGAGACGACGGCGCTGGTCAGCGCGATCACAGGCGGCAGCGGCATTCCGGGACCACCGACGGCGACGGGGAACGAGCAGGTCGGGCCGGCCACCGACAACCGGGCGCCGATCAACCCGTGCGAGCAGAACCCGGACAGCTGCGCGCCCCCCACGCCGTGCGAGCAGGATCCGGCCGGTTGCTTGGCCGAGCCGGGCCCCGAACCCGACCCGGTGCCGGCCGTCTTGGCTCCCGAACCCGAACCGATGCCAGCCGCGACCGAGCCGGTTCCCGAGCCCTCGCCGCCACCCCCCGATCCGACCCCTCTCGTGTTCGTCCCGCCCGGGACGAACGTCTCCATGCCGGGCGACTTCTACGGCTTCCAGACCCCGACGACCCTCGACCGGCCGCTCGGCGTCGTGCAGGACAGCACGCTCGACCTGGGCGGCGGGCTGATCGACATCGCCGCGCAGGTGACGAGCCTCACGCCGTTTGCCTTGATGAGCGCCGATCCGACCACGATCACGGCCGGAGGTGATCTGTTCCGCATCACGTCGACCGGCAGCCTCTCGCTGGCCGGGGAGCTCTTCACCGACACGGCCGGCACGATCACTGCGCCGCGCCTCCTGAACGTCTCCGGCGGCGCGTTGACGGTCGGCGGCTCCGGCACGCTCATGTCCTTCGACGGCAGCAGGATCACCCTCGGGCAAGGCGTCGTCACCGGCTCGAGCGTCAACTTCTCGAGCGGGTTCTCGGATCTCTCGATGCTCACGCTGAACGGGTCCGCGGCGACGGCCATCGACAACCCGGTGCTGTTCGGCGGCCAGCACGTGCTCCGGCTCACCAACTATTACGGTCAGGGCGGCAGCGCGTTCCTCACGAGCCCGATCCCGCTCCAGGACGAGGGCGGCTTCCTCGCCTCGTTCAGCACGGCCTTCCAGTTCCAGATGACGAATCCGCAGGGCATCGGCGACGGGGACGGGCAGGGTGCCGACGGCCTCGTCTTCGTGGTCCAGACGCAGGCGAACAACGTCGGGGGTGCCGGCGGCGGTATCGGGTACGCGGGGATCCCGAAGAGCGTCGGCGTCGAGTTCGACACGTACAACAACGGCGAGATCAACGGCAACCACGTCGGTATCAACGTCAACGGCAGCCTCGCCTCGCTCGTGAGCCGGGCCGTCGGCACCCGCCTCAACAACGGCGCCGTCTGGTACGCCTGGGTCGACTACGACGGCGAGACGAAGGTCTTCGAGGTGCGCGTGTCGGAGACGCCGACACGGCCGACGGAGGCGTTCCTGACGCTCTCGGTCGACCTCCCCGCTGTGCTCCAGCAGCCGAACGCCTTCCTGGGCTTCACCTCGGGCACCGGCGCCGGAGTCAACGACCACGACATCCGCTCCTGGCAGTTCACGAACTCGTTCGACCCGATCGCGTCGCTCGGAGATGCCGGCGTGATCCTGGTGACCGAGGGTGGGACGCTCACCCAGATGGGGGTGGGGCCGCTCGTCGACTTCATCGGTGCGATGCTCTCGGCCAACGGCCACTTCCTCGTGCAGACCGCCGAGAGCGTGGTCTCGCTCGACGGTTCGCTCATCAGGGCGGCGGATAGCGTCCTCGAGCTCACGGGAGGTCTCGTCCGCATCTCCGATGGCAGCATGCTGCAGGGCCCGGCCTCCGGCCAGCCGCTGGTGACGCTGACGCGCGGGTCGCTGACCGCCGGCACGGAGACGCTGAGCGGCACGCTGTTCGATCTGCGCGGCACGGCGACCGCGGCCGACGGTGATCTGCACCCGGTGACCGGCGCGCCGAGCCCGCTCGAGCTCGGGACGGAGCGGCCGCTCAGGCCCGGAAGCGGAGCGGTCCTCGAAGCGAACGGGACAGCGATCGACGTCCGCGGGCCGGCCGGCAGCGCGTTCAAGGTCGACACGGCGCTCCTGGAAGCGACAGCACCGCTGATCGACCTCAAGGGCGGCGCGTCGCTGACGACGTCGGGGAGCACGGTGGACCTCAGCCTCCGGGCCAAGGTCACGAGCCTGGGCGACGCGCTCGTGAAGCTCGACGCCAGCACGCTGACGACGAGCAGTCACCTCGTGAACGTCGCGGGTGGCAGCCGCCTGAGCGTCGCGGGCGACCTCGTTCGCCTCGCGAACGTCAGCACGCTCAACGTCAACGGCGGCGTGCTCCTGAACGTCAGCGGCGGGTCGATCGTGAGCGTCGGTGGATCGCTCGTCGGCTTCTCGGGGAGCAACAACACCGTGAACCTGACGAACACGCTGGTACCGACCGGCATCGTCGGCGGCCTGCCGGTCTTCAGCAGCCTCGGCGGGACGGCGGGGTTCAGCGGCACGACCGCGGTCTCGGGTCTGAACGGCAACACGATCCGGATCAACGGCGCGGAGCTTCCGCCGGGCGGTGCGCCCTCCATCGCCGGTATCAGCGGGAGCGTGGCGGCGATCCAGAGCGGCGGCGGCTCCGTGAAGATCGGTCCGTAGAGCGTCACGGTGATCCCGGGCGCGGGGTTCGGTGGGCGCCGGATGCGGGGCGCCGTGCTGTCGCTCGCGGTCGTCGTCGTGATCGCGCTCGCCGCGCCCACCGGTGCTGCGGCGCAGATGACGGAGGCCGAGGTCTTCGTGTCGCAGGCGGTGCTGGACTTCGAGGCGAAGCGATACGACGAGGCCCTGGCCAGCCTCAGGCGTGCGCTCGAGATCGAGCCGGACCACGTCGAGGCGCTCTTCTATCTCGGAGCCGTCTACACCGCGCTGAAGCGGCCGGACGACGCGATCGCCGCGCTCGAGCGGGCCCGGTCCCGCGCGCCAGCCGACACGGCGGTCGCGCTCCAGCTCGGCCTCGCGTACTTCGCCGCCCGCGATTACGACCGTGCGGCGCCCCTGCTCGAGGAGGTCTTCCGCGCCCGCCCGACGCTCGATCACCTCGGCTACTACGTCGGCTTCCTCCGGTACCGCCAGAAGGACTACCGGCGGGCGCTCGAGGCGTTCCGGCAGGGGAGGGCGACGGACCCCGAGGTGCAGCAGCTCACGCGCTTCTACAGCGGCCTGGCGCTGGCGGCGCTCGGGCTGCCCTCGCGCGCCGCGACGGAGATCGACGAGGCATTGCGCGCGGCGCCCGGCTCGCCGCTCACGGCGCCCATCGAGCGGATGCGGGATGCGGTCGTCGCGGCCCGGAGCCGCGAGCGCCGGCTCAGCGCCGAGGTGCGGGTGGGCGGCTTCCACGACGACAACGTCGCCGTCATCCCGGACCAGGACCGTCGCGAGCCGATCGTGCCGCTGCTCAGGCGCCCGCGCCACGAGTCGAGCGGCGAGCTGCTCGGCCTGCGGGCCGACTACGCCTGGTACCGGAGCGAGGCGGTGGAGGCCACCGTCGGGTACTCGTTCTTCGGGACGTACAACAACGACCTGCCGTCGTTCAACGTGACCGACCACCTCGCGTCGACCGCCGTGACGTACCGTACCGCGATCGGGTCGCTGCCGGCGCAGACGACCGGCCAGTACGCGTTCGACATCCTGTTCCTCGACGACGACGAGTTCGTCCAGCGCCACACGGTCGCGGCGTCCGGGGCCCTCGGGTTCGGCGACCGCCACCTCAGCCAGGCGGTGACCCGCTACCAGCGCAAGGACTTCGTCGAGGACACGCCCCGACCCGCGCCGGAGGAGATCCGGGACGCGGACAACTGGATGATCGGCGCGGTCCACCTGCTGCGGTTCGCGGAGGACCGACACGTCGTCCGGTTCGGGTACCAGTTCGACTACGAGGACGCGAGCGGGCGCAACTACGGGTATCGCGGCCACCGGCTCGTCGCCGGGGTGCAGTACACGCTGCCGTGGCTCGCCCTCAGGCTCCGCTACGACTTCGACGTCCACCTGCGCGACTACACGGCGGTGAACACGATCCTGCCGACGACCCGACCCCGGTCGGTGCGGCGGGCGGACGAGGAGCTCACGAACGTCGTGCGCGCCGAGCTGCCGCTGCCGTGGAACCTGACACTCGCCGCCGAGTACCTCTCGACCATCAACCAGTCGAACCTCGCGGTCTACGACTACACGCGCAACGTCGTCTCGCTGATCCTGTCCTGGTCATATTGACGTCTCGCAACACTCGCGAGGTCACCGATGCGGTCGGTTCCGCTGCTTGCTCTGCTCCTGGTGGTTGCGTTCGCTCCGAGGACGACCTCCGGCCAGACGGTGAAGGCCGGCGTGGTGAGCGCCCTCGAAGGGAACGTCACCACCTCGCGGGCCGCCGTGCCCCAGCCGATCGCGCTGCGGTTCCGCGACGACGTGTACGTGCAGGACCGCATCACGGCCGGGGACCGCTCGCTGGTGCGACTGCTCCTCGGCGGCAAGGCGGTGGTCACGCTCCGCGAGCGCTCGAGCGTGACGATCACCGAGCGGCCCGACCGGTCCACGGTCACGCTCGAGTCGGGGAAGATCGCCGTGGTTGTGGCCCGCGAACGCATGCGCCCCGGCGAGGCGGTCGAGGTGCGCACGCCGAACGCGGTCGCCGCGGTCCGCGGGACGGTGCTGATCGCGGAGGTCACGCGCACGGCGGCGCAGAGCCCGCCGAGCGCCGTCCCGGTCCAGACCTCGTTCTTCGTGTTCGGCGGGTCCGTGGAGGCGCAGGTCCTCACGCCGGCCGGGACGATGAGCGCGCCGTTCGTCCTGAGCCCGAGCGACATGGTGGTGCTCACGGGCACGCCGGCCACACCGCCATCGGTGCGGCCGATGACGGCCGCGGAGCGCACGCAGGCCTCCGCGGGCCTGCGGCCGACCCAGCCGCAGCACACCTCATCGCTTGACCAGAGCGGCGTGAGGGCGACCGTCTCGAACGAGACCTTGGCACTGGTCAGCGCGCTCACCGGAAGCCGCGAGAGCCCGGGACCGACGGCAAGCGGGACCGAGCCGGCCGGGCCGACGTCCAACTCCGGATCGACCTCCAACGCCGGGCCGACTCCGGCTGTCACGCCGGCAGCGAACGTCGGGACGACTGCAAACGTGGGACCGACCGCCAACATCGTGCCGACGTTCACTGTCACGCCGGCGCTCAACGTCGGTCCGATCTCGAACATCGCGCCGATCACTCGCCTCGGACCGACCACGGCGCCCATCAACCCCTGCACGCAGAATCCGGACATCTGCGCTCCCCGCCCGACGTGCGAGCAGGATCCGCAGGGCTGCGCGGCGGCGTCCGCCGTGAATGCTGCGCTCGACGTCTCCGATTCCGTTCTCCGTGTCGTCGGATCCGTCGGATCGTTTACGGTTGTTGGCTCGGCGGTACCTCGTGCCGTATCCCCGATTCCGGGGTTCATGCTCACGAGCGAGGATTCCCTGGTCCGGATCACATCGGGCGCCGCGCTGACCCTCGGCGGTTCCGGAATGCTCGTCGGCGTCTACGGCGGCACGTACGTCGTCGGACGGGCCGGGGCGTCGCCCGGCGACGCGGGCGTGATCCTGATCACCGAGGGCGGGACGCTCACCCAGACGGTAGGGGCGCCGCTGGTCGACTTCGCGAATTCGACACTGTCGGGTAACAGCTACCTCCTCGTGCAGGCGGCCGGCAGCGTCGTCTCGCTCAACGGTCCACTCGTCAGGGCCACGGACACGTTCTCGATCTCACCGGAGGCCTCGTCCGCATCTCCGAGCGCAGCATCCTCGAGGGCCCGGCCTCCGGCCAGCCGCTCGTCACGCTCACCCGCGGCTCGCTGACCGCCGGCACGGACACGATGAGCGGCACGCTGTTCGATCTGCGCGGCACGGCGACCGCGGCCGACAGCGAGGCCGACCCGGTGACCGAAGCGCCGAGCCCGCTCGTGCTCGGGACGGAGCGGCCGCTCCGGCCGGGCAGCGGCGTCGTCCTCGAAGCGAACGGGACAACGATCGACGTCCGTGGGCCGGCCGGCAGCGCGTTCAAGGTCGACACGGCGCTCCTGGAAGCGACGGCGCCGCTGATCGACCTCAAGGGCGGCGCGTCGCTCACGACATCGGGGAGCACTGTGGATCTGAGCCTGCGGGCGAAGGTCACGAGCCTGGGCGATGCGCTGGTGAAGCTCGACGCGAGCACGCTGACGACGGCCGGTCACCTCGTCAACGTCGCGGGGGGCAGCCGCCTGAGCGTCGCGGGCGACCTCGTTCGGCTCGCCAACGGCAGCGTGCTCAACGTCGGCGTCGGCGTCGGCGGGACGCTGCTCAACGTGAGCGGCGGGTCGATCGTGAGCGTCGGTGGGGCGCTCGTCGGCTTCTCGGGAGCAACAACACCGTGAACGTGACGAACACGCTGGTACCGACGGGCGTCGTCGCGGGGATCCCGGTCTTCAGCAGCCTCGGCGGGACGACCGGGTTCAACGTGACGAGCCCGACGCCGCTGGCCGGTCTGAACGCGAACGGCAACACAGTCAGCATCAACGGGACGGTTCTCCCGAGCGGCGTCACCTCGACCGCGGGCATCACGGGCAGCGTGGCGGCGATCCAGGACGGCGGCGGCTCCGTGAAGATCGGCCCGTAGCGCGGGGGCAGCGGATGAAACACCGGCGCCGCGTCCGGCGTGGGCCGCGTGTAGATTGACCGCCGCGAACGTCCAGCGCGCTGATGATGCAGGCGCTGGCCCGGGGGCCGGCGCCGGCGGCCAGGACCAGGTGTCCGATGGAGGACTCCACCAATGATGACTCGCGTCTACGTCTCGCGAGCGACGCGTG
>JACPDG010000050.1 GCA_016184125.1 Candidatus Rokuibacteriota bacterium | reverse complement strand
TACATCCTCGTCGACGAGTTCCAGGACACCAACCTGGCGCAGTTCGACCTGGTGAAGCTGCTCGCCGCGCGCCACGCCAACCTCGCCGTCGTCGCCGACGACGACCAGGCGATCTATCGTTGGCGCGGCGCCGCGATCTCCAACGTGCTGGGTTTCCTCGAGCGCTACCCGGACGCGCGCCAGATCGTGCTCACCGACAACTACCGCTCGCACCAGGCGATCCTCGAGGCGGCGTACCGGCTCATCGTCCACAACAACCCCGACCGCCTCGAGGTGAAGCACGGCATCACCAAGCGCCTCGCCGCGGTGCGCGAGCCGGACGGACCCGAGCCGGCGCACCTGCACTACGAGACCGCCACGCAGGAAGCGGACGCCGTCGCAGAGCTGATCCGCGAGCGCGCCGACGCGGGCGACTGGCGGCCGAGCGACGTCGCCGTCCTCGTGCGCTCGAACAAGGACGCCGATCAGTTCCTCCGCTCCCTGAACCTGCGCGGCGTGCCGTGGACGTTCTCGGGCAACGCCGGGCTCTACGGCCGTCCGGAGGTGCGCCTGCTGATCGCGTTCCTTCGATCCGTCGCGCATCCCGACGAGTCGGTCAGCCTGCACTACCTGGCCTCGTCCGACCTCTACCAGGTGCCGATCGTGGACCTCACGCGCTGCTCGACGTACGCCGACCGCCGGCATCGGTGGCTCTTCGACGTGCTCCGGATGGTGCCCGAGACGCCGGAGCTGCGTGACGCGCTGAGCGAGGACGGGACGAGCGCCATGCGCCGGCTCGTCGCCGACGTCGAGCGCTACATGGAGCTCGGGCGCGAGGTGCCGACCGGGGAGCTCCTCTACCAGTTCCTCGCCGACACCGGGTGGCTCGCGCGGATGTCGGCCGCGAAGACCGCGCGCGACGAGGCGGAGGTCCAGAACGTCGCGCGATTCTTCCGGCGCGTGCAGGAGGCGTCCAAGGCGCTGCGCTACGACAACGTGCGGGAGTTCGTGAAGCACCTCGACGCGCTCATCGATGCCGGCGAGGACCCGGCGGTGGCCGAGGCGGACATCGAGACGCCGGCGGTGCGGGTCATGACGGTGCACAAGGCCAAGGGGCTCGAGTTCCCCGTCGTCTTCCTCGTGGGCGTCGTGCAGGACCGCTTCCCGCTGCGCCGCCGATCCGAGATGCTCGAGGTCCCCGCGGAGCTGGTGAAGGACACGCTGCCGTCCGGCGACTTCCACGTCCAGGAAGAGCGCCGCCTCTTCTACGTCGGCATGACACGCGCGAAGCGCGAGCTCTTCCTGACGAGCGCGCGCGACTATGGCGGCAGCCGGCCGCGGAAGGTGAGCCAGTTCGTGCTCGAGGCGCTCGACCTGCCGAAGGAGGCGGCGCGCCCGCGCCGGTCCACCGCAGCGCAGGAGATCGAGCGCTTCGCGCCGCCGCCCGCGCCGGGGACCGAGCCCGAGCCGCCGCTCGGCCCGGACGACGAGCTCACGATCAGCCACAAGCAGATCGACGACTACGAGACGTGTCCGCTCAAGTACCGGTACGTCCACGTGCTGCGTGTGCCGATCCGCCGTCACCACACGGTCGCGTACGGCTCCATCGTGCACAAGACCGTCGAGCACTACCTGCGACGCCGCGCGGCGGGGAACTACACGCCGCTGGAGGATCTCCTCGCGGCCTACGAGCGCGCGTGGAGGGGCGAGGACATCCTGCACGACCGGCCGGACGGCGAGCGGGCCGAGGGCTTCCTGACGCGCGAGCACGAGGAAGCACGCAAAATCGCGGGACGCCAGGCGCTCGAACGCTTCTGGCACGAGGAGGAAGCCCACGGCGTCCGGCCGTCCTTCGTGGAGAAGGAGTTCGGCTTCTCCGTCGGGCGCGATCGCGTCCGCGGGCGGCTCGACCGCGTCGACGAGGAGCCGCTCGGCGCCGTGATCATCGACTACAAGACGGGCGACCTCGCGCGCCAGAAGGACGCGGACCGGCGGGCGATGGACAGCCTGCAGCTCAAGATCTACTCGCTCGCGTGGTCCCGGATGACGGGCGCGTTACCGATCCGCGTGGAGCTGCGCTTCGTCGACGCGAACCTCGTGGGGCGTCACACGCCCGTCCGGGAAGACCTCGACGAGGCGACGGAGGCGGTTCGCGCCGCGGCGGTGGGGATCCGAGCGCGGCGCTTCGACGCGACGCCGTCGTTCCGCGCCTGCCGGTACTGCGCCTACAGCCAGATCTGCCCGAACACCGCGACGCGCGAGTGAGCGGAAAACCCGCGTCCGAGTCAGCCGCGTCAGCGCGAGACGAGGCGGACGCCGGGGCTGCGGCGCTTCCGTCGCCCCGTACCATGGGGCTATGAGCCGACACGCCTCGTCTCCGCAGAGCGATGGACGTCCGCCCGTGCCCGAGCCGACCTACGCCGAGCGCGCCCGCACGCTCTTGGACGTCGCCCGCTTCGGCACGCTCGCGAGCGTGTCTCGCAAGCATCCGGGGCATCCCTTCGCGTCGCTGATGCCGTACGCCGTCGACGCGAGTGGCCGGCCGCTGTTCCTCGTCAGCTCGATGGCGATGCACACGCGGAACATCGCGGCCGACCCGCGGGCCAGCCTGTTCGTCACGCAGCCCGAGGTCGCCGGCGATCCGCTCGCGCACGCGCGCGTGACGCTGATGGGGGAGGTTCGCCCGGTCGCCACGGCGGACCTCGACGACGTCCGCGCGACGTATCTCGCGCGGCACGACAACGCGTCGTACTGGGTGGAGTTCGACGACTTCCGCTTCTGGCGGCTTGACGTCATCGACGTGTACTACGTCGGTGGGTTCGGCGCGATGGACTGGGTGACCGCCGAAGACTACGGCGCCGCTCGGCCCGACCCGCTCGCCGACGTCGCGCCCGGGATCATGGAGCACATGAACCGCGACCATCCCGACGCGCTCGTGCTCTACGCGCGCGCGCTCGCCGGCGAGCCGGCCGACGAGGCCACGATGGTCGCGGTCGACCGCCTCGGCTTCAAGCTCCGGCTCCGGACCGGCGACCGCCGTCACAGCGTGCGCATCACGTTCCCGGTCGAAGTCGCGACGGCGGCCGACGCCAGAGCCTCGCTGATCGCGATGCTGCGCGACGCCCGCGCCCGCGCCTGAACGGCCGGCATCGCTCGGCATCGGTCGTCGGCGACAGTGTCCGTGATCAGGTCCGTGATGTTCAGGTTGACCCGCCGAGCGCCAGGAACGTTTGCTGCTATGCTGCCCAATGCGGGCCGCCGAGGTCCGCACGGAGAGGTCTCATGGACGCCGGCCGCCACGAACAGGGCAAGGTCGTTGGTCACCGACCGGTCAAGGGGGACTGGGAAGACGCTCGCCGTCTGCTCCGCACCGCCGCGGCACTCCGTCCCGTACCCGACCTGGTCCCTCGCGGCGTCTACCGCTTCCGGAGCTTCGAGGAGGCCGACGCGTGGACGCTGCGAACGATCGCCCGTACGCTCGTGCGCCGCAGGTCGAAGACCTCGTCCGCATCTGCCGGTCGCTGAACGAGTCCGGCGCTCGCTACGTCCTCATCGGCGGCTTCGCCGTGATCGCTCACGGCGGTGCGCGCACTACCCGGGACATCGACCTCTTGGTGGACGATTCGCCCGGGAACATAGCGCGGGTCAAGTCGGCTCTCCGGGTCTTGACCGACCGCGCCGCAGACGAGGTTGCCGATGACGACGTCCGCCGGTATGCCGTCGTCCGAGTCGCCGACGAGGTGATCGTGGATCTCATGGGTCGGGCGTGCGGACTGACGTACTCGGACGTGATGCAGGACGCTGGAGCGATGGAGGTCGGCGGCGTCCTCATTCCGGTGGCCAGCAAGCGCGCTCTCATCCGTACCAAGGAGACTGTTCGCCCTTCCGATTTGGCCGACAGGCAGTTCCTTCAGAGCCTGATCGACGAGGAGGAGCGCGATCGGGATGGTCGCTGAGCCGCTCGCTGAGCCGCGGTCGACCTGCGTGCCGCCGATGCTGGAGCGAACATGCTGCTTGTCTCGCCGTTCGACTCGGTGGTGTACGAGCGCACCTGCACCCGGGACGGTAGAGCATGGATCGACCCGGCAGGAGATTGGCGCCGGTGACGCGGAGCTTGCGCGCGGAGCTTCCGCACAGCACGAAGCGCCACCGCGTCTTGTCGGAATCGTAGAGGTGCTGGACCGCGTCGAAGATGGCGGGTACGTTCTGCGCCTCGTCGACAACGACGACGGCCGGCGCCTTTGTGCGGGGCAGCGCCCGGCACCGCTGGACGAGACGGTCCGGATCCCGCAGATACTCTGCACGCTCCCCGGGACGGGAGGAGTCGAGCCAGACCGCCGCCTCGGGGAGGAGCTGCCGCAGCAGCGTCGACTTTCCCGTCTGCCGGGCCCCGAAGACGAGGTGGACGTACGGGGCGCGGAAACGCTTGCGCCACGTCGGCTCGGCCCAGCGACCAAACGTCACGTCGCCTTTATATTCGCCCGACGATTGTAAGGTCAAGTATCTGATCGGTCTCCCGGGCCGGGGTGTGAGCGCACCTGGGAGCGCGACGGTATCGTGTTCGCGGCGCCGAGCCAGGTGGCGGTCGATCTCCTGTCGAGCCCCGGTCGCGGGCCGGCCGAGGCGGACGCACTGATGGCCTAGATGGCGGAGAACGAGCGTGCCTGGCGCACCTGAGCCGCAGTACGTCCTCGCGCGCCGCGGGCTCCTTGACGCTCTCGATGCTCTGGGCGATCAGCGCGCGGCCGTGGTCGTGATCGGCGCTCAGGCGATTTACCTCCTCACCGGTGAGGGCGACATCGCCGTGGCGCCGTTCACCACGGATGGCGCTGTTGCGTGCGCTGGGGGCTGCGAGCCGCGGCGCTTGAGCGCCGCGCGCACGGCGAACGGGGCCAGCGCGTCCTCGACGGCGCTCGCGACCGCGGCCGGCGCGATCATCCGTCCACCTTCCCCACCGCCCTTGACGCCGTACTCGACCACGGGCTCGGCGCAGAAGGCGGGGAGCGGGTTCGAGAGCTGGCGCGCGTCCTCGCCGGTCAGCACCGCGAAGACGCCGGGCCGGCTCCGCGCGCGACTCGTCTCGATCCGCGCGATGCGGGCGTGAGCGTGCGGGCTCCTGAGGACGGCGGCGTGCAGCATGCCGGGGAGCTTGACGTCGTCGACGTAGGTCGCGCGGCCGGTGAGGAGCTTCGGGTCCTCGACAGACGTCCGGGCGCGCGAGCGGCGTCCGCCTCGCCCCGTCGAGGAACACGCCTCGCCGAGAACTGCTTGAGCGGTTACCCGCTCGGGCGCGACCCGAGGCTCTCCGTGCTCATCCCGTAGAACATCTGCGGCGCAGCGCCGGACGTGCGCGGCCACGGGTGCGCGCGCAGCACCTCCTCGTCGATGTCCGCGCCCCACCCTGGCGCCCCCGTCACCAGGATGTGGCCGTTCTCGATGACCGGCGGGCGCGTGACGAGCTCGCCCTTCCACGGCACGTCGTCGATGTCGATCTCCATGATCCGCACGTTGGGCAGCACGGCGCAGAGGTGCAGGGAGTGGAGGTCGGCCAGGTGGCTGTAGTAGTTGTGGGGCGCGATGTTGATCTCGTACGTCTCCGCCATGCGGCCGATCAGGACGGACTGCGAGAACCCGTTCCACGGCACGTCGACGATCGCGACGTCGGTCGCCTGGAGCTCGAGGAACGGGCGGTACTGGCGCACGGTGACCAGGCTCTCGCAGGAGGCGATCCGCGTGGACGTCGACTGCTTAATCTGGAGGAGCGCGCGCGCGTCCCAGTTGTCGTACTCGAGCCACTGCATGTCGAAGCGCTCGAGCAGCTTCGCGATGCGGAGCACGCCTTCGGTGCGGAAGTTGTAGTTCAGGTCCAGGCAGAGGCCGACGTCGGGGCCCACGGCGTCGCGGAAGGTGCCGACGAGCCGCTCGATCGCGCGGAGGATCTCGACGGTCGGCGCGCCGTCGGTGGTGTTGATCCCGCTCCCGAACCCCGGGAAGTAGACGGTCGCCGGGTCACCGGGGATCACGATGTTCGTCTTGAGCGCGGTGAACCCGCGCGCGACGACCTCCCGGCCGAGCGCGGCGACGTCGTCGTAGGTCCGGAGCGGCGGCGTGCCGAGCAGGTGGCCGAGACGGGCGCGGGTGGTGCCGCAGTGCGACCAGTAGAGCCGCACGCGGTCGCGCAGCGGTCCGCCGAAGAGCTCGTACACGGGCACGCCGAGCGCCTTGGCCTTGATGTCCCAGAGGGCCAGCTCGATGCCGGCGATCGCCTTGTGGCTCACGCCGCCGAGATTCTGGCGGGTGCGCCGGAGCATGTCCCAGTACAGGCGCTCGACCGGACGAGGGTCCTGGCCGATCAGGAGGTCTTGCAGGTCACGGACACAGCCGGCGATCCCGAACGGGCTGCGATTGTCGCTGCACTCGCCCCAGCCGACGAGGCCGTCGTCGGTCTGGATCCGGACGAACGTCCACGGCCGCCAGCCGCCGTCACAGTGAAGCGTCTCGACCCGCGTGATCTTCATCGCGATGGCCTCCGATTTTGATGGGGGGACTATCGAAGCCCCCCAAGCCCCCCGCGCTCGGCAGCGCCCCGGCACAGCCGTGGCGCTCCTCGAGCCGCCTGCTCACATGAGGCCGCGGATGGCCGCGGCGATGTCCTGCTGCGTGGGGACGGTCGCGCGCTCGAGCCCGTCGTTGTACGGCATGGGATTCGCACGGCCGGCCACGCGGACGATCGGCGCATCGAGGTCCTCGAGCGCCTGCTCGGCCACGAGCGCCGCGATCTCCGCGCCGAAGCCGCCGCGCTTCACCGCCTCGTGCGCGACGACGAGCCGGTGCGTCTTGCGGACCGAGGCGAGGATCGTCGCCTCGTCGAGCGGGACGAGCGTCCGCGGATCGATGACCTCGACGCTGATGCCGTCCTTGTCGAGCTCCGCGGCCGCGGCGAGCGCGCGCGCCACCATCGCCTGCGTCGCGACGACGGTCACGTCCCTGCCTTCCCGCTTCACCGCCGCGCGGCCGATCGGGATCGCGTACGCCTGCTCGGGCACCGGCCCCTTCACGGCGTAGAGGGCCTTGTGCTCGAGGAAGATGACCGGGTTGTCGTCGCGGATCGCGGAGATCAGGAGGCCCTTGGCATCCGCAGGCGACGAGGGCGCCACGACGACGAGCCCGGGCACGTGGACGAACCACGCCTCGAGACTCTGGGAGTGCTGCGCGGCGAGGCGGATGCCGCCACCCTGCGGTCCGCGAATCACGAGCGGCACGGTCGGCTTGCCGCCGAGCATGAAGCGGAACTTCGCCGCCTGGTTCACGATCTGGTCCATCGCGAGCGCGACGAAGTCGAAGATCTGGACCTCGACGACGGGGCGGAGGCCGGCGATCGCCGCGCCGACACCGGCGCCGACGAACGTCGCTTCCGAGATCGGCGTGTCGCGCACGCGGTCCTCGCCGAACCGCTCGCGCAGCCCCCGCGACACGCCGAAGATCCCCCCGATGAGCCCCACGTCCTCGCCCATCAGGAACACGCGCTCGTCCCGCGCCATCTCGTGGGCGAGCGCCTCGTTGAGCGCCTGCACCATCGTCACCTCGCGCGTCGTCGCCAGCGGCGGCTCCGGGATCGAGGGCGTCGGGATAGAGACCGCCGCGTCCATCAGCTCGACGCTCGGCTCCGGGCTCGCCTGCGCGAAGGCCAGCGCCTGGTCCAGCTCGAGCTCGACGGACTCCTCGAGCTCCTTGAGCCGGAGCGGCGGGGCGTGTCCGCCGTCGAGGAGCGAGCTCCGCAAGCGCGCCACGGGATCGCGCTCGATCCACTCGCGCTCCTCGTCCTTCGTGCGATACGCGGGCAAGTTCGCGCGCATCGAGTGATCGCCCCAGCGGTACGTCAGGGCCTCGATGAGCGTCGGGCCCTGACCCGCGCGCGCCCGCGCGGCGGCTGTGCGCACCGCCTCGTGGACGGCGAGCACGTCGTTGCCGTCGACGCGAACACCGGGGATGCCATACGGGGTGGCGCGCAACGCGATCGATTCGCCGGCGGTCGTGCGCCGCGTCGCGGTCGAGAGCGCGTACTGGTTGTTCTCGCACAGGAAGATGACCGGCAGCGTCCACACCGCAGCGAGGTTGAGCGACTCGTGCACGACGCCCTGGTTCGAGGCCCCGTCGCCGAAGAAGATGATCACGACCTGGTCGGTCCGGCGGATGCTCGCGGCGAGCGCCGCGCCGGTGCCGATCGGGAGCCCGGCGCCCACGATGCCGTTGCAGCCGAGGATGTTGAGTTCGAGGGCCGCGATGTGCATCGAGCCGCCGAGGCCGCGGCAGTAGCCGTCCTGCCGTCCCAGCAGCTCCGCCATCATCAGGTCGGTGCGGGCGCCCTTCGCGATGCAGTGACCGTGGCCGCGGTGGTTGCCGACGATGAAGTCCTCCTGCCGGAGAGCCGCGCATGCGCCGGCCGCCACCGCCTCCTCGCCGACGTAGCTGTGCGCCGTGCCCTTGACCAGTCCCTGGTTGAACATCTCGGTCGTCCGCTCGTCGAAGCGCCGGATCTTCACCATGGTCGTGTAGAAGCTCTCGAGGACGTCGCCGGTCAGCGTCATGGCGCGGGTGTGCTCCTGTCGCGAGGGTGTCGGGTTCGATGACAACGCCGTGTCCCGCGAAGGTACGGCAGGACGGGGGTGCCGATCAACCACGACCTGGGCCGGACACCCCACGCCGCCGCACGGTGAGCGCGCTCGCTTGACACCGTATCCGCCCACCGCTTAGCGTGAGCGCACCGGCAGCGCAGCCGGGGAGGTCCGCCATGATTCGTGTGTCCGTCATGTACCCGAGCTTCACGAACATCACCCCCGAGCTCCAGATCAGCGAGGTCATCCACCAGTCATGACGACACGCTACGACGTGGTCGTGATCGGCGGCGGCAACGCCGGCATGTGCGCCGCGCTGTCGGCGCGCGAGCAGGGCGCCACCGTCCTCGTGTGCGAGAAGGCGCCGGAGGCGTGGCGCGGCGGCAACGGCTTCTTCACGGCCGGCGGCTTCCGTTTCGCGTTCAAGAGCTTCGAGGAGCTGCGCGAGATCGTCGCCGACATGTCGGACGAGGAAGCCGCGTCCATGGTCGTCAACCCGTACACCGAGGACGACTTCTACGACGACATCATGCGCGTCACGGAGGACCTCGCGGATCCCGATCTCGCGATGCTCGTCGTCCGCGAGTCGCAGGCGACCATACGCTGGATGAAGGCGCGCGGCATCCGCTGGATCCCGATGTTCGGGCGCCAGGCGTACAAGGTCGAGGGGAAGTTCCACTTCTGGGGCGGCCTCGTGCTCGAGGCCGTCGGTGGCGGGCCAGGTCTCATCGAGATGGCGTACGCGTCGGCCGCGAAGGCGGGCATCGACGTGCGATTCGAGACCAAGGTCATGCGCCTGGTCACGGACGATCGGGGGGCCGTCACCGGCGTCGTTCTGCGCACCGCGAACGGCCTGGAAACGATTCCGGCCGGGGCCGTCGTGCTCGCGGCGGGCGGGTTCGAGGCGAACGTCGAGATGCGCACGCGGTACCTCGGGCCGAACTGGGACATGGCGCGCGTGCGCGGCACGCCGTACAACACGGGCGACGGCATCCGCATGGCGCTCGACGTGGGCGCGCAGCCGTGGGGCCACTGGAGCGGCTGTCACTCCGTGCAGTGGGACCTGAACGCGCCGTGGCACGGTGACCGGAAGGTCGGCGACAACTTCCAGAAGCATTCGTATCCGGTCGGGATCATCGTGAACATCCACGGACAGCGGTTCGTCGACGAGGGCGCCGACTTCCGCAACTACACATACGTGAAGTACGGCAAGGAAGTCATCCACCAGCCGCGCCGGGCCGCGTTCCAGATCTTCGACCAGAAGGTCGTGCACCTGCTGCGCGAGGAGTACCGCATCCGCGAGGTGACGAAGGCCGAGGCGAGCACGCCCGAGGAGCTGGCGGAGAAGCTCGAGATCGACGTCGGCGGCTTCGTGAGGACGGTGCGGGAGTTCAACGCGGCGGTCCAGCCAGCGCCGTTCAACCCGGCGGTGAAGGACGGCAAGGGCACGAAGGGCATCACGCCGCCGAAGTCGAACTGGGCGCAGCCGATCGACACGCCGCCGTACCTCGGCTTCGCGGTCACGACCGGCATCACGTTCACGTTCGGCGGGCTCAGGATCGACCAGCAGGCCCAGGTGATCGACTGCGAGCAGCACCCGATCGCCGGTCTCTACGCGTGCGGCGAGCTCGTGGGGGGGCTGTTCTACAACAACTACCCGGGCGGCACCGGCCTGATGGCCGGGTCGGTCCTGGGCCGCATCGCCGGGCGGTCTGCGGCGGAGCCGTCGCGTTGACCGTGTGGGGGGCCCCGAAATGGCCCCCCACACCCCCCAACGTTCGCCGGGCCCGGGATGAACCCGGGCCCGGCTCTAGACGCGCTTCGCCGCCCGCAGCGCAGGCGCTGCCGCGTCGAGAAACCACGCCGGCAGCAGCGGACGGTAGCGGAGCAGGAAGCGTGCGAACTGACCGTCCAGCACGTACGTGACGCCCCGATCGCCCGCGTGACGGCACGACCGCCCGTACGTCTGCACGAGGGACTTCGCCGTCTCCAGCGCGTACCAGCGAGGGTCGCGTCGGGCGCGTGCCGCGGTCCATGGATCGCCGAGGTCCGGGAACGGCATTTTCGTGACGATCTGGAATCGCAGCAGGTCGTCGGGGAGATCGACGCCCTCTCTGAGCGACGGTGACACGAGCACCGTCGCGAGGCGCGACGCGCGGTGGTGTCCGAGTGCCGCGGGCTTGGCTTCCGGCGTGGCGATCGGCAGGAGCCGTCGATGCTCGATCGGGGCCCGGCGCGCGACGTCGGCCACCAGCCGGTGCGCGGCCGCGTACGACGGCACGTGGATCACACCCTTGTCGCGCGGGTGCGCACGCAGGATGCCGGCGACCTCGGCGAACACCGCGGGCTCGAGTTCCGCCAGCGTGGCGCGCGACAGGGCACCGCGCGGACGGTAGACGATCGGGCGCTGCTCGAGGGGGAACGGAGAGCCCGCTCGCACCGTTTGTGTCGTGGCGACGTCGAGGCCGAGAGACTCGGCGAGCGCGGCGCGGTGCCCGAGGAAGGCCGACGTCAGCACGGCGAGATCCGCGGCGTCGAAGAGCAGCTCGGCCGCCATCGGTGCGACGGACAGGGGAACGAGCTCGACGGGGCCGTCCGGGGTCGCGGTCGAGCGCACCACCCACTCCTGCTCCTCCGCCTCCACGAAGAACCTGAGCCGCGCGAGCGCCGTCTCGAGCGTCTCGCGCGCGGACAGGAGCGCGGCCTCGTGCGGGGACGGCGGCAGCCGCAGGAACTCCTCGAGGGGCAGCGTCGGCACGCGGACCGCCTCGAGATCGCTCTCGACGAGGGCGATCTCGGCTTCGAGCCCGGCGATCTGCTCCGCGAACAGCGCGCGGTACTCCTCGGCCGTGTCGTACCGGGGAACGGGCGTGCCGAACCAGCGGACCATCTGCTCCCGCGGCACCGCGAGCGTGAACACGCTCGCGAGCTGCGCCTCGAGGTTGTGGGCCTCGTCGACGATCAGCAGCCGGCGGCGCTCGAGCTGCTCCCGGCGCCACTGGCGGAGCGTGAGGAAATACCACGTGTTCGTGCAGAAGATGCGACCGGCGAGGGCCGCGGCTTTGGCGCGCGTGTACGGGCACTGGCACGGGGGACCGCCGGGCCGGCGACACATGCCGAACGTCGTCGGGACGCGACGGTCGGGATAGCGCTCGCAGGCATAGCTGTCGCGCCCCTTCACGAGCTGCACGTGGCCGCCGAACTCCCGCTCGTACTGGTCCTGCAGGAGCTTTTGCGAGGTGAGCAGGTACGCGCGGCCGCTCCACCGGGCGAGCGTCATCGCGACGTGGCTCTTCCCGACACCGGGTGGCGCCTCGACGAAGAACACGCGCGGCGCTTTCGGGTCCTGCTCGGCGCGTTCGAGCGCGGCCCCGAGCTCCTCCAGCAGTCGCGCCTGTGCCGGACGCGGCGCGAATCCCTCGGGGAAGTGCCGGAGCAGGTCGACGCCCATGCGGTGGAGTGATTCTATGCCGGAGCTGCCGAACTGTCAGGACCTCGATGCGCGTCGCGTATCATCGAAGGCGTGCCCGAGCGACGCCTGCGCGCCCAGTACCAGTTCTCCGCCGGCGGTCTCGTCCTGGACGGGCAGGGCAACGTGCTCCTGATCCGTGCCCGCGACCTGCGGAACCGCCCGGTCTGGACCCTCCCGAAGGGGGCGCTGGCGCGCGGCGAGTCGAGCGAGGCCGCGGCGCTGCGCGAGGTGCGGGAGGAGACCGGCTACAGGTGCGAGGTCGTGCAGGAACTGGAGCCGGTGACGTACTGGTTCCAGCGGGAGGGCGAGCGCATCCGCAAGACGGTCAGCTGGTTCCTCATGCGCCCCCTCGAGAAGGAGGGCGAGCACGACCACGAGGTCGACGAGGTGCGCTGGGTCAGCCTCGAGGAGGCCGACGCGCTCCTCAGGTACGACTCCGATCGTCGGCTCGTCGCTGCTGCGGCCCGCTGAGCGGGTCCGGGCAGCACACGCGGCAAGGACGGTAGCCGGCGCGCCGCGCGTCTGCGGAGGACCTGAAGGTCACGCGCCGATCGCCGCGGATCCGCCGCTCGTGCGGGCACCCGCGCCAGCAGGCGATGCGCGTCGTCGTGGAACCGACCAGCGCCGGCGTCGCACGCTCGAGCGCGAGCAGCGCCGTCTTCATCGCGCCGCCGAAGGCGAAGTGGCCCCACGTGCCGTCGCTGCGGACGACGCGGTGGCACGGAACGAGGATCGGCGCCGGATTCGCACCGAGCGCGTTGCCGACCGCCCGGGCGGCATGCGGGTGCCCGATGCGGCGCGCGATCGCCGCGTACGAGTCGACGTCGCCGAACCGGATGCGCCTCGCCTGGGCGAGCACCGTGGCCTGAAACGGTGGCAGCTCCCCGAGGTCGAGCGGCACCGAGAAGTAGCTGCGTTCCCCGCGGAGGTATTCGGCCAGCTCGCGGCGCGCGCGCTCGACGTGGCGGCGGCCGCCGCGCGCCACGACGTCGGCGCCGGCGTCGAATCGGACGCGCCGCACGCCCCGTGCGGTCGCCTCGAAGCTGAACCGTTCGGCCAACACGGACTCCGAGCCCGTGAACGAATCGGCGTGTCGAGCCGGGCCCGGCGAACGCTGGGGGGTTTGGGGGGCCATGTCGGGGCCCCCCATGATCTCCCTCACGCGAGCCGCCGGGCGAGCGCGCGGCACCGCGCGACGAGCGGCGCCATCTCGAGCTCCTCCGCGATCTCCTGCGCGGCGTCGAGCTGCTGCTCCGCCTCGACGCGGTTGTCGCGCGCGAGCGCCAGCTCCGCGGCGGTCAGCCGCGCCCAGCCCTCGAGCCCGCGTTCGCCGTGCTCCTCCGCGAACGCGAGCGCCTGCTCGAGAGCACGCGAGGCATGGTTCAGGTCGCCCATCACGAGATGGCCGGCGGCGAGGACCGTGGACTGGTGCGTGCGAGAGACCGAGGCCGCCCCGCGTCCCTGCATGTCGATCGACTCCTGGACGGCCGAGACCGCGTCGGCCCCTCGCCCCGCCAGGGCGTAGGCGTGCCCGAGCGAGCTCAGGGCGCTGATCAGCTGGTCGTCGAGGTCCTGCTCGCGGCACGTCGCAACGGCGGATTCGAGGAGACTGATCGCCTCCGCGGCCCGGCCCGCGCAGGCCAGCGCCTGGCCGTCGGCGATTGCGAGAACGGCCTGGCTGTACGGATGCCCGGCGGCGCCGGCGACCGCGCGTCCGCGCGCGATCAGCGCGAGCGCCCCCGGGTGATCACCGAGCTCCCCGAGACAGGCGGCCGCCGTCGCGGAAGCGACGCAGTAGGGCAGGGCCGCGCGCCCGAACCGCTCGATGGCAACGGGCCCCTCGAGGAGCGCGATCACCTCGCGCGCGTGTTCGAGCGCTTCGCGGAAGCGCCCCTCGGCGCGGAGCGCGTGCGCGGTGTCGAGCAGGTCCGTCACCTTGAGGCCCAGGTCCGGCGCGGGGCAGACCATGACCGTCATTCTACGAACCGCGCGAAGCGCGCACGGGCGCCGCGGCGGGTCAACGCGCGCGCGCGGCGGCGCGCCGGACCAGGTCCCACACGCGCGCCGGGATCAGCGGGATGCGCGTCACCTCGACCCCCTGGTCCGCGAGCGCGTCCTCGACGGCGTTCGCGATCGCCGCGGACGGCGAGATGACGCCGCTCTCGCCGACGCCCTTGATCCCGAGCTCGTTGATCATCGACGGGCAATCGACCGCCGCCACGTCGAGCGGTGGAAGCACGTCGGCACGCGGCAGTCCATAGTCCATCAGCGTGGCGGTCAGCAGCTGGCCGCCGGCGTCGTGGACCAGCTCCTCCGAGAGCGCGGTGCCGATGCCCTGGGCGATGCCTCCGTGAAGCTGTCCTTCGACAACCATCGGGTTGATGGCGCGGCCGCTGTCGTGCACCGCCGCGTAGCGGACCACCCGGATCGCGCCCGTCTCGACGTCGACCTCCACGGCGCACGCGTGGGCGCCGAACGCCCACGTGACGGTGTCCGGATAGAAGAACGTGCACGCGTGGAGTCCGGGGGAGCCCTCGCGGCGCAGAGCGGTGCTGCGGACGGAGGCGCGCGCGAGATCCGCGAGCGGGATCGACCGCTGGTCGAGACCGGCGACGTGCGCGCGGCCGCCGGCGAGCACGACGTCGTCGGCGGCGCACTCGAGCCGCTCGGCGGCGACGAGCCGCGCCCGGCGCGCGACCTCCCGCGACGACCGCACGATCGCCGGTCCGGCGACCGCGGCCACGCGACTGGCGATCGTTCCCATGCCGAAGCCGACCAGCCGGGTGTCACCGCCGCGCACGACGACACGCTCGAGGTCGACGCCGAGCTCCGCGGCCGCGAGCTGCGCCAGCGTGGTCTCGTGCGCCTGTCCCTGCGAGCCGACGCCGACGAGGACGTAGACCGTGCCATCCGGGTCGACGCGAACGTCGGCGCCCTCGAACGGGCCGATGCCCGTGCCCTCGACGTACGCCGAGACGCCGAGACCGACCGGCCGGCTCGTCCCGCGCCGACGCTTCTGCTCGGCGCGCCACCCGTCGTAATCGACGAGGGACAGCACGCGCTCGAGGGCAGCAGGGTAGTCCGCCGGATCGTAGGTGATCGGCACGCCGTCGCGGTACGTCAGTCCCGTCGCGTACGGCATGTCGCCGGGGCGGATCAGGTTCCTGCGCCTGAGCTCGGCCGGGTCCATCCCGAGCGACCGCGCCGCGCGGTCGAGGAGCCGATCGAGGACGAACGCCGCCTCCGGCCGGCCGGCGCCGCGATACGCCGCCGAGAACGTCTTGTGGGTCACGACGTTGCGCCCGCGTGCCCGGTAAGCCCCGATGCGGTACGGGCCGGGCAGGTGGTTGATCGTGTTGAGGGTGATGACGTCGCCCAGCGTCGGGTACGCGCCGTGGTCGCGCGTGAACGTGGTCTCGAGCGCGCGGATCGTGCCGTCGCGCGTCACGCCGAGTCGTGCGACGTGCTGCTGGTCACGGTCGGGCGCCGCCGTGACGAAGTGCTCACCGCGGCTCTCGACCCACTTGAGCGGCCGGCCGAGCCGCCGAGCCGCGGCGGCGAGGAGGACCTCCTCCGCGTACGGATGTCCCTTGATCCCGAACCCGCCGCCGACGTCGGGAGCGATCACGCGTACACGCTCGTCGCTGAGCTCGAGCGCGCGCGCGACCATGGAGCGCACGGCGAACGGCACCTGCGTGGACGTCCAGACCGTGAAGGTGCCGTCCGCGGCGTCCGGCACGACGAGCACGCCGCGCGGCTCGATCGGCATGCCGGCGACGCGCGGGAACGTGAGGTGCGCCTCGACGACGACATCGCAGCCGGCGAAGGCGCGCGCGGCATCACCGACGCCGCTGACGGTCGTCCCGGCGTCGTTGTCCGGCCACTCCGGATGGACGCGCGGGCTGCCGTCGGCGAGGGCGGCCTCCGCGCTCGCGACGGCGGGGAGCGGTGTGTAGTCGACGCGGACGACATCCGCGCCGTCAGCCGCGCGGTACGCGTCCTCGGCGACCACGACCGCGACGGCCTCGCCCACGTGGCGAACGACGTCACGCGCGATCGCGGAGTGTCGATAGGACCGCAGCCCGGGTGACGGCACGAGCGGCGGAACGGCCGCTTCACACTCGGGGAGGTCGCCGGCGCTCAGCACGGCGACGACGCCGGCGAGTCCCTGCGCATCGCGCGCGTCGATGCCGTCGATGCGCGCGTGCGCGTGCGGGCTGCGCACGATGGCGGCGTGCAGCACACCGGGGACGCGGACGTCGTCGAGATACCGGCCGCGGCCGGTGAGGAAGCGCCGATCCTCGTGGCGCCTGGGGGACGAGCCGATGGGCGTGGCGGATGGTGGGATGCGCGACGGGCTCATGGGGTTGTGGCAGTATAAGCGACGTTTCGTCGCGCGAAACAGGAGGTCCCGGATGAGATACCGTGCGGTCGAGGGCTGGGGGCGGCTTCCCGAGGGCTGGTCGTTCGTGGAAGCGACGAGCGTCGCGGTCGATCAGCAGGACAACGTCGTCGTGTTCAACCGCGGCGAGCATCCCATCATCGTGTTCGACCGCGGCGGGAGGTTCCTCCGCTCGTGGGGTGAAGGTGCGGTCCGTCGCGCGCACGGCATCATGGTCGGACCCGACGGCGCGTACTGGCTCACCGACGACCTGCACCACACCATCCGCCAGTTCACGCCCGAGGGGACGCTGCTGCTCACCATCGGCGACCCCGACCAGCCGGCCACCTTGCAGAGCGGCAAGCCGTTCAATCGGCCCACGCACGTCGCGCTGTGCCCGAAGACGGGCGACATCTACATCTCCGACGGGTACGGCAACTCGCGCGTGCACAAGTACGACCCGAAGGGCCGCCATCTCTTCTCGTGGGGCGAGCCCGGAACCGACCCCGGCTGCTTCAACCTGCCGCACAACATCGCCACCGATGCCGAGGGGCTCGTGTACGTCGCGGACCGCGAGAACCACCGCGTGCAGATCTTCGACGGCAAGGGGCAGTACCTCGGGCAGTGGAACAATCTCCACCGGCCGTGCGGTCTCCACGCCGGCCGCAAGAGCGGCGCGTTCTACGTCGGCGAGCTGCCGACGCACCTGGCGGTGAACAAGGACGTGCCGAACCTCGGCGCGCGCGTGAGCATCCTGTCGGAGAAGGGCGCGCTCCTCGGCCGGATCGGCGGCCGCTTCGCCGGCGAGAAGCCGGGCGAGTTCATCGCGCCGCACGGCTGCGCCGTCGACTCGCGCGGCGACCTCTACGTCGCCGAGGTGTCGTGGACGGCGATGGGGAAGATGCTGGACCCGCCGCGGGAGATCCGGTCGCTCCAGAAGTTCGAGCTGATCGAGCGGTAGCTACCAGTACCGCATCGAGTCGCGCAGGATCGAGTCGAGCTCCTGCGCCCCGATCGCCCGCGGCGCGCCGGCGAGCAGACGCGGCTGCTTCAGCGTCCCGTCGATCAGCGCCGGCAGGTCGTGCTCGCCGTACCCGACGGCGCTGATACCGTTCGGGATGCCGATGTCGCGCATGAGCGCGATCAGCGCCCGGGGCAACGCCTCACGGCGCTGCGCCTCCGGCAGGCCATTCACGTCCACGTCCATCAGCTGCGCCGCGCGGAGGTGGCGCTCGGGAGCGGACGCGTACGTGAAGCGGAACGTGGAGGGCGCGGTCAGGACGACCGACATCCCGTGGGGCACGAGCGGGTGCTGGGTGCGGTAGCCGCTCGGGACGAAGTCGCGCACCTGTCCGGCGATCGGGTACGCGATCGCGTGGGGGACGTGCACGCCGGCGTTGCCGAAGCCCAGGCCCGCGTACGTGGCCGCCAGAGCCAGGTGCACGCGCGCCTCGAGGTCCAGCCCGTTCAGGACGGCCCGTCGCAGGTACTTCGACACGTACTCGATCGCCTTCTCGCACCAGATGTCGCTCGCCGGGTTGGCGCCGACGTAGACGGGCCGGTCCGGCGGGAAGTACTTCGGGCGGGCGTCGTACGGGCGCGTCGTGTACGACTCGATCGCGTGCGTGAGGATGTCGCAGCCCGCCGCCGCCGTGACTTCCGGCGGCGCGGTCAGCGTGTTGAGCGGATCGACGACGCCGAGCGCCGGCCGAAGGAGGCGATGCGACACGCCCGCCTTCACGTTGTCGTCGAGCAGGTGCGTGATCGCCGCCGCCGTCGTCTCGCTGCCCGTGCCCGCGGTCGTCGGCACGGCGATCATCGGCTTGAGCGGTCCGGGGACGGGGATCCCCTTGCCGACCGGCTTGTTGATGTAGTCACGGATCGGCGCCGGGTAGCACGTCAGGAGGTTGACGGCCTTGCACGTGTCGATCGAGCTGCCGCCGCCGACCGCGATCAGGCCGTCGAAGTCCTTCTGCCGCGCGTGCTCGGCCGCCTCCTCCATCGAGCGGTCGGTCGGCTCGACCTCGGAGCCGTCGTAGATCTCGGACTTGATGCCTTCCTCCCCGAGCAATGCCGCGACGCGGGCGGGCAGACCCAGCTCGGCGACGTTGCGGTCGGTGACGATGAGCACCTTGCCGAGACCGAAGCGGCGGACGTCGTACGCGATCTCGTCCATCGCGCCGAGTCCGAACTTGATCGGCGACATCTCCATCACGAACACCGTCTCGGTCGGCAGCGTGACGCCTTTCATGGCCGCTCCTCCGCAAGCTGGGCTGGGCGCTGGTCGCGCGTCTCCGACGACTATACCCGAGGCGGGGCGCGGCGCTCGGTTCGACCGGGGACGGTGGCGCGCACGGCGACGAGAGTAGAATTCGCGGGGAGGATCAGATGCCGGTTCCCGGATGACGCCGACCGATCTTCCCGACGTCTTTCGCGAGTACCTCGCCGGGTGCGAGGAGCTCAGGCCGCCGCGGCCGAACGGCGACATGTACCATCACTGTTTCGGCTGCGGCCCCGGCCACCCGACCGGGCTGCGCGTGCGGTGCTTCGCGACGCCGGACGGCGTCATCTCCCCGATCGTGATCGCACCCCGGTACGCAGGCCCGCCACGCGCGGCGCACGGCGGCATCGTCACCGCATACCTCGACGAGGTGCTGGCGGGCGCTGTGTGGCGCGCGACCGGCCGCCTCTCGGTGACCGGCGAGATCACGGTGCGGTTCAAACGGCCGGTGCCGGTCGAGCGGCCGGTCCTCGGGCGCGGGTGGCTCGTCACCGACCACGGCCGCTACGTCGATGTGGACGCCCGGCTCGAAGAGCTCGGCACGGCCGTCGTCCTCGCGACCGCGCGCGGCCGCTTCTTTCCCGTTCGCGACGGTGCGCCGTAGCGAGGGCCCCTACGCGCGCACGAGCAGCGCCGTGACCGCCGGCACGTCCTTCGGCACCGCCCGGAAGCGGCAGCGCAGCGCGGGGCGCTCCAGGATCTCGACGTACGCGCCCATGACCATGCGGTAGTAGTGCGGGTGCCGCCCCGCGGGGCCGCCGTTGTACTCGGTCAGCGCGTCCTTGATCGCGGGCTTGCGGCTCATGATGTCCCGGATGTACGCCATCGCGAACCGTGTCGAGGTGATGGGATCGGCGAGATCCCCGAGATCACGCTGCGTCTTCGAGATCGCAGGTCGACGGAAGCGGCCGAGCTTCGGCTCGAAGATCGCCGCGGTGCTGGGCAGGATCTGGAAGACCCCGATCTCGCCCGAGGTGCCGACGGCGTCGTGCTTGAACTCCGATTCGACATCGGCCTGCGCGAGCGCGAGGCAGTGGTCGATGCCCGTCTTCTCCGCTTCCGCGACGAGCACCTGCGGGAACTGCTGGAACGCGCGGATCGGCGCCTGCGGGTTCTTCTCCGCGACGTAGGAGAGGATCGCGCGGTTCAACCGCTGGGAATCGGCTTCCCCAGCAACGGCGATGACCTGACGGACGGCGACGAGGCTGCCCACGGCCGCCGCGAATCCCAAGGCCAGGATCGCGAGTGCCTTTGCGTGCGTGCTCATACCGCTTCCTCCTCTGTGATCTCGTTCGTGATCTCGCCCGACGACTGCTGGTGCGCGACGAACGGAAGGAATGAATGAAGTGAAGTGAGTATGCCCGCATCGCACGCTCGGCGCAATTGGACGAAAGTCCAATTGCGCCATTTCGGCATTCACTTCATGGGGGGACTATCGAAGCCCCCCAAGCCCCCCAACGCTCGGACGCGGCCCGGGGGACCCGGGCCGCGCCTCGGGTTCCCGTTCTGGCCCGGGAGCCTCGAAGGGGGCTGCCGTGATGTCGGTCAGCGCGGGCGCGGTGGAGCTTGCGTGCGGTAGAAGTCGGTCGGATCGTTGTCCGTCTTGCCGCCGACGGCCGTGCCGCACTCCGAGCAGAGGTAGTCGTACTTGTTTCCGCTCGGCAGGACGAGCAGGAGCTTCTTGCGCGCTGCGGTCGCGCGGCGGCACCGCGGGCAGAAGAGGCTCGTCGCCTCGAACTCGCGGAACGAATCCTCTCCTCGCGCCATCCCGCTCGATTCTACCAAGCCTGTCTATCGTGCCTGACAGGCGGAGAAGGTGGCAAAGCATCGACGGCACCGGTATGATTCGTCCGCCTTAAACCCGGGAGGAGCGATGCACTACGGAGTTGGCACGTTCCCGAAGCTGATGGCCTGACCGACCTCGTGAGCACCCGGCCCGCGCTGCTCTCGGTCCATGACGTGACGATTCGGTTCGGCGGCATCGTCGCGCTGGACGGCGTGTCGTTCGACATGGACCGCGGTCACATCGTCGGGTTGATCGGCCCGAACGGCGCCGGAAAGACGACGCTGTTCAACTGTCTGTCCCGGCTCTACGCCCCCGACCGCGGGGACATCCGCTTCGAGGGGCGCTCGCTCCTCGACCTCCCGCCGCACCGGATGGCGGAGCTCGGGATCGGGCGCACGTTCCAGAACCTCGCGCTCTTCTCCACCATGACCGTGCTCCAGAACGTCATGGTGGGCGTCCACGCCTGTACGCGGAGCGACGTGCTGTCGAACGCCCTGCGCCTGCCGTGGGTCGGCCGCGAGGAGCGCGTGATCCGCGACACCGCGATGGAACTCGTCCGGTTCCTCGGCCTGGAGCGCGTCGCCGATCACCCGGCGATGGGGCTGCCGTTCGGCACGCTCAAACGCGTGGAGCTCGCGCGCGCGCTCGCGAGCCGTCCCACGCTCCTCATGCTCGACGAGCCGGCCGGCGGCCTGAACCACGAGGAGGTCGCGGCGCTCGGCGCGCTGCTCCGCGCGATCCGCGACCGCATGCAGGTGACGGTGCTCCTCGTGGAGCATCACATGAACCTCGTGATGCAGGTCTCCGACCGCGTGGTCGTGCTCGACTTCGGGCGCAAGATCGCCGAGGGCGTCCCCGCCGACGTCCGGCAGGACCCGGACGTCATCCGCGCGTATCTCGGCGCGGCCGAGCCGGTGGAAGCCTGATGGCGCTCCTGGAGGTCGAGCACCTCGAGGCGCAGTACGGGTGGACGAAGGTCCTCCACGGTGTCTCCTTCGCCGTCGAGGACGGCGGCATCACGACGATCCTCGGCGCGAACGGCGCCGGCAAGACCACGACGCTCCGTGCGGTGTGCGGGATGCTGAGGACCGCGGGGACCGTCCGCTTCGATGGCCGGCGGATCGACGGCAAGGCGACCGAGGACATCGTGCGTCTCGGCATCGCGCACGCGCCGGAGGGGCGGGGAACCTTCGTGCAGCTCACCGTGGAGGAGAACCTCCGCCTCGGGGCCTACGGGCGGCGCGATCTCCGCGACCTCGCGCGCGATTACGACCGCGTGTACCAGCTCTTTCCCGTGCTCGCGCAGCGGCGCCACCAGACGGCGGGCACGCTGTCCGGCGGCGAGCAGCAGATGCTCGCCGTCGCGCGCGCCCTCATGCTCAGGCCGCGGCTGCTGCTCCTCGACGAGCCATCGCTCGGCCTGGCGCCGCTCGTGGTGCGCGAGATCTTCCGCGTCGTCCGCACGATCAACCGCGAGGAGCGCGTGAGCGTGCTGCTGGTCGAGCAGAACGCGGCCATGGCACTGTCGCTCGCCGACCACGCCTACCTGGTCGAGACCGGCCGCGTCGTCATGTCGGGCGCCGCCGCCGACTTGCGGAGGGACGACGCGGTCCGCCGCTCGTACCTCGGGTACTAGCGATGCAAACACGACCGCCAGCGAGCAGGCGCGGGCGACTGCGGCAATCGTACGAACACGGATTCGCCAACCGTGGGCGGCGTCCCGGTGGGGGGGTGTGGGGGAGGAGCGGCGGCACGCTCCCCCCCACGACACAGTAGGTGGAAACCTTCATCCAGCAGGTCGTCTCGGGGCTCGCCACCGGTGGCATCTACGGCAGCGTGGCGCTGGCGCTCGTCATGATCTACCAGGCGACGGACGTCGTGAACTTCGCCCAGGGCGAGATGGCGATGTTCAGCACGTACCTGGCGTGGACCCTCCTCCAGGCCGGCCTGCCGTACTGGGCGGCGTTCTTCCTCACGGTCGCGATCTCCTTCGCCGGCGGCCTCCTGATCGAGCGGGTGATCGTCCGGCCCGTGGAGCAGGCGCCGGTGCTCACGATCGTGATCGTGTGCATCGGGCTGCTCGTGATCCTCAACAGCGTCGCCGGCTGGATCTACTCGTACATCCAGAAGCCGTTCCCGAGCCCGTTCCCCCAGACGCCCATCCACGCCGGCGCCATCGTCTTCGGCGCGCACGACATCGGCGTGATCGCGGTGACGCTCGTGGTGCTGGCCTTCCTCTACGTCTTCTTCCGATACACGACGCTGGGCCTCGCGATGCGGGCGGCCGCGCAGAACCCGATCTCGAGCCGGCTCGTCGGCATCCGGGTCGGCTGGATGCTCGCGCTCGGCTGGGCGCTCGCCGCGGCGATCGGCGCCGTGGCCGGGATGATGGTCGCGCCGATCGTGTTCCTCGATCCGACCATGATGTCCGGAATCCTGATCTACGCGTTCGCGTCGGCGACGCTCGGCGGCTTCACGAGCCCGGGCGGCGCGGTGCTCGGCGGCCTGCTCGTGGGCGTGACGGAGAACCTCGTCGGGACGTACGTGCCGTTCATCGGCACGGAGCTCAAGCTCACCGTGGCGCTCGCGATGATCCTCGTCGTCCTCGTCGTGAAGCCGAGCGGGCTCTTCGGACGCGTGGTCGTCCGCCGGGTGTAGGGCGCGGAGCCGGTGATGGACCGCCAGATCACGCGCCAGGGCCCGGTCCCGGGCGCCGACGCGGCCACCCGCGACGGCGCGCCGCTGGACCCGACAGGCTCGGCTCGCGCCGCCGCCGGCATCGCGACCACTCGCGCTCGCGGCGATGCGAGCCGGCTCGCTGCTCTGCTCGTGCTCGTCGCGGTCGCCTGCGCGCTGCCGCTCGTGCTGTCGAACTTCCGGCTGTTCCAGTTCACGCAGGTGTTCATCTACGCCATCGCCCTGCTCGGACTCAACATCCTGACCGGCTACAACGGCCAGATCTCGCTGGGGCACGGCGCCTTCTACGCGGTCGGCGCCTACACGACGGCGATCATGATCGACCAGTGGAACGTCGACTACGGCTGGACGATCCCGGTCGCCGGCCTCGTGTGCTTCGTCGCCGGGTTCCTGTTCGGCATCCCGGCGCTGAGGCTCGAGGGGCTCTACCTGGCGCTCGCGACGTTCGCGCTCGCGCTCGCCGTACCGCAGATCCTGAAGTACTTCGAGCACTGGACGGGTGGCTCGCAGGGCATCGTGCTCTCCAAGCCCGACGCGCCGTGGAGCCTGCCGCTGTCCGCCGACCAGTGGCTCTACTTCCTGACGCTGGCCGTCCTGCTGCTGCTGTTCGGCCTCGGATGGAACCTGCTGCGGGGCCGCACGGGCCGGGCGATCGTCGCGATCCGCGACCACCCGATCGCGGCCGAGGCGATGGGGATCAACAAGGCGCTCTACAAGTCGCTCACGTTCGGCGTGAGCGCCGCGTACGTCGGCGTCGCCGGGGCGCTGAGCGCCCTCGTGATCGCGTTCGTCGCGCCCGACGCCTTCAACGTGTTCCTCTCGATCACGTTCCTGGTCGGCATCGTGATCGGCGGCCTCGCGTCCGTGTCCGGCGCACTCTGGGGCGCGCTCTTCATCCAGTTCGTGCCGAACTGGGCGCAGGACATCTCGAAGGCCGCGCCGTGGGCGATCTACGGCGTGTTCCTGATCCTGTTCATGTACGTCATGCCGCGCGGGATCGCGGGCTCGCTGCGGCTCGGGTGGGCGCGCCTGGCGCGCGCGCGCCGGGGAACCCGCTCCGAACGGTGACCTTGCGCCCAATGACCGCGTCGTTCCGCTCGAGAGTCTCATCACGACAGAGGAGGACACCATGACCCGAAGGCTCGTCACCCTGGCGCTCATCCTGGGGCTCGGCCTCGCGCTCGTCGCTCCCGTCTCCGCTCAAGAGACGCCCGGCGTCACGAAGACCGAGATCAAGATCGGCAACACCAACCCGTACAGCGGCCCGGCGTCGGCCTACGGCACCATCGGCAAGGCGATCGCCGCGTACCTCAAGAAGGTCAACGACGAGGGCGGGATCAACGGACGGAAGGTCGACTTCATCAGCTACGACGACGGCTACAGCCCGCCGAAGACCGTCGAGATGGTGCGGCGGCTCGTCGAGCAGGACGAGGTCGCGTTCGTCTTCCAGACCCTCGGGACGCCGACCAACAGCGCCATCCACAAGTACCTGAACGGCAAGAAGGTGCCGCACCTGTTCGTCGCCACGGGCGCCACCAAGTGGGGCAACCCGAAGAGCTTCCCGTGGACGATGGGCTGGCAGCCGACCTACCAGACAGAGGGCAAGATCTACGCGGCCTACGTGCTGAAGAACGTCAAGAACGCGAAGATCGGCATCCTCTACCAGAACGACGATTACGGGAAGGATTACGTCAAGGGCTTCGAGGACGGGCTCGGCGCGGCGGGCCGGAAGCTCGTCGTGTCCAGGCAGAGCTACGAGGTCACGGACCCCACCGTCGACTCGCAGATCGTCAACCTCAAGAACAGCGGCGCCAACGTCTTCTTCAACGTCACGATCCCCAAGTTCGCCGTGCAGGCCATCAAGAAGGCCCACGACATCGGCTGGAAGCCGCTCCACCTCCTGAACAACGTGTCGGCCTCCGTCGACGTCGTCCTCAAACCGGCCGGCATCGAGGCCTCGAAGGATCTGATCACCGCCCTCTACCTGAAGGATCCGACGGACCCGCAGTGGAAGAACGACCAGGGCATGAAGGACTGGCTCGCCTTCATGCAGAAATACTACCCGGAGGGCAACACCAAGGACGCGTTCAACGTGTACGCGTACACGGTCGGCCAGGGGCTCGTACACGTCCTCAAGCAGTGCGGCAACGATCTGTCCCGCGCGAACGTGATGAAGCAGGCGGCGAGCATCAAGGACCTGTCGCTGCCCCTCCTGCTGCCGGGCATCAAGGTCAACACGAGCCCGACGGACTTCTATCCCATCGAGCAGGAGCAGCTCGCGAAGTTCGACGGCGAGCGCTGGGTGCTCTTCGGCGAGATCTACGACGCGCGCCGATAGGATGGGGGGCCCCGCGCCACGCGCCTGAACCGGGAGGGTGACATGGGCTGGCGGCTCGCCGAGATCGTCCGCAAGCACGCGCGATGACGTGGGCGGCCTTCCTCCGCTCGCGCCTGGCGGCGAAGGTCGTGCTCATGATCGTGGCCGTCCTCGTCGTCGGGTTCGGGACATCGACGATCGTCACGATCGAGCGCGAGCACGCGCTCCTGCTCGAGCAGGAAAAGCTCGCCGCCCGCCGCCTCACCGCCACGCTCGTGGCGTCCATCGAGGGCGCCATGCTGCAGGAGCGTCCGGACGTCACCCGCACGGTGCTCCAGGAGCTGCGCGCCGCCTCGCCCGTCGAGAGCCTCGCCGTCTACCGAGCCAACGGCACCGAGGCGTTCACGGACCTCGCGACGGCGCTGGAGGTCGACCGCAACGCCGGCCTGGCCAAGGAGGTGCTCGACAACATCCGTCGCATGGTGCGTCCGGCCGGCCAGCCGATGACCGGCCCCCTGTTCGAGCGCGCCCTCGCGACGATCCAGACCCAGGAGTCGTTCGAGCGCGTCGATGGCCGGACCTTCCTCGCCCTGTATCATCCGATCCCGAACCAGGAGAAGTGCCAGGGGTGCCACGGCGGCGACCACAAGGTGCGGGCCGTCGTCCGCGTCGCCACCTCGATGGAGCCGGTGCTGGCGGAGATGCGCCGGCAGCGGTGGCAGCAGATCCTCATCGGCGCCGTGACCATCGTCGCGGCGGCCGCGGTCCTCTCGGTCGCGATGGGCCGCATCGTCGTGCGTCCGATCCAGTCGCTGGCCGCGGCGGCGCGGCGGGTCGGCGGCGGCGACTTCGAGGCGCGCGCCGCCGTCGCCTCGCACGACGAGGTCGGCGAGCTCTCACGCGCGTTCAACGACATGACGGCGCGCCTCACGAGCGCCCACGGCGACCTCGAGGCGAAGAACCGCGAGCTCGCGTCCGCGCTCCACGATCTCCAGGAGTCGCGTCAGCGGCTGGCGCTCCTCGAGCAGCTCAAGGGCGAGCTGTCGAAGTTCGTCCCCGAGTCGGTGAAGCGGCTGCTCGAGCAGAACCCGGACGCGACGGAGCTGGAGAAGCGGAGCGTCGAGGTGTCCGTCCTCTTCCTCGACATCGCCGGCTACACGCGGCTCTCCGAGCAGCTCGAGCCCCGCCGCCTGAACCAGCTCGTGCAGACCTACTTCTCGAGCTTCCTCGAGATCATCCAGCAGCACCACGGGGACGTGAGCGAGACGGCGGGGGACGGGCTCATGGTGATCTTCCAGCCCGCGCCCGGCGCCGCCGATCACGCGCTCAACGCGGCGCGCGCGGCGTTCGCGATCCGCCAGCGGACGGTCACGCTCAACGAGGAGTACGGGGGCGTGTTCCCGGCCGTCCAGCTCCACATGGGCATCAACACCGGCGAGGCGTTCGTGGGGGCGACGAAGCTCGGCGGCGGCGCCGGCCAGCGCTGGACGTTCACGGCGTCCGGCACGACGACCAATATGGCGGCGCGCATCGCCGCGTTCGCGACGGGCGGTGACGTCATGGTCGGCCCGACGACCGCCGAGCGGATCCGCCATCAGTTCGTGCTCGAGGCCCTCGGCGAGCAGCGCTTCAAGAACGTCTCGCAGCCGATGCCCGTCTTCCGCCTGATCCCCCCCGGCGTCTACGAGAAGATCCTGTAGCGGGCGGCGGTGCGCGTCGCCTGACGGGTTCTCGGGCCGCCCGAATCACGCCGGAGGTCATTTTTTCACACGGCCGCTGGCACGTCGTTCGCTTGCAGGTGTCCGGGAGGCTCGGGGCAATGAGCACGACCCCTCCACCCAGGTCGCTGCTGACCGTCGCGGCGGTGCAGGGTTCGCTCGGCGGCCTCATGTTCTGGATCCTCGGGCTGCCCGGGCCCGTGCTCTGGCGCCTTCGTCGTCTGGCTCCCCGCTGCGGGCTATCTCGCGGTCACCGGAGCCTGGGGCAAGGCCGCGATCCTCGTCGCCTGGGGGATGCTGGCCGTCGGGCTCGTCGACAACCTCCTCTACCCGACGCTCGTCGGACACCGGTTGCGGCTACACACGCTGCCGGTGTTCTTCTCGATCGTCGGGGGCCTCTACGTCTTCGGCGCCGCGGGGCTCGTGCTCGGTCCCGTCACGCTCGCGGTCACGATCGCGCTGCTCGACATCTGGCGCCGCCGCACGGTCCACGGCCGGCCGGCCGAGCGTCCGCTCGACGAGCGGGACGCCGCCCCCCTGCGCCCCCTGCGACGGCAGGGGTGAATCGAAGCGTAACCGGGTTCACCCCGGGCCCGGCGAGCGCGGGGGGGCGGGAGGCCATGTCGGGGCCGCCCATGTAATTGGCGGTCAAAGCGCCGGCGGGGTTACCCTGCTCCTGATGTCCTGCAGTTCGCGCTGCCTCGTCGCGCGCGTCGCCGGAGCGCCGTGATATGAGTCGCGACCGTGTGCGCGTGGGCATCTGCTCGTGGACGGACGCCGCGCTCATCGAGGAGGGCTCATTCTACCCGCGCCGCTCGATGAGCGCCGAGGCGCGCCTGCGGTACTACGCGCGCTTCTTCGACACCGTGGAGGTCAACAGCGCGTATTACGCGATGCCGGACCCGCGGCACGGCCGCCTGTGGGCCGAGCGCACACCGCCGGGATTCCTGTTCAACGTGAAGGCGTACTCGCTCCTGACGGGCCACCATCCGCGCGCCGAGACGCTGCCGCCGGAGCTCCAGGCGATGCTGCCCCGTGGCGCGGGGCGCACGCGCCGCGGCGAGATCGAGCACGCGAGCTTTCCGCCCGACGCGCTCGACGTCGCGTTCCGCCTGTTTCACGCCGCGCTCCAGCCGCTCGCGGACGCGGGCAAGCTCGGGTACGTGCTCTTCCAGATGGCGCCCTGGGTGCACTTCGACGATCGGTGGCTGGACTATCTCGGAGCGCTCCCGGCGCGGCTTTCCGGGACGACCGTCGCCGTGGAGCTCCGCCACCGGTCGTGGTTCCCCGATCACGCGGCGGACGTGCTCCCGGCGCTCCGCGCCGCCGGGCTCGCGCACGTCATCGTCGATGGGCCGGTCGCGGCGGGTGCCGTGCCGCGGGTGACGACCGCGACGGCCGGCGCCGCGGTGTTCCGGTTGCACGGTCGCCACGTGGAGGGCTGGCTCCGGCAGCTCCGCGGCGAAGAGCCGGCCGTGCGCGAGAAGTACGACTACCTCTACACCGAGGCGGAGCTCGGCGAGCTCGTGCCCGAGGTCGAGCGGATGAGCGACGACGCCGAGCGCGTGTTCGTGTCCTTCAACAACAACAACCGGGCCTACCCGGTGCAGAACGCGCTCATGATGAAGCGCCTGCTCGGGCAGCGCGCAGGCGAGCCGCACGCCGTCGAGACCGGCTCGACCGGAGAGCTGTTCCCACGCGGCACGATGGAGAGCCGTCGATGACCCTGAGCGTTCCGCGCCTCGAGCTCGCGCTGACCCCCACGCCCATCCTGAAACTCGCTCGCCTGTCACGCGAGCTCGGCGTCGAGCTCTGGGTGAAGCGCGACGACCTCACGGGCCTGCTCGAGAGCGGCAACAAGATCCGGAAGCTCGAGTTCCTGCTGGGCGAGGCGTCGCGCGAGGGCGCGGACACGCTCATCACGTGCGGCACGCTCCAGTCGAACTGCTGCCGCACGGTGGCGGCCGTCGCGGCGCGGCTCGGGCTGCGCGCCGTGCTCGCGCTCAAGGGCGGGCCGCCGCCGTCGTGCGACGGCAACCTGCTGCTCGGCCGGCTGCTCGGCGCCGAGATCCACTACTGCGACGACGACGCGTGGGCCAAGATGGGCGATACCCTCGAAGCCCTCGCGGCGCGCGTGCGGGCGCGCGGCGGCCGGCCGTTCGTGATCCCCGAGAGCGGCGCGACGGTCGAAGGCGCCCTCGGCTACGTGGCGTGCGGCGAGGAGATCGCCCAGCAGATCCGCCACGGGGCGCCCGACTTCGACACGATCGCCATCACGGCGTTCAGCGGTGGCAGTCACGCGGGACTGCTGATGGCCGGGCAGCTCTTCGGGCTCCGCGCCAACGTGGTGTCGGTGCCGATCGCCTGGGAGGCCGCGCGCGTGCGCGAGTACATCACCGGCGTGATCGAGCGCGCAGCGTCACGCTACGGGTTGCCCGTCGCGCCACCCGAGCGCATCGATCTCCTCGACGGGTACCAGGGGGTCGGGCGCGCCGACGTCCGACCCGAGGAGCTGGCGACCGTCGTCGACGTGGCGCGGCGTGAAGGCATCATCCTCGACCCGGTCTACACCGCGAAGGCGTTCGGCGCGCTCCTCGACGTCCTCCGGCGCGACCCCGGACGGCTCGGCCGGCGCGTCTGCTTCATCCACACCGGCGGAATCTTCAGCGTCTTCCCGTTCCGCTCGGAGCTCGCCGCCCTCCTCGACGGGAGCGCCGGGAACCGTCTGGTAGAATTGTAAGTCTCATGCCGGACCTGGAGCTGCGCGGAGGTGAGCTGGACGGTCTGAAGCTTCACTACCTCGCGATCGGGCACGGCGGTCAGGCGATCGTCATGGTGCACGGTCTCGGGGGCTTCGCCGAGTCCTGGCGCCACAACGTCGAGCCGCTCGCCTCGCGCGCGACGGTGTACGCGATCGACCTCCCCGGGTTCGGGCGCTCGGCGAAACCGCCCGCGCGGTACCGCCTGTCCGACTTCGCGAAGGCGCTTCACGGGTTCGTCGAGACCCTCGGGCTCCCGCAGGTGTCGCTGGTCGGTCACTCGTTCGGCGCCGCGGTCGCGATGACGTACGCGCTGACCCATCCCGCCCGCGTCGAGCGCATCGCCGTCGTGGGGGGGCTCGTGCCCGGGTGCAGCTATCGCTTCTCCTGGCCCGTGCGCCTGGCGTGCGTGCAGGGCGTCGGCGAGCTGCTCGCGCTCTGCGGCTGCGCGCCGCTCTACCGAGCCTCGATCGCCCGCTGCTTCGTGACGCCCGTCGCCGAGGAGGTCAGCTTCCTCGTCGACTCGCACTACGCGGCGCGCACCGGTGCGGACGCCAAGGCCGCGTTCCTCGCGACGGTCCGCGCGGCGGCCGCGGATCTCGCCGGCCACCAGCACGACTTCCGGCGCGCACTCGCCGGGCTCCTCCTTCCGGTCCTGCTCATCCACGGCCGCCAGGACCCGGTCGTGCCGGCGGCGCACTGCGCGGAGGCGTCGCGACTCCTGCCGCGCAGTGTGGCCCGCTGGGTCGACCGTTGCGGACACTTCCCGCAGATCGAGCACGCCGGCACCGTGAATGCCTGGCTCGGCGAGTTCCTCGTCGGGCGGCCGGCGCCGCGGTGAAGGCCAGGAGTATATCGGAGAAATCGAGGAGCGCCACGGGTCTCGCGGGTGCGTCCGCGCACCACGGGTGCGTCCGCGCACCCCCCCGGGGGCGCTCCGAGCGTCGGCGCCGGGGGAGCCCGAGGGGGGCGTTAGCCCCCTTCGTGCGATGGTCAGGGGCCATTTCGGGGCCCCCCACACCGTGAAGGCCAGGAGTATGGCGGAGATCACGCCCCGCGATCTGAAGGCTCGACTGGACCACCACGATCGCCCGCTCCTGCTCGACGTCCGGCAGGACTGGGAGACGAAGCTGTGCCGGCTCGAGAGCTCCGTGCACATCCCGATCGAGGAGCTCGAGCTCCGCGTCGACGAGCTCGACCCGTCCGACGAGATCGTCGTGTACTGCCACCAGGGCGTGCGGAGCGCGGCGGTCGCCGAGTACCTGCACAGCCTCGGCTTCACGGACGTGAAGAACCTCGCGGGCGGTCTCGACTCGTGGGCGCGCACCGTCGATCCGACCATGCGCCGGTATTGAGCGCGGTGGCGAGCTCCCTGGTTCGCGTCGAGCGGGCGACCGGCGTCGCGCGCGTCACGCTGAACCAGCCACCGTTGAACCTCGTCGATCCGGGCCTGATCGACGCGCTCGCCGATACGTTTGCGCATCTCGCCGGCGAGCCGAGCGTGCGCCTCGCGGTGCTGACGGGAAGCGGCCGCGCGTTCTGCGCGGGCATGAACGTGCACGTCCTGCGCGCGCTCGACGTCTCGGGCGCCAAGGCGCTCATCACGCGCCTGCAGCGCGCGATCGGGCTCGTCCACGCCGCGCCGTTCCCCGTCGTCGGTGCGGTCAACGGCGCGGCGCTCGGCGCCGGCTTCGAGCTGGCGCTCGCGTGTGACCTGCGCGTCGCCGTCTCGGGCGCCCTGCTCGGGCTCCCCGAGGTGCGTGTCGGCGTGCCGTCGGTGATCGAGGCCGCCCTGCTGCCCTCCATGGTCGGCTCCGGCCGCGCCGCCGAGCTGCTGCTGTCCGGCGAGCCGGTGACCGCCGACGAGGCCCTCGCGTGGGGGCTCGTGAACCGGGTCGTTCCGGCCGCCGAGCTCGAAGATGCGGTGGAGCGCGTCGTGGACACCGTGCTGGCGGGCGGCCCGTCCGCGGTCCGGCTGCAGAAGGAGCTCATTGTCCGGTGGCGGCAGACCGACCTCGCCACCGCGGTGCAGCTCGGGATCAATGCGTTCGCGACGGCATACGCGACCGGCGAGCCGCAGGAGGGTGCGGCGGCGTTCGTGGAGAAGCGACCAGCGCGCTGGAGAAGGCTGTGAAGATCACGACGATCACGATCGACTTCTGGGGGACGCTGCTCTTCGATGGTCCCGGCAGCGACGAGCGCTACCGGCGGCGTCGCATGACCGACTTCCAGAAGATCCTCGCCGCCGAGGGCGCGCACGTGACGCCCGCCGACCTCGACCGGGCGTACGAGGCGAGCGGCTCGTACCTGGCACGGCTCTGGTCCGCCTCCCGCGACGTCCCGGTCGACGCGCACGTCAAGGCGATCCTCGACGCCGTCGAGCCGGACCTCGACGCCCGGCTGTCCGCGAGCGCGCGGCGCGCGCTCGTCGACGCCTACGCGCGACCGGCGCTGATCGTGCCGCCGGCGGTGGACGACGGCGCGCTCGTCGCGCTCGAGACGCTCTGCGGGCGCGGGTACACGCTCGCCGTCGTGTCGAACACGATGCGCACGCCGGGGGCGACACTCAGGCAGATCCTCGATCGATTCCGCCTGCTCGGCTGCTTCAAGCACACGACGTTCTCGGACGAGGTCGGTGTCCGCAAGCCGGACCCGGAGATCTTCCATCTCACGCTCCGGGCGGTGGGCGCTGAGCCGCAGGAGGCCGTGCACGTCGGAGACGACGGCATCCTCGACGTGCAGGGAGCCCGGTCCGCGGGGATGCGGGTCGTGCAGGTGACGAGCGCGTCACTGAAGGCGCTCGGCGTCCAGGCACCGGACGCGGTGATCCCGACGCTCGCCGGTCTGCCGGACGCGATCGCGTCGCTCTGAGATCATGGGGGGCCCCGAAATGGCCCCCCAAACCCCCCCGCGCTCGGAAGCGGCCCGGGGGACCCGGGCCGCTCCTCGAGTTCACTCAGCGAACGGGAGGGCGAACGTCACGCGGCGCCTCCCGCGCTCGGAGCGCCCCGGCACAGCCGTGGCGCTCCTCGAGTTCACTCAGCGAACGGGAGGGCGAACGTCACGCGGCGCCCCCGGCGCTCGGAAGCGGGCCGGCACAGCCGTGGCGCTCCTCGACCACCCGATGCGTTCACGAGCGCTGAGCGCGGGAGTCGGGACGACCAGGAGGGCAGGCGCCATGGTGTCCGGCGCCTGCCACTCCATGAGTTACCGGCGCCGCCGGCGCAGGTAGCCCGCGCCGAGGAGCCCGAGACCGAGGGCCAACGTCGTGAATGGCTCGGCCGCGTTGAGCCGGTACGTCCCGTTGAACGTGCCACCGGTCAGGTCACCGGTATAACCGCCCGAGCCGCTTCCTCCAGTGAATGTCCCCGAGAGCACGCCGTTCGAGACCGTTCCGCTGTACGTGAACGTGCCGTTCCCACCGGTGCTCGACGAGACGACCGTGGTCCCGCCGCTGCCGTTCGAGGACGTGCCGTTCCCGCCGCCGCCGCCGCCACCACCACCCATGGCGAACGCTTGGGGGGCCACGAACACGACCGTTCCGAGTGCGAGAGCTGCGATGGTCTTAAGGCGCATCTGCCGAGACCTCCTTTCCTGCCGGGCAAGAGAGTCAAAGTGCGTGCCGCGCCTGAAGTTCCGACAATGCCCCGCTTTCTGCGGCGTTCGCGAAGGGCGGTGCGCAGGCGTGGGCTCGAAATGCTGCACCGAGCTGCAGAGAACAATGGGGACCGTTCTTGTGCCGTCGCGCGGCGTGCCGGTAATATAGGGCGCCTATGGACATCGCCGAGCTCCGTGGCAAGATCCGCGACATCAAGGATTTCCCGACCGAAGGGGTGCTGTTCAAGGACATCACGACGCTGCTCAAGGACGCGCCCGCGTTCCGGTCGGTGATCGACCTGCTCGCCCGCCGGTACCAGAAGGATCGGGTCGACGTGGTCGTCGGCGTCGAGTCCCGCGGCTTCATCTTCGGGGGCGCGCTGGCGCATCAGCTCGGTGCCGGGTTCGTCCCGGTCCGCAAGCTGGGCAAGCTGCCGGGCAAGACCATCGAGGTGGAGTACGAGCTGGAGTACGGCCGGGACGCGCTCGCCGTGCACGAGGACGCGATCCAGCCGGGGCAGCGCGTGCTCGCTGTCGACGACCTGCTTGCCACCGGTGGGACGATGGCTGCGACCCTGAGACTCATCGAGCAGCTTGGCGGGCACGTCGTCGGGGTCGCCTTCATGATCGAGCTCGGGTTCCTGCACGGGCGCGACAAGATCAAGAGCCATCCCGTGCACTCGCTGATCGTCTACGAGTAGGAGCATCTCCGTGAAGAACCCGTGCCCGCCGGGGACGGCGCACTACGAGCCGCCGCCGCTGCCGGGCCGGCGGCACGCAACGAGCCTTTCGGTCCGGGTCGCGGTCCACGCGGCCCGCGCCGTTCCACGAGGGACACCATGGCGATCAGGACGGTGGGAGTCATCGGCTGCGGTCTCATGGGCTCCGGCATCACGCAGGTCGCGGCCCAGGGCGGGTTCCAGGTGGTCGTGGTCGAGGCGAACGACGAGCTCCTCCAGCGGGGCCTCGGAAAGCTGAAGCAGACGCTCGACGGCCTCGTCGAGCGCGCGAAGATCGATGCGAAGCAGCGGGACGCAACGTGGGGACGCATCTCAGGGACCGTGAAGCTCGAGGATCTCAAGGGATGCGACCTCGTCGTCGAGGCGATGACCGAGAACCAGGCGCTCAAGAACGAGACGTTCGCGAAGCTCGACCGCATCTGCCCGCCGCACGCGCTGCTCGCCTCGAACACCTCGTCGTGCAACGTCACGGCCATGGCCGCGGCGACCAAGCGTCCGGGCAAGGTGCTCGGCCTGCACTTCTTCAACCCCGTCCCGCTGATGAAGCTGGTCGAGGTCGTGCGGACGATCCTCACGGAGGACGAGGCGGCCCGCGCCGCGACCGAGTGGGTCAAGGCGGCCGGCAAGGTGCCCGTGCAGGCGAAGGACTCGACGGCGTTCATCGTGAACCGGCTGCTGGTTCCGTACCTGCTCGACGCCATCCGCGTCTACGAGGGCGGTCTCGCGACGATCGAGGACATCGACCAGGCGATGAAGCTCGGCTGCGGGTACCCGATGGGCCCGTTCACGCTGCTCGACCTCGTCGGCCTCGACACGACGATGTACGTCGCGGAGGTGATGTTCGACGAGTTCCGCGAGCCGCGCTACGCGCCCCCGCCGCTGCTCAAGCGCATGGTCATGGCCGGCCACCTCGGCCGCAAGACGGGCAAGGGGTTCTACGACCATGGCGCTCAGAACCGCTGACCAGTTCCTCGCCGCGCTCCGCGACGGCCGCACCGTCTACTACAAGGGCGAGCGCGTCGCCGACGTGACGGCGCACCCGGACCTCGGGCGCGCGGCGCGGCACTGCGCCATCGACTACTCGTTCGCGGACGACCCCCACCACCGGACGCTCGCGGTCACCGAGGACGAGCACGGCGTCACGGTCAACCGCTTCTACCGCGTCCCGCGCACGGCCGGCGATCTGCTCAAGCGCCGGGAGATGATCGCGGAGACGACGCGTGCCGGCCGCGCGTTGATCGTGCTGATCCGCGAGATCGGCACCGACTTCCTGCCCGCCGCCCACATCGTCACGAAAGCGATGCAGGAGCAGCTCGAGGCGCCGTACCACGAGCGCCTCAACGCGTTCTGGACGCACGTCGCCCACAACGATCTCGCCATGGGGCTCGCGCAGACGGACGTCAAGGGCGACCGCTCGCTCGGCCCGACCGACCAGGAGCATCCCGACTACTACGTGCGCGTCGTCGACCGGCAGAAGGACGGGATCGTCGTGCGGGGCGCCAAGGCGCACACCACGAACCCGATCTTCGCGGACGAGCTCATCGTGCTGCCGTGCCGCGCGCTCGACGAGCGCGACGCCGCCTACGCCGTCTCCTTCGCCGTCCCGTGCAACGCGCCCGGGCTCAAGTTCATCGCGAGCCCGTTCTCGGGCGGCGGGACGTCGCCCTTCGATCACCCGGTCTCGTCGCGGCACAAGATCGCCGACACGCTCACCGTCTTCGACGACGTCTTCGTGCCCTGGGACCGCGTGTTCCTCTGCGGCGAAACGCGGTACGCGGGCGCGCTCGCGCTCGGCTTCGTGGAGTACCACCGGTTCACCGCCATCTCGTACAAGCTGCCGCTGCTCGACCTGATGATCGGCTGCGCGATGCTGGCGGCGGAGGCGAACGGGATCGAGAAAGCGGCGCACGTGAGGGAGAAGCTCTCGCGGCTGATCGCGTACCGGGAGACGGTGCGCGCGCTCACGGTGGCCGCCGCGCACGAGTGCACCACGAAGGCCGGGCTCGCGGTTCCCAACACGACCGTGACGAACATCGCGAAGCAGTACTTCGCGGAGAACTATCACGCGATGGTCCAGAAGGTCCAGGACATCGCGGGGGGGCTCCTCGTGACCGCGCCGAGCGAGGCCGACTGGAAGAACCCCGAGACGAAGCACTACGTCGAGCAGTACCTCGGCGGCAAGAAGGGGTTCGGCTCGATCAACCGGCTGAAGCTCTTCAACCTGATCCGCGACTACTTCGCGTCGGACTTCGGCGGGTACCACGAGCTGCTCGCGATTCACGCCGAGGGATCGCTCGAAGCGCAGAAGATCACGATCCTGAGGGGCTTCGACGGGGGCGCGGTGAAGGCCTTCGCCGCCGACTGCGCGAATCTCGATCCGCGGAGCTGAACCGCGAGCCCGTGAACGAATCGGGTCATCGAGGGCCGTCCCGGGTTTCCCGGGACGGCGCTGAGGGCGGGGGGTTTGGGGGGCATCGATAGTCCCCCCATGATGACGGAGGCCGTGAGCGAATCCCGTGGCCCGAGGAGCGGCCCGGGTTTCCCGGGCCGTTTCCGAGCCGCGGCGGGGGGTTTGGGGGGCATCGATAGTCCCCCCATGATGAGAGACAGACTTCGGCCGCCCGCGCCGACCGGTGGCCCAGAGCGGTGCGCGGTCCCCGGCGTCCCCGCGGTGCAGAGCGGGGAGGTGAAGAGCTGGCCGACCTCAGAACTGAGAAGGCCGGTCCGCACGACGGGAACCGCGCACGCGAGGCACCGAGCCGAGCGGGCGGCGCGTCTGCCAGAGCCGTCCGGTTCGTGGGAAAAACTTTGCAGGGTGGGTGCCAGGTCGCGGGCGCGAACATGGCGCGGATTTGCGATGCATGCCGTCCGTCGGGTGACAGACGGGCGAGCGACGCTGACAGAATTTGTCACCGGTTGGACGCCGATCCGCGCGCGCCGCGGCCACGTGCACGGCATAATGAGTCCGTGCACCCCGAGTTCTGGCTGACCGACGACCAGCGGGCATTGCGCGACCTCGTCCGCCAGGTCGCGCGAGAGCGCATCGAACCGCTCGCCGCGCATGTCGACGAGACGGAAGCCTATCCCGGCGACCAGCTCAAGGTCCTCGCCGAGCAGGGCGTCATGGGCCTCTGGATCCCGGAAGCGTACGGCGGCACGGACCTCGGAGTGACCGGCTTCTGCCTCGCGGTCGAGGAGATCGCGCGCGCGTGCGCGTCGACCGCAGTCGTCTTCCTCGTGCAGTTCGCCGCGGGATACCCGCTCGTCGTCGCCGGGACCGAGGACCAGAAGCGGCGGTACCTGCCACGACTCGCGTCCGGCGAGATCACGACCGCGTTCTCGCTTTCGGAGTCGGGCGCGGGATCCGACGCGGCGAGCATCGCGACGACGGCCCTTCGCGCCGGCGATCGTTACCTCCTGAGCGGCACGAAGATGTGGGTGACGAACGGCAGCCACGCGGGCGTGCTGACGGTCTTCGCCACGGTCGATCGCGGCCGCGGCAGACGCGGGATCACCGCGTTCCTCGTGGAGCCGACCTTCCCTGGATTCGCGATCGGCAAGCTCGAGCGGAAGATGGGCATCCGCGGGTCGCCGACGGCCGCCATCCACCTGACGGACTGCGAGGTGCCGATCGAGAACCGCCTCGGCGAGGAAGGCGACGGCTTCCGGCTCGCGCTCGGGGCGCTGGAGCGGTCGCGTCCCGCCGTCGCGGCGCAGGCGGCCGGCATCGCCCAGGCGGCGCTGGACGCGGCGGTGGCCTACGCGCGCGAGCGGCACCAGTTCGGCCAGCCGATCGCGAGCTTCCAGGGCGTCCAGTTCATGCTCGCCGACATGGCCATGCACGTCCACGCGTCCCGGCTCATGGTGCACCACGCCGCGGCGTCCATCGACCGCGGCGCGCCGACGACCGCGCTCGAGTCGTCGATGGCCAAGTGCTTCGCGAGCGACTCCGCCATGCGGGTGGCGACGGACGCGGTGCAGATCTTCGGCGGGTACGGCTACACGCGCGAGTACCCGGTGGAGCGCTTGATGCGCGACGCCAAGATCACCCAGATCTACGAGGGGACCAACCAGGTGCAGCGCCTCGTCATCGCGCGTGAGCTCGGCGCCGGCGCGCGGGGCTGACAGTCATCATGGGGGGACTATCGAAGCCCCCGACACTCGTACGAAGGGGGCTCACGCCCCCTCGTGCTCCCCCGGCCCCGCGCTCGCACGCGCCCCGGGGGGTGCGCGGACGCACCCGTGGGGTGCGCGGACGCACCCGTGGAACCCGGGGCGCGGCTCGACGACCGGATGCGGCCACGGGGTCTGAACCTGGTTCTGCGCCCGGCGGTCAAGACGATTGACGGCCGGGCAGCCAGATGGTAGGTGTCTAGACAACTCTGATCCTGCGAGGCCGAATCGCCGTGGACTTTCAGCCAGGTATCCCGCGCTACATCCAGATCGCCGACGCGATCCGCCACGGACTCAAGGGCGAGGGTGAGCGAATCCCGTCGGAGCACGAGCTATGCGCCCAGTTCGGCGTCAGCCGCCCGACGGTCCGCCAGGCGCTCGACATCCTCGTCCAGGAGGGACGGCTCTACCGGCACGCCGGGCGCGGGACGTTCAGCACGCCGTCGCCGGGGGGCGACCGGCGGCTGCGCGTGATCGGCTCGGTCGCCGACATGATCGCGCTCGGCGAGGAGACCTGGTTCAAGCTCGTGTCCCGGGAGGTCGTGCCGGTGCCGGCGAACATCGCGCAGGCGCTGCGACTGCCGCCCGGCTCGTCGGCCTTCCGCGTCAGCGGCGTGCGCCACGCGGAAACCGGCCCGTTCATGCACGTCACGGCCTACGTGAAGCGGGAGCTCGCCGAGGCCCTGTCAGAGGAGGACCTGTCGAAGACGTCCCTGGTCGGCGCCCTCGAGCGGCAGACGGACGTGACGGTGAAGTTCCTGGAACAGGTCGTCGACGCCGTGCTCGCGCCGCGTCACGTCGCCGAGCTGCTGCAGCTCCGGCCGCGGACGCCGCTCCTGCTGTTCGAGCGGACGTACTTCTCCGCCAGCGGTGAGCCGGTCGAGCACGCGGTGACGTACCAGGCGACGCGGCGCTACCCGTATCGCGTCGTCCTCTCACGACCCGAGCGCCGGACCTAGGGAATGGGGGGACTATCGAAGCCCCCCAAACCCCCCGGCGCTCGGAGCGCCCCGGGGGACCCGTGGCGCTCCTCGATTCGCCGTTTCTCCGACGGGCTCCTAGCCTAGCCGGCGACGAGGCCATGGCGTACCGCCTCGGGTTCGACGTCGGCGGCACGTTCACCGACTTCGTGCTCAGGTCTCCCGCCGGCGAGCTGCTGACCGGCAAGCGCCTCACGACGTACCCGGATCCGTCGGAGGCGTGCCTCGCCGGGCTCGACGAGCTCGTCGCGCGTGCCGGCGTCTCGTTGGCGGACGTCGCGCAGGCGGTCCACGGGACCACGCTCGGCTCGAACGTCGTCATCGAGCGGAAGGCCCGCGGCGTCGGGCTCATCACGACGCGCGGCTTCCGCGACGTGCTCGTGATCGGGCGCGAGAAGCGCTACCAGGTCTACGACCTTCAGATCGAGAAGCCCCGGCCGCTGATCCGCCGCCGCTTCGTCGCCGAGGTCACCGAGCGCATCCTGGCCGACGGGTCCGTGCGCACGCCGCTCGACGAGGCGGACGCCCGGCGGGCCGTCCGCGCGCTCGCCGCGCGCGGGGTCGACACGGTCGCGATCTGTCTGCTCCACGCGTACGTGAACCCCGCGCACGAGCGACGGCTCGCGGAGCTCGTCACGGAGGAAGCGCCCCACGTCGCGGTCACGGTCTCGCACGAGGTCTCGCCGACGTTCCGCGAGTACGAGCGCACCTCGACGACCGTCGTGAACGCCTACGTCATGACGGCCGTCCGCGAGTACCTGCGCGCGCTCCAGAGCGAGCTCGGGCGGCGCGGGTACCGCGGCCGGCTGTTCGTCATGCAGTCCTCGGGAGGGATCGCGACCGCCGACGCGATGGAACGGTACCCGGTGCGGATGATCGAGTCCGGCCCCGCCGCCGGCGCGCTCATGGCCGCGCTCTACGGGGAGCTCACCGGACACCGCGACCTGATCGCGTTCGACATGGGCGGCACCACCGCGAAGCTGGCGCTCATCGAGGACGGACGGCCGTCGACCACGACGTCGTTCGAGCTCCACCGCGTGAACAACGCGCCGGGCAGCGGACTGCCGATGAACATCCAGGCGATCGACCTCGTCGAGATCGGCGCGGGGGGCGGGTCGATCGCGACGGCGAAGCTCGGCGTCATCGCGGTTGGTCCCGAGAGCGCGTCGTCGATGCCGGGGCCGGTCTGCTACGGGCGCGGCGGGACGGAGCCGACGGTCACCGACGCGAACCTCGTGCTCGGCTACCTGAACCCCGAGTACTTCGCCGGTGGCTCGATGCGGCTCCAGCCCGGCGCCGCTGCCCGCGCGATCGAGGAGAAGCTGGCCCGGCCGCTCGGGCTCTCGCTCGAGGCGGCCGCGTGGGGCATCCACCAGATCGTGACCACGAACATGGAGCTCGCCACGCGCGTGGTGTCGATCGAGCGCGGCCGCGATCCGCGCGATCTCACGCTCGTGGCGTTCGGAGGCTCGGGGCCGGTGCACGGCTGCCGCCTGGCGCAGGCGCTCGACGTCCCGCGCGTCATCCTGCCTGCCGCCGCGGGCGTGACGGCGGCGATCGGTCTGCTGGCGGCCGAGGTGCGGTTCGACGTCGCGAGGACGTTCGTGCGCCGCATCGACGCGCTCGACCCCGCGCACGTCACGTCGATGTACGAGGAGATGGCGGCGCAGGCGCTCGACGTGGTGACGCGCGCGGGGTCTCCGAGCGACACGGCCGGCGGCGTACGGCTCGTCCGGAGCCTCGACGCCCGGTACGTCGGGCAGGGGTACGAGCTCACCGTCCCCGTGCCGTCCGGAGCGCTCGATGCGGTGTCGCTTGCGCGCGTGCGCGCGGCGTTCGACGACATCTACGCCGCGCGGTACGGCTACTCGAGCCCGGGCGAGCCGGTCGAGGCCGTGACGTGGAAGCTCTCGGCCATCGCGAGCACGCCCGGCGTCGCGCTGTCCAAGGCGCCGCCGAGCGCCGCCGGCGAGCCGCTCAAGGGCGGCCGCAAGGCGTACTTCCCGGAGGCTCGCGGGTACATCGACTGCCCCGTGTACGACCGCTACGCGCTCTCCGCGGGGCTCACGCTGACCGGGCCGGCCATCGTCGAGGAGCGCGAGTCGACGACGGTGGTACCGCCCGGGATCACGGCGACGGTCGACGAGTACGGCAACCTCATCGCGAGGCTCGGCACGTGAGCCGGCCCGTCGACCCCATCACGCTCGGAGTGATCTGGGGCGCGCTCCAGTCCATCGCCGTGGAGATCGGCACCGCCGTGCACAAGACCGCGTACTCCGAGCAGGCGCGCGAGGGACAGGACTTCTCGGTCGCGGTGTTCGACCGCGAGGGCCGCATGGTCGCGCAAGGGCCGTACAGCCCGGGTCACATGGGCGCGATGTCGTTCGCGGTGCGGCACGCCCTCGCCGCGCACCCGGTCGACACGCTCCGCCCCGGCGACGGCATCCTGCTCAACGACCCGCTCCTCGGCTCCGGCCACCTGCCGGACTTCTTCATCACGCAACCCGTCTTCCACGACGGCGCGCTCATCGGCTTCGTCGTCAACATCGTGCACCACACCGACGTCGGAGGTCAGCGGCCCGGCAGTCAGGGCGTCGAGGGCATCTTCGATTACTTCCAGGAAGGGCTCAGGATCCCGCCGACGAAGGTCTGGCACGAGTACCGGACGGACGACGGTGTCATCGGCATCATCGCGGCGAACACGCGGACGCCCGAGAAGGTCCTCGGTGATCTGAGGGCGCAGCGGAGCGCGCTGCGCGTCGGTGAGCTGCGGTTGCAGGAGCTCGTCGCCCGCTACGGGCGCGAGACCGTGTTCGCCGCGACGGACGAGATCCTCGCGCGCACCGAGGCATCCGTCCGCGCGGCGATCCGCGAGATCCCGGACGGCGTCTATCCGTTCGAGGACGTCCTCGACGACTGGGGGCCGGGCACCGACCCGCTCCGCGTGGCCGTCACCGTCACCGTCGCGGGCGACACGGTCACCGTCGACTACGACGGCTCGAGCCCGCAGACGCCCTCCGGGCTCAACTCGTACATCAACTACACGCGCTCGTACTCGTACGCGGCGGTCAAGTGCCTGACCGATCCCTCGGGGCCGATGAACGAGGGCGCGCTGCGGCCCGTCGAGGTCAAGGCGCCCGAGGGCTCGTTCCTCAACCCGCGCCCGCCGGCCGGTGGCGGCCCGCGCGCCGTGATCTGCTACCGCGTGTTCGAGGCGGTCGTGGGCGCGCTGGCGCCCGCGCTCCCGGATCGGGTCTCGGCAGCCGCCTCGCACATGGCGAACCCCACGTTCGGCGGATGGGACCGGCAGAACCGGCGGCGGTTTGTCGCCTACGAGCTCGTGCTGTCCGGCACGGGCGCGCGCGCGACGAAGGACGGCTGCGAGGCGATGGCGTGGGCCTTCAACGCGGCGAACATCCCCGTGGAGGCGCAGGAGTCGCGGCATCCGCTCGTCATCGAGCGGTTCGAGCTCATCCGCGACTCCGGCGGCGCGGGAACGTTCCGGGGCGGGTGCGGCGTGCGTCGCGACATGCGTTTCCTGGCCGACGACGGGATGCTCACGAACCTTTCCGACCGGCAACGGGTCGCCCCATGGGGCCTCTTCGGCGGCCAGCCTGGACGGCGCGGCTGCACCGTCATCGATCCCGGACCCGGAGCGGTCCGCGGCCGGACCGGTGAAGAGGTCGTCCACTCGAAGGCGTCGCGGAGCTTCGCGTACGGCGACGTGATCTCGTTCCAGCAGGCGGGCGCCGGCGGCTACGGTGATCCGCTTGCTCGCGACCCCGGGCTCGTGCTCGAGGACGTGCTCGACGATTACGTGTCCGTCCGGGCCGCGCGCGACCAGTACGGCGTGGTGATCGCGGGCAAGGGCTTCGATCTGCGCGTGGACGCGCGGGCGACCGAACGCCTGCGCGCGCGCCTGGACGCAGCGCGTGTGTCGACGGCGTCCGCGCCCGCTGGCGTCCGGCCGCGCAGCACGCGCGCGCGAGCCGCGCCGACGCTCGGAACGAGATCGCAACGCGTTGCAAGTCAGGCTCGACCGCCCGCCAAGCGGAGGAGGAGCTGAAGCACATGACGTGCAACAGCCGCTGGATGGGTCCGCGTTCGAGCGCCGGCTTTGCCGGCGCAATCGAAGGGGGGAGGCTCGGAGGGGGCCGTCGAGGCCCCCTTCGACGAAAAAGATGATCCAGTTCACCTCGGAGCAGGAGGAGTTCCGGCGGTCCGTCGCGCGGTTCGTCGACGCCGAGGTGGTGCCCGAGGCGCAGGCGATCGACGAGCGCGCCGAGTTCCCGCTCGACCTGTTCCGGCGCGTCGGCGAGCTCGGGTACTTCGGCCTGCGGTACCCGGAGGCGTACGGCGGCGCCGATGCGGACACGGTGACGTACTGCCTGTTCGCCGAGGAGCTGGCGCGCGGGTCGCTGTCGCTCGCCGCCGCCGCGGCCATGCAGTCCCTGATGGGGACCTACTTCATCTACAAGCACGGCTCCGAGGATCTGCGCCGCCGGTACCTGGTGCCGGCGCTCCGCGGCGAGCTCGTCGCCACGTTCGCGCTCACCGAGCCGAACGCCGGCTCGGACCTCGCGAGCATCTCCGCGCGGGCCGAGCGGCGGGGTGACGGCTGGGTGCTGTCGGGGACGAAGACGTGGGTGACGAACGCGCCGGTCGCCGACGTGCTGACGGTGGGGGCGAAGACGTCCGCCGAGCGCGGCCTGAAGAACATCGCGCTGTTCCTGGTCGACCGGCGGTCCACGGCCGGCGTCACGCTCGGCAAGAAGATCCCGAAGATGGCCGTGCGCGCGTCGGAGACCGGTGAGATCGTGCTGGACGGCGCGTTCGTGCCGGCCGAGCACCTGCTCGGCGGCGAGACGGGCGGCGTCGAGAAGATCGGGACGATCCTGTCGGAGATCCGCGTGATGACGGCGGCGCTGTCCGTCGGGCTCGCGCGCGCGGCCTACCAGGCGGCGCTCGAGTACGCGCGAGCGCGAGTCGCGTTCGGCAAGCCGATCGTCGAGCACCAGGCGATCGGCTTCAAGCTCGCCGACATGCTCGCCTCGATCCACGCGGCGCTGCTGCTCACCTACCAGACCGCCGCGCAGATCGACGCCGGGCGGACCGTGACGCGCGAAGCGGCGATCGCGAAGCTCATCGCGTCGGAGACGGCGGTGAAGGTGACCGACGAGGCGTGCCGGATCTTCGCGTCCTATGGCCTCGCCGACGAGTACGCGGCGCAGCGGTACTTCCGGGACGCGCGGTTCCTGCTGCCGGGCGGCGGGACGTCGGAGATCCTGCGTGTCGTGATCGGCCGCGACCTCGACCTCGCCCGCGGCCGGGTGCTGTCGTGACGCACCCCGGCCGCGTCGACGCGCTCGGTCACACCATCCGTGAGAAGATCGTGTCGTCGATTCCCGTCGGCCGGATCGCGTGACACGCCTGCAGGAGAGACGCTCATGAGGAAGGTGGCGCTGGTCGGTGCCGGTGTCTCGAAGTTCGGCGTCCGCAAGGCGACGTACCGTGATCTGATCTGGGAAGCGGGCAAGGCGTGCTTCGATTCCGTGCCCGGTGTGAGACCGAAGGACCTCGACGGCCTGGTCGTCGGGTCCGTCATGCCGGAGCGCACCGCGTTCCAGAGCCACATCTCGTCGCTCGCCGCGGAGGCGCTCGGGATCCGCCCGAGCACGCTGTCGGCGCGCACGGAGCACATGTGCGCGTCCGGCACCGTCGGCATCCGGTACGCCTACGCCTTCATCGCGGCGGGTCTCGCGGATCTGGTCATGGTCCTCGGCGTCGAGAAGCTGAACCAGCCCCAGGGCGAGGAGGCGATCCTCAACATGGGCACGGGCGTCGACCGCGAGTGGGAGGCGGCGTTCGGGCTGACGGCGCCGCCGTGCTTCGCGCTCGCCGCGCAGCGGCACATGGCGGAGTACGGAACGACCGAGCAGCACTTCGGGCTCGTGGGCGTCAAGAATCACACGCATGCCTCGAAGAACCCGAACGCGCACTTCCAGAAGGGCGCGACGCTCGACCAGGTGCTCGGCTCGCGGATGATCGCCTCGCCGCTCCGCCTCTTCATGTGCTCGCCGATCACGGACGGGGCGGCCGCGGTCATCGTGGCATCGGAGGAGCGCGCCCGGGCGCTCACGGACCGGCCCGTCTGGATCCGTGGCACCGGGCAGGCGCTCGACGGCTTCCAGCTCACGTCGCTGCACGAGGACTATGCTCACTGGCCGGCGCTGAAACGCGCCGGTGAAGCGGCATACCGGATGGCGGGCCTCGAGCCGAAGGACGTGGACGTCGCCGAGGTGCACGACTGCTTCGCGATCGCGGAGATCATCGCGTACGAGGAGCTCGGCTTCTGCAAGAAGGGCGAGGGGGGCGCGTTCGTGGAAGCGGGTCGCAGCGACTACGGCGGCGACGTGGTGGTCAACCCGCGCGGCGGGCTCATGGGCTGCGGCCATCCGCTCGGGGCCACGGGCGTGGCGCAGGCGGCGGAGGTCTGGGCCCAGCTCCGCGGTGAGGCGGGAGCGCGCCAGGTGCCGGACGCCGCGGTCGGTGTGACCCACAACAATAGCGGGATGGGCGAGCACGTGGTCATGATCTACGGGCGGGAATGAAGACCTACTTCCGGGCGACGGACCCGTATCCTCTCGAAGCGAGCGACTGGAACAAGCTGCACGGGTTCTACGACGCGCTCGCGGCCGGCCGGCTCGTCTCGACGCGCTGTGACGGCTGCGGTCATGTCGCGTGGCCGCCGCGCGGGTTCTGTCCGGAGTGCGCCTCGGATCGGTACACGTGGGTCGACCTGCCGGCCGAAGGCCGCATCCATGGCTTCACCGTGCAGCACGCGGGGCTCCCGGCCGGCTTCACGGGCGCGCGCGTCTTCGCGATCGTGAAGGTCGACACCCATCGAATCTTCTCGGTGATCATCGACGCGGACCCGTCGACCGTCTCGATCGGCCAGCGAGTAACACTGGCTCCCATCCGAGTCGACGACGATCCGAAGGGCAACGCCCGATGGCTCCCAGCGTTCCGACCCGCATGACGCCACCTGCACTTGCAGCCGACCGGGTGACGGTCCGCGTTCGAGCGCGGGCTTTGCCCGCGCAATCGAAGGGGGAGGTCTCGGAGGGGGCCGTCGAGGCCCCCTCCGAAAGAATATGAAGGTGCTCATCGCCAAGCCGGGGCTCGACGGCCACGACCGCGGCGCGAAGGTCGTGGCGCAGGCGCTGCGCGACGCCGGCATCGAGGTGGTGTACACCGGGCTCAAGCGCACACCCGAGGAGATCGTGAACGAGGCGGTCCAGGAGGACGTCGACGTCATCGGCCTCTCGATCCTGTCGGGCGCGCACCTGCTCCTGGCGCGGCGAGTGCTGGAGGGGCTGCGCGGTCAGGGGGCGGACGACATCCGGGTGGTCGTGGGCGGCATCATCCCACCCGCCGACGTCGAGGAGCTCACGAAGCTCGGCGTGCGCCGCGTGTTCCCGATGGCCACGCCGCTCCAGGAGATCGTCGCGGCGTTCAAGGACGGCACGATCGGATGATCCCGGACCGGGTGGACGCGGCCGAGACGGTGACTGCGAAGGGGAGGAGCGCATGAGGGACGCGAAGCTCCACGCCGGCATTCCGATCGAGCCCGTCTACGGCCCCGGACACCTCGCCGGCGTCGACATCGAGCGCGACATCGGCCGGCCGGGCGAGTACCCGTACACGCGCGGGATCCACAAGCACATGTACCGGGACCGGCTCTGGACGATGCGCCAGTACATCGGATTCGGCACGCCGGCGGAGACGAACGCGCGCTTCAAGTACCTCATGGCGCACGGCCAGGACGCGCTCAACGTCGCGTTCGACCTGCCCACGCAGCTCGGGCTGGATTCCGACGACCGCCGCGCGGAGGGCGAGGTCGGGCGCGTCGGGATGGCCATCGACACGCTCGCCGACATGGAGGAGGCGTTCGGGGGCATCCCGCTCGACCGCGTGAGCGTGTCGCTGACGATCAACTCCATGGCCGCGCCGATCACCGCGATGTACTACGCGGTCGCCGAGCAGCAGGGCGCGGCGGCCGAGAAAGTCGTGACCACGCCGCAGAACGACATCCTCAAGGAGTTCGTCGCCCGCGGCACGTGGGTCTATCCGGTGGACCCGTCGCTCCGGCTCGTCGGCGACCTCATCGAGTACTCCGCGAAGCACTATCCACGGTCGAACCCCGTCTCGGTCTGCGGGTACCACATCCGCGAGGCGGGCTGCACGACGGCGCAGGAGATGGCGTACGGGCTCGCGATCGCGGCCGCGTACATCGACATGATGATCACGCGCGGCATGGACGTGGACGACTTCGCGCCGCGCGTGTCGTTCAACTTCACCTGCTGGGGCAAGATCTTCGAGGAGGTCGCGAAGTTCCGCGCGGGCCGCCGGCTCTACGCCCGGATGGTCCGCGAGCGCTTCGGCGCCAGGAACCCGCGGTCGTGGATGTTCCGTAGCCTGATCGGCGGCGGCGGGTCGTCGTTCGTGCCCCAGGAGCCGGAGAACAACATCGTGCGCGGCGCGTACATCGCGCTCGCCGCCGCGCTCTCCGGCGCGCAGACGATGGCCTTGCCGACGTACGACGAGGCCTACACGATCCCGTCGGCGAAGGCGCAGCTCATCGCGCTCCGCACGATGCAGATCTGCGCGGAGGAGTCGGGCGTGACGGACACCGCCGACCCGCTCGGCGGGTCGTACTACGTCGAGGCGATCACCACGGAGATGGAGCGCGTGATCCTCGAGGAGATCGCGCAGGTCGACCGCATGGGCGGCATCGTCGAGGCGGTGAAGACGGGCGCGATCCAGGCCGAGGTCGCGCGGCAGGCGTACCTCTTCGAGCAGAAGCTCGCGTCGGGCGAGATCAAGAAGGTCGGCGTCAACTGGTACGTCGGCGACCGGCCCGCCGCGGCGGACCCCGCCGTCGAGCTGTACCGCTTCGACCAGACGGTCGCCGACGCCCAGGTCGCCAAGCTCGCGAAGGTGCGGGCGCAGCGCGACAACGGCGCGGTGGCCGCCGCGCTCCGCCGGCTCACCGACGCGGCGCGCGGGACGGCGAACCTGATGCCGCCGATCCTGGAGGCGGTGAAGGCGTACGCGACGCTCGGCGAGATCGCCCAGGCCATGAAGGACGTGTTCGGCGAGCACAAGGAGCCGGTGAAGTTCGTGCGATGACACCGGCTCGGTTCGAGGTCATCGGCAAGGCGGTCCCGAAGCGCGACGGCGCCGAGAAGGTGACCGGGCGCACCCGGTATCTGCACGACCTGGACGTGCCGCGCATGGTCCACGGCGCGATCCTCCGCGCGCGCTTCCCGCACGCGCGTATCAGGCGGATCGACGTCGCGCGCGCGGCGTGCCTGCCCGGCGTGCTGGCCGTCATCACGGGTCAGGACGTGGAGCAGCACCCGTTCGGCTTCGTGAAGGACCAGCTTGCGCTCAAGCGCGACACGGTCCGGTGCATCCGCGACGAGGTCGCCGCCGTGGCGGCGCTCGACCCGGTGACCGCCCGCGAGGCGCTCGAGCTGATCGAGGTGGAGTACGAGGAGCTGCCCGGGGTGTTCGACCCCGAGCGAGCGGTCGAGGCCGGTGCGCCGCTCGTGCACGACGGTCTCGGGTCGAACCTCACGCCGCTCCGCTACCAGTTCTCCCACGGGGACGTCGACGGCGCGTTCGCACGCGCGGCCGCCGCCGTCGAGGACACGTACGCGCTGAGCTTCGTCACGACGGCGTGCCTCGGGACGATGGCCGCGATCGCCGACTGGGATCCCGAGGACCGGCTCACGATGTACTCCACCACGCAGGTCCCGTTCCTCTATCAGAAGGACCTCGCCGCCGCGCTCGGCCTCTCCGGCGACCGCGTGCGCGTCCTGCAGCCGCCCGTCGGCGGGAACTTCGGCCGGGGGCTCGACCTGTACCCGATCGACGTCATCGCTGCGCTGCTCGCGCGCCGCGTCGGCCGGCCGGTCAAGATCGAGTTCGACCGGATGGAGGAGTTCGTCGGCAGCCCCGGGCGCGAGGCGTGCACGATCCGGCTGCGCACGGCCGCCGATCGGGACGGCCGCCTGCTCGCGCGCGACGCGCACGTGGTGATCGACAACGGGGCGTACGTCTCGTGGGGATCGACCACGCCGTACGTGATGCTGTCGACGGTCGCCGGTCTCTACCGCGTCCCGGCCATCCGCTTCGACACGACGATCGCGTACACGAACAACCCCTACTCGGGCTCGATGCGCGGGTACGGCAACCTGGAGTCGACGTTCGCGGTCGAGTCCCAGATGGACGACCTGGCCGATCGCCTCGGGATGGACCGCCTCGAGATCCGCCGGCGCAACGCCTCGCAGCCGGGCGACGTCACCCCGCAGGGCTTCACGATCACCTCGTGCGCGATGACCGAGTGCCTCGACGCCGTGACCGCTGAGATCCGGCACGACGCGCCGTCCCTGGTCCCCGGGTGGCAGCGCGGCGTCGGGTACGCGGGGATGTTCCACGTCGGCGGCGGCGCACGCATCTACCGGTCGGACGGGTGTGGCGCCATCGTGAAGGTGGACGACTTCGGCACGGTGTCGCTCATCACCGGAGCGACGGAGATCGGGCAGGGCTCCGAGACGGTGCTCGCGATGATCGTGGCCGAGACGCTGGGCGTCCCGCTCGAGCGGGTCACGGTCGTCAACTCCGACACGGCGGTGAAGCCGTGGGACGTGGGAGCGCACGCGAGCCGCACGACGTTCATCGCGGGCAACGCGGCGCGCCTGGCGGCGGAAAAGGTCCGCGCCGACGTCCTGCGCCTCGCCGCCGAGCAGCTCGACGAGCCGGTCGAGCACCTCGACGTCAAGCGCGGCGACGTGTTCGTGACGTCGGATCCGCGGCGGCGGCTCCCGTACGATCGCGTCGTCCGCTCCGGGCACCTGCGCCCCGGCGGGCGCCCGCTCGTGGCCGAAGCGTTCTACGATCCGCCGACGGCCATGCTCGACAAGGATCTCCACGGCAACGTCTCCGCGACCTACGGCTTCGCCGCGCAGGCGGTGATGCTCGACGTCGATCCCGCGACCGGCGCCGTGAAGGTGCAGAGGATCGTGTCGGCGCACGACGTCGGACGCGCGCTGAACCCGCTCGCCGCCGAGGGCCAGATCCACGGCGGCATCCACATGGGGCTCGGCTACGCGCTCTCGGAGCGGCTCGTCGTCGAGGATGGCCACGTGCTGACGTCGAGCTTCATGGACTACGCGGTGTTCAAGGCGGAGGACATGCCGGAGACGATCGTGAAGCTCATCGAGACCGTCGACCAGGAAGGTCCGTTCGGCGCGAAGGGACTGGGAGAGTCCGGCGTGATCCCGGTGTCCGCCGCCGTCGCGAACGCGGTCAAGGACGCGATCGGCGTCCGCTTCACGGAGCTGCCGATCACGCCGGCGCGCATCCACGCCGCCCTGCGGGAACGACGCCCATGAACCTGTTCCAGGGGATCCGCGTGCTCGACCTCTCCCGCATGCTCGCCGGTCCGTACGGCTCGATGCTGCTCGCGGACATGGGCGCCGAGGTCGTCAAGATCGAGGACCCGGACGGCGGCGACCCGATGCGGGTGATGGGACCGCCGTTCCTCCCGGACGGCGAGAGCGCGTACTTCCTCGCCGTCAACCGCAACAAGCAGTCGGTCGTCCTCGATCTCACCCGGGACGCCGGCCGCGACGTGTTTCACGACCTCGCCCGTCACGCGGACGTCGTCTGGGAGAACTTCCGGCCCGGGATCCTCGAGCGCCTGGGATGTGACTGGCCCCGGCTCCACGCGCTCAACCCCCGACTCGTGATGTGCTCGATCTCGGCGTACGGGCAGGACGGGCCGTACCGCGACTGGCCCGCGTTCGATCTCGCGCTCCAGGCGATGGGCGGCGCGATGAGCATCACGGGCGAGCCGGGCGGGAACCCGGTGCGCATGGGCTTGCCGATGGGCGATCTCGCCGGCGGGATGTTCGGCGCCTTCGCCGTCGCGGGCGCGCTCCTGAGGCGCGAGCGGACCGGCCAGGGCGCGCACGTCGACCTCTCGCTGCTCGACTGCCAGGTCTCGCTGCTCACGTACATGGCCCAGTACTTCTGGACCGATGGTCGCGTGCCGGGTCCCATGGGCTCGGGGCACGCGTCCGTCGTGCCGTACGGCGCGTTCGCGACGAAGGACGGTCACCTCATCGTGGCCGTCTTCGCCGAGAAGTTCTGGGAGCATTTCTGTGTCGCGCTCGGGCAGCCGGCGTGGCGCGAGGATCCGCGCTTCACGCTCAACCGCGATCGCGTCGCGAACCGCGCCGCGCTGGAGGAGGCCGTCCGGTCGGTGTTCGCGACGCGCACGACCGCCGAGTGGCTGGAGCGACTGCATCGCCACGGCGTCCCCGCCGCGCCGATCCAGCGCGTGGACCAGGTGCTCGCCGATCCACAGGTCTCGCATCGTGCGATGGTCGTTCCGATGGCACATCCGGTGCACGGCACCGTGCCGACGCTGGGCACGCCGGTCAAGGTGGACGGCGGCATGACGGTCGAGGTCTGCGCGCCCGCCCGGCTCGGCCAGCACACCGAGGAGGTGCTGGTGCGGCTGCTCGGCTACGACCGCGAGCGCATCGCGCATCTTCGCGAGATGACGGTGATCCGATGATCGTGACGGTCCTGGGTGGCGGCAATGGCGCGTACGCGACGGCGGCCGATCTCGCGCTCGGCGGGCACCGGGTGCGTCTTGCGCGGCGCGCCGAGAACGAGCTCGGCGCGGTGCGCGAAGCGGGCGGCATCACGCTCGTCGCCGAGGAGCGGCAGGGGCTCGCGCGACTCGATCGCGTGACCACGAAGCTCGACGAGGCGCTCGCCGGCGCCGAGCTCGTCGTGATCGCGGTGCCCGCCACCGCGCACGCCGACCTCGCGCGCGACCTCGCTTCGCGCCTCACGCCCGAGCAGATCGTGCTCCTGACACCAGGGACGTTGGGCGCGTTCGCGATGGCCCGCGACATCTCGCGCGCGGGTGGGAACCTGCCGCTCGCGTTCGCGGAGACGGGGACGTTGCCGTACCTCGCACGCAAGACGGGTCCGGCGGCGGTCTCGGCGCCGGTGCGCGCCGCCAACCTCCCCGTCGGCGTCTTCCCGGCATCGCGCAGCGGCGTCGTCCTGCCGAAGATCGCCGAGCTCTATCCGGCGGCGCGCCCGTGCGCCGACGCCCTCGACGTCGCGCTCACGAACGTCGGCTCCGTCATCCATCCCCCGCTGGTGCTCCTGAACGCGGGCGCGATCGATGCCGGACGCTTCGACATCCACGCGACCGGGACGACGCCGAGCGCGCGGCGGGTCATCGACGCGCTCGACACCGAGCGCGTTCAAGCGCGGCGCGGGTGGGGATACGCCGCACCGCACTACGAGATGGCCACCTACTACGACGAGGCGCGCGCGTCCGAGGGGCTCTACGGGGCGGGCGCGAAGGCCAGGCTCATCGCGAGCGGGCTCTGGAACGAGATCGTGACGTTCGAGCACCGGTACGTCACGGAAGACGTCGCCGTCGGCCTCGCGCTCATCGAGTCCGCCGCGCGGACGGTCGGGGTCGTGACCCCGGCGGCGTCCGGACTGCTGCAGGTCTTCGGCGTGCTCCTCGCGCGGCAGCTCAGCGGCGGCGGACGCGCGCTCGAGAACCTCGGGCTCGGCGATTTCTCGGTGCGGGAGATCCGCGCGCTGCTGCACGAGGGCTGGGAGTCGAGCGTCTGGCCGAAAGTGCTCAGGTGACCGCGCGCCTGCGCGTCGGCGTCACCGCGATGGCTGTCGACGCGCCCGCGCGCTTTCGCGAGCTGGTGTGGGTGGAACGTCTCTCGGCGCTCCTCGCGCGAGGCGTGCGCCACCTCAACGTCTTCCTGCTGGGCGCGGACCGCCATGCGATGGTCCAGGCACTCGCCGACGAGGTGCTGCCGCGTCTCCGGGACGCCTGAGTGGATCCGGCGGTCGAGAGCGACGGCCACGGCCGGCTCTTCTTCCGCGGCTCGCGCTACCTCCTGATCCGCCCCGAGACGCTCGTGGCGCTCCAGCGGGCGGTGGAGCGCGCCGTGGGCACGGACGCCGCAAGCGTTCTCGCTGCGGGCGGCCACGCGGGCGGCGCGCGGGCGACCTCGACGCTCCCCGGGGATCCCGAGGCGCGGGTCCGTGCGCTGCTCGCGATGGGGGCGGAGATCGGCTGGGGCGAGTTCGCGCTCGAGCGGCTCGGGCCGCGCGAGCTCGTCGTGACCGTGCGCCACTCGCCCTTCGCGGAGACGTGGGGCGGGCGGAGCCGGACGCCGGTGTGTCACCTCACGCGGGGCGTGCTGGAGTCGCTGGCCGCCGTGGTGTTTGCGGAGCCGCGGCCGGTGGTGGAGACGGAGTGCGTGGCGATGGGCGCGCCGGCGTGTCGGTTCACGGCGCTGGCGACTCGCGAACCCGCGCGGTGATCGCTCGTGGAGGGCAAGACTTTTCCAGCGCCATCCACCCAGCCGAAATGAGGCGTTCGCCACATTGATCCTGAGCCAGATGCCGGGCTGAATGACCTGGTGCTCGGACACAGACCGCGCGTCCGATTCACCGAGCCGCTGGAGCACGCGGCATGCTCAGCGCTCACAAGGAGTCAGCCATGAGCGACGGCGAACTTCTTCACACGCTCGCCCGATTTCCGATGCGGATCGGCTCGCACGATGCGTGGCTCGCCCGTCCCGACGACGTCGCTGGCGTGCTGATGACCGAGGGCTTCGAGGAATACCGCCGCGAGGTCGTCCGATGCCGGCGCGACCGCCGCGCCCTCGGCGGCGTGTGGCAGGGCCTTCGACGGTCGACGGGATCCGCCGTGTCGGTGATCTGGGTGAACCGCGGCGATGCACGTCCCGCCGTGGTGTTCGTCGATGTCGACGACGAGCCGGCATGCGAGCTGATGAACCGGTCGGTCGCTTGGTGGGACGACGTCGACGAGGCCGTTCTCGACTGCCTGGCGGGCGGGGCCTCGATGACGCCTGCCGACATCGGCCGGCGTCTGGGCATGTCGGAAGACGCGGCGACATCGGTCATCACGATGCTCGCGCAGGAGGGCAAGCTGCGGATCTCGCTCGTCACGTCGGCCGGGAGCGACGTGATCGAACGATCGATCCGGTGTCCGGTTCGCGGGACCGACGTCACGGTCCAGCTGCTCGAGACCCACGTCAGCGCGAGCCCGGTCCGCGTCACGTGGTGCACCGCGTTTCAGCCACCCACCGCCGTCGCCTGTGACAGCGACTGCCTGCGGTCCGGCTGCTTCGCCACGCGTGGCGACGATTCGCCGCTCGATGAATCGGTCGACGTCCTCATGGATCGTGAGGCGTGCCGGAGCGCGTCGTGAGCCCGTGGTGGCTGGCGGGACGGAAGCGCGACGTGGCGAGCGTCGCCGACGAGATCGAGACCCGGATCCGCGAGGCCGGCAGGTCGGTTCCGAACGTCTCGTGGGGTCCTCGATCGCTCGAGATGCTGGTCAGTGTCCCGATGTCCGAGCTGATGCCCGCGCTCCGGCGACTCGAGCGCGACGGGCGCCTCATCTACAACGGAAGCTTTGGCAGCTATCGGCTGCCGTGGGACCGGCGCTGAGACGACCCGCAGAAGTGTCCTGTAGGGACTATCCTTCAGGCGGCTGCGATCGAAACCGGGTTCGAATGTACGCGTTCGCGCTGTCCGGGCTCAGCCGGTCGGTTCTCGGCCCGCTCCGCACGTAGAACTCGCCATCGGGACGCGCTTCGGCGTCCTGCCACCTGAGGAACACCGGTTCGGGACTCCGCTGGCAGGACACGAGGCACACGGTCTTGCCCTGACAGCTCGAAGTTCGTCTCGACGATCTCCTGGATCTTGTCCTCGACCTTGGGGTCGAAGGTGAGACGCACGTTCTCTCGGGCGTTGACGCGCGCGCTGGCGTCGAGGCCGGGGTCCTGGTCGAGGGCGTCGCGGATCTGCTCCAGCGTGACTTTGTGTCATCCTCCTCTTCGACCTCGTAGATGAACCGGCGGATGAGGTCGAGCACGCTGTCGCGAGCCCAGATGTCCTCCCAGAGGTAGCGCGTGGCATAGCCCTTTTGCGTCGGCGGGACGGGCGGGTTCCCGGCCCCACCGAAGCGCCCCTGGTTGCAGGGCGGGAAAACGGTCTTCGGCCCTGCAAGGTGCGTGGCGACGAACACCAGCTCCGGATCGGAACAGCACGAGGTCCAGACCCTTCGCGTCCTCCTCGCTGTAGCGCAGCTGCCGCACCACGGCGAAGAGATTCGCGGCGTGCAGGCGCTGGAGCTCCTTCTTTGCGACCAACGCATCGATCCGCCGAGCATGCTCCCGCACGAATGCGACGATCCGGTCTTGCTCCCGAACAGGCGGCACTGGAGTCGAGAATTGTCCGACGTCCGGCATGTAGATCGTCTGGTGCGTGGATCCCATCGTCAGGCGGCGGAACTCGTGCTGCATCGAGCGAAAGACATAGAGCAGGTATTCCGGCCTGAGACTCGGTCCGCACACCCAGTTCACGAAATCCTGAGTAGTTGCCATGTCGACGCCCATGATCGCGGAAAACCCAACCGAAGCCGTCCGAGACAGTATGACCGTTCCCTTCGGCAGGAGCCGCGCCGCCGAGTTCGCCAAGCCAAGCTCACTGAAAGCTCACTGATCTTCTCGGCGGTATCAGCAACGTACTCGGTCTGGCCATCGCGAATCTGCCAGACATCCGCGAGGCCAAACCACGGAATCCACGGAATGTTGCAGTCGTGCCAGTGCTCAGGGTGCTGGCGACTCGGTGTGTGACCGGATCTCAATCGTGCTACGAACTTTGTGCGCTTCACGTCCCAATGCGCCGGAATCTCCCCGAGCCACTCGACGCCCGAGTCCTTGTACGCCGGATACGGCTTGAAGCGCGCCGGGTCGCGGCCGCCGGTGAGATCGGCGCTCATCGCCATGGACCTCCTGGCGCCCATCGGGCGGCGAACCCCTCAGACAGCACCAGGTTCGGATCCGAGCCGATCATCCGCGTATGCCGCGCCAGGCGGACTTGCACTGACCGCGCGAGCCCAGTGGCGGCGCTCATGCCACGAGCGCCTCAAGGTACGGCCCCATCACCCGCTGCACGCGGCAGATCCGGGCATAGCGATCGAGCTCGTCCATCGTGAAGCGGCGCTGGCGCCACGCGTCGCGCAGTGCTTCCAGCGCGACGTCGATGCCGACCTTGTTGCGGTACTTGAAGCAGTCAGCGACCGTCTTGGCGGCCGAGTACACACGGACCTGGACTCCTTCGATCCGGTGGATCTCGATCCCGTCGGTGAGCGCCGGGCCCGAGGAACGCGTGACCCGCAGACGTGGATAGTCGAGCCGAGGCTTGCGGGCTTTCTCGGGCAGGGCGATCCACACCTCGGCAGGCGACTGCGTCGTGAGACCGTGGAAGCGCAGCGCCGTGAGCAGGCAGATCACGCCGCTCGGGACCCGCTTCGCGACCTGGGCGAGCGCGTGCTCGGCGGTGTAAGGGTGATTGCTCGCGGCGTAGATCCCGCGAGCGTGACGCGTCACCCGGCCCTTGCGGAGTAGGTCGTACATCCGTCCACGAGGGATGCCGTGGGCCTCGAGGTCTGCAGCCCTGACGACGCCCTGTCGGCGGATGACCTGGAGTGCTTGGCGTTCGGCATTGGTCACCATGGGACCGCCGAGAGGATACAAAATGTCGGGGGTTATGCACAACCCCCGACACTATGTTTCCCGCCGCGAGAGGACCCGTTACCTGCGGGTGTCGCGCGTCCTCTCCAGACGGCGGGAGAGCCGTTCTGCTCGTAGATGCTTGCGGGCTTGCAGGCGGGCGACGCGCGTGAGCAGCGCGCCGAACGCCGCGCCGGGCATGCTGCGCGCCAGCGGACGAAGCAGATCGCGGATGACCGCGTGTCTCTCCGCGAGCGACGGCATACGAGGCGATTCCCGACGCTCGGGGAGGTCGTCGGGGAGGGCATCGAGCTCCCTTTCCACCTCCTCCCAGGGGATTCCCCGGCCCCTCGGCGCGCGTTCGACCATCGCCAGGTCGTACTGCTCTTCTAACAGGGACTCGATACACGCTTGCAGCGTCACGTACCGCCGGCGCCCGCTACGGTGCGCACGAAGAAAGCCCGCGCGGATGTTCGATTCCACCTCCCGGCGTGGTCGCTGGAGGAGCGCGGCGGCCTCGTCCGGAGTGAGCCGCCCGCGGGGTCCCACCTCGCGCGTTCGGGTCTTTCCGGACCGAGTGCTGCTGAGCTCGACGCTGAGGACTCCATCCGCATTCACGCAACGGACCTTGAGCCCAGGCAGACGGAACCGGCGCAAAGGGCGGAGCGGGACCGGAATGAATCGACTCACCCCGCAACCTCTCGGAGCAACGCCATGATCTGTGTCTCGATCGCCCGGATGTCGGCCTCGATCTCTTCCAGCGGGCGGGGTGGCGTGTACCGGTAGAAGTAGCGGTTGAAGTTGATCTCGTAGCCCACTATCCCGACCTCGCCGTCTTTCGCATCCCGTCGGCTCGTGTCAATCCAGGCGTCTGCCACGTGAGGTTTCACCTCGCGGTCGAAGAACGCCTCGACGCGCTCCGCGAGCGGGACGTTCTCGGTGTCGCGGAGCTCAGGGTATGGTCTCGCTGCTCGGAACCGGCGGCGAGGTCGGCGCGGCTGGGGGGCTCAAGTTCGTCTTCAAGCGGACGCCGGGCGCCTGAGCGCCGCCGATCATCGGCTGTTCTGGCTCTGCTGCAACCAGACGATCGATGCGTGGTCGGCGGCAAGACCCTAGCCCGGCGTCGATCGGCGGTCAAACACTCGTGCTGGACCGGTCGTGGCGCGGCGGCCGCGCGGAGGCCACGATGCATTTTTCGCTTGACACGATTTCGCCGCCGGCCTCGCCGCGTGTCGGCCGTGCCGGACAGATACCGTCCCAGCGGTCCACGGCGGCCCGGCGATGCAGCTTCGGGTGCGTTGGCCGGAGGAAACGTGGATCGCGCCGCGATCGCCGCTCCTCGTGCCTCCCAGGGGCCTCGAAAAGTGCGGTGTAGAGTCGCTCCAGCAGAAGGGGGACTCGCCATGGAAACGCGCTCGCTGGACCAGTTGGGCGACGAGATCGCCGAGCTGTC
>JACPDG010000049.1 GCA_016184125.1 Candidatus Rokuibacteriota bacterium | reverse complement strand
GACCAGGTACGGCGCCGCCGCGACGGCCTGGGCGGGCGCGTAATCGAACGGGCGGAAGACGTAGCGGCTGCACTTGGTCGTCGTGATCGTCGTGTCGAGACACACGCCGATCATGAAGACGGTCTTGTGCTCCTCGTAGACCGGCATGCATGCGAGGCAGACGTTCGACAGGTAGCCGCCCTCGACGACGTCGACCTTGTCCTCGACCATCAGCTTCTCGGCGCGACGGCGGCCGACGTCCGGCTTGGACTCGTAGTCCTGGACGATCGCCTCGATCGGCCCCATCTTGTAGGGCTTGGCCTGCCCGAACGCCTCGCGCCACGGCGCGGGCACGAGCATCGTCGCGCCGAGCGCACCGGCCGCGCTCGCGCTGAGGCCGAGGAAGCGGCGCCGCGTCGTCTTGCCGCTCCACCAGAGGTCCTTGGTCCACGGTTCGTGCTGCCAGCGTTCGTCGCGCTCAGCCATTGGCGACCTCCTGTTCTGGTCGGTGCGCCACCGGCGTCGCCGGCGGCTCGTGGTGCATCCGGTTGAGGACTCCGGACAGGCGGAAGAGTTGTTCCTATCTACACGAAACCGGGCGCCGGGCGCAAGTGGTCGGCGAGCCGCCCCCCTGCGTCCGCGGCGGCCGCCCGGGCCCGCTCACGCGAGGAGGCCGGCCGCGACGAGGGCGTTCCTGATCGTCTCGCGCTCGGCCGGCGGCACCGGCGTGAGCGGCGGGCGCACGTGCGCCGCGGGGATCCGGCCGAGGAGCACGAGCGCCTCCTTCATCCGGTTGTGCATGTCCACGAATGGCGGGGCGTAGAAGACTCGCACGAGCGGGTCGAGACGGTCGTTGACGCGGCGGGCGCCCTCGACGTCGCCCTTCTGGCAGGCCGCAAACAGCTCGGCCTGGAGGTCCGCGACCACGCTCCCCATGCCCGAGATCGCGCCGTCGGCGCCGAGCAGGAACGACGCCATGAGCGACATCGTGAAGGACGACAGCACGGCGACGGGCCGGCCGGTCGCCCGGAGCGCACGGAGGTTCTTCTCGAACGCGACGATGTCGTTCGACCAGTCCTTGACGCCGGCGACCTGCGGGATCTCGGCGAGCCGCGCGAGCGTCTCCGGCGAGTAGCCGATACCCGAGGCGGGCGGGTACTCGAACACGACGATCGGGAGGTCGGCCTGCTCGGCGATCTCGGAGACGTGCCGGACCACCATGTCCGGCTTCACCTGCGCGCCCCACATGAACAGTGTCGGCGGGAAGACGAGGACGCCGGCGGCGCCCGCCGCCTTCGCGTCGCGCGCCAGCTCGACCGCTTCGGCGGTCCCGTCGGAGTACACGCCCGCGACCACGGGGAGCTTGCCGGCGATCTCGTCGAGCGCGATCCCGAGCGCCCGCTTGCGCTCGTCGCGGGACAGCGACGACACCTCGGCGGCGTGACCGTTCGCGACGATGCCCGTCACCCCGTGCTGGTCCGCCAGCCACCTGATGTGCCGGCGGTACGCGGGCTCGTCGACGGCGAGGTCGGCCGTGAACGGGAGCAGGTTCGCGGGCATGACGCCGGAGAAGCGCAGGGGTTCGTGCATCGTCGTCTCCTTCTGCCGCGGACGAACGCGTCCGGCATGCCGGCATTGTAGCCCCCCGCCCCGGGGCGGCGGGCCTACCAGCTCGACAGCGTCTCGATGTCGACGACGAGCAGCGCCGTCCTGCCGGGCTGGGGCGCCAGCACCCGCTCGAAGGTCTCCGCGCGATCCGCCATCAGCCCTGCCAGCCGAGCCAGCGTCGCACGAGGTAATACTCGTTGAACGGCCGGTCGTCTTCGAGCGGGGGCATCCACGGCGCGAGGCGGATGAACACGTCGAGCGAGCGCTCCCGACGGAGGATCCAGTCGAACACCGCGGTCGGGCTCATGTCGGACGTCCACTCGACGAGGTCGGCGCGCGCGGCCGCGGGGAGCCGCGCGGCGAGCGCCTCGCCGCCGAGCGTCGGAAGCGACCGGGCACTGGCGAGGAAGTGGACACCCACGGGGTACTCGGAGACAGGATCGATCGCCGGAAACACGCGGACGTGCGGGAAGGCCTCGTCGAGCACGCGGGCGATCGAGACGACCGTTTGGGGCTCGGAGAACGGCACCCATTGCTGCACGATGCCGTCGGGCGCCAGCCGGCGCCGCACCGCCTCGTAGAACTCGCGCGAGTAGAGGAGGCTGGAAGCGGCGGCCTCGACGGGAGGCGGTGGGTCCACGATGATGACGTCCCACCGGGACGCGGAGCGTTCGAGGAAGCGCCGGCCGTCGTCGATCACGATTCGGCCCCGGCCGCCGGCGAGGACCGCGGGCGCGTCCGGGTGAAAGAAGGCGAACAGCGACGGAACGCTCGGGACGAGGTCGACGGCCGTCACGTGGATGCCCCACGCGAGCGCCGATCGGAACGTGGTACCCATGCCGAAGCAGATCACGAGCGCGTTCTCCGGCGGGCGCGACAGATGCGCGAGCGGCAGGTGCGCCATCCACTTCGTGACGGGGGTGAGGCTCGTCGCCGCGTAGCCGTTCACGAAGAGCCGCTTGGTCTGCCCGGTGCCGCCGGCCACCACGGTCGCCGTGTGGTCGTGCCGGACGACCCTGCCGGACACCGTGGCTTCCCAGCCCCGAGAGAAGCCGCCGATCGCGAGGCCCGCGACGACCGCCAGCGCGAGGAACGTGACGCGGAGCCGCGTGGTGAGCGCCGTGCCGGACGCGAGGAGCGACGGGCGCGCCGCCACGACGACAGCGACGCCGAAGAGCGGCAGCGCCAGGACCAGCAGCGCGCCGCGCTCGCCGAGCGTCGGCAGCAGCAGGAAGCCCGCGAGCAGCGGGCCCAGGATCGACCCGACCACGTTCAGCGCGTACGCGCTGCCCGCGCGGTCCGGCGCGCCGGCCGACCAGCGGTCCACCAGCATCGGCGTCAGCACCGCGACGGCGACCGAGAACGGCACGATGCCGAGGATCAGCCGCATCCCGCCCGAGAGCGGCACCCGAGGGTCGGCGGCGACGAGGGGCAGGAGCGACAGCGCGCCGACGACGAGCCATGTCACCACGGCGAGCCGGGCCGTCATCGCGCGCGACGACGCGAGCGCGCGATAGAAGCGTGAGCCGAGGGTCGTCGCCACGAGGTACGTCGCGAGGACGCTCGCGAACGTGTAGACGTCCGGGCCGAGGTACGGGGCGAACTGCCGGAGCCAGACGACTTCCATCGCGAGGCTGGTGAGCCCGGTCAGCGTCAGTCCGACGAGGATCCCGACGCCCGGCCCTCGGCCGCCTGCGTGGTCGCCTCCGATCGGCGCAAGCGCGGCCGTGTCGAGCACCGCCCGGCGGCGGGCGGGGGCCTCGCCGGGTACGGCGGCGACGCGAAGGCTCCGGACCAACGCGGCGACGGCGAGGACCGCGTTGCTGGCGCCGGCGACGAGCAGCGTCCTGCGAAATCCGAGCAGCTCGACGAGGACGAGCGCGGTCACCAGCGTCCCGGCCGTCGCCCCCGCGACGTTGGCCAGGTAGAGGTAGCTGAACGCGCGCTGCGCGCCCGCGGCGCGCTCGCTGCGAATCGCGGCGAGCGCGAACGGCACGGTGGCGCCCATCGCGACGCAGAACGGCAGCAGCGCGATGGCCACCCACACGCCCGAGGCGACGTGGTAGGCCGTCGAGTCCCAGGCGATCGCGAGCCGGTCGTGGAGCAGCACCGCGCGGCCCCAGCCGAGCGCGACCGGGACGAGGAGGCTGCCGACGGCGATCACGGCCTCGCTCAGCCCATACGCGCGCAGCGCCGGTCCCGCGGTCGCAAGCCGCCGCGCCAGGCGACCGCCGGCCCAGCTGCCGAGCGCGAGGCCGGCCATGAAGACCGACAGCACGGTCGACACGAGCGGCGTCGTCACGCCGAACGCCGCCATCGCGAGCCGGAGCCAGACGACCTCGTAGACCAGGCTCGCGAACCCGGAGGCCGCGAAGACGACGAAGTACCAGGTCACGCGGCTACCTCAGAGGATGGCGATCATTCGGGCCCGGCAGCCCCCCACTCTCGCCGGTGTGTAGAGCCGGGCCCGGGTTCACCCCGGGACCGGCGAAGGTGGGGGGGTGTGGGGGGCCATGTCGGGGCCCCCTCACCGAGCGTAGACCCGAGGCGCGGTCCGGGTGTCCCGGGCCGCGGCCGAGCGTTGGGGGGGTGTGGGGGGCCATGTCGGGGCCCCTCACCGAGCGTAGACCCGAGGCGCGGTCCGGGTGTCCCGGGCCGCGTCCGAGCGTTGGGGGGGTGTGGGGGGCCATGTCGGGGCCCCCCACTCAAACGAGGCGCGATCTCGCGCGCGATGATCTCCACCTGCTCGGGCTCGTAGCGGTACGGGATCAGGATGAGCCGGTCGACGCCCGTCGCCGCGTGCGCGGCAAGCTGCGCGACGCACTCGTCCGGCGTGCCGTGGACGGCGTGCTCGATGGTCGACTGGCTCCACGCCGCGACGTCCCACTCGGTCTCGAGCCAGTGGCGCATCGCGGCCTCGGTCTCGGCACGCGAGCGGCCGACGTAGATCGCGAGCTGGTTCGTGCCGCTGAGCAGGCGGGGATCCCGTCCCGCCGCGCGTGCAAAGGCGACGATCTTCTCCCAGGCGCGCTGGTAGCTCTCGGGGGTGTAGAAGTACGTGAGCCACCCATCGGCCTTCTCGGCAACGCGCCTGAGCACGGCGTCGACGTAGCCGCCGATGAGGATGGGCGGTCGCGGTCGCTGGACCGGATGCGGCCGCATGACGGCGTCGCGCAGGTTGAGCTCGTCGACCCGGAGTGTGACGTGGTCCTCGCTGAGCAGGCGCGTGAGGACCTCGAGGTTCCGCTCGAACAGGCGGCCGCGCCGCGTGAACGGAACGCCGACGGCGTCGAACTCGCGCGCGTACCATCCGGCTGCGAGGCCGAGGATGAGGCGGCCGTTCGAGATCACGTCCAGCGTGCCGAGGGCCTTCGCGGCGACCGTCGGATTCCTGAGCGGCAGCACGAGCACGCCGGTGCCGAGCTTGATGCGCGACGTTCGTGCCGCGATCGCGGTGAGGATGCCGACCGCGTCGAGGATCGGGAACGACGGCTCGACGCCCAGGAGCACGTGGTCCCAGGCCCAGAGCGACTCGAAGCCGAGCGCCTCGGCGCGCTCGGCGTACGCGAGGATGGCGGCGGCGTCGGGCGTCTCCGCGGGCCCGACGAAGTTCTTGATCGCGAGCCCGAGTTTCATTCGGAGTGGGGGGGAGCGTTCCGCCGCTCCTCCCCCACACCCCCCCACCGGGCAGCCGAAGCACGACCGTCGATGGCGGCTCCGTGCGGTCCGGTTCCGTTGCGCCGGCAAAGCCGGCGCTCTCGCCGAAGGGGGGCTTCGCCCCCCTCCGAGCCGCCCCCCAGGACTTCGTTGCGCCGGCAAAGCCGGCCCTCGAACGCGGTGGCTCGGTGCGTGTGTCGTGAGATGTTCAGGACTGTCGGCGTCACCCGTGTCATCCGAGGAAACGGCGTTCGGGATCGAGGGCGCGGAGAAGCTCCAACTCGTCCGCGGCCGGCGGTGCGGTGGTGTCGATCCCGTCGGCGGACAGGACCTCGAAGCCGGTGTTCGCGCGCACGTCGTCCATCGTCACGCCGGGATGAAGCGCGTCCACCCGCATCCGGCGCGTGGTCGGGTCGAAGCCGAAGACCCCGAGCGTCGTGACGACGCCCGAGACGCCGCCGAAGCGGAGGCCCGCGCGCTCGCGGCCGCCGGCGCCGTCCAGCCAGCCGGGACTGGTCACGAACGCGACGCGCGGCACGAAGCGGCGCCGCTCGTGGGCGGTGACGATGATCACCTGGCGGCACAGCGACGCGATGTCGTTCGCGCCGCCCGTGCCCGGCAGCCGCACCTTCGGCCGCGCGTAGTCGCCGATGACCGTCGTGTTCACGTTGCCGTACGGATCGATCTGCGCCCCCCCGATGAACCCGACGTCGAGCGCGCCGCGCTGCGCGAGGAGAAACGTGTCCGTGATGCCCGTCAGCATCGTCGCCCGGTACGCCGTCCGCATCTCGTTCGTCGAGATCGGCAGCCGGCCCGGCTTGATGCGCGGGCCGACGATGCCGCCCTCGACGACGATCGTCAGGTTCGGCGCGTGCGTGGCCTGTGCGAGCGCCGCCGCGAGCAGCGGGACGCCGACGCCGGCGAACACCGTCGTGTGGTCGCGGAGCTGCCGCGAAGCGACGACGGCGAGCCACTCGGTCGGGCTGGCGATCGTGGTCATGCGTAGCCTGTGAATGCATCGGGTGGTCGAGGAGCGCCTCGGCTTTGCCGGGGCGCTCCGAGCGCGGGGGGCTTGGGGGGCGTCGATAGTCCCCCCATGATGTCAGTCGCGGGAACGAGCTCGTGAGCCCGTCTCGCCTGCCGCGCCAGGCGCTCCGCGCCCCACAGCTCGAGCGACTCGAGCCACGAGGCAGGCCCGTAGACGTGGCGGTCGAGAAACTCGGTCACGCCCGCCGTGCCGCGCGCGTCGATGGCCGCCGCGTACTCGTCGAAGTGCTCGAAATCCGCCTCGTAGAGGCCGTAGCACTCGTGCGGGAACGCGCCCCACGGTGCCGGGACGACGGCGTCCACGAGGAACCCGGGGATCACGGTCCGATCGGGATGGCGCCGCACCTCCTCGTCGGGAATCAACGCTTCCGCGGTCACGAGCACCGTGCTTGCGGCGCGCGCGATATCGGCGTCCATGTGCGGGTAGCCATCGATCTGGCAGTTGCCGAACCGGTCGGCGCGGTGGACGTGCAGGATCGCGACGTCGGGATAGAGGGCCGGGATCGCGGCCAGCGTCGTGCCCGTGTACGGATCGATGACCGTCTTCATCGGTCCGATGGCGACGAGATCCGAGCCGAGCATCGTGAGCGCGGGGAGGAACGGCACGCCCATCGCAGCGGCCCGGAACCGGAGGCCGAGGGCGAGGTGGCTCCACTCCTCGTAGACGACCTTCCCGCCTTCGACGTGCTCGCGCATGATCTTCGACACGCCCCACGGCAGCCCGATCCCGAACCAGGCGGTGACGACGCGCTCGACCGCGCCCACCGCCATCATGAACTCGCCCTCCTGGCACATCAGGTTGCGCACGAGCGTGAGCCCGGTGCGCCGCTCGCGGAGGATCGCGTGGACGAGCGCCATCGGGGTCCGGGAGAAGAGGATGCCGCCGACCGCGACGACGTCCCCGTTCGTGACGCGCGCGGCCGCATCCTCGAGGCTTGTGAGCTTCTCGCCGGCGGACTTCTCCTTCGCCTCGAGCCGGCGGCGGGCGGCCACGAAGTCGTACTCGGACGGCTTCACGAGACGATCTCCCAGCCGTGCTGGTGACGATCGAGGAGCTGCCGCGTGCGCGGGTCCATCGGATGCTCGCGATCCGGCACGTCGACGTGCTTCGGCTCGCCGCAGAGCGCAGTCGAGAAGTAGCGCTGCCCCGTGTCGTTCACCATGGTGACGATCGAGGCGAGCCCGGGATGACGGCGTGCCAGCTTCAGCGCCGCGGCGACGTTGCAGCCGGTCGAGATCCCGCAGAAGATGCCTTCTTCCGTGGCGAGGCGGCGCGCCATCGCGAGCGACTCCTCGGTCGTCGTCGTGATGACGCCGGTGAGCCGGGCGACGTCGAGGTTCTCCGGGATGAAGCCGTCGCCGATGCCCTCGATGCCGTGCGGCCCCCACTGGCGTCGCGCGAGCATCGCGCACTCATCCGGCTCGACGGCGTAGAGCATGACCTCCGGGTCGCGCTCCTTCAGGAAGCGCCCCACACCGGTGAGGCTGCCTCCGCTGCCCTGGGCCGCGACGAAAGCGCCGACACGCCCGCCGCACTGCTCCCAGATCTCCGGCCCGGTCGTGCGGTAGTGCGCAGCGACGTTGTCGGCGTTCGAGAACTGGGCCGGCACCCAGTAGCGTGTTGGATCGCTCGCCCGGATCTCTTGGAGGCGCGCGAGGGAGAGGTCGACGTCGCTCTCGCCGCCGCGGGTGAAGACGAGCGTCGCGCCGTACGCGCGCATCAGCTTCTTGCGCTCGTCGCTCATGCCTTCCGGCATGACGATGGTGCACGCGTAGCCCTTCACCGCCGCCACGAACGCGCACGCCGCCCCCGCGTTGCCGGTGGAGCACTCGAGCACGTGCATCCCGGGCCGCAGGTCCCCGCGCGCCTCGGCCGCCTCGAACATGTGCAGGTAGATGCGGTCCTTCAGGCTGCCCGTGGGCCCGTACCACTCGACCTTGACGTACACGGGCGGCACGACGCCCGCGGTCACGCGGCGCAGCCTCACGAGCGGTGTCCGGCCGACGGCGTCGGCGATGGAGTCGAGCGCAGAGCGGTGAGCGTCCCAGCGCGGCATCATGGGGCAGGCGATTGTACCGCGAACCACCCGAGACCCCTCGTACGCCGCGTGACCGATTGTGCGCGCCGGTGAGGTTCGGCAACGGCATCGTCATGCCGAACACGGTGGCCGGCGCGATCGCGCCGTTCCCCCGTATCGCGGGGGCGGCGTCCGCGCTCGCGGGGTTCCTCCAGATGGTGGCCGGCGCCCTGAGCGGGTTCGCGCTCGGACGCCTGCACGACGGCACGGCGCTGCCGATGGCGATGCTGGTTGCCGGCTCGGCCGTGGCTGCGGCGCTCGCGTTCGGTGTGCTCCGCAGCTCGGGACGCGGCCGGAGGCGGCCTCAGTCGAACTCTTACTCCACCGCATCGAACGCCGAGCGGATGTGACGCACGGCGAGCACGCCATCCGGCCCGACCGTCACGGCGGCCACGTCGAAGCGGCACCGCGTTCCGATGCGGCCCTTCCACTTCAGGTAGTGCAGGGCCAGCCGCGTGAGCCGGCGCTGCTTCCACCAGGACACGGCCGCGCCGGGATCGTCACCCCATCGCGCGTCGCGTGCCTTCACCTCCACGAAGACGAGGGTGTCGCCGTCCTGACAGACCAGGTCGATCTCGCCTTCGGGCAGGCGAACGTTGCGATCGATGACCCTGAGGCCCGCGTGGACGAGGAACGCGGCCGCGGCGTTCTCGGCCGCGCGCCCGCGGGCCTGGCGCGGATCGCCGCGCTCGGCCGCGGCGGCCTCGCCGCGGCGCGAACGACGCCCCTCTCGCCCGGCGCCGTCAGCCGACACGGTTCCGGTGTACACCGCGGTGCTGCCGAGCGAAAGTGTCGGAGATTCGTGACAGATGACATCGCCACTCGCGTGATGGCGGACAGTGGCGCGACGGTGTGCAACCGGCTGCATCGCAATCTCCGCGGTCTCTCGCCCGGCGCCGTCGCGATTCTTCAACTCCTCGAAACGATGCGTTCTTTCTTTTACACGGGGTCCGTGGCAGTCTCGTTGCAGCCGCAACGAGCATGAGTCGGAGCGGGTATTTTTCGGTCGACTCCCTGAAAGGCGTCCACGTGCTCGTCGTCGACGACGAGCCGCTCGCGCGCGATGTCCTGCGCGACATCCTCGAATACTGCGGCGCGCTCGTCCTCACGGTGGGCTCGGCGCACGACGCGCTTCAGACGATGCGGCTGATCAAGCCGGACCTGGTGGTGGCGAAGCTCGCACTTCCCGACGACGACGGCTTCTCGCTGCTCCGGCAGCTGAGGACACTCGTGTCCGAGGGACCGCCGCTTCCCGCCGTCGCCGTGAGCTCGGTCGGGGCGGACCGGGAGCGGTGCCTGCAGCACGGGTTCCAAGCGCACTTCACCTGGCCGCTGAACCCCTGGGAGTTCACACGCACGATCGCCGGTCTCACGATGAACGGGTGAGCGCCGGCGAGGAGAGTTGGATGCGACGTTTCGTTCGCGGACGTTGAGGCATGGGACGCAGGGATCCGCTTCCTCGCGACAGCCTGGTCGGTGTGCACGTGCTCGTCGTGGACGACGACCCGGATGCCCGCCAGGTGATCCGGAGCGTGCTGCAGTACTGCGGCGCGCTCGTCACCACGGCGGTGTCGGCCAACGAGGCGCTCGGCATCCTGTCCCGGGTCGTGCCGGACGTGGTCGTGGTCGACATCGTCATGCCCGGCGCCGACGGGTACTGGCTCATCGCCGAGATCCGGAAATTGCCTCCGGAACGCGGCGGCCACGTGCCGGCGCTCGCGTGCACCGCATACCACGAGGAGCACACGCCCGAGCGGCTGCTCGCCGCCGGCTTCCAGAACCAGATGCGCAAGCCGATCGACCCGTGGGAGCTCAGCCGCCTCGTCGCCGGCCTCGCGCGCCAGGCATCGTGACGCGTTCCCCGCGCCGGCGGCACGAGCGTCGAACCGAGCGATGACCGACCCAGGGGCGCGCGACCGTGGGCGGGTGCCGGCGATCGCGCTCCGGCGACGGACGGGGCCAAATGGCAACCGCGTTGCACGGCTAGCGCGCCACGATGGGGCGAACTGCCGGCGTTCCCCGCGATCTCGTCGGCGTGCACGTGCTCGTGGTCGACGACGACCCGGGTGCGCGCGATCTGCTGCGTTCCGTCCTCCGGTGCTCGGGCGCGCTCGTGACCGTCGTCACCTCCGCCCCCGATGCCCTCCGCATCCTCGAGCGCGTCACGCCGGACGCCTTGCTCGCCGACATCTCGATGCCGGTCCACGACGGCTACTGGCTCATTCAGTCCGTCCGGGCGCTGCCCAAGGAACGTGGTGGCGCGATTCCGGCGATCGCGATGACCGGGCACAGTCCGCAGCAGGGGCCAGAGCGAACGCTGGCGAGCGGCTTCCAGGCGTACCTGCGAAAGCCGATCGACCCGTGGGAGCTCCGTCGTGCGATCGCCGCGGTCGTGCGCAGGTCCTGATCGCCGATCTCACCGCCGGCACACCGCCAGCACGTCACGCCACTGTGCTCCCGTGAGCGCGGGGTGCGGTCCCGGGCGGGCCTCTCGCGCCAGCGCGGCGAGGCGCGCCAGGCGATCCCCCGTCGGCGGATGGGTGGAGAGGTATCCGAGCCCCCGCGGCGTCAAAACAGCTCGCCCTGCCGCCAGACGCCGGAGAAGGTCCGGCGGTGGAGCGGGCAGGGCCCGAGGCGGTCCAGGGCCTCGAGATGCTCGGGCGTCGCGTAGCCCTTGTGACGCGCGAACCCGTACTCGGGATAAAGCTTGTCGGCCTCCAGCATGATCCGGTCGCGGGTCACCTTCGCGACGATGGACGCGGCCGCGACCGACGCGCAACGGGCGTCACCGTCGACGAGGTTCTTCTGCGGGCAGCCGAGCGCTTCGAGCGTGACGAAGTCGGTGATCACGAGCTCGGGCGCGACCGACAGGCCCGCGAGCGCCTGCCGCATCGCCTGTCGCGTCGCCTCGAGGACGTTGATCCGATCGATGGTCGCGTGGTCGACGACCGCGACCGAGACGGCGAGCGCACGGGCGTGGATGACCTCGAAGAATGCCTCACGGCGCTCCGCGCTGAGGATCTTCGAGTCGGCCAGCCGCCGGATACGGCGGGCTGGGTCGATGATGACCGCGGCGGCGACCAGGGGCCCGGCGAGGGGACCGCGACCGGCCTCGTCCAGACCGGCGACGCGGGCCACCCCGCCCCGCCACGCCTGCGCCTCGTACCGGTACGACGCCGAGCGCCCAGGCGCCACGGCGACCGGTCTGCGCTACTCGGTCGTCGTCTTGGCTTGGGTCGCCGGTACCGCCGTCCGCCGCTCCTTGAGCCGCGCCGCCTTGCCCGCGAGCTTCCGCAGGTAGTAGAGCTTGGCGCGCCTGACCTGCGCGTGGCGGATCACGTCGATCCGCTCGATGCGCGGGGAGTGGAGCGGGAAGGTCCGCTCGACCCCGACGCCGTACGAGATGCGGCGCACGGTGAACGACGCCTTCACACCCTCGCCGCGCTTGCGGATCACCACGCCTTCGAAGACCTGGGTGCGCTCCTTCTCGCCCTCGACGACGCGCACGTGCACCCGCACCGTGTCACCCGGTCCGAACCCATTGCGGTCCTTCCTGAGCTGCGCCGCTTCGACCAACCGGATAGCGTCCATGTCCGACTCCTTTCATGGGGGCCCCGAAATGGCCCCCAAACCCCCCAGCGCTCGGAGCCGGCCCGGGACACCCGGGCCGGCCCTCGACTTCGCGCTCGGCCTTCATGGGGGCCCCGAAATGGCCCCAAACCCCCCAGCGCTCGGCGCCGGCCCGGGACACCCGGGCCGGCCCTCGACTTCGCGCTCGGCCTTCATGGGGGCCCCGAAATGGCCCCCAAACCCCCCAGCGCTCGGCGCGCCCCGGGGGGTGCGAGGACGCACCCGTGGAACCCGGGGCGCGCCTCGATGTGCGGGTCCGCTCGTCACTCGCTACGTCGCTTCTCTCGCGGCGCCGTGATGCCCGGAAGGCTCGATGTCCTCCGGTGTCTCTCCGCGCCGGAACCGCTCGATGACCGTTTCGTCCTCACTGCCGAGCCCGGCCGTTTCGAGCAGGTCCGGCCTCGCCCGCCACGTCCGCCACAGTGCCTGCACACGACGCCACCGCCCGATCCGGGCGTGGTCGCCGGACAGGAGCACCGCCGGCACGTGGAGGTCCTCGAACTCCTCCGGGCGCGTGTACTGCGGTGGCTCCAGCAGGCCGCTGGCGAACGACTCGCGCTCGGCGGCGCCCTCGGCGCCGAGCGCGCCCGGCAGGAGCCGGGTGACCGCATCGGTGACGGCGAGCGCCGGAATCTCGCCGCCGGTCAGCACGTAGTCCCCGATCGAGAGCGTCTCGTCCGCGAGGTGCTCGGCGACGCGCTCGTCCACGCCTTCGTACCGTCCCGCCAGCAGGATCAGGTGCGACTCCCTCGCCAGCTCGCGGGCGGCGTTCTGGGTGAAGACCCGACCCCGGGGGTCCAGCAGGACGACGCGTGCGTCCTCCGTCCGGAGGGCGGCGACGGCGGCGAAGAGCGGCTCGGGCTTGAGCACCATCCCGCCGCCTCCGCCGAACTGGTAATCGTCGGTGACTCTGTGCTTTCCAACCGCATACTCCCTGAGATTCACGACCCGGATGTCAACGAGCCCGCGTGCGCGCGCTCGCGCGAGCATCGATGCTCCGAGCACGGGCTCGACCATTCCGGGAAACAGCGTGACGATGTCGATGCGCATCCGAGGTCCGTCGCCCGGCGCCGCCCGAGCAAGCAGGCGGTCGCCGACGCTACAGGTCGAGCAGGCCTTCCGGCGGCCGGATCACGACGCGCCGGGCCGCGACGTCGACCTCCGCCACGATGTCGGGCACCGCCGGGATCAGGTGCTCTCGGCCCTCGGCGCGCACGATCCACAGATCCTGTCCCGGCGAGGGCTCGACGCCGGCGAAGCGCCCGACCTCCCGGCCGTCCTCCGTGACGACGATCGCCCCCTCCAGCTGCCATGGATAGAACTGGCCCGGCGCGAGCGGCAGCGCAGCCGCCTCTGGCACGGCGACGAGGCGCCCCCGGAGCGTCTCGGCTCCTTCGGGAGACGCGCAGCCGGCGAGACCGAGCAGCACGACGTCGCCGTGCCTGCGTGCCGTGATGATCCGCCGCGTCTCCCGTTCGTCCCGCGACGCATCCCACAGCACGCAGTCGGACAGCCCCTCGAACCGCTCGGGGTCGTCCGTCAGCGGCACGACGCGCAGCTCGCCCCGCAGCCCGTGAGGCCGCGTAATCTCCCCGATCACCACCAGGCGCTCGCCCATCGTCTCGCTTCCTACTCGATGATCTCGAGCACGGCGCGCTTCCTGAGCTTGGTGGCGTTGGCATTCAGGATCGTGCGGATCGCGCGGGCGGTCCGCCCCTGCTTGCCGATCACCTTGCCCAGGTCGCCGGGCGCGACGCGGAGCTCGATCACGGTCACGGTCTCTCCCTCGACTTCCGTCACCTTGACGTTGTCCGACTCGTCCACGAGCGCCCTCGCGATGTGCTCCACCAACTCCCGCATGACTACTTCACTCCTGCTGCTACGGTCCTGCCTCGCGACAGCTCGGTACGGCGGCTAGGACGCCTCCGACCGGATCGCGAGCAGGCGCTTCACCGTATTGGACGGCTGCGCCCCCTTCCGCATCCACTCGTCCGCCTTGCCGCGGTCGATCTTCACCGTCGGCGGGTTCGTGAGCGGGTTGTAGTGACCGATGATCTCGATGAACCGCCCGTCCCGCGGCGACCGCGAATCGGCGACCACCACGCGGTACGCGGGCTTGCGGTTCGAACCCATCCGTCTCAGCCGAATCGACACTGCCACGTCGTCACCCCCTGAGCGTCGGGAAGCCCGGCAGCTTCTTCATCCGGCCGAGCTTGCCCTCCATCCCCTTGAACTGCTTCATCATCTTGCGGAGTTGCGCGTATTGCTTGAGCAGCCGGTTCACGTCCTGCACGCTGGTCCCGCTGCCGCGCGCGATGCGCTGCCGGCGGCTGCCGTTGATGACCTCCGGCGACCGCCGCTCCTCGGGCGTCATCGAGGAGATGATCGCGTCGAAGCGTCCGAGGTCGGCCTCCTCCTCGTCGAGCTCCTTCGGAGCGCCCTTGAGCATCTTGCCGAACGGCAGCATGCCGAGGATCTGGTCGAGCGGCCCCATCGAGCGGAGCTGCTTGAGCTGCTCGCGGAAGTCGTCCAGCGTGAAGCTGTCCTCCCGGAGCTTCTTGACCAGCTCCTCGGCCTTCTTCTGGTCGACCGCCTCCTGCGCCTTCTCGACGAGCGACAGCACATCGCCCATGCCGAGGATGCGCGACGCCATGCGCTCGGGATGGAACGACTCGAGGGCGTCGGTCTTCTCGCCGACCCCGATGAACGCGATCGGCCGGCCGGTGACCTGACGGACGGACAGTGCCGCGCCGCCGCGGGCGTCCCCGTCCAGCTTGGTGAGCACGACCGCGTCGATGCCGACCTCGGCGTTGAACCGCTCGGCGACGGTCACCGCGTCCTGCCCGGTCATCGCGTCGACCACGAGGAGCACGTGATGCGGGCGGATCTCCGCTCGGATCTTCTTGAGCTCGTCCAGCATCTGCTCGTCGATGTGCAGGCGCCCGGCCGTGTCGAGGATGAGAGGCGTCAGGCCGCGCTGCGCCGCCTCGTCGCGAGCCTGCCGGCAGATCTCGAGCGGCTGCATCGTCGCGTCGCCGATGACGGGCACACCGAGCTGGCTGCCGAGCGTCTCGAGCTGGTCGATCGCCGCGGGACGGTACGTGTCCGCCGCCGCCATGATCGGGTGGAGCCCCTGCCTGGCGTACATCCGCGCCAGCTTCGCGGCGGTGGTCGTCTTGCCCGAGCCCTGGAGGCCTATGAGCATGACGACCGTCGGCGGGTGCGCCGCCATGGCCAGCCGGTGGCCGCTCCCGCCGAGCAGCTCCACGAGCTCGCCGTGGACGACCTTGACCACCTGCTGGCCCGGGGTCAGCGACTGGAGCACGTCATGTCCGACCGCCTTCGCGCGCACGCGCTCGACGAACCCACGGACGACCTTGAAGTTGACGTCCGCCTCGAGCAGGGCGACGCGAACCTCGCGCAGGGCCTCCTGGATGTTCTCCTCGCTCAGGCGGCCGCGGCTGCCGAGCCGGTCGAAGATCCCCTGCAAGCGCTGGCTCAGAGACTCAAACATGGAAAAAAGAAGTGTACGTAAGTACGGTCAAAATTTCAACTTATTCGAAGTGGGGACCCCGGAGGGGTCCCCACACCCCCCGACGCTCGGCACCCGCCGGGGGACCCGGCGTGCGCCTCGATCTCACGCGCACACAGGGAGGGCCGCCCTGCGTCCGGTGCATCGAGCACCGCGCACACAGGGAGGGCCGCCCTGCGCCCCGGTGCATCGAGCGACGCGCGCGCAGGGAGCAGAGTTAACCCCACACGCAGGAATCGCGCGGGACGCCGACTAGCCGTCGGCGGCGCGACGCAATTCGCGGACTGCAGCCGCCGGGTCCGGGGCGCCGAAGATCGCGGAGCCGGCGACGAGGACCGTGGCGCCCTGGCGTGCGAGCGGCGCGGCGTGGTCGAGGTTGATGCCACCATCCACCGAGACCTCGATTCGCCGGTCTCCGATCATCTCCCGTACGCGCCCGACCTTCGCGTAGGCGCTCGGGATGAGCTTCTGGCCGCCGAAGCCCGGGTTGACCGACATCACGAGGACCAGGTCGAGGTCGTCGAGGACGTACTCGAGGACGTCGGGCGGCGTGGACGGGTTCAGCGCCACGCCTGCCTTCGCGCCGGCCTCGCGGACCTGCCCGAGGATGCGCTGAAGATGCGGGCAGGCCTCGGCGTGCACGGTGACGACGCTCGCACCCGCGGAGACGAAATCCGTCACGTACCGCCCGGGCTCCACGATCATCAGGTGCACGTCGAGGGGCAGCTGGGTGCGCTTGCGGATCGCCTCCACCACCACGGGGCCGATCGTGAGGTTGGGGACGAACCGGCCGTCCATGACGTCGACGTGCAGCAGGTCCGGGGCGCCGGCCTCGACGCGCGCGATGTCGTCGCCCAGTGCGGCGAAGTTGGCGGAGAGAATCGAGGGCGCGATCTTGATCACGACTCGCTCGTTATACCGCACCCGGGCGGCGGCGGAAGCGGATCGCCGTGAAGCCGTCCGTGCCGTGCACGTACGGCAGGCACCGCAGGAAGCCGCCGTCGTCGATCGGGACGGGAACATCGGCGAGGCGATCGACCGCGAACTCGGCGTGCGTCTCCCGGAAGGCGCGCGCGACGTCGTCGTTCTCCTCGGGCTCGAGCGAGCAGGTCGCGTAGACGAGCCGGCCACCCGCCTTCACCATCTGCGCCGCCGCGCTCAGGATCACACGCTGGCGCTCGGCGTTGGCGGGGAGGTCCTCGGGCGTCCGCCGCCACTTCACCTCGGGATTGCGGCGTAACACCCCGAGATTCGAGCACGGCGCGTCCACGAGCACTGCGTCGCAGAGGCCGGCGAAGTCCGGCGCACGCGACTCCACGGGGCCGTCGAGCGTCTCGACGATCGTGACACCGAGACGTGTGACCGCTTCGCGCACGCGGGCCAGACGCGCGGGCTCGCGGTCGAACGCGAGCAGGCGGCCGCGGTTCTCCATGAGCTGCCCCAGGTGGGTCGTCTTGGTGCCGGGCGCCGCGCACGCATCCGCCACGGTCTCGCCGGGCCGGGCAGCCACGAGCATGGAGACGAGCATCGACGCCTCGTCCTGCACGGCGAGCTCCCCGTCGGCGAACGCGCGCCACGACGACGGCGCTCCGCCGTGGGACACCTGGAGGCCATCGGCGGCGTACCGTGTCGGCTTCGCGACGAGCCCGTGGTCGCGCCGCAGGCGCTCCGCCAGCGCCTCACGCGTGGTCCGGAGCGTGTTCGCGCGCACGGTGAGCGGTGGCCGCTCGTTCATCGCCCGCATCAGCGCCTCGCCGGCTTCCGCGCCATAGCGGTGGATCCAGCGCGCGGCGATCCAGGACGGGTGCGACAGGCGGAGCGCGAGCGCTTCGACGCGATCGGCAGGCAGCGCCCGCTCGACGCGGTGGCGCGTGAAGGACCGCAGGACGGCGTTGACGAAGCCGTCCACGCCCGGCTTGTCGCGCTGCCTGACGAGCGTGACGGCATCACTCACCGCCGCGAACGCAGGGATCCGCTCGAGGAACCGCAGCTGGTAGGCCGTGAGTCGAAGGACGACGCGGGCGTGCGGGTCGACGGCCTCGATCGCTCGCCGGGAATGCGGGACGAGGATCCAGTCCAGATAGCGCTGCCACCGGAGCGTGCCGAGCACGATCTCCGTCGCGAGCGCCGCGTCGCGCTCCGGCAGCCGGCGCCGGGCGAGCTCGTGCTCGAGGGCGACGTCGGCGTACGCGCGATCGCGCTCCACGCGCTCCAGCACGCGCGCGGCGACCACGCGGGCCGGCGCCGCCGGCTTCATTCGTTCGGAATGGGGGGCCCCGACATGGCCCCCCAACCCCCCCCGCCGCTCGCAACCGCCCCGGCGCAGCCGGGGCGGTGCTCGGGCACGCGCTCGGGCACCCGCCTCACGGGCTCGTGAACCGGTCGCCGGCGGCGAGGCGTGCGCCGCGAAGCCATTCGTCCCACGCGACCGCTCGCCGGTTCTCGGGCTGCACCTCGTCCGGCACCAGCACGCCGTCGCCCGTCACGATCCCGAACGTCCGACCGTGGCGGACGATCGTGCCCGGCTCGCCGTCCAGCGTCACGCCGAGCGCGTGGGCGCGCCGGATCGTGAGCGGGCCGCGCGGCGTGAGCGTCAGCGCGCCGGGCCACGGATTGATCCCGCGGACCAGATTCACCAGATCGCGCGCCGGTCGGCGCCAGTCGGCGTGGCCGTCCGACTTCTTCAACCGCGGCGCGCGCGTCGCGTCCTCGTCGCGCTGCGGAATGCGCGGCAGGGTGTCGAGTCGCGCCAGCGTGTCGATCAGCGCCTCTGCGCCCAGCCGGGCGAGCCGCGCCGCGAGCTCCCCGGCCGTCTCACCGGGCTCGATGGCCGTCGCCCGCCTGACGAGCATCGGGCCCGTGTCCATGCCCTCGTCCATCTGGAACGTCGTGATCCCGGTCTCCGTCTCGCCACGGATGATCGCCCACGCGATCGGTGCCGCGCCTCGATAGCGGGGGAGGAGCGATGCGTGGACGTTGATCGATCCACGGGCGGGCACGGCGAGCACGGTCTTCGGCAGGATCTGGCCGAACGCGACGACGACCGCGACGTCCGCGCCGAAGAGGGCGAGGCGCTCGGGCCACCCGGGATCACGGAGTCGTGGCGGCTGGACCACCGTGAGGCCGGCGGAGAGCGCGCGGACCTTCACCGGCGGTGCCGTCACCTGCTGCCCGCGGTGCGCAGGCCGGTCGGGCTGGGTGATGACGCCGACGACCTCGTGGTGCCGGAGCAAGGCCTCGAGCGTGGGCAGCGCGAACTCGGGCGTGCCGTAGAACAGGACCTTCATCAGCAGCGGTACCCGGCCGGCTCGGGCTACAGCGCGAAAGCGTGGTGCGCGACCTCGCTGAGCCCCTCCTTCTTGATCCGTCGCTTGATGCGGTCACGGGTCACGGGGTCCAGCCGGTCGATGAAGAGGACACCGTCGAGGTGATCGAGCTCGTGCTGGTACGCGCGGGCGAGCAGGCCCCGGGCGCGGAGCGCGACGGGACGGCCGTCGAGGTCGATCGCCTCGACCTGGACCCACTCGGCGCGCGCGACCTCGGCGAAGATGCCGGGGATCGACAGGCAGCCTTCCTCGGCGACGATCTCGCCGCCCTGCGCCGTGATGGCGGGGTTGACCAGCGCGCGAGGGTCACGGCCCCGCTCGTCCCCGACGACGATGAGCCGGAGCGCGGCGCCGACCTGCGGCGCCGCGAGGCCGAGGCCCGCCTCGTCGTACATGGTGTCGATCATGTCGGCGGCGAGCTGGCGGATCTCGGGGGTCACCTCGCGGATCGGTTCCCCGCGCCGCCTCAGCACCGGATCGCCGTATTTCCTGACGTTCAGAATCGCCATTCGACCGGGTCCACCTCCACGTCCATGATACCCCGGCTCCGGCGACCGCTCTCGCGGACCACCGCCGACACGGCGGCGGACAGCACGTCCGGCAGCTCGTGCCCGCCCTTCACGACGAGCCGCTGGGCCCGCTCGCGCCCGACGGGGGCCGGCGGGTACACCGTCAACCGGGTGTCGGCGCGCAGGGTCTCGCCGAGCGCGTCGACGAAGCCGGCGTCGCCCTCCCGTTTCGGCCGGACGGTCACCACGGCGAGGTGGCGGAACGGGGGGTACCCGAGCTCCGCGCGGAACTGGAGCTCGGGTTCGTAGAACCGCTCGATCGCCTGCTCCGCGACGGCGACGAACGCATGGTGCGTGGGATTGTGAGACTGGACGATGACGCGTCCGCCCGCCCGGACGCGCTCGGCCGCGGCCCACAGGAACGCGAGCATCCGCTCGCTGGCGCGGAAGTCGGGCACGCGCAACAGGTGGTCGGGGGAGACGAACCCGGCGAGACCGAGCGACGCGCGGGAGAACACTCTCAGCGCTCCGCGCGTGCCGATGACGACGTCCGCCTGCGCCGCGGCGGCTCGCTGCGTCTCGGCGCGCGCGCCACGGACGTCGGGCTCGTATCGCGCCACGCGCGCCCCGGGGAATCGCCGCGTCACGGCCTGCTCGACGCGGTCCGCGCCCCACCCGAACGGCGACAGCCGCCGGCCTCGGCACTCGGGACACGCGTCCGGCGGCGGCTCCGTGGCCCGGCACAGCCGGCACGTCAAGCGCACGGCGGCGCGCGAATAGCCGAGCGCGAGACCGCAGCGCGCGCAGCGCGCGACCAGCCCGCACTCCTCGCATGCCAGCGCCGAGGCGAACCGGCTGACGGCCAGGAATGCGCGCCCGCCGGCGGTCAGCGTCTCGCGCAGCGCTCGCGACAGCTCCGGCGTGAGCGCCTCGCGCCGCAGGATGCCGCGGGTGTCGGCGAGCGTCACCACAGGCCAGGGTGCCGGTTCGCCAGCCACGCGCATGGCAAGTCGACTCGTCGCGCGCCACCACATCTCGACGCTCGGCGTCCCGGCGGTCAGGATGAGCCGGAGGTGTTCGCGGCGCGCTCGCTCGAGCACGATGTCCCGTGCATGCATCCGCGGATGCCCGGGCGGCAGGTGGGCCGTCTCGTGCTCGTCGACAAGCGCCAGGATCGCGCCGTCGGCGAGCGGCGCGAGCAGCGCGGAGCGGGTGCCGACGGCCAGCCGCGCCCGCCGCGCAGCGAGCGCGGACCACGCGTGCGCGCGCTCCGACTCGTTCATGCCGGAATCGATCCGGACGACGTGATCGATCCTCGCGAGCCGCTGAGCCCAGCGACCGGCCGCCTCCACGTCCGGGACGATGACGAGCGCGCCGGCAACGCTCCTCGCGATCTCGTCCAGCAGCCGCTGCTCGCGACCGGCCCCGGTGAAGAGCTCGGGGAGCGATCGCTCGCGGTGCCGGGTGGGTGCGACCGAGCGTGTCGCGGCCGTGTCGGCCCGTTCGCGCGGCCGGATCTCGACGGCGCCCATGCCTGCAGGCCCGCGTGCCGTCACGGGATCGCTCCCCGCTGTCGTGTCGTCGTCGACGACATCTGCCGGAAGACCGCTCGTGCCCGGCCGGTCACCCGGCGACGGCGGAGCGTCGTCGTCGGTCGAGCGCGGGGGCGGCAGCAGGCCTGCCGCGGTCGAGCCGACGCTCGACAGACTCCGGGACGAGATCCAGCGGACGAGACCGAGCGCGGCGGTGTCGATCACGGCGCTCGGATCGACCACCTCGGACAGCGGCTTCAACCCGTCGCCGGGCCCCTCGCGAAGCGCCAGGACGATACCGACCCGCGAGTCGGGCCCGAGCGGCGCGCGCACGCGCTGTCCCGGAGCGAGGCGCCAGCCGTCGGGCACCCGGTAGTCGAACGGCCCGACCGGCGCGTCGAACGCGACCTCGGCGATCACCGGGTTCGGCGGGCGTCGTACTCCCGTCGCGCGAGCTTGAGGTCCTCGTACGCCATCCGCTTGTACTCGGGCCCCGGGTTGCGGAGCAGGAACGCCGGATGGAACGTCGGGATCAGGACCGCGTTGCCGAACGGATGCACCCGACCGCGCAGCTTGCCGATCGGCTCACGGGTGCCCAGCAAGGCCTGCGTGGCGACGCTTCCGAGCGACAGGATGACCTTCGGCTGGATCACGCCGAGCTGCGCCTGAAGGAACGGCGCGCAGGTGGCCAGCTCGTCGGCCTCGGGATTCCGGTTGCCGGGAGGCCGACAATTGTGACTGACGACACCTGCCGCGATGTACGACTCGTCGTCCTCGACGCCGATGTTGTAGAGCGGGAAGTCGCGCCGGGTCTGGCGCGATTCGACGTCGATCACGGTGGCATCCATGAACACGTACTCTCCGCGATGGGTTTTCAGGACTCGTCGCAGCAGTTCTTCGACGGCGTCCGGAAACGTTTCGATCTGGAGCCACCACAGGTTCACGACGAGATACCCGTGGTCCCGAGCCAACTGCTCCTTCTCGAGAGCCCGCTGCTCGCCGCCGGGACCGAATCCTGGCCCCCGAACCTCGATGAGGATCTTGTCCGTCGGAAGACAGAAGTCGAACAGCCAGGCCGAGTTCGGTAGCGCGAAGAGGTGCACGTACTCGACGCCCAGGCGGTCGAGGACCGTCTTCAGCGTCGCCTCTCCGAACCCTGTCATTCCACGTCGAACTCCGGCGGTGATCTTCGCTGCGAGCGCGATTCGACTCCTCTGGCGTTCTGCCGTCGTGAGGCGCTGGATCTTCGCCTGCCCCGCAGCGACGAGCTGACGTGTCTTGTCGTTGGCGCGCAATGCGATCGTGTTCGCGTCGCGACGACCGTCGGCGTACTGAGCACGCATCGTTCGACGGACCTTGTCGCGTGCATCAGGACTGTGAAAGACCCGCTTGTTGTGGCAGCGAGCGCTGCACGTCCGGTACGTCCTCGCATCGTACCGGTCGTAGCGAACGAAGAACGTTCGTCCACACACCTCGCAGCGGTCCGCGAGCGTGGCGATGGAGTCGCCCTTCTTGATCTCGCGCGCGGCTTTCCAGACGCCGTTGACCAGGAAGGGATGCTCCGGAGTGACCGTCATGCGCACCGGCCGCCGGTTCCCGTCCTCGGACTGGATGGAAAGCCGTATCACCTCGCTTCCCCCGGGAAGGACCTCGCGCGGCCGGACATAGACGACCGGTCGGAACCGGCCGCGATGAGTCAGGACGAGGTCCCCGACCTCGATGTCCTTGATCGGCCTGTAACCGTCGGCGGTGTAGATGAGCACGCGCGGGCTGATGAAGCACTTGACCGTGTTGCAGATGTACACCTCGTCGCGCGAGAGCTTGATCGCCTCCAGCATCTTCGTCAGCAGCTGCCCCGCCCGGCCGACGAAGGGCTTGCCCTGCGCGTCCTCGTCGGCGCCCGGTCCCTCGCCGATGCAGACGAAGTCGGCGCGCGCGCTGCCGGAGCCGAACACGACCGTGGTGCGACCCTGGCAGAGCTTGCAGCGGCGGCATCCCTGGAGCCGGGCCTCCTGGCGCGCGAGCGCCTCCTCGGGACCGAGGAAGTACTCGCCGTCGAGCGCGAGGTGCGTGACGCCCATGTCGCGGTGGAAGCGGAGCGTGTCGCCGAGCCCGCGAACCGCGTCGGCCAGCGACCGAACTGGATCGGGGTTCAGGGACGCACCCCGCGGCGCGCGGCCGCGCGGAGCCGCAGCACCTGGGTCAGGATGGCGTCCGCGACGGCCGCCTTCGACGTTCTCGGGAGCACCTGGGCGCCGCCCCACCGGTCGACGAAGAGGACCTCGTTGTCCTCGGCGTCGAACCCGATGCCCGGCTGGCTGATGTCGTTGGCCACGAGGAGGTCGACGCCCTTGGCCTCGAGCTTCTCGCGCGCGTGCCTCGCGACGTCGTGCGTCTCGGCCGCGAAGCCGACGATGAAGGCGCCGGTCTTGCGGGCCGCGACCTCGGCGAGGATGTCGGGGTTCGGCGTCAGCTCGAGCGTCAGCTCGCGCTTGCCCTTGATCTTCGCCGTCGCGACTTCCTTCGCGCGGTAATCGGCGACCGCGGCGGCCTTGATCACGACCGTGGCCTGATCGAGGTGCGCAAGGACCGCCGTGCGCATCTCCTCCGCGGACTCGACGGCGACGAACCGGAGGCCGGACGGTGGCGCGATCGTCGTCGGGCCGCTCACGAGCGTGACGTCCGCGCCGCGGCGGCGCGCGGCTTCCGCGATCCGATAGCCCATCTTCCCGGACGATCGGTTGGTGATGTACCGGACCGGATCGATCGCCTCGCGAGTCGGGCCGGCGGTGACGAGCACGTGATCGCCGGCCAGATCGCGCGCCGGCGCCACGAGGCCGGCGAGGGCCTCGACGATGACGTCCACCTCGGGGAGCCGCCCGGTGCCGGTGAGCCCGGACGCGAGCGCGCCGCTCTCGGGCTCGAGCACCGTGACCCCGCGCTGGCGCAGCAGCGCGACGTTCGCGGCCACGGCGGGATGGTGCCACATGCCGCCGTCCATCGCGGGCGCCAGCAGCACCGGGCAGCGGGCGGCGAGCAGCAGCGTCGTCAGCGCGTCGTCCGCGATGCCGTGCGCCGCCTTCGCGAGCAGATTCGCCGTCGCGGGCGCGACCACCATCGCGTCGGCGCGCTCGGCGAGCGCGACGTGCTCGACCGCGGCGTCGCTCGCCGGGTCGAACAGGTCTTCGAGCACGGGGCGACCCGTCAGGGTGCGGAACGTGAGCGGTCCGACGAAGTGACGGGCGTTGGCGGTGAGGCACACCGTGATGCGCGCGCCCGCGCGCGTGAGCTCGCGAACGAGGTACACCGCCTTGTAGGCGGCGATCGACCCCGTCACCCCGACGATCAGCTCGCGCGCGTCGAGCGCCGGCATCGCTCAGGCCTTCGTCGTCTCGCCCTCTTCCTTCACGCGGTACTCGACCTTCGCGGCGGCGATCTCCTCCAGCGCGGAACTGGTGGGCTTCTTGTGCTTCGACTCCACGCGGACCGCCGCGCCGCGGTTGATCTGGCGCGCGCGCTTCGCGGCGAGGACCACCAGCAGGTAACGGTTGGAGACCTTGTTCACGGCCTGCTCGAGCGAGGGGAACGCCATCAGTTGGGGACCTCCAGGTCGGGCATCTGCAGCATGAGACGCGTCGTGCGAGCCCGCTCGGCCAGGACGATGGCCTCGAGCTGCTCGACCGCCTCCTTCAGATCACGGTTCATGATGAGGTACTGGTACTGCCGCCAGAGCGCGATCTCGTCGCGAGCGCGCCCGAGCCGGCGCGCGATCTCGCTGTCGGCGTCCGAGCGCCGCTCCCGGAGCCGCTGCTCCAGCTCCGCGATGGACGGCGCGACGACGAACACGAGCACGGCCTCGGCGTAGCGCTTGCGCAGCTGCTCGGCGCCCTGCGTGTCGATGTCGAGCAGCACGTCACGGCCGTCGGCGAGCGCGGCCTCGAGCGCCTCGGCGCTCGTCGCGTAGAGGTTGCCGTGCACGGCGGCCCACTCCGCGAACGCGCCCCGGTCGCGCAGGCGCCGGAACTCCGCCTCGCTCACGAAGTGGAAGTCCCGGCCGTTGAGCTCGCCGGCGCGCGGCGTGCGCGTCGTGAACGAGACCGAGTACGCGAGACCGGGAAGGCGCTGTCTCAGCTCGCGGCAGAGCGTCGTCTTGCCGGCGCCGGACGGCGCCGACACGACGAACAGCGTCCCCCGCCGTCTAAGCATCGGCACCGGTCCCGTTCCGGTCCTGCTGCCCGAGGCGCTGCGCGAGCGTGGCGGGCTCGAGCGACGACAGGATCAGGTGATCGCTCTCCGTGACGATCACGGCTCTCGTCCGGCGGCCGTTCGTCGCGTCCACGAGCTTCGTGGAGCCCTTGGCGCTGTCGATGAGCCGCTTCACGGGCAGCGAGTCGAGCGCCACGATCGCCACGATGCGATGGGCGACGACGACGTTGCCGTGCCCGACGTGCACGAGTCGCGTCCCTGTTGGCCTGGCCACGGCGGTGTCCTCTACTCGAGGTTCTGGGTCTGTTCGCGCAGCTTCTCGATGATGCCCTTGGCGGTGAGGACGCCCTGCGAGACCTCGAGGTCGTCCGCCTTCGAGCCGATCGTGTTCACTTCGCGGTGCAGCTCCTGCACGAGGAAGTCGAGCCGCCGTCCGAGGGGGCCGCCTCTGTCCAGCACGGCGCGCACCTCGGTCAGGTGGACGCGGAGCCGCGCCAGCTCCTCGGCCACGTCGGTCTTTTCCGCCCACGCGGCCGCCTCGATCAGGATGCGGCTCTCGTCGATGGCGAGGCTGCCGACCAGCGCCCGCAGCCGCTCGCGCAGCCTTTCCTCGCGTCGGGACGCGGCCGCCGGGGCGCGCGCGGCGATCTCGCTGACCTGGCTCTCGAGCGCCGTGGCGAGCGCGCGAAGCTCCGCGCCGAGCGCGGCGCCCTCCGTCGTCCGCTGCGCGACGAGCGCGTCGAGCGCCCGGGAGAGCGCGTCCCCCAGCACGGGCCACACCGCCGCGGGTTCGGGGGGCTGCACCTCCTCGACCCGGAAGACGCCCGGCCGCTCCAGTACCCAGTCCAGCCGCACGTCTGCCGGGAGGCCGAGCGTTTCGGCCAGCGCACGCGCCTGAGCCACGTACTCGTGCGCGAGCGCGGCATCCGTGCGCACCTGGCTCGGGGCGCGCCCGGGCGCCGGGGCGAGCGAGATCGAGATGTCGATGCGGCCCCGCTCCAGCCGTCCCGTGACCATCTTCCGGGCATCCGTCTCGAGGGCGGCGAGCGCGCGCGGCACGCGCAGCGCGACGTCGAGGTGGCGGTGATTGACGGACCGGGCTTCGATGGTGACGACGAGGTCGTCGGTGCTCGCCTCCGCGCGGCCGAAACCCGTCATGCTGCTGATCACCGGCTGGCCCTCCGGGTGCGCGGGCGGCGAACACTGCTCGGAAGCACGTGGATTAACTCCTGCGATGGTCGGTGCGGGCGGCGGCACGGCCGGACGTCTCAATCCCTGTATGATACGTGGGATTTCGCTGTATTGTCAATGCGTTGCGGTTGACAGGACCGCGGGCTCCCACGTAGAGTCGCGGGGTGCCCCATCCACGATCCCGGAGGGTGCCGATGTCCTTGACCCGCCGTCACTTCCTTCGATCCATGGCGAGTCGGGCGGAGGGCTCGGGCACCTGGTCATCCAGTCCCTCGGGACGTTGAACGCGGCCGACATGATGGTGGCGCTGCTCGCGCTCGGCGTGATCGGCATCGTCATGGCGCTCGGCATCAAGCAGATCGAGACGCGGCTCCTGCGCCGGCGCCCCGAGTACCGGACGCGCACGTGACGCGGTGGGCGGTCGCGACCCTCGCGGCGATGGTCCTGGGTGGGATCGTGCTCGTCTCGGTGGCCCGAGCGTTCGGCTGGAGCGGCTCCCGCCTGTCGCTGCTCGTCTCCGTCGTGTCCCAGTGGCTCGCCGCGTGGCTGCTGTGGGGCTTCGCGGGCCACCTCGCCCTCGGCTCCGGGCTCATCGTGGAATACGAGCCGGCCATCTTCGCCGCGCTCGGCATTCCCGCCGCCATCTGGCAGTACCGCGCGGCGATCGAGACGGGACGCGACCGCGCCCGGGCCATCTTCGTCGGTGCACAGCTCCTGTGGCTGGTCGTCGTGAGCGCGCAGAACGGGATGTTCCGGTAGACGACCCGGAAGGGGCCTAGGCGCGCCCCGGGTGTCGCGGGGCGAGTCCGAGCGCTGGGGGGCATGGGGCCATGTCGGGGCCCCCCATGCCGTCGGTCAATCGAGCCCCCGGCAGGCCGGCAGTTCCCGGGCGAATACCTCGCGATGCCGCGGTCCATCGGGCTGCGCGCCGAGCCAGAGGCAGAAGTCGTCAGGCCGCGCGGCCGCCCATGCCGCCACGCGGGTCGCGATCGCGAAGACCTCGCCGATCTTCCGGTCGGCGTACGACGGGAACAGCGGGACGAGGACGCGGGCGATCATGGCGACGATGCGGTGGTGGATGCGGACGGCGCTCTCGAGACGCTGCACGATCTCCGGCTGCCAATCGCTTCCCACGCCGGGAACGAGGGTGAGGACGGTCACCGTCGCGCCGCGGACCTCGCCCACGACTCGCGTCGTCCGTCGAGCGCGCGCGACGATGACCCGCTGGGTCGGCGTGCGCAGGATCACGCGGTAGTGCGCGCGGGTCCCCTCGTGGTCCTCGACGTCGAACTCGTCGGCAGCCGTGCGCACGACGCGGTGCTTGCCGACGCCGAGATGCCGCCCTGCGGCGGCGGTGATCTCCGGTATGTCGATGAAGAGCCGGTACAGGTCGATCGGCACGCGGGCCGGCTCTGCGGTTGCGGACCGCACCAGCGTCCGCCGTGTCCAGATCGCCGCGACCTCGGCGCGGGCGCCGGGCTCGAGGCGCTCGGGATGCGGCACGTACGGCGGGACGTCGTGGCTGCGGGCGGTGACGCCGGACACGCCGAGCCCGAAAGCCAGCAGGCCGGCGATGACCGGCGAGATCCATCGGCAGGGCGGCCCGCTCACACCGTCCAAGGTAGCGCAGGTGACTCACGGCGGCGACGGCCAAAGCTGCTATCGTGGGCCCACCGTGACCGACAACGCGGCGCCTCGCGAGACCATCCTGCTCGTGGACGACGATTGCGACGTGGCGGCCGTCGTGCGCGAGTTTCTCGAGCAAGCAGGCCACCCCGTGGAGGTGGTGGACACCGGCACGGCAGCCCGGCAGCGGCTCCGCGGCGGCCCGGTCGATCTCGTGCTCCTGGATCTTCTCCTGCCCGACCTCGACGGTCTCGAGCTCCTCCGTGACGTCCAGGCGCTCGTCGCGCCCCCGGAGGTCATCATCGTCACGGGGAATGGTACGCTGGCCTCCGCGATCGCGGCCGTGGAGGCGGGCGCGGCCGGGTACCTGGAGAAGCCGGTCGATCTGGCGACACTGAACGTGCTGGTCGAACGCGCGCTCGAGCGGCGCGCGCTGCGGCGAGACAACCGCATCCTCGCCGGCGAGCTCGACGCGCGCCGGCGCGAGGCCGAGGCGCTCCACGCGGAGACCCGGGCCCGCGAGGAGGAGATCGGGAAGCTCTATGCGAACCTCGAGCAGCGCGTGATGCGTCTGCGCGCGCTCGGGCGGATCAACCAGCTCATCTCGGCCTCGCTCGACACCGCGGCCGTGCTCGCCGGCATCGCGCATGCGGCCGCCGAGCTGATGGCCGCGCGCGTCGCGTCCTTCTGGCTCGCCGACGAGCTGAACGGCGTGCTCGAGGCGCCGACGTTCTCCGACGAGTCGTTCGCCGCGGACTTCCCGACCCGCGCGGTCCGGTTCGACGAGGGCATCCTCGGCTGGGTGGCGACGCACCGGACGCCGCTGCACCTGCCGGACGTGTACGCGGACGGGCGAATCGTCGCGCACGACTGGTGGCGCGCGCACGGGCTCAAGAGCTTCCTCGGCATCCCGGTCTTGCACCAGGACGCGCTGCTCGCCGTGCTGTCGCTGAACCGTGTCGAGCCGTTCGACCTCGCGCCCGACGAGGAGGAGCTGCTGCAGAGTTTCGTCGCCCAGGCCGCCGTCGCGATCAACAACGCCCGGCTGTTCGACGAAGCGCGCCGCCAGCGGGCCCGGCTCGCGCAGATCTTCGAGTCGACGTCGGACGGCATGATGCTCGTGCGATCGGACGGGCAGATCCTGTCGGCGAACCGGCGCGCGGGCGAGCTGCTCGGCTTCGACCCCGAGCGCCGGGGCGGGCTCGGCCTGACGGGCGTCCTCGCCGCGCACTTCGCCACGGCGGCTCATTACTACGCGGCCGTGGCCGATCTCCGCGCCATGCTGGAGAACCCCGACCACGGCGGCGAGGGGGACCTGGAGCTGTCGCGGAGCGGACGGATCCTCCACTGGGTCGCGCGCCCCGTACCGGATGCCGACGGCGGGTCCGGGCTGACGCTGACGTTTCACGACGTCACCCACGAGCGCGAGGTCAGCCGGATGAAGTCGGACTTCGTGTCGTTCGTGACGCACCAGCTGCGCACGCCGCTCGCGGGCATCAAGTGGATGCTCGAGCTGGCGGCGGACGGGGCCGTGGCGGGGTCGGACACGGCCTCGTACATCGGCGACGCCAGCGCCGCGACCCAGCGCCTCATCGGGCTCGTGAACGACCTGCTCGACGTCGCGCGGCTCGAGAGCGCGCGGGTGACGGTGTCGCCGGTGTCGACGGACGTCCTGGCGCTCACCGGACAGATCCTGGAGGAGCTCGACCTGCTGGTCCGGGAGCGCGGGCAGCGGGTGACGGTCGAGGATGATGGTCGTGGCGCGACGCTCGAGGTCGACCCGCAGCTCGCGCGACAGGTGATCACGAACCTGCTGTCCAACGCCGTGAAGTACACGCCGCCCCGCGGCGCCATCACGGTCCGGATCGCCCGGGACGGGAGCCGCCTCGTGTGGTCGGTCGCGGACTCCGGCATCGGGATCCCGAAGGAGGCGCAGCGCCGGCTCTTCGAGAAGTTCTACCGCGCGGACAACGCGCTCGCGGTGGAGACGGAGGGCACGGGCCTCGGTCTCTACATCGTGAAGCTGATCGTCGAGCGCCTGGGCGGGGCCGTCTGGTCCGAGTCGGAGGAGGGGAAGGGCGCCGTGTTCACCTTCACGCTGCCCGCATGAAGACGATCCTGATCATCGAGGACGACCGCGTGCTGCGCCGCGCCTGCGAGGCGAGCCTGCGCCGGCGCGGCTTCACGGTCCTGGCCGTCGGCGACGGCGAGGAAGGGCTTCGCCTCGCCCGTGCCGAGCGGCCGGACCTCGTGCTGCTCGACCTGCTCATGCCGCGCATGACGGGCGTGGAGGTGCTGCGTGCGCTCCGCGCCGCCGAGGAAACGCGCGACCTCCCGGTGATCGTGCTCTCGAACTCGTCCCGCCCGGACGACGTCCAGGAGGTGCAGGCGCTCGGCATCGTCGACTATCTCGTGAAGGCCAACCTCTCGCTCCAGGCCCTCGGCGACCGTGTCGAGCGCGTGGTGGGGACGTGACGCCATGGGCGGTGTCGCACGGCGCGTCCTGATCGTCGAGGACGACCGGTTTCTCCGGAAGGCGGCCGAGGCGACGCTGCGCCAGCGCGGGTACGCCGTGGTGACGGCGGCGGACGGCGAGGAGGCGCTGCAGCGTGCGGCCGCCGATGCGCCCGATCTGATCCTGCTCGACCTCATCATGCCGAAGCTCCAGGGCTTCGAGGTCCTGCGCCGGCTCAAGGAGGATGCGGGGACGGCGGGCATCCCCGTGATCGTGCTGAGCAACCTCGGGCAGGAGCACGACGTGGAGCGCGCGATGGCCGGCGGAGCGGTCGCGTACTTCATCAAGAGCAACATCTCGCTCCAGGATCTCGCGCGCGAGGTCGCGAAGGCCCTCGGCGGACCCGACCGCTGATGGTCGCCCTCAAGGTGACCGAGGACGAGCTGCGCGACCTCCTCGTCACCCGGCTCGAGGTGATCGAGCCCGTGGAGTTCGAGCGCGCGCACGCGATGGCGGCACGCCTGCGCGTCCCGCTGGAGCGCGCGCTCGTCGAGCGCGGGCGCGTGCCGCTCGGCTTCCTCCTCAGGCAGCTCGCGGACGCCTGGGGCGTCGCCTTCATCGACCTCAAGGTCTCGGACGTGGTGCCCCAGGCGCTCGACGTGCTGCCGGAGGAGTACGCGCGGCGACACGCCCTGATCCCGCTGACGCTGGCCGGCTCGGATCTCCGCGTCGCGATGGCCGACCCACGCGACCACCGGGTGATCGACGAGATCGAGCGGATGACGAAGCTCCGGGTGTTCCCGCTGCTGGCACCCGCCGACGCGATCGCCCGCGCCCATCTGCTCTACCGCGCCGACCTGCGTGCGCTGCTCGAGCGGGCGGCGGAGCACGCGGCCGTCGCGGTTCGCAGCGTGGCGGTCGACGAGCCATCCTCGGTCGAGCTACTCGACCGCATCCTCCAGTACGCGGCGGTGGCCCGCGCCTCGGACATCCACGTGGAGCCGTACGAGCTCGAGACGCTGGTGCGCGTCCGCATCGACGGCGTCCTGCACGAGGTGATGAGCCTGCCACCCTCGGCGCTCGCCCCGCTGGCGGCACGGATCAAGGTGCTCTCGCGGCTCCGCATCGACGAGCGTCGCGTGCCCCAGGATGGTCGCTTCGACGCCGACCTCGGCGGGTTCCGGATGGAGCTCCGCGTGTCCACGATGCTCACCCACTGGGGCGAGAAGCTCGTCCTTCGCGTGCTGTCCCGCGAGCACCTCCAGCTCGACCTCGAGGACCTGGGCCTCGCGCCGGCCGACCACGAGACCGTCCTGCGCAACGCGCTCCGCCCGCACGGGATGGTCCTCGTCACCGGCCCGACGGGATCGGGCAAGTCGACGACGCTCTACGCGCTCCTGGCCCGCGTCGGCACCGAGCGGCAGAACGTCGTGAACATCTCGACGATCGAGGACCCGGTGGAGTATGCGCTGCCGCGGATCAGCCAGACCGCGGTGAATCCGGCGGCCGGCGTCGACTTCGCGACGGGGCTGCGGGCCCTGCTCCGGCAGGATCCGGACATCATCATGGTGGGCGAGATGCGTGACCGCGAGACGGCGGAGATCGCCGTGCGCGCCGCGCTCGTCGGCCGCCTGCTGCTCTCGACGCTGCACACGAACGACGCGACGAGCTCCGTGCCGCGGCTCCTCGACATGGGCGTCGAGCCGTACCTGGTCGCCTCCACGCTGGCCCTCGTGATCGCGCAGCGGCTCGTGCGGCGCATCTGCATGGCGTGCCGCGAGAGCGTCGCTCCGGACGATTCGCTGCTGGCAGTCGTTCGCGAGCAGCCGGACTTCGAGGCGACGGTGGCGGTCCTTCGCAGGGCCGGGGTGCTCGGGGCAGGGCCGGACCCCCTCGGCGCCATCCGCGTCTTCCGCGGCATCGGCTGCGCGCACTGCGGCGGCCGGGGATTCCGGGGTCGTCTCGGCCTCTTCGAGCTGTTCGAGATCGGTGACGGCTTCCGCCGCATGATGATGGAGCGGCGCGATGCGGCGTCGATCCGGCGGGCGGCCGTCGCGGCGGGGATGAAGACGATGTTCCAGGATGGTCTCGCCAAGGTCGTGCTGGGTGAGACGACGCTGGACGAGGTGTTTCGCGTGGCGCTGTGAGCCGACTGCCGGAATGGGGGGCCCCGAAATGGCCCCCGACCATCGCACGAAGGGGGCTGACGCCCCCCTCGGACTCCCCCGGGCCCCAGCGCTCGGAGCCGTCCCGGGGGTGGTGCGCGGACGCACCCGTGGTGCGCGGACGCACCCGTGGTGCGCGGACGCACCCGTGGTGCGCGGACGCACCCGTGGTGCGCGGACGCACCCGCGGAACCCGGGACGGCCCTCGATAGGCTCCGAGGTCGGGGGCGCCGCGGGGATTTTCCAGTGGCCCCGCGCGCGGGCTCGCGGTACAACGTACTACGCGACACGGGCGTATCGGCCTCAGCATCCGCGTGGACGGTGACCGATGGTGAAGATCCAGGTCCTGGTGCTGGACGACGAGGCGCGGGTGCGTGACGTCATGGTGGACGTGCTCGCGAGCGCCGGGTACACGGTTGACGCCATCGCGTCCGCCGCGGAGGCGCTCGATCGGTTCCGCGAGCTCGACCCCGACCTGGTGCTGCTCGACATGATGATGCCGGGCGTCGACGGCTTCGAGTTCCTGGCCCGGCTGCGCGCCGAGCCGCTCTCCTCGCGGGTGCCCGTGCTGATCACGTCCGGGCTCGGCGGCACGCTGGCGCGCGCGATCGATCCTCGTTCCGCCGAGACGCTCGGCATCGTCGGCGTGCTGCCGAAGCCGGTGGCGTTCGAGACGATGCTGGAGCACGTGCGCCGGGTCGTCGGGCCGGGCGCGCGCGCCGCAGCGCGCTGACGCGTTCGACCTCATGGGGGGCCCCGAACGGGCCCCCCAAGCCCCCCAACGCTCGGAAGCGCCGCGGGGAACCCGCGGCGCTCCTCGGGTTCGCGCTCGGCATGGAGGGCCGACGTCGCGCTGACCCCCCGGCGCGCGTGCACTCCTCGTTTTCGCGCTCGGCATGGTGCCACCAGTACCCGAGGACGTTCGGCTCGCGCGATGCTCGCCGCTCCGAGCGCCGGCTTCGCCGGCGCCATCGATCCTGGGGGGAGGTTTCGGAAGGGGGGCGAAGCCCTGGGCGAAGCCCCCCTCCGAGCTGACTAGCGGAGAATTTCGCCGAGCGGCGTCGCCGTCTCGCCGACCGCTTGTGCCACGGCCGGATGCACGATCGCGCCGCCCCACACGTTCACGCCGAGCGCGAGCGCCGGATCGGCGGCGATCGCCCCGAGCGCGCCGCGGTCCGCGAGCGCGAGCACGTACGGCAGCGTTGCGTTCGTCAGCGCGAAGGTCGAGGTGCGTGGCACGAGCGCCGGCATGTTCGCGACGCCGTAGTGGACGACGCCCGAGACGAGGTACGTCGGCGCGAGCAGCGTCGTCGGTCGGATCGTGGCGATGCACCCGCCCTGGTCGACGGCCACGTCCACGATCACCGAGCCTTCCTTCATCTGCGCGACCATCGCCTCCGTCACGAGCACCGGGGGCCGGGCGCCGGTGATGAGGACGGCGCCGACGAGCAGGTCGGCGCGCTGCACGACCTGGGCGATGTTGTAGCTGTTCGAGTAGAGCGTGACGACCCGTCCGCGAAAGAGATCGTCGATGTGCCGGAGCCGGTCGAGATTCACGTCGAGGATCGACACGTCGGCGCCATACGCGACCGCCATGCGCAGCGCGTTGATCCCCACGGTGCCGGCGCCGAGGATCACGACGTTGCCGGGCGGCACGCCGGGCACGCCGGAGAGCAGGATGCCGCGGCCGCCGCGTGCCCGCCCCAGGTAGAACGCGCCTTCCTGGACGGCGAGCCTCCCGGCGACCTCGCTCATCGGTGTGAGCAGCGGCAGGCTGCCGTCGGACCGCTGCACGGTCTCGTAGGCGACGGCGCCGATGCGGGCCGCCATCAGCGCGCGAGTGAGCCCGGGCGCCGGCGCGAGGTGCAGGTACGTGAACAGAACCTGCTGCGCCCGCATCCGGCCGTATTCCTCGGAGACCGGCTCCTTGACCTTGAGGACCACGTCGGCCTCGCCCCATGCGTCGTCCGCGGTGACGAGCATGGCGCCGACCTTGGCGTAGTCGTCGTCCTGGAACCCGCTGCCGCCGCCGGCCGCCCGCTCGACGAGCACGCGGTGGCCCCGCTCCGTGAGTGCCTGCGCGCCGGCCGGGGTGAGCGCGACCCGCTGCTCCCCTGGCTTCACCTCGCGCGGGACTCCGACGATCACGCTCCTATTGAGCCGGAGTCGGACGCTGCGCGCAACCGCGTCGCTCGCGCGTGTCCGGAAGGGGGCGAAGCCCCCTCCGAGGCTTACTCGCGCCCGACCGGGACACGCGCGAGCGCGGCTTGCGTCAGCGTCACGTGTTCCCAGCAGCCGATGCAGCGGAAGTCGAGCTCGATGCCGCCGCGCACGCCGACGAGCTCGATCGGACGGCCGCAGCGTGAGTGGTGCAGCTTGCCGTCGACGCCGCGGAATGCGCTGACGATTCTCGGAGTGCTCCGCACCTCGCCCGGCGGGTCAGCCGTCGGCGTGGCGGTCGCGGCACGTGGCGCTCGCGCGGACGGTCGGCGTGTCGCGGTGCGCTGTGGCGCCCTGGCGTCAGTGATCATTCCGTGGTTGCCCCCTGGTTCGGTTCTCGCCGTCCGACGACGACGGCATGGGCAACAGCAAGGCGCGTTCCAGGCTCGAAATCGGTCGATTTGCGGGACGTTCCCATGCCCGAGGCCGGCGGGACTGGGTCATCCATGTCCGCGGTGGGGCGGAATCTCTCACCCCCGTGTCCACGTTCTCGGACAGCTCTCGTACAATCGCGGTCGTGGACGCTGCATCCACGTTCGTCGTCAGCAGTGACCCTGACCTCGCCCGTTGGGTCGAGGCATTCGCCGGCGCGCGCATGGTGTTCTTCGCCGGTCTCCCCGGGACCGGCAAGAGCTTCCTCGCGCACCAGGTCGCGCACCTCGCGTCGGAGCGCGGGCGCACCGTGCACCTGCTGCAGTGGGACGTCGCGCGACCCGTCTTCGAAGCGAGCGAGGCGGCCGAGCGCTACCCCGTGCGCGACGGTGTCACGCACGCGGTCGTGCGCAAGGCCGTCGGGCTGTGGGCCCGAGAGGCCGTCGTCGCGTGGAGCGAGCGTCACGCCGACGGTCGCCACCTGCTGATCGGCGAGACGCCGTTCGTCGGCAACCGGTTCATCGAGCTGGCGCGTCCGCGCGACGACCGGGCGGAGCCGCTGCTGCGCGCGCCCGCGTGCCGCTTCGCGATCCCGGTGCCGTCGCCCGCGGTGCGTGCATTCCTCGAGTCCGAGCGCGAGCGGCGCGCCGCCCGCCCGCTTCATCCGCGCGAGCGAGAAGATGCACCGCCCGCCGTCCTCCGCGACCTGTGGCGCGAGCTCGTCCGCGTGGCCTCGGCGCTCGGGATCGCGAGCGCCGGCTCCGAGCTTGTGAACGAATCGGGTGGTCGAGGAGCGCCACGGCTCTGTCGGGTGCGTCCGCACCCCACGGGTGCGTCCGCGCACCCCACGGGTGCGTCCGCGCACCCCACGGGTGCGTCCGCGCACCCCCCCGGGGGCGCTCCGAGCGCGGGGCCGGGGGAGTTCGAGGGGGGCGTGAGCCCCCTTCGTATGGGTGTCGGGGGCATCGATAGTCCCCCCATGCTCGTGAACGAATCGGGGATCGAGCCGCGCCCCGGGTCCCCCGGGGCGCGTGCGAGCGCGGGGGGTTTGGGGGGCATCGATAGTCCCCCCATGAAGTGGGACGCCGAGCTCTATCGCAGCGTGTACGAGGCGGTGCTCCGCCACCGTCACGTCGACGTCGTCCGCGTCGACACCGTGCTTCCGACGTCGTCGCTGTCGGTCTACGACTTCGCCGTGGCGCCGCGAGACGTCGTGCCGACGGCGGAAGAGGCGCGGGCCTTCATCGCGGCCGTCGAGGAACGCTATCCGTCCCTCGCGGCGCTCGATCGGGAGATCGAGCGCTGGTACGCCGTGTAGCGGGGGCCCGACCGCGACTCGTCGAACGGCGCGTGCTCCGGTGTCCCGCGACGCTCGGTCAGCTGCGGCTGCCGGGCTTGATCGCCTGGCTGCCCGCCTTGCACATCGGGCAGTCCTCCGGCGGCCAGTTCGTGGCGGTCACCGTCGCGAGCGCCACGCGCCTGACCGCGAACCCGGCCGCGCCGCCGCTCCGGTCGATGAGCGAGCCGACGCCCACCACGACGCCGCCGCTCTGCTCGACGCACCGGACGACCTCGCGCGTCGATCCCCCCGTCGTGATGACGTCCTCGACGACCAGGCACCGCTCGCCCAACGTGAGCCCGAAGCCACGGCGCAGGCGCATGACGCCGTCCTCCCGCTCGCTGAAGAGCGCGCGCACGCCGAGCGCGCGCGCGACCTCGTGGGCGACGAGGATGCCGCCGATCGCGGGGGCGAGCACGGTCTGCGCGGCCAGCTCCCTGAACGGCTCGGCGAGCGCCGCGCCCAGCCGCGCCGCGTGCTCGGGGTACTGGAGCACGAGCGCGGACTGGAGATAGACGTCCGAGTGCAGGCCGGACGTGAGCCGGAAGTGCCCGTGCATCAGCGCGCCGGTCTTCTCGTAGAGCTCGAGCGTCTCGCGTTCGGTCATGCGCCCGCGATCTCGGCCACCAGCGCGGCCGCCGCCGCCGCCGGATCCCCTGCCTGGGTGATCGGTCTGCCGACGACGAGATAGTCGGCGCCGGCGCGGACCGCGGCCGCGGCGCTCGCCGTGCGGACCTGGTCGTCCGCCGGTCCCGACGGTCGGATGCCGGGCGTGACGATCACCCAGGCGCTGCCGAGCGCGAGCCTGAGCGGCGTGATCTCCTGAGGCGACGCCACGCACCCGGCGAGCCCGGCGTCCCGCGCCGCCGTGGCGAGGTGCAGGACGTGGGCCTCGACGGTGTTCGCGACGCCGGCCTCGAGCTGGAGCGCCCTGCGGTCGAGGCTGGTCAACACCGTCACGCCGAGGCAGAGCGGCCGCTCGACGCCGAGCTCGGTGGCCGCCTTCGCTGCCGCCTCCGCGGCGGCTCGCATCATCGCGCGGCCGCCGCTCGCGTGGACGTTCAGCATGAAGACGCCGAGGCGCGCCGCCTCGCGCACGGCGCCCGCCACCGTGTTCGGGATGTCGTGGAGCTTGAGATCGAGGAACACCCGGAACCCGCGCGAATGTGCGGCCTCGACGGCCGGAGGGCCGGCGGCCGTGAAGAGCTGGTTGCCGATCTTCACGCCGCCGACCGTGCCCTTGACCGTGTCCATCAGCGGGATGGCGTCAGCCAGCGACGGGACATCGAGAGCCACGAAGACGCGGGAACGGGCATCGGTCATGGCTCAGACCCGTGAACGAACGGGACAGTCGAGGAGCGCCCCGGGTCCCCCGGGGCGCTTCCGAGCGCGGGGGGCTTGGGGGGCATCGATAGTCCCCCCATGACGTTAGTCCCGTGGTACTCCTGAAGGCTCCGCACGCCGAGCTCGTTCTTCAGCAAGGCCTCGATGGCTCCGACGGCGGCCTGCGCGCCGTCCACGGTCGTGTAGTAGGGAATGTTCTGCATGACGGCGGTCCGCCTGATCATGAACGAGTCCTTGCGCGCGCGGCCGTCCTCGGGGGTGTTGAAGACGAGCGCAATCTGCCCGCTCTTCATGAGGTCGATGACGTTCGGCCGGTAACCCTCGGCGACCTTGTGGATCACGTCGACGGGCATGCCGTGGCGCTCCAGGACGCGCGCCGTCCCGGCCGTCGCCACTAGCGTGAAGCCCATGTCCAGCAGCCGCTTGGCGAGCCACACGGCCTGCCGCTTGTCGCGGTTCTTCACCGAGACGAAGACCTTGCCGGAGGTCGGCAGGTAGGAGCCGGCAGCGATCTGGCTCTTGAGGTACGCCTTGCGGAAGTCGTCATCGATGCCCATGACCTCGCCGGTCGACTTCATCTCCGGCCCGAGCACCGTGTCCACGCCGGAGAACTTCACGAACGGGAAGACCGCCTCCTTCACCGCGATCTGGGCCGGCTCGCGCTCGTCCAGGTGCATCCACGGCTCGAGCGGGTGGCCGAGCATCACGCGCGTGGCGATCTTCGCGAGCGGCGCGCCGATCGCCTTGGACACGAACGGGACGGTGCGCGAGGCGCGAGGGTTGACCTCGAGCACGTAGATCGTCTCGTTGCGGATCGCGAACTGCACGTTGATGAGGCCGACGACACCGAGCGCCCTGGCCAGTCCCTTGGTCTGCGCGCGGAGCGCGGCCACTTCCTCCTCGCCGAGCGAGTACGAGGGGAGCGAGCACGCCGCGTCGCCGGAGTGGATCCCGGCCTTCTCCGCGTGCTCCATCACGCCGCCCACGAGGACCAGCTCGCCGTCGCACACCGCGTCCACATCGACCTCGATCGAGTTCTCGAGGAACTTGTCGACGAGGATCGGATGCTCGGGTGACACGCGGACCGCCTCGCCCACGAACTCGACGAGGTCCTGCTCGTCGTACACGATGCGCATCGCCCGGCCGCCGAGGACGTACGACGGGCGGACGAGCACGGGATAGCCGATCGACGTCGCGATGGCTCTCGCCTCCTCGAGCGAGCGCGCCGTCGCGCCCGGCGCCTGGTGGAGGCCGAGCTCGGTGATGAGCTCGTTGAAGCGCTTGCGGTCCTCGGCGCGGTCGATCGCGTCGGGCGACGTCCCGAGGATGGGCACGCCGGCGCGCTGGAGCGGCACGGCGAGCTTGAGCGGCGTCTGGCCGCCGAACTGCACGATGACACCGAGCGGCTGCTCCTTCTCCACGACGTTGAGCACGTCCTCGAGCGTGAGCGGCTCGAAGTAGAGCCGGTCGGACGTGTCGTAGTCGGTCGAGACCGTCTCGGGGTTGCAGTTCACCATGATGGCTTCGACGCCGAGGTCGCGGAGCGCGAACGCCGCGTGGACGCAGCAGTAGTCGAACTCGATGCCCTGGCCGATCCGGTTCGGGCCGGAGCCCAGGATGATGACCTTCGGCCGGTCGGTGCGCGGCGCCTCGTCCTCGTCCTCGTAGGTGGAGTAGAGGTACGGCGTGTGGGCGACGAACTCGGCGGCGCAGGTGTCGACGGTCTTGAACGTGGCGCGGATGCCGGCGGCGAGGCGCCGCTCGCGCACCTCGAGCTCCGTCGCGCCGGTGAGCTCCGCGATGCGCCGGTCCGCGAAGCCGAGCTGCTTGGCGCGGCGCAGGACGCCGGCATCCCCGAGACCCACGCGGGCGACCTCGAGCTCGTACGCGACGACCTCGCGCATCTGCTCGAGGAACCACGGATCGATGTGCGTGAGCGCCCGGATCTCGCCGGTCGTGAAGCCCGCCCGGTACGCGTCGCCGACCGCGAACATCCGGTCCGGGTTCGGCACGCGGAGCAGCCGCCTCAGCTCCTCGTCGTCGGCGGCCCGGCCCAGCGTCAGGCCGTACCGGTCCTGCTCGAGGGAGCGGATCGCCTTCTGCAGGGCCTCCTTGAACGTGCGGCCGATGGCCATGACCTCGCCGACCGACTTCATCTGCGTCGTCAGCGTCGGGTCGGCCTCCGGGAACTTCTCGAAGGCCCAGCGCGGGAACTTCACGACGCAGTAGTCGATGGCCGGTTCGAACGACGCGGGCGTCTCGCGCGTGATGTCGTTCCGGATCTCGTCGAGCGTGTAGCCGACGGCGAGCTTCGCGGCGATCTTCGCGATGGGGAACCCCGTCGCCTTCGACGCGAGCGCCGACGAGCGCGAGACGCGCGGGTTCATCTCGATGACGACGAGAGCGCCGTCCCGCGGGTTCACCGCGAACTGGATGTTGGAGCCGCCGGTCTCGACGCCGATCTCGCGGATGATCGCGATCGCGGCGTCGCGCATGAGCTGGTACTCCTTGTCGGTGAGCGTCAGGGCGGGCGCGACGGTGACGGAATCACCGGTGTGGACGCCCATCGCGTCCACGTTCTCGATGGAGCAGACGATCACGACGTTGTCCGCGAGGTCGCGCATGACCTCGAGCTCGAACTCCTTCCAGCCGATCACCGACTCCTCGACGAGCACCGTGCCGACGGGCGACATCTGGAGCCCCCAGCGGATGGCCTCCTCGAGCTCGCGCGCGTCGTGCGCGACCGACCCGCCGGTGCCGCCGAGCGTGAACGACGGCCGGATGATCGCGGGGTACCCCGTGTGCTCCACGATCCGGCGCGCTGCGTCGAAGCTCGTCGCGTAGCCGGACCGCGGCAGCCGGAGCCCGATCTTCTCCATCGCGCGCTTGAAGAGCTCGCGGTCCTCGGCCTTCTTGATCGCCGGCAGCTTCGCGCCGATCAGCTCGACGCCGAACCGGTCGAGCGTGCCGTCCTCGGCGAGGGCGACGGCGAGGTTCAGGCCCGTCTGGCCGCCGAGCGTCGGCAGGAGCGCCTGCGGCCGTTCACGCGCGATGACCTTCGCGACGAACTCGGGCGTCAGCGGCTCGATGTACGTCCGGTGCGCGAGCTCGGGGTCCGTCATGATCGTCGCGGGGTTCGAGTTCACGAGGACGACCTCGAAGCCTTCCTCGCGCAGCGCCTTGCACGCCTGCGTCCCGGAGTAGTCGAACTCGCACGCCTGACCGATGACGATCGGCCCGGAGCCGATCAGGAGGATCTTCCGGAGGTCGGTGCGTCGCGGCAGCTACCTGCCCTCCTCGACGAGGCCGTACACGACCGACACGTCCGGCGCGGCCTCCTCCCGCTTGTAGAGCACGTCGTCGAGCCGGCCCGAGCCGACCCAGACGATCTCGCCGTTCCCCCAGAGCTGCTCGCCGAGCACGCTCATGCGCTTGGCCACGCGCTCGCGGATCGCGTGCGCCTCGAGCGAGACGTCGCTCGTCACGGTGAACGAGGCCCATTCCGGCTTCTGGCCGGGGGTGTCGGTCTTGCGGTAGGAGACCAGGTACTTGGCCATCAGTTTCCCTTCCTCCCGGCAGAGATCATCTCGACGAACCGATGAAAGAGCACGTTCGCGTCGTGCGGGCCGGGCGACGCCTCGGGGTGGTACTGCACCGAGAACACCGGCCACTCGCGGTGCCTCAGACCCTCGCACGTCCCGTCGTTCAGGTTCACGTGCGTCGGCTCCCACCCGCTCCTGGCGAGCGACGCGGGATCGACCGCGAAGCCGTGATTCTGCGACGTGATCTCGATGCGGCCGGTGACGAGGTCCTTCACCGGATGATTCGCGCCGTGGTGGCCGAACGGCAGCTTGTACGTCCGGCCGCCGGCGGCGAGCCCGAGGATCTGGTGGCCGAGACAGATGCCGAAGATCGGCACGCGGCCGAGGAGCGCCTTCGTCGAGTCGACGAGGTAGGTCACCGGCTCGGGGTCGCCGGGCCCGTTCGAGAGGAAGACGCCGTCCGGCTGCACGTCCATGACGGCCTCGGCGGGCGTCGTCGCGGGCACCACCGTGACGTCGCAGCCGAGGCTGGCGAGCTGCCGGAGGATGTTCAGCTTGATCCCGGCGTCGAACGCGACGACCTTGCAGCGCGGCGCCGGCGGCGTCGTGTAGCCCCGGCCGAGCTCCCACGCGCCCTCCGACCACGAGAACGGCCGGTCCACCGTCACGTCCTTCACGAGGTCGCGGCCCACCAGGCTCGGGACCTGCGTCACACGCTCGCGCAGCCGCTCGACGTCGGTGTCGACGCTCGACACGATGCCGTCCTGCGCCCCGGCATCGCGGAGGTGGCGTGTCAGCGCGCGCGTGTCGATGCTCTGGATGGCCACGATGTCGTGCGCGCGCAGGTACTCGTCGAGCGAGCGGCGCGAGCGGAAGCTCGAGGGATAGGCGGCCGCTTCCTTGACCACGAGCCCGTTCACCCACGGGCGGCGCGACTCGACGTCCTCGTCGTTCAGCCCGTAGTTGCCGATCATCGGGAACGTCATCACGACGATCTGCCCGCGGTAGGACGGGTCCGTGAGGATCTCCTGGTACCCCTCCATCGCGGTATTGAAGATGATCTCGCCCGACGTCTCCCCGACGGCGCCAAGGGCCTCGCCGCGGAACACGCGCCCGTCGCGCAGCACCAGGACGGCCGGGGTCACATCGACTCCGTTCGAGCGCCGGCTTTGCCGGCGCTACCCTGTCCTGGGGGGAGGTTCGGCCGGGGGAGTTCCGAGGGGGGCGTAGCCCCCTTCGTTCGAAGGGGGGCAAAGCCCCCCTCCGAAGAGATCACGTGGCCGTTCACGATCGTCATCCACGGGCCGCCCGTCACGGTCCACCCCCCGAACGGCGTGTTCCGGCTGCGCGAATGAAACCGTGCGGGATCGATCGTCAGTTCCCGGTGGAGATCGAGGATCGTCACGTCCCCCGGCCGGCCGGGGACGAGGCTGCCGAGCGGCAGATTGAGCAGTCGTGCCGGGTCCGCGGTCAGCCGCGCCACCAGCGTCTTGAGCGGCAGCCGTCCAGGCCGGACGAGCCGGTCGAGCAGCACGGCGACGGCGGTCTCCAGCCCGACGATGCCGAACGCCGCGCGGTCGAACTCACCTTCCTTCTCGCTGAGCGCGTGCGGCGCGTGGTCCGTCGCGACGCAGTCGATCGTCCCGTCCGCGAGGCCCTCCAGGAGCGCCTCGGTGTCCCGCTTCGTCCGGAGCGGCGGGTTCATCTTGGCGTTCGGGTCCCAGGTCCGCACGGCGTCTTCGGTGAGCAGCAGGTGATGCGGCGCGGCCTCCGCCGTGACCCGCAATCCCCGGGCCTTCGCGTCGCGCACCAGGCGGACCGATCCGGCGGTCGACAGGTGCGCGAGGTGCACGTGGGCGCCGGTGAGCTCGGCGAGCACGATGTCGCGCGCCACCATGATGTCCTCGGCCGCCGCGGGAGCGCCGGCGATGCCGAGCTCGGTCGACACGACGCCCTCGTTCATCGCGCCGCCCGTGGACAGGTGCGCGTCCTCGGCATGGCTGATGATCGGCGCGCCGAACGGCAGCGTGTACTCCATCGCGCGCCGGTAGAGCCCCGCGTTCATCACCGGCTTGCCGTCGTCCGAGTACCCGACGCAGCCCGCCTCGGCGAGCTCGGCCAGCTCCGAGAGCTCCTCGCCCTTGAGGTTCCTCGTCACCGCGCCGATCGGGTAGACGCGCACGACGCCCTCGGTCTTCGCCCTTGCGAGGATGTAGTCGGTGATCGAGCGGTTGTCGTTCACCGGGTGCGTGTTGGCCATGCAGCAGACGGCCGTGAAGCCGCCCGCCGCCGCCGCGCGCGTCCCGGTCGCGATCGTCTCCTTGTACTCGAACCCGGGCTCGCGGAGGTGGACGTGGATGTCGATGAAGCCCGGGCACACGATCTTCCCGGTGGCGTCGACGACCGTCGCCTGCTCCGGCGCGGCCAGACGCGGGCCGATGTCGCGAACCACGCCGTCGACGATGAGGACATCGTGCGCCGCGTCCACGGCGCTCGCCGGATCGATCACGTGCCCGTTCTTCACGACGAGCGTGCCACCGCGCGCGCCGAGCCCGAGCATCAGGTCCTTGACGACGCGCATCGTCGTCATGCGCGCACCTGGCCCTCGCTGCTGCGGCTCCCGGCCAGGAGGAAGAGCACCGCCATGCGGACCGCGACGCCCTTCGAGACCTGGTCGAGGATCACCGAGTAGTGGCTGTCGGCCACTTCCGGCGAGAGCTCCACCCCGCGGTTCACCGGCCCGGGATGCATGATCAGCACGTCCGGGCGCGCGTGCTTCTGGAGCTTGTCGAGCGAGAGCCCCCAGTAGCGCGAGTACTCGCGGACCGACGGGATCAGCCCGGCCGCCATCCGCTCGTGCTGCAGGCGGAGCATCATGATCACGTCGACGTCGCGGATCGCCTCCTCGAGCCGGTACGCCACCTTCACGCCCAGCTCGCCGATGAACGGCGGGATCAACGTCGGGGGGCCCGCGACGGTCACCGTCACGCCGAGCTTCCGCATCGCGTGGATGTTCGACCGGGCGACGCGGCTGTGCGTGATGTCGCCGACGATCGCGACCTGGAGTCCCTCGAAGTGGCGCTTCTTCTCGCGGATCGTGAGGAGGTCCAGCAGCGCCTGCGTCGGGTGCTCGTGCGCGCCGTCGCCGGCGTTGACGATGGAGCAGTCGAGCTCGCGCGCGAGGAGCTCGGCCGCGCCCGAGGCCGAGTGGCGGACGACCACGACGTCCGGGCTCATCGCCTCGATGTTCTTCGCCGTGTCGACGAACGTCTCGCCCTTGGTCGTGCTCGACGCCGACGCGGTGAAGTTGATCACGTCGGCGCTCAGCCACTTGCCCGCGATCTCGAAGCTGGTGCGGGTGCGCGTCGACGGCTCGTAGAAGAGGTTCACGATCGTCTTGCCGCGCAGGGCGGGCACCTTCTTGATGTCGCGCGAGGCGATCTCCTCCAGCGATGCCGCGGTGTCCACCAGCGTGAGGATCTCGCCGGGCTCGAGGTCGCGCATCGCCAGGAGATCTTTCCGGGTCCAGGCCATGTCAGGCGTCCTCCGGTTCTTCGATGACCACGCGGTCTTCGCCGTCGTGTTCCTTCATCCGGACGGCCACCACTTCCCTGCGCGACGTCGGCAGGTTCTTGCCGACGTAATCCGGCCGGATCGGCAGCTCCCGGTGCCCGCGGTCGATGAAGATCGCGAGCTGGATCATCCGGGGGCGGCCGAGGTCGATGAGCGCGTCGAGCGCCGCGCGGATCGTCCGGCCGGTGTAGAGGACGTCGTCCACGAGGACGACCGTCTTGTCCTTGATCGAGAACGGGATGTCGGTGCCGCGGACGACCGGGGCGCCGCGCATGTCGAGATCGTCGCGGTACAGCGTGATGTCCAGCGCGCCGACGGGAAGGCTCGTCCCGTCGATCTTCTCGATCTTCGCCGCGAGCCGGTGCGCGAGCGTCACGCCGCGCGTGCGGATGCCGACGAACGCAAGGTTGGACGCGCCGCTGTTCTTCTCGAGGATCTCGTGGGCGATGCGAGTGAGCGCGCGGTCGAGGGCGGCTTCGTCGAGGACCTGAGCCTTCTCTCGGCGGCGGGGGGCTGGGCGATTCATCCTCTCTCCTTGCAAGCCTCGCGGGGCTCGCTTAAAGGAAAGCAACCTGTCTCGCTCACTCTACAGGCGCGGCTTCGCCGGTGTCAATCATCCGATCGTCATGGGGGGACTATCGAAGCCCCCCAAACCCCCCGCGCTCGGAGCGCCCCGGCACAGCCGTGGCGCTCCTCGACAGCCCGCGGTGAACGGGAGGGCCACGACGGGCCCGACCATCCCGCGCTCGGAGCGCCCCGGCACAGCCGGGGCGCTCCTCGACACGCTCAGGCCTCCGCGAGCAGCGCGAGCAGCTGGTCTAGGTTGATCGGCTTGGTGAGATGGGCCTCGAAGCCGGCTTCGAGGGCGGTCCGGACGTCCTCGGGCTGGCCGTACCCCGTCAGCGCGATCAGCTTCACCCCGTCGAGGTCCGGCTCGGCGCGCACGCGGCGTGCGACCTCGAGCCCGTCGATGTCCGGCAGGCCGATGTCGCACAGGATGATGTCGGGCCTCGCCCGCCGGGCGAGCGCGAAGCCGTCCTCGCCCGACTCGGCCGTCTGGACGTGCGCACCCTCCGTCTCGAGGATGAACTTCATCACCTCGCGCGTGTCCGCGTTGTCCTCGATGAGGACGATGTCGTGGTGCTCCAGCCGCCGCCCCGCCGGCGTCGTCTCGGCCGCCACGGGCGTCCGCGGCAGCCGCCGCGGCAGGCGCACCGAGAAACGCGAGCCGTAGCCGTGCCCCTCGGACGACACGTCGACCGTACCGCCGTGCAGCTCGACGAGTCGCTTGACGAGGTCGAGCCCGATGCCGAGCCCGCCGCGCCGCCGCGCGGCACTGCCCTGGCGGAACGCCTCGAAGATCACACCGAGCTCGTCGGGCGCGATGCCTTCGCCGGTGTCCTCGACCTCGAGCAACGCCTCGGTCTCGCTCACCACGAGCTGGACGGCGATCTGTCCGCCCGGCGGCGTGAACTTCATCGCGTTCGAGATGAGGTTGCTCGCGATCTGCTGGATCCTGGCACCGTCGCCCCACATCGGGACCGGCTCCTCGGGCATCGCGAGCGTCAGCCGGACCCGCTTGAGCGCCGCGATCTCCTCGTACGGCTCGGCGGCGGCGCGGACTTGCTCGTTCAGATCGAAGATCTCGAAGCGGAGCGCGAGCTTGCCGTGGACGATGCGCGAGAGGTCGAGCAGGTCGTCGACGAGCCGCACCTGCTGCCGGATGTTGCGGCGGATCACCTCCAGCGCCTGGGACGTCGTCGCGTCCAGGCTGCCGTGCCGTCGCAGCACCTCCGTCCAGCCGAGAATCGGCTGGAGCGGTGTCCTCAGTTCGTGGGACAGCGCCGCGATGAACTGGTCCTTGAGGTGACTCGCCTCCTCGGCCGCCGCCCGCGCGGCCTCCAGCTCCTCGCGCGCGTGCACCTCGTCGGTGACGTCGTTCATGGTCACGAGCGCGGCGTAGATGGCGCCGTCGGGCCGCCGCAGCGGATGCGCGTTCACGACGACGTGCCGGAGCGTCCCCCGGGCGGCTTGCAGCTGATACGTCTCCTCGGACACGGTCTCGCCGGACAGGGCGCGGGTGGCCGGATAGTCCTCGGCGCCGATCGGGTCACCGTCCGGGTCACGAAGCGCCAGCCGCCGCACGCGCTCGGAGAGGGACGCGCCGGGCGGCAGGCCCAGCAGGCGGTCGCCGACCTCGTTCCGGAAGATCAGCCGTCCCTCGCCGTCGACCAGGTAGACCGCGTCGGACACCAGGTTCACGATCGCTTCGAGCCGAGCCGCGTGGTCGGCCAGATCGGTCTCGAGGGCCAGCGCGGTCGCGATGTCGTGGAAGACGGAGGAGGTACCGGCGATGCGGTCGCCGTCCTTGATGAGCACCGTGTTCACGCGGTACGTCGAGGGACGGAGCCCGGCGGGACGGATGATCAGCCGGGCATTGAGGATCGGCGCTCGGCCCGCGAGCGCGCGGCTCACGGGGTGCTGGTCGCGCGCGAGAGGGCCCTCGTCCGCCGCCAGGGCCTCGTGTCGCGCGGCTTGCTCCGCGAACGGCACGCCGATGTACTTGCCGGCGCCCAGCCGCTCGACGGCCACCGTGTTGGCGTACGTCACGACGCCGTCGGCGTCGGTCAGCACGACGGCTTCGACCAGGGAATTCAAGACGACCGCGAGGGCCGGGCGGCCGGAGCTTCGCCGTTCGGTGGCACTCATCCGCCGGATCAGGCTACCACGCCCGGCGTGACGGCTCACCCCGCCGCGGCGGCGGGGACCCGCCGTTCGCTCACTCCGTGCATCCTCACCGGGCCAGGTACGCACCTCCAGGACGTCGCTCACCGTCGCCGGCGCCGTGGCCGTCAGGGAAAGGATGCGAGGAGGGTTACACCACCGGCCAGCGGGGCGCGAACCGGATACCGGTGCGCTCGAGCAGGCGCTCGCCGACTCCCTGGACCTTCGCGACGAGCTCGAGCTCGTCGACGTACGACACCCGGCCGCCCTCGACGACGACGCGCCCGTCCACGATGACCGTGTCCACGCTGCGTCCGTCCGCGTTGTAGACGAGCGAGTTCACCGGGTTGTGGAGCGCCGCCCACTCGGGCCGGCGCGTGTCGAAGAGCACGAGGTCGGCCTTCTTGCCCGGCTCGAGCGAGCCGATCTCCGCGTCCAGGCCGAGCGCCTTCGCGCCGCCGAGCGTGGCGAGCTCGACGGCCAGCTCCGCCGGGATGACGCCGGTCGTGCCGCGCGCGTCCTTGTACAGCACCGCGACGAGGTACATCGCGCGCATCGTCTCGAGCAGGTTGGAGTTGTTCCCGGCGTCCGTCGCGAGGCTGACCGTGATCCCTTGCGCCACCATCTCGGGCAGCTTCGCGGTCACCGTCATCCGCGATCCCATCTTGAGTGCCGCGGGCGGCGCCATCACCGTCTTCGTCCCCGTCCGTCGGATCGCCTCGAGCTCCGTGTCGTCCAGGTCGATCACGTGCGCGAGCAGCACGTTCGGGCCGAGCACGCCGAGGCGGTCGAGGTACTCGACCGGGCGCATCCCGTGCTTCTCGCGATAGAACTTCACCGCGCCGGCCCGGTTGGCCTGGTGGAGCGTCATGCCGACGCGCCGCCGGTCCGCGAGCGCCTTCGCCGCGCGCAGGAGCTCGTCGGAGCAGTAGAGCGCCTCGAACGGCATGGCCCACGCCCGCACGCGGCCGTCGAGGCGACCGTCGTATGTGTCGACCGCGGCCTCCATGCGCTTGATCGCCTCGTCGGTGCTGTACACGGGCAGGTGCAGCGGGTTCGGTCGGTCGACGACCTGGTCCCCGATGACGATGCGGCACCCGGACTCCTCGTATGCGCGCAGGCACACGTCGAGGAACTTCGTGCTGCCCGGATCGAGGATGCACGTCGTGCCGCCCTTGAGGAGCTCCGTGATCGCGAGCAGCGACGTGACGTACTCGTCCTCCGCGCTCATCGCGCCCTGGAGCGTGAAAACGTGCGCCAGGTACACCATGGGGTCGAGATCGTCGGGGAAGATGCCGCGCACCGGGTGCGCGTAGCTGATGTGCATGTGGTTGTTCACGAAGCCGGGCGTGATGACGGCGTGCCGCGCGTCGATGACGCGGTCAGCGCGGACGCCGGCGAGCGCCGCCGTCTTGTCGACACGCGCGATGCGCTGGCCCTCGATCAGGATCGAGCCATCGCGGATGATGCGGCGCTCGCCGTCGAGCGTCAGGATGTAGCGCGCGCCCTCGATCTTCAGCGTGCCGGTGCTCGAGCTCATCGTCCTCGTCCTCCTGGGTCTCGGAGTCGCGTGGGGGATTGTACGCCCCTGCGAGGTCGGTGAACGCTTCGCCGCCGACCTCGTCCCGTACGGCATCGAGGAGTACTCCGGAGAGGCTCTCACCGGTCCAGAAGAGCTCGTGGAAAGCGCCCTTGCGCCATCGAATGCGGGCGCACCCCAGGTCGGACACCAGCGGAATCACGCGCCGCGGCTCTTCGGGTCGAGCACGTCGCGGAGCCCGTCGCCGAGCAGGTTGAAGCCCAGGACGGTCAGGTAGATGAAGACGCCCGGAAACGCGGAGTACCACCACCACACGGGCAGGTAGTTGCGGCCGATCGAGATCATCGCGCCCCACTCGGGGTACGGCGGCTGGGCGCCGAGGCCGATGAACCCGAGGCTCGCCGCGGTGAGGATGGCGGTCCCCATGTCCATGCTCGCCTTGACGATGATGGGCGAGAGCGCGTTCGGCAGGATGTGCACGAAGACGATGCGCGCCCGGCCCGCGCCCATCGCGCGCGCGGCTTCGGCGTACACCTCCTGCTTGAGCGCGAGCGTCTTGCCCTGGACGAGCCGCACGTAGCCGGGCCACCAGACGAGCGCGATCGCGATGATCGCGTTCAGGATGCCGGGCCCGAGGGCCCCGACCACCGCGAGGGCCAGGACCAGCGACGGGACCGACAGGAACATGTCGGTCACCCGCATGATCGCCTCGCCGATCTTGCCCTCGACGTAGCCGGCGACCACGCCGAGCGGCACGCCGATCAGCGCGCCGACGAGCGTGATCACGAGGCCGATGCGCAGTGATACGCGCGCGCCGACGACCACGCGCGTGAAGACGTCGTTGCCGACCTCGTCGGTGCCGAACCAGTGCGCCGCGCTTGGCGGCGACAGCTTGCGATCGAGATGCACCGCGCCCTGCGCATCCTCGGGATACGGGACGATCGAGGGGCCGAGCGCGGCGAGGAGGAGGAACGCGAGCACCAGCCCGAGCCCGGCGACCGACGAGGCGCTTCGCGTGAACGCGCGGATCGAGCGGCGCAGCTCGCGCGTGGTGCTCTCGTGCTCCGCGAGCCATACCGCCAGGGGGCGAACGGGCGCCGCCGGTGTGCTCATGACCGTCTGGTTCCCCGAGGAGCGGCCCGGGTGTCCCGGGCCGTTTCCGAGCCGCCAATGGGGGGGTTGGGGGGCCCTTCGAGGCCCCCCATGACGTCGGTCGTCATGCGGCGGTCGCGTGCCGGCGAATGCGAGGGTCCAGCCAGCCGTACGCGAGGTCCACGAGGAAGTTCGCGATCATGAAGTTGAGGCCGATCACGAGCGTGACGCCCAGGATCGGCTGGAAGTCCGACGAGACCGCCGAGTTCACGGCGTAGAGCCCGATACCGGGCCAGTCGTAGACGGTCTCCACGAGGATCGTGCCGCCGAGCATCCAGCCGTACCGGAGGCCGATCATCGTGAGCGTCGGAATCATCGCGTTCTTGAGCGCGTAGCGCGTCACGATCCGGAAGGTCGAGAACCCCTGCGCCCGGGCGTTCGCGATGTACTCCTGCCGCAGCACCTCGATCATCTCCGCGCGGTTGACCCGCACGATCGACGCCAGTGCCGGGAAGCAGAGCGTGACGACGGGCAGGACCGCGTGCCGCAGGGCGTCGCCGAACGTCGCCCACTGGCCGCGGAGCGCCGCATCGACGATCAGGAAGTGCGTGATCGGCTCCGGCGGCGCCGCCGTGAGGGACAGGCGCCCGCCAAGGGGCAGCAGCTGGAAGTGGAGCGCGACGAGGAGCTGCAGCATGAGCCCGAGCCAGAACGCGGGGATCGCCACGCCGGAGACGGAGACGAACCGCGACACGTGGTCCACCCAGCGATTCTGGTGGACGGCGGACAGCATCCCGAGCGGCACACCGACGGCAACCGCGAACGCGAGAGAGAGCGTGACGAGCTCGAACGTGTTCGGAAAGTAGCGCCTGAGATCGTCGAGCACGGCGCTCCTCGAGCGGATGGACTCTCCGAGATCGCCCCTGGCGAGGCCCGTGAGGTAGCGCGCGAACTGCACGTGAAGGGGCTGATCGAGCCCGTACTTCTGGCGGATCGTCTCCACCATCGAGGGCGTGGCGTCCGGGCCGGCGGCCAGCCGCGCGGGGTCGCCGGGCGCCACGTGAGAGATGGAGAACGTGATGACGAGGAGCCCGAAGAGCATCAGCACGAGGAAGGCGAGGCGCGACAGCACGTAGGTCTTCATGCCGAGCGAAAGCGTACCTCAGCAGGGCTGCCTGCGCCGCGCTGCCGGGCGTTGCCCGGCCAGCCATTTGGCTTGCGGCGCGCTCCGGGGTCGGCTAGAGATAGCAGGATGGCCGGGGCCCACGCGCTCAGGTTCGACCGGGGCTCGCTGAGGCTGGACGCGCCTCCGACGGCTCGCGTGCCGTCCTACTTCGTGTGGGACTCGCGCGTCGGCGCCTGGCGCACCGCGGCGATCAACCACCTGCGCCTCGTCCGCGAGGACGCCGCGGCCTACCGGCTCCGCCTGAACGACCACGCCGAGCACTTCTTCGACGCCCCTCGGATCCGTACCTCGCTGCCCCCGCTTCGCCCGGATCAGCAGGCGGCCATCGCAGCGTGGGAGAAGGGGGGCTGCCGCGGGGTCGTCGTCAAGCCCACCGGCACGGGGAAGACCGAGATCGCGCTCAGCGTGATCGCGCGGCATGCCGCGCCGGCGCTCGTCGTCGCGCCGCTGCGCGACCTCATGTACCAGTGGCAGCGCCGGATCCGGAAGGGCCTCGGCTTCGACGCGGGCGTGCTCGGCGACGGCCGGCACGAGGTGTGGCCGATCACCGTGACCACGTACGACAGCGCGTGGATCCACATGAAGGAGATCGGCAACCGCTTCCGGCTGATTGTCTACGACGAGGCGCATCACCTCCCGGGGCCGAGCCAGCACGAGAGCGCGCTCGACTGTCTGGCCCCGATGCGGCTCGGTCTCACGGCCACGCCCTGGCGCTCGGACGGCCGGGATCGCATGCTGGCCGAGCTCATCGGTCCCGTCGTGTACCAGGAAGACGTCGCCGACGTCCGCGGACGGACGATCGCCGACTACGCGATCGTGCGCGTGCCGATCTACCTCGGCGAGGCGGACCAGGCCGAGTTCGACGAGCTCTCGCGCGGGATTCGCCGGTACGTCGCGGCGCGCATCCGCGAGGACGGCGGGTTCGACTGGAAGGACATGGCGCGCCGATCGCGGACGGATCCCGAGGCGCGCGACATCCTCCGGCGCTGGCGTCGCAAGCTCGCGATCGTCAACCGGTCCGCCGAGAAGCTGCGCGTGCTCGAAGACATCTTCCGGCTTCACCCGGACGAGCAGGTGGTGGTGTTCACGGCATCGAACCGGATGGCCCTCGACGTCTCGGCCCGCTTCCTGATCCCCGCGCTCACGTCTCACTCCGACAAGCACGAGCGCAACCGCGTGCTCGACGCATTCGCCACGGGGCGGATCCGCGGGCTCGCGGCGTGCGAGGTGCTCAACGAGGGCTGGGACGCGCCGGCCGTGAAGGTCGGCGTCGTGCTGGGCGGGGAAAAGGGCGTGCGCGAAGCCGTCCAGCGCCTCGGCCGCCTGCTGAGGAAGTCCGACGACCGCGCCGCCCGGCTCTACGAGGTCATCGTCCAGGAGACGCCCGACGTCGCCCGCGCGCGCCGCCGGGCGAAGACGGATGCTTACCGCCGCGCTCCGCGTCTACACCTGGGACAGGCCAACCAGCTCGATCTCTTCTGACCGGCTCGAGGACGCTGCGCTGCCGTCCCTCGAGCGGGCGCTCACCGTCTATCGCTCGATGCCTGGCCGCTCGCGCGGCCACGTCCGCAACGCCGCGCGGCTCGCGCTCGAAGGGCTCCGCCCGGATCGTGTCGAACCCGTCGTGAAGCTCCTCGAGGACGCCGCGAGCTACGAGTGGCCGACCCCGCGGGGCTGGGCGGAGCGCCGCGTGCGTGTCTTCGAGGCGGCGGCGAGCCGGCATCCGCTGCTCGAGGAGGGCGCCGCGAACGCCGTCCTCGCCGAGACCGTCGGCCTGGTGGCGCCGAGCCACGAAGAGGCCGTCGCCGATCTCTACGCCGACTTCCCCGAGTTCCACGTCCTGCGCGACTTCCCTCGCGGTTACACGGCCGACGCGCTGCGCGCCGACTACGACCTCGCGCAGGCGCAAGCGCTGCTCTACTCGGCGACCCACGTCACCGTGGAGGCGCAGGAGGATTTCAAGCACATCCTGCGCTACGCGCGGCTCGCACGGCTGCTGCACCGGCTCGAGCGCGCCGGCGACGGCTATCGCTTCACGCTCGACGGACCGAACTCGATCCTGCGTCGCACGCGCGCCTACGGGGTCGAGTTCGCGCGCTTCCTGGCCGCGCTCGTGCGCACGCGCGACTGGCGATTGACGGCCGAGATCGAGCTGCGCAAGGGCTGGCGCCCGTTCATCTACCGCCTGTCCTCCGACGACGGTCTCGGCGCCGGCCGCGCGGCGGCTCCGGTGTTCGACTCCTCGCTCGAGGAGACATTCGCGCGGCGGTTCGGCGAGGAGCGCGACGGCTGGCGCCTGCTGCGCGAGGCCGCGGTGCTCGAGACCGGCCGCTCGCTGCTGGTCCCGGACTTCGTCTTCCGTCACGAGGACGGCACGGAGGTGCTGCTCGAGATCGTCGGCTACTGGACGCCCGAGTACCTGGACGAGAAGTTCCGCAAGCTGCGCGGCGTGCGGGCGCCGAACCTGATCGTCGCGGTGCCGAAGGCACTGGCCTTGCGCGCCGGTACGCTGCCGGCCGCGGTGGTGCCGTTCGCGCGGCGCCTGCGCGTGACCGACGTGCTGCCGAAGCTGGAGGCGTTCCGGGGTGGTGGCGCAAGCTGAACGCTGGGCATGAGCCGCGCGCTTCAGCGCGTCGCCGTCACGCTCCTGGTCCATGGGCCGCGCCCGCTGCCACGGCGACAAGTTCTCTGGGTTCAAAGGGCTTCAGGACCACCGCTGCCACCCCCGCGGCCAGGATCGGGGGAATCTCGGCGCGATCGAGCACACCGGAAATGGCGACGACTGGGATCGCGCGACCGTGCCCAGCCGACCGAGCGCGCATCTGGCGGAGGAGACGGAAACCTTCGCCGTTCCGCAGTTCCAGATCGCTCACCACCACATCAGGCATGACCGCCGCAAGCGCCTTGTCCGCGGCAGAGAGCGTCTCGACCGCCGTGACCTCTGCACCAGCGGCCTCAAGCACGCGCACGAGGAGGAGACGCACTCCGTGATCGTCCTCGACGACGAGCACGCGCACTCCTGCAAGCGGCTGGGCACTCATCGGTGCCTCGAGACAGGACGCGTCCACCAAGCGGCTCGCACGTAGCTGGCTCCCACGTCGAGATCAGAGCGGAACGTCTGTCGCGCCGTCGTTCGCTGGCACAGTCCCGATCACCGGAGGTCCAGGGTCTCGCGGACTTTCCGTGCGAGCCCCAATGGCGTGAACGGCTTCCGAAGGAACGGCACACTCCCATCGAAGACGCCGGCGTGGAGGACGACGTCATCGGGGTGGCCGGAGACGTACAGAACTTTCATCTCGGTTCGCAGGGCGCAGGCCTGCTCGGCCAGCTTCCGGCCGCTCGTTCCCGGCATCACGACGTCGGTCAGAACCAGGTGGATCGGCCGCGGGTGGCGTTCGAGGAGCTGGAGCGCTGTATCGCCATCGCGTGCATTCAGCACCCGGTAGCCCTGTTGCGTCAGGATCTCGCCCGCGATCTCGCGGACGTCGCCATCGTCCTCGACCAGCAGGATGGTCTCTGTGCCCCGCGGCAGATCGCTGTAGACCCACGGGTCGGCCATGGGCGCCACCTCGTCCACCACCTGCGGCAGCGAGATCGTGAACGTGGTTCCTCGGCCGAGCTCGCTCTCACAGGTGATCTCGCCACCGCTTTGCTTGACGATGCCCTGCGCCGTGGCCAGCCCCAGGCCCGTACCTTCGCCGGGCGCTTTCGTCGTGAAAAACGCCTCGAACAGGTGAGCCTTGACGTCGTCTGTCATGCCCGGGCCGGTGTCGGTCATCGTGAGCAGGACGGATCGGGCCCCAGGAGTGTCGGGATTGCCCGGACCACCGGCGACGTCGACCACGGCGGTCTCGATGGTCAGCACGCCTCCGCCGGGCATCGCGTCCCGGGCATTGATGGTCAGGTTGATGATCACCTGCTCGATCTGACCGGGATCCGCCATGACCCTGGCCGGCTCACCGCTGAGACGGGTGACGAACTCGATGTCCTCACGAATGAGGCGGTGGAGCATCTTCATGAGCTCGACGATGAGGGCGTTGAGATCGAACACGCGCGGCTGGCGCATCTCCCGTCGCGAAAACAAGAGCAGCCTGCGCGTCAGCGCCGTCGCTCGTTCTCCCGCGCTGTGGATGGCTTCGACCCGCTTCAGCTGGCGTGCGGACAGGGGCTCGTTCAACAGCAATCCCGTGTGCCCGAGGACAATCGCCAGCACGTTGTTGAAGTCGTGGGCGATGCCGCCGGCCAGAAGTCCTACCAGCTCCATCTTCTGGGCCTGGGTCAGGTCGCGCTGAATCTCCGTCATACTCATCGCCGTTTGTTCCCTTCCTCCCAGACCGACGCCGTCGATCACGAAGGCTCTCCGGTTTCGCCTCACGGGCGAAACGAGGCCGCTTCAGCGCCAGCTTCGAGCGTGGCCAGGCGGCGCTCGAGCCGACCCAGGCGGTCGCCGTCGACCTCGGGGCGCGCGCCGGCGCTGAACATGGGATTGTTCACCCACCAGTCCATGCCCATTTCCTTCGCCTTGTCCACGGAGCAGATCACGAGACGTAGCTGAATGGTCAGGAGCTCGACCTCCACGAGCTTGACCCTGATGTCGCCAGCGATGACGATCCCCTTGTCCAGGACTCGCTCGAGCAGGTCCGCGAGCGTGGCGCTCTGCGTGCTCTGGGTGACGGCGCGCTGGATGGTCATGATCGTCCCCGTCTAGAGGAGTGTCCCGAGCGGGCCGAGGTCGAGGTTCAGATCCTCATCCTCGAGGTGAAATGCGCGGCGGAGCCGTTCGATCTCTTCCGCCTGTCTCATGAGGGTGACGCCGAGCCGCTCGACTTCGGTCTCCGTCAGCGACCCGCTCTCCATGCGTCGGATCGC
>JACPDG010000024.1 GCA_016184125.1 Candidatus Rokuibacteriota bacterium | reverse complement strand
TGCGCGGAGACGTAGCTCCACATCGAGCGGTAATCCCGACGGTTTCGGCATCCTCACTTCACTGGAAGTAGATGCCGCGTTCCCCCACCGGCCGTGACACTTTTCCGCTCGTCCGTGTCGCTCGACGTGGCATGGTCGCGCCTGTTCTACGCCTGCTCTGTGCAGGCACGGTGTCCCGATGCCGGCGATTTTGTGGCCGTGAACCGCGCGCTAGAGAGGGGCCCTCGGCGAGCGCGGCCACATGCTGTGCCGCCAGGTGCTGGCGGGTCCTCCTCGGCGAGCCGCGCAAGCGCGACCGGTCCGCCGACGAGGTCCTCGACGAATCGGTCACCACCGGAGTACAGTGACGTGCCTGGTCGGGGGGACGCCCACGCAGCGGATGGGTGGACTCCGTCTCTCCTGAGCAAGAAGCTCTCGGGTGGGTCCACCGAGAGAAGAGGTCAAGGCCAGCGCTGTCCAGCCACGGGCGTCGCGGACGCCGGGAGGCATGGTCACCGCCCTCTCGGCCAGGCGCTTGGGGGAGGCGCGCTGTGGATCTCAATGCGAAGCGAACCGTTACCTTCACGCTTTCTGCCGACCAGATTCGTGCTGTATACGCCGAGATCTCCCAGGACGGGGCCCTCTACCCGCTGGTCGTGGAAGCGCTCCGAGCGGCCAAAGCAAGGGCTGATGCTGGCATGTCGCCCGTCGAGATACGACTCGCGGCGGATCAGGCTGAGGCGTTTCACGACTGGGCGTATCGACCGCACTTCCGCGCGGTAGCCGCGCGGATTCGTCGAGCCTTGTCGCGAGAGCTGTTCGTCGACGAGCCAAACCTCATCGCCCGAGGCCTCAGCGAACGCGACTTCACGAACGGCGAGGTGCTGGACGGGCACAAACGGCAGCGCCTGGACGAGCTGATCGCCTCGAGTAGCTTGTTTGACGCTCGGCGTATCACGGTCGAGATCCGTGGCGACAGGCAGGGCATCTACCTGATCGGGGACTTCTAGCCTCACCAGGCCGTGGAGCTTCATGGTCTCCACCGCGGTGCGGAGCGCTGGAGGGCACGGTGCTGAGCGCGATCCGAAGCCGGGACACGCACTCACAATTCCGGTTCGGCACTGCTGGCCGCCTCTTCGTTGTCATCCTCAGAACGACGTGGTGGCGCGAGCCGAGAGAAAACACCCTCGGATTCCTCGCGCCCACCACTCGCTTCCTGCCCGCAACGGCACAAGGGCCGGGTCTCCTCACGCTCATTTGCCTTGAAGGGGAGTAGGAAGCGCTCATCGGTGAGCGACCAGAGGTGACGCGTTCGCCGCGGGACAACTGATCTACCACGACCGGCGCCCCGCTGTGTGAGCGAATCTTCTTGTCAGTGCTTGCCGGGCACCCGGACAGCGAACTGGTCGACGTGATGCCGCTCACGGCACCCGAGACGATGGACGTGCTCGAGCGCGGCGGCCTCGTCACCCGTGCGCGCGGCCCGGCGAGCTGTGCGTCTCCGGAGACCGGCTGGTACACGATCACGCCCGCGGGCCGGCGCCGGCAGCGCGAGAAGTTCGGGGAGGAACAGGCCTGATGCCGGTTCTTGCGACTCCCGAGCAGGTCATCGCTCGCAGTGGTGTCGAGAATCTTCCGGGGTACTTCCGCGTCATCCCGATGACTGACGTTGCCGGCTTTGCCGTTCGGCGGAAGTATCCCGACGATGTCGAGCTGGCGCGCGTGGTTAATCGACACGGAGAATCGATCGTCACGCCTATCATTCAGTTCTTCGTCACGCGGCGATCATCACCAACCGGCGTGAGTCCGGTGACGTTACGCGCGTGGGTATTCCCGCGCTCGAGAGAGCGCAAATTGTTCGCCGCGCTCCACGAGCTCCCCCCCGATGATCCGGACGCGCCCACACTCGACTCGCTGCAGCGCTGGCGTCGCGCGCGAAAGCCGAGCGAAGTCGAGCTCATCGGCCAGTTCGTTTATGACGCGGACGAAGATCGCTTTCTCGACGTTGACGGGCATCAAGTCATGCCGGCCGAGATGCTGGAGCGCGTGTATCAGGCTCATCTACGGACGCTTCACACGAGCTTCGTGTGGCGCCAGAAGACCGAATCCCTTCTTCATTCGGCCGCGCGCGTGACCGTCTTCCGGGTACAAGACGGTCTGATGTGGATCCTGCTCAACGGCTACGATGTCGAGCTCGCCCTAGCACGCGAGAAGATTTCGCCATTCCACAAGTTCAAGGTGGCTGATTTCGTCCGGTCGAAAGTTGAGCCCGGTGGAGAGCGATCCGAGTTTTTCGGTTTCGTCTCCTCCCGGAACAACCTTGTGACGAATCTCGTCGTCGTGGCGATCGTCGTATGGCTGGTGTACCGGCACGGGCCGCGGACACGTTTGCTCCGTGCCGTTTACGACAACGACGCACTGACGACGAGCGCGCTTCTTCTCGGCTTCTTCGCGGCCGACTTTTTCGGCCAGCTCGTGCTGAAGGCGCTGATCTGTGGTTTCTCGAGACTCCGTGAGCGGGTGATGTTCCTCCCCCGGTGGGTGAAGCCATGATCGCCCGCGGTCTACGCCCAAAGGTCCACGGAACAGCACGCGTTCGGTATCCTGCGCACGAGCTCCGGCCAGCGCGTCGACCAGCGGATCTCCCAGTGGAGAGCGGCGAGCAGGGTCGCGCGCTCCCGCGGGAACGCCGAGGGCCGCCGACGTGGCATCGTTACGCCCGCACCGCCGCGCCATCATTCGCCTGGCGGCGGTAGCACCGCCAGCGGCTGCGTCGGACCGAGGGCCGCGGGCAGGAGCGGGGTCGAGGCCAGGTCGACGACGGGCGCCGTGGCAGGCGGGCGTTCCTCGCGATCGTCGTCCGCCGGCGCCGGCGGTCCCGGGGGCGCGTCGCGCGTGAACACCGTCGTGCGGCGGCGCTCCGAGACGACGTGCTGCGTCGCCTTGCCCTCGGTTCGGTCCGCCAGCCACCCGACTGTGGCGAGGAAGGTCCGCGGCCTCTTCCGCGCCATCCGGAGGCTCGTGAGCTCGCAGAGGCCCTGGTAGATGTCCTCGCGGTTGTCGACCGCCACGACCAACGCAATGAGCTTCAGCGACGTGCGCGGGAGCTGATCCTTGCCGCGGAGGAAGACTTCGCCCGTGTGGCTATTCGTGCCGGGCGCGAACGGGCGTCCGCCGCGGCCGTCGCCCCGCAGGGCTTCGGCGACCGACGAGCTCGTCCCTGTCGCCTCTGCCTGCTGGATCTCGGCGAGGACTTCGGCCGCCGTCCGCGCGCTCGACGGCGTGTTCCGGCCCTTTTCGTCGTGTAAGTGCCTGTCGCGCCGGACCGTGCTCCTAGTCGTTGGACGCGGCTGTTGGACATCCAGCGCTGCAGCTTCCTTCGGACGCCTCGCCGCGGTCTGACACGGCCGACACCAGCGATGCTTGCCGGACGGCGGGCGCCGATGGCAGCGCGAGCATCGCGGCTCGCTGGCGTCGGTCACGTTCGTCGGCGGCTGGTTGTCCTCACCCGACGGCGGTCCTCCTGACGCATCCGGCGTGCGACTGCTCGCCGTGTCCTTCTCCCCCTTGCGTCCGCGCGATCCTCGCGCGGTCGTCTCGCACGCGAGGCAGAGCCGCGGCTCGGGCTCCGAGCCCGTCGGCTGCCACACGTCCCACACAACGAACGGCCGCTGCTCGCAGAGCGGCGTCACGGTGCCGTAGGAGCGGCTCGCGACGTGGTACTTGAACGACCCGCTCCGCGAGACGAAGTAGAGTCCCGGCTTCACGGTGATCACCGGTGGCGGTCTCCCAGCGTCCCGGTGGTCTTGCCATCGATGGCAACGGATGCCCCGAGCGCCGATCGATGGCCGCGCGCTTCGGCGACCACCGCTCCCCCGCGGTCGCACGGTGTCACCGTCGCTGTCACCAGCGGCCCGCCACGGCGCGCAACGGGCCGCACGCGAGCGCACTGCATCGGAGAGAGCGATCAGCGGTTAAGTGCTGGAGAGACGAGACCGATCGGACGATGACTCGGTGGGATTTGAAGTCCGGGAGGCGCACCGGGTTTCTAGACGCTTCCTCGTGCCTAAGTGGGCACCACGTAAGCCGTGTCAGTGTACCATCGCCGCTCGCCGGGGCCGATGCGCCTGCGCTGGAATCGAGGAACGGCCCGGGCCGCTTCCGAGCCGATCACATGACGGAGTCATGAGGCCGCCGTCCAGAAACTGGTCACAGAGTGACCAGTTTCTTACTGTAGGAGCGTCGAGGGGTATTGGGGCCATGTCGGGGCCCCCCACTACAGTCGATGACCGAGTGCCGCACCCTCCTGCATCGCCTCGAACGCGGTGCGCGGCTGGACGCAGTCGCCGATCGAGAACACGGTCGGAGCGCCCGGGATGGCGGCCAGCGCCTGGCCGAGATCGACGACCGGCACGAGCGGCCGTGTCGGCACGACGATGTCGAGCGCGTCGAGCTTCGTCTCCGCATCGGCGTGCCGCAGCCGCGCCGTGCCGGCGGCGAGCGCCTCGACCGTCGTCCGCAGGTGAACGGTGACGTTCGGGCGCGCCAGCAGGTTCGCCACGTGCTGCCAGCGTGGGCGCAAACCGATCTCGCTCGCGAGGTCCGCGCTCGCCTCCGCGAGCGCGACCTCGACACCACGTTCGGCGAGGGTGTGAGCGACGGCGACACCGAGGAGGCCACCGCCGATCACGAGCGCACGTCGCAGGCCGGCGACCGGCCGGCGCAGCACGTCGAACGGATCGACCGCCGGGCTGTCGAAGATGCCGGGCGTCGTCGGAACGCCGGGACGAGCCCCGGTCGCAAGGACGACGGCGTCCGGCTTCTCGCCGAGCACGAGGTCGGCCGTCGCGTCGACTCCGGTGCGCACGCTCACACCGGCCCGCTCGACGGCGTGGAGGAGATACGCCACGAGGCCCGCGAGCTCGTGCCGGCCCGGGACCTGGCGCGCGAGCAGCAACTGACCGCCCGGCTCGGCGGCCCGCTCGAGCACGGTCACCCGATGACCGCGCGACGCGAGCACGCGAGCCGCCTCGAGGCCGGCCGGTCCGGCTCCCACGACGACGACGGAGAGCCCGCGGGAGGCGGGGCGGGTGCGGTACTCGCGCTCGCGCGCCGTCTCGGTGTTCACGAGACACAGGACCGGCTGGTTCTTGCCGAGCAGGTCGCTGCACGTCAAGCACGCGACGCAGGGCACGATCTCCGCGAGCCGCCCCTCGGCCGTCTTCGCCGGCATCGCGGGGTCGGCGTGCAGCGCCCGCCCGAGGGTGACGAAGTCGGCGTCGCCCGCCTCGAGCACCGCCTCGGCGACGGCGGGATCCGCGAGGCGCCCGGCGACGCTCACCGGGATGCGGACGCGCTCGCGGATGCGCCGCGCGAGCGGAACCAGGCACGCGGGCCCGATCTCCATCGGCTGGACCATCCACATCGCCGACTCGTAGATGCCGGCCGTGACGTCGATCAGGTCGATCCCGGCCGCCTCCAGGCGCGGCGCGATCTCGACGACGTCGTCGATGCCGAGCCCGCCCTCGACGTGCTCGTCGGCGGAGATGCGATAGAGGACGGGCACGTCCGGTCCCGCCGCGTCCCGGACGGCGGCAATGACCTCGAGCGGGAAGCGCAGGCGTCGCTCGACGTCGCCGCCGTACTCGTCGTCGCGACGGTTCGAGAACGGCGACAGGAACTGTCCGATCAGGTACCCGTGGGCGCCGTGGATCTCGAGGACGTCGAAGCCGGCACGCACGGCCCTCCGCGCCGCCTCGGCGAACCGCGCGACGAGCCGGCGGATCTCGCCGATCTCGAGCGGCCGCGGCATGTCGCCGCCCGCGAGCACGGTGCACGGGACCGCGGACGGCGCCACGGGCTGCACGCCGGTCACGAGCGACGAGGTCTCGCGCCCTCCGAACTGCAGCTCGGCGCCGAGCAGCGCGCCGTGACGGTGGCACGCATCGGCGAGCCGGCGATAGCCCGGGATGAGCGCGTCGTCGTGCAGGCCGAGCTGCGGGACGTGGTTCTTGCCGCCCGGATCGACGTACATGGACTCGAGCGTGATGAGCGCCGCGCCGCCGGCGGCGCGCGCCTCGCAGTAGTCGACGTAGCGCTGCGTGACCGCGCCGTCCGGCGTCGCGAGGTTCTTCTCCATCGGCGCCATCAGGATGCGGTTCTTCAGCGTCAGCCGGCCGAGGCGTCCCGGTGTGAACAGGCGCGGGAAGCGGCTCACCCGCCCGCGCTCCCGTCGCCGTGCGTCGGCGTCACCTCCGGCATGTCGTACGGCGGCGAGGCGACGACGAGGAAGACGAGATCCTCGACGCCCGTGTTGAAGATGCCGTGCCGCACGCCGGGCGGGATGTGGATCACCATGTGCGGCTCGACGAGGTGCCGCACGCCGTCGAGCTCGACGATCCCGCGGCCCTGCAGGATGTAGTAGAGATTCTCGGCGACCTCGTGGACGTGCACCTCCGCGTACCCGCGCGGCTGGTAGCTCGAGATGCGGAAGTCGAAGTACTTCGTGGGCGCGTTGGTCGGGTGCACGAGCATCTTCGAGAACGCCTGGAAGTGCCCCGGCGGCAGCTCCCAGAACGCCTCCTCCATGCGCATGACCTTGGCCGCGGGCTTCGTCTCCTGGGACATGCTCTTCTCCTTCTATTGGAGTGGGGGGCCCCGAAATGGCCCCCCACACCCCCCCACGCTCGGAGCGCCCCGGGGAACCCGTGGCGCTCCTCGATTCGCCGTTGCTCCGGCACACCCCCCCACGCTCGGAGCGCCCCGGGGGGTGCGAGGACGCACCCGGGGAACCCGTGGCGCTCCTCGATTCGCCGTTGCTCCGGCAGGCTCCTACGCTACGCCTCGTCGGGCAGGCGGCGGCGGCCGAACGTCGGTTCCGCGTACGGCAGCGGCGGGAGCTCCCACGTGCCCACACCGGGCGGCTTGATGTCGCGATCGACGTGCATATCGAGCAGGAACGGCCGGCCGGCGCGGACCGCCGTCTCGATCGCCCCCTCGAGGTCGCCGGCCTTGTCCACGCGCAGCCCATCGACGCCGCAGGCCCGCGCGAGCGCGACGAAGTCCGGGTTGTAGAGCTGGCCGGACGTCTCCCGCACGAAGCTCGTCGCGATCTCGCGCTTCGCGAGCAGCCCGGTCTGGATGTCGCGGATCGCGCCGTACGCGAAGTTGTTCCAGACGAGCCAGACGGCCGGGATGTCGTACTCGACCGCCGTGCACAGCACGTCGGGGCGCATCATGAAGCCGCCGTCACCGCACACCGCGACGCACGGCCGGTCGGGAGCGGCCAGCTTCGCGCCGAGCACGCCGGCGACCCCGAATCCCATGGCGCCGAACCCCCAGGTGTTGAGCACGGTCTGCGGCCGGCGCGCGGACCAGAACTGGACGACCCAGTTGTGGTGGACGCCCACGTCGGGAAGGACGATGCCGTCGTCCGGCATGACACGCCGGAGCGCCTCGACCACGCGGCGCGGCGGAATCGGCTCCTCGTCCCGGCGGTCCGTCGCGCGCAGGAACTCGTCCCACTCCTGCTTCCATCGCGTGATGTCGGCGAGCCACGCGTCGCGCCCCGCGGGCGGCCTCGCGTCACCGGCCACGTCGAGCATCTGGCGGAGGACGGTGCGGGCGTCGCCCACGATGCCGAGATGCACCGGGTAGTTCCGGCCGATCTCGGTGACGTCGATGTCGACGTGGATGAGCCGCGTCGGCGGGATGTTGAACGAGTAGCCCGGGATCCAGGAGCTCGAGGACCGGTCGTCGAAGCGCACGCCGAGCGCGAGCAGCACGTCGCACGTCCGTGCCGCCTCGTTCGCCGGGAACACGCCGTTGCGGCCGATGAAGCCGACGGCGAGCGGGTCGGTCATGTCGAGCGTCCCGAACCCGTTCGGCGAGAACGCGACCGGGATCGCGAGCCGTCGGGCGAGCGCCGTCAGCTCCGCGCTCGCCTCGGAGAGGGTGACGCCGTGGCCGACGTAGATCAGCGGGCGCTTCGCCTCTCCGAGGAGCGCGACGGCACGCCGGACGTCGTCCGGGTCGCCGCCGCTGCGGGAGCTGATGCCGTGTCGCCACGCGCCCGGGTCGGGCACCGCGACGTCGTCGGACTCCTTGAAGAGGTTGAACGGCACGTCGAGGTTCACGGGTCCCGGGCGACCGCCGAGCATCGTGGCGAACGCCTGGCGCAGCGCGATCGGCAGCATGTCGACACGGGTCGGCTGCCACGAGCGCTTGACGTACGGCTTGATGACGGACGGGAAGTCCGCCTGGTAGTGCCGGTACGTCTCCTGGAACGCGGCGCGATTGAACTGCGACGTCGGGACGTTCGCCGTCAGCGCGAGGAACGCCGAGGAGTCCAGGAACGCGCACGCCACCGCGATCGGCAGGTTCGACGAGCCGGGACCGCAGGACGTCAGCGTCGCGAGCGGCCGGTGCGCCACGCGGAAGTACGCGTCGGCGATGTGCCCGGCGGTCTGCTCGTGACGCGTCGAGATGACCTTGATCGCGTCCTCCCGGTCGTAGAGCGCGTCGAGCAGCCCGACGTTGCCGTGGCCGCACACGCCGACGACGTACGGGACTCGCTCGCGCACGAGGTAGTCGACGATGATCTCTCCACCCGTCGGCATCCTGACCTCCCGATCCGCGTCACACGCCGGGGAGGCGGCCGCGGAGCTCCATGTCGTCCCGCAGGGCCAGCGCCGGGCCGGTCCACGAGACGGTGCCATTGTTCAGCACGTACGCCCGATCCGCCAGCCCGAGCCCCAGATCCGCGCTCTGCTCGACGATAGTCAGATGCAGCCGCCGGCGAGCGGGGGCACGAGCGACAGCACGTCGCGCGGCTGGAGGACACGCTCGTCGTCGGCGTCCTCGCCATTGACCAGGACGATGCGCGGCATGGTCGCGGGAATGCCGAGCAGGCGGATCACGTCGCCGACGCGCGTACCCTCGGGGATCTCGAGCGTGGCCGCGTCACCCGCGCTGTCGGGCGGCAGGTAGCGGGCGAGGGTGGCAAAGAGCTGGACGTCGATCGTCACCGCACGCCGGACGGTCGATCGCTCGACGTCTGGCGCTCGGTGAGGCGCAGGCGGTCGCCCGGGCGGATCCGGTCGTGCTTCTCGAGACTGTTCCACCGCAGCACCGTGCCGACCGACAGGCCGTACTGCTTCGCGATGGACGTGACCGTGTCCCGCGGTCTGACGACGTGGACGTCGCTCGTGGCCGCAGCCGTCGTCTGCGACCGCGCAGCGCGGACGACCCGCGGCTCACGAGCCACGGCCACGGGCGCGGCGGGCTTGCTCGCCGCGCGCGCGACGGCGGAACGCCCGCGGGCATGCGCGCGAGCGACGGTGACCCTGGGACGCGGGGCGTCGAGCGCGGCCAGCACTCCCGGGCCGGTCCCGAGGGGGACACGCAGCTCGTGCGCTCTGCCCGGGGGTGTCATCCCGCGGACGAGCGTCGGATTCATCGACCGGAGCATGTCGACCGAGATCCCCGAGGTAGCGGCCAGCCAGCGGAGATCCGTCGAGGGCGGCACGGAGATCGTCTCGAACGACGTCACCGTGGTCTCGGCCATCGGGAACCCGTACTGGACCGGATCGCGCCCGATCAGCGTCGCCGCCGCGATCTGCGGGATGAATTCCTTCGTCTCCTTCGGCAGGAATCGGGTACGAGACAGGGCCCAGAAGTCGTTGGCGCCACTCGCCCGCATGGCCCGCACGACGCTGTTCTCACCGGCGTTGTACGCCGCCTGCGCGAGCGTCCACGACCCGAACTGCTGGTAGAGATCGCGAAGATACGCGGCTGCGGCGAACGTCGACTTCTCCGGGTCCAGTCGTTCGTCGACCCAGTCGTCGACGCGCAGCCCGTACCGGCGCGCGGTCGTGGCCATGAACTGCCAGAGGCCGACCGCGCCGGCTCGCGACACGGCGACGGGATTGAACCCGCTCTCGATCATCGCGGTGAAGGCCAGGTCCTCGGGCATTCCCCGGCTCTTGAGGACCTCGCGGATCATGCCGAGGTACCGGCTCGAACGGTTCAGCCACATGGCGACGATCTCGCGGCGCTCTCGCGTGAACCGATCGAGGAAATGCTGGACCTGCGCATTGAGGACGACCGGATACGCCTGAGAGGCCGAAGGGTGACTCCCGGCGTCCTCGGAGGAGCCTGTTGCGCTCGGCGCGTGGTCGATCGGCGACGGCGCACGGGCACCGCCGTCGATCATCCACGGCGGTATGCCGGACTCGAAGTCGATCGACCGCGTCGAGGCAGGATCGGCAGCGCAGGGCGCGAACGCGCCCGAGGGGAAAATCGCCAAGAAAGCGGCGAAGAGAAGTCCGAAACGACGCTGAATGGCCATGGAATCCCGGATCGCGGCACTTTTTACCATGCACGACACGTTCCGGTCAACGAGCTTGACACGGGGCGCCGCCGAAACATAGAGTGGCCGCTGTCATTCTGTAAAAATCTCAAGCACTTAGCGGGCGACCCCCGAGGAAGGAGGAAGGACCTCCCAAGGCCAGGGAGGCGCGGTCATGGCGTCCATCGTCCCCAACCTGTGAAGGAGAATGCTTCCGTGAAGAAACTCGTGACCCTGTTCATCGCGTTCGCGTTCGTCACCGGCGTCGCCGGCCTGGCTGCCGCCCAGACCGGGACGGCGGCGGAGAAGAAGCCTGCCGAGAAGACCGAGAAGGCCGGCGACAAGGCCGAGAAGAAAGCCGACAAGAAGCCCGCGGCGAAGAACGCCAAGGGCACGGTGAAGTCGGCCGGCGCGGACAGTCTCGTCGTCGCGGGCAAGGCGAAGGGGAAGGACACGGAGTGGACGTTCGCCGTCGACCCGAAGACGAAGATCAAGAAGGGCGGCAAGGACGCGACCACCGCCGATCTCCAGGCGGGCGACAACGTCCAGGTCCGGTACAGCGAGCAGGACGACAAGATGGTCGCTCAGTCCATCAGCGCGTCGGCGCCCAAGGCCGCGAAGAAGAACGCGGGCGCCGCGAAGGCGGCGAAGAAGGAGGAGAAGAAGTAGCGCCGACCCCGTAGCGGCAACGTTCGCGGGCGCCGGCCTCCGGCCGGTGCCCGCCGTCTCCCACGTGCTGATCTCGCTCGTTCTGCTCCTTGTTAGAATCTGTAGCACCCGTTCCACACCACCCCGAGGAGATCATCCGTGAAGAGACTGTTGAGCGTGTTCGTCGCGTTCGCGTTCGTCACCGGCATGGTCAGCGTGGCCGCGGCCCAGACCGGGACGGCGACGGAGAAGAAGCCCGCCGAGAAGACCGAGAAGGCCGGCGACAAGGCCGAGAAGAAAGCCGACAAGAAGCCCGCGGCGAAGAACGCCAGAGGCACGGTGAAGTCGGCCGGCGCGGACAGCCTCGTCGTCGCGGGCAAGGCGAAGGGGAAGGACACGGAGTGGACGTTCGCCGTCGACCCGAAGACGAAGATCAAGAAGGGCGGCAAGGACGCGACCGCCGCCGACCTCCAGGCGGGCGACAGCGTCCAGGTCCGGTACAGCGAGCAGGACGGCAAGATGGTCGCTCAGTCCATCAGCGCGTCGACCCCCAGGGCCGCGAAGAGAGGCGGCGTGAAGAACCCGTGCGCGGCGGCCGCCAGGAGCGAGAAGAAGGAAGAGAAGAAGTAGCGGGATGACGGTGGTCGAGGAGCGCCACGGCTTTGTCGGTGCGTCCGCGCACCACGGGTGCGTCCGCGCCCCCCCCGGGCGCTCCGAGCGCCGGGGGGATTGGGGGGCCCTTCGAGGCCCCCCATGAAGTCAGACTCGCTCTCCCGGCGGACGGGTCCGCCACCGCGCATGCATCCAGAGCCACTGCTCGGGCGCCCGGCGAATCGCCGCCTCGATCGTGCGTGCGCACACGGCCGTCAGCTCGGCGATCGCCTCCTCCGAGGCGCGGTCGCGCGGTGGCACGAGCGCCTCCTCGATCGTCACGGCATGCCGGCCGTCACCCGCGCGGCGGATGAAGAGCGGCACGACCGGCGTCCCCGTCCGAACCGCGATCGCCGCGACACTCCGCGAGGTGCTCGCGGCGCGGCCGAAGAAGGGCACGAAGACGCCTTCCCGTCTCGTGGCGTTCTGATCGAGCAGGATCGCGACCATCCAGCCGCGCCGGAGCGCGGCGAGCACCGGCCGCACGGCATCCCGCTTGTCGATGATCTCGACGCTGGCAGCCTCCCGCAACCGCCGGACGACCGCGTCGAGCCATCCGGCATCCAGGCGCCGCACGACGATCGCGAGCGGGAAGCCCGTCAGCCGGTGCACGAAGCTCAGCAGCTCCCAGTTGCCGAGGTGAGCGGTCACGAGCATCGCCCGCCCGTGGGTCGCCATCACGCGCTCGAGGTGATCGAGGCCGTCCACGTCGATGCGGGAGAGCGTCGCCTCGGGCGGATCGGTCAGCGCCGAGCACAGCTCGACACTCATCAGCCCGACGTGCTGGAAGGAGCGCCGGGCGAGCCGGCCGCGCTCGGCACGGCCGAGCTCCGGAAAGGCGACCGCGAGGTTGTCGAGCGCTGTCCGGCGGCGGCGCGCGAGCGCCATCCAGGCGAGGTCGCCCAGTCGGCGCCCCAGCCACGCGGCGACCGGGACCGGCAGACGTCTGACGAGGGCGGCGAGCATCGGGCGGGCGACGAGCACGCCGGCGAATCGAGGACCGCCGCGGGTCACCCGGGCCGCTTCCGACCGCGGATGGGTGCGGGGCGCCATCTCCGGGCCCCCGGCTAGGCGGAGCGCCGCCTGCGCTCCTTCACGATCTCCATGACGATCGGGATGACGGAGAGGACGATCACGATGCCGACGACCAGGTGAATGCGGTCCCCGATGTTCGGGATCGTGCGACCGAGGAGGTAGCCGGCCCAGGTCATGCTCACGACCCAGCCCGCGCCGCCGGCGATGTTATAGAAGATGAAGCGGCGGTACCGCATGGCGCCCACGCCCGCGACGACGGGAGCGAACGTGCGGATGATCGGCACGAATCGGGCGATCACGATGGTCTTCGCGCCGTGGCGGGCGTAGAACTCGCGCGTCCGCTCGACGTGCTTCGGGTTGAACAGCAGGGACTTCTCGCGGACGAAGAGCCGCGGGCCGACACGGTAGCCGATGGCGTAGCCGACGGTGTCCCCCGCGACGGCCGCGATGATGAGCAGGACGTTCAGCCACCAGATGTTCAGGCCGCCCGTGGCGGCCACGAGCCCCGCGGTGATCAGGAGCGAATCACCGGGCAGGAAGAACCCGACGAGGAGGCCGGTCTCCGTGAAGACGATCGCCAGCAGGACGGCATAGCCGCCCCATCGGACCAGGTCGTCGAGCGCGTACCGGCCTGACGCGAGGTCGAAGAGGAGCTCCACCCGCTACTTGCTCCGCGCGACCGCTCCGAGGTGCGCGCCCGCCGGATGAGGCTCGGCGGCCCGAATTCTCATCCCGTAGAACGACCGCCACACGAAGACCACCGACACGGCGAAGAACGCTGCGGCGAGCACCCGGGTCAGCGCCGGGCCGCTGCCGGCCGTCAGCGTCACGGCGAGCTCGACGGCGAGGAGACCGAACAGCGTCGTGAACTTGATCACCGGGTTCATGGCCACGGACGACGTGTCCTTGAACGGATCGCCGACCGTGTCGCCGATCACGGTCGCCGCGTGGAGCGGCGTGCCCTTCTCCTTCAGGTCGACCTCCACGATCTTCTTCGCGTTGTCCCAGGCACCGCCGGCGTTCGCCATGAAGACCGCCTGGTAGAGACCGAACAGCGCGATCGAGATGAGGTAGCCGATGAAGAAGTACGGCTCGAGGAACGCGAAGGCGAGCGTCCCGAAGAACACCGCGAGGAAGATGTTGAACATGCCCTTCTGGGCGTACTGCGTGCAGATCTCGACGACGCGCTTGGAGTCCGTGACGGACGCCTTCGTGACGCCTTCGAGGCGGATGTTCGCCTTGATGAACTCGACGGCCCGGTAGGCGCCGGTGGTGACGGCCTGCGTGGACGCGCCCGTGAACCAGTAGATCATCGCGCCGCCCGTGATCAACCCGAGCAGGAAGGGCGGGTGCAGCAGCGAGAGCTTGTCCAGGTTCTCCGTCAGCCCGTGGGTGAGCAGCACGATGATCGAGAAGATCATCGTGGTCGCGCCGACGACCGCCGTGCCGATCAGCACCGGCTTCGCCGTGGCCTTGAAGGTGTTCCCCGCCGCGTCGTTGTCCTCCAGCAGGTGCTTCGCGCGCTCGAAGTCCACGTCGAACCCGTGGCGCTTGCGGATGTCCTGCTTGATGCCCGGGATCGTCTCGATCACCGAGAGCTCGAACACCGACTGGGCGTTGTCCGTCACCGGCCCGTACGAATCGACCGCGATCGTCACGGGGCCCATGCCCAGGAAGCCGAACGCCACGAGCCCGAACGCGAACACGGCGGGCGCGACCATGAGCGCGCCGAGGCCGAGCGTGCTCATCGAGTACGCGGTGCCCATGAGGATCACGATGACGATGCCGAGCCAGTAGGCGCTGAAGTTGCCCGCGACGAAGCCGGACAGGATGCCGAGCGACGCGCCGCCCTCGCGCGCCGACGTCACGACCTCGCGCACGTGGCCGGATTCGGTCGAGGTGAACACCTTGACGAACTCGGGGATGATCGCGCCGGCGAGCGTGCCGCACGTGATGACGGTCGAGAGCTTCCACCAGAGACTGCCGTCGCCAAGGCCGCCGATCAGCGCGTACGAGGCGATGTAGGTGAGCACCACCGACACGAGCGAGGTGATCCACACGAGCGAGGTGAGCGGCGCCTCGAAGCTCATCCGGGCCGCGTTCGCGTACCGGCCCCGCGCGATCGCCCCGTTGAGCAGGTACGAGCCGCCGCTCGCGATGATCATGAGGATGCGCATCGCGAAGATCCAGACGAGGAGCTGGACCTGGACCAGCGGGTCCTTCACGGCGAGGAGGATGAACGAGATCAGCGCGACGCCGGTCACCCCGTACGTCTCGAAGCCGTCGGCGCTCGGTCCCACCGAGTCGCCGGCGTTGTCACCGGTGCAGTCGGCGATGACCCCGGGGTTGCGCGCGTCGTCCTCCTTGATGTTGAAGACGATCTTCATGAGATCGGAGCCGATGTCGGCGATCTTCGTGAAGATGCCGCCCGCGATGCGGAGCGCGGCCGCGCCGAGCGACTCGCCGATCGCGAAGCCGATGAAGCAGGGGCCGGCGTAGTCCCCCGGAATGAACAGGAGGATGCACAGCATCAGGAACAGCTCGACGCTGATCAGGAGCATCCCGACGCTCATGCCAGCCTTGAGCGGGATCGCGGACAAGGGATACGGCTTGCCCTCGAGGCTCGCGAACGCGGTGCGCGAGTTCGCGAACGTGTTGATCCGCATCCCGAACCACGCCACGCCGTAACTGCCGCCGATGCCGATGAGGCTGAACAGCAGGATAATGATGACCTTGAAGGCGTCGAAGCGCAGCAGCACGCCGAAGTAGAGGACGATGATGACGCCGATGAACGCCTCGAGGATGAGCAGGAATTTGCCCTGGGTGATGAGATACGTCTTGCAGGTCTCGTAGATGAGCTCGGAGATCTCCCGCATCGCCTCGTGCACCGCCAGGGCCCGCAGCTGCATGTAGATCACCAGGCCGAAGACGAGGCCCAGCGCACTCACGAAAAGACCCGCCATGAGGAGCGCGCGTCCGCTCATGCCGAGGAACTGCGCCTGACCGAGATCCGGGACGACGAGGCTCGCTTCGCCGCCGCCGGCGTGCGGAGCCGGGGCGGTCGCCTGCGGCGTCTGCGCGATCGCGGCCGCCGTTCCGAGGGCGACGACGACGAGCGCGACGAGCAACGAGAGCAGGATCGGAGAGATCGTGGACCGAGGCTTGCTTGCAGTTCCCCGCGGGGACAGGCGAATGCTGCCTCCACTCATCGGACTGGCTCCTTGCGTGCGGGAAAAAATCCGGTCGTCGACGGGCGCACCAAACCGGTCACGGGCAACTTTACGCGACGCGTCGTTCGATTGTCAACGGGAGTTGTGGTGTCGACGTCATCGAAGTGCCCGAGTTGACAGCGTTTGTGCGCCGCCAGTACGATGCGAGGACATGTGCTCCTCGGACGTGGCGTGGAGTGGTGCACGACATCCCTGGAACCTCGGGTGCGGGCGAGACTGACGCGACACCGCCAGCGCACCGCGTCAGGTGTCCGACCTGCCGCTCGCTCACCACGTGGCACGGCAACCCTCACCGGCCATTCTGCTCGCGCACGTGCCGGCTCATCGACCTCGGACGCTGGCTCGACGAGCGCTACCGCGTCGAGGCCGACGACGACGTGAGCGATTCGGATATCCCGCCGCGATCGGATCCCGACCGTCGTGTTCCGTAAGACGAGCGGCGCCATCCTCTGCCCGTCGTGCGGGCGTCTGACCAACGCCGACGCTCCTGTCTGCCTCGTGTGCGGGCGCCGCAATCCGGGGCTGTGGGGTTTCGCGCCCGTGTGGCGCGCGCTGCGCATTCAGAACTTCACCACCGCCGTGACGGTCGCCTGCATCGTGCTCTATGTCGTGAGCCTCGTGCTCGACCCGGCGGCGGCCCTGCGCCCGCGCGGCCCGCTCGACATGCTGTCGCCGAGCGGCCGCGCGCTCACCGACCTCGGCATGGCGGGCGCGTTCGCGTGGGCCCACGGTCACTGGTGGACCCTCCTCACCGCGATCTACCTGCACGGCGGAATCCTGCACATCCTGTTCAACGTCCTCTGGATCCGGCAGCTCGGCCCCGCCGTCGAAGAGGTCTACGGCCCGTCGCGGCTGGTCATCATCTTCACCGTGGCCGGTGTCGCGGGTTTCGCGCTGTCGAACCTGATCGGTATTCCGTTCACCGTCGGCGCCTCCGGCTCGATCTTCGGGCTGCTCGGCGCGCTCGTCGCGTACGGACGGCGGCGCGGCGGCTACTTCGGCCGCATGGTGCTCCGCCAGTACGGACAGTGGGCGCTGCTGCTCTTCATCATGGGGTTCTTCATGTCCGCCGTGAACAACTGGGCGCATGGCGGCGGCTTCGCCGGCGGGTTCATCGCGGGATTCCTCCTGTCGTTCGAGGACCAGCGATCGGAGAGCGGCCTCGACCGCCTGCTCGCGAACGTCGCGATCGTCCTCACTGTGGGATCGTTCGCGCTCGCGTTGTGGACGGCATTTGCCGGCTGATCCCTGACTGACCTCTTCTCCGACCCGGCGCGCTTCGCGCTCGCGCTCCTCTGGAGGCTGCCGGCGCTGCTTGTCGCCGTCACCGTCCACGAGGTCGCCCACGGCGTGGTGGCCGACCGGCTCGGCGACCCGACGCCGCGGCTCGCCGGTCGATTGACGCTCAATCCGATCTCGCACATCGACCCCCTCGGCGCGCTCGCGCTCGTCCTCGCCGGCTTTGGATGGGCCAAGCCGGTCCCCGTGAACGCCGGGAACCTGCGCGTGCCGGGACGGGACATGACGCTGGTCGCGGTCGCCGGGCCGCTCGCCAACTTCGCCACCGCGTTCGCCGCGCTCGTGGCCTTCGTGCTCGCCCGCCGTGCGATGGGACGAAGCGACGTCGCCGACACGATCGGCACGGTGCTCGTGCTCGTGTTCGAGCTGAACGTCGCGCTCGGGATCTTCAACCTGATCCCGCTCCCGCCGCTCGACGGTGCGCACCTGCTGCGGTGGCTCGTTCCGCCCCGCCACGCCGGGATCCTCGCCGTGCTCGACCAGTACGGGCCGGTGCTGCTGCTCGTCCTGGTGATCTCCGGCGCGACCCGGCACGTGATCGGCCCGGCGTTCGACGCGGTCGTGGGACTGTACGTCGCGCTCGTTCGCCTGATTCTCTGACGACTATTCTCATGGGGGGACTACCGAAGCCCCCCAAACCCCCCCTCGGAGCACCCCGGCCAAGCCGTGGCGCTCCTCGACCGATCTCATGGGGGGACTATCGAAGCCCCCCAACCCCCCCCTCGGAGCACCCCGGCCAAGCCGTGGCGCTCCTCGACCGATCTCATGGGGGGACTACCGAAGCCCCCCAAACCCCCCCTCGGAGCACCCCGGCCAAGCCGTGGCGCTCCTCGACCACCCGGTTCGCTCATGGCGTCTGGCTCGCGTCGCTCCCCGGACTGATGGAACTCTCGAGCCACGAGGCGAACGCACGAACGCCCGGGCCGCATGTGCGACCCGGGCGTTGATCGTCCGCGTTCGAGCGCGGGCTTCGCCCGCGCAATCGATTCCTGGGGGGAGGCAGGGAGGAGCGCGCCGCAGGCGCGCGACGACCGTCGGAAGGGGGGCGAAGCCCCCCTCCGAGGAAAAGCCCCGGCGGCGACCTACTCTCCCACGCCGTTGCCAGCGCAGTACCATCGGCCCTGGAGGGCTTAACGACCGTGTTCGGGATGGGAACGGGTGTGGCCCC
>JACPDG010000019.1 GCA_016184125.1 Candidatus Rokuibacteriota bacterium | reverse complement strand
GAAGAACGAGAAGCGCCCCGGATTCCCCGGCGCGCTTCGCAGCGTGGGCGGGCCAGGCGAGATGACGAAACACGCGGCACCCGCCCCGGTCGTCGCCGTCGTGCTCACCTGTTTCGCGCTCTCGGGTGCGACGGCGCTCGTCTACGAGGTCGTGTGGCTTCGCATGCTCGGCCTCGTCTTCGGTCACACCGTCGCCGCCGTGACGACGGTGCTCGTGGCCTTCATGGCGGGTCTCGGAGCCGGTGGACTCGCCTTCGGCCCGCTTGCCGACCGGGTGTCCCGGCCGGTCCGGCTGTACGGCATCATCGAGATCGCGGTCGGCATCTCGGCCCTCGGCGTGACCCTCCTCACGCCCGCGGCCGAGGCGGGTTACGTCGCGCTCGCGCGCGCGTTCGAGCCGGCCCCGGTCCTCTTCGCCGCCGGACGCCTCGGGCTCGCGCTCCTGCTCCTGCTCGTGCCGACGACCCTGATGGGCGCCACGCTGCCCGTGCTGAGCCGCGCGCTCGCCGCCGGCGCTGGGAAGCCGGGCGCGCGCGTCGGCGCGCTGTACGCGCTCAACACGGCCGGCGCCGTGGCAGGTACGGCGCTCGCCGGCTACCTGCTGCTGCCGTCGCTCGGCATGCGAGTGACGGTGCTCCTCACGGCGGTCGCGAACGTCCTCATCGGCATGGCCGCGATCGCCGTCGATCACGTGGCCCTCAGCCGTCCGCCGGATGCAGATCGGTTGCGCCCACCGGCGGCCCTCGTCGCGTCCGACATCGCCGGTCCCCGGCTGGCGTGGCTCGCGCAACTGGGGCTCGCCGTCTCGGGCGCCGCCGCGATGACGTACGAGATCGCGTGGACGCGAGGACTCGCGCTCGTCATCGGAAGCTCCACCTACGCGTTCACCGCGATGCTGGTGTCGTTCCTCGCCGGCATCGCGCTCGGCAGCGGCGTGGCGGCGACCGTGTGCCGCACCCGGCGCGGTGACGCGACGGGCTTCGGCCTCGTCCAGGTCGGGGCCGCCGCCGCAGCGCTCGCGATCCTCCCGACGTTCGACCGGATGCCCGACGTCCTCGCGCGAACGTTCACGGTGTCCATGGCGCCGGGGTTCGTGCTCGTCGTGCAGCTCGTCGTCGCCATCCTTGCGATGGCCGCGCCGGCCGCACTGCTCGGTGCGGCGTTCCCCGTCGCCGTGGCGCTCGCCTCGCCGGGCGCCGAGCACATCGGCTCTCGCGTGGGCCGTCTCTATGCGGCGAACACCGCTGGCGCCATCACGGGTACGCTCCTCGCGGGGTTCGCGCTGATCCCGGCCGTGGGAGCGCATGCAACGGTGAAGGCGGCGGTCATCGCGAACGTCGCGGCCGGCGCCGTGGCGCTCGCGACCGGCACGCTCCGCCAGGGTTGGCGGCCCGCCATCGGCGCCGTCGTCGCGGTTGCCACGCTGGCCGGCGTCGCGTTGCTGCCCGCATGGGATCGGACGGTGATGGCCAGCGGCGTCGCGGTGTACGGCGACGTGTACCGCAAGCAGGCGGGCACCGTCAGCGTCGCCGAGGCGCAGGGCGACAGCGAGCTCGTGTTCCACGAGGACGGTCTGTCGGCCACGGTCACCGTGCACCGTCGGGGCGGCGACCGGTTCCTCCGGATCAACGGCAAGACGGACGCGAGCACCGGCCGCGACATGCACACGCAGCTCATGCTCGGTCATCTTCCACTCCTCCTGCATCCCGGCGCCCGCACGGCGCTCGTCGTCGGGCTGGGCAGCGGCGTCACCGCGGCTGCCGTCGCTCGCCACCCCGTCCAGCGGATCGACGTCGTCGAGATCGAGCCCGCCGTGGTGCGCGCCTCGCGCTTCTTCGAGCCGGAGAACCGCGACGTGCTCCGCGACCCCCGCGTGCGCCTGTCCATCGGCGACGCGCGCAACGTCCTGCTGGGCGCGCGCGAGCGGTACGACGTGATCGCGTCGGAACCGTCGAATCCGTGGATCGGCGGGATCGCGGCGCTCTACACGGAGGAGTTCTACGCGCTCGCGCGGAAGAGGCTCGCGCCCGGCGGCGTGATGGTCCAGTGGGTCCAGGGGTACGGCCTCGACCCGGACGATCTCAGGATGATCGTCCGCACGTTCCTGTCGTCGTTTCCGGCCACGACGGTCTGGTACCCGAACGTGCGCGGCGACTACCTGCTGGCGGGCCGCGCCGAGCCGCGGCCGATCGACCTCGCAGGCGTGCGCGCCGTGTGGAATCGCGACGCCGGACTGCGCGAGGACCTCGGACGCCGGGGAGTCGCCTCGCCGTACGCGTTCCTCGCCGACTTCCTCCTGACGGAGACGGAGACCGCCACGTATGCCGGGCGGGGGCCCCTCAACACGGACGATCGGCTGCCGCTCGAGTTCTCGGCGCCGCTCAGCATGCACCGGGACACGGAAGCGCTGAACTTCCGGCACGTGACGAGTGTCAAGCGTGAGCCCCGTCCCCTGCTGGCCGCGACGTCCGCCGACGAGCTCGACCGCGCCCATGCGCGGTACGCGATCGCGCTCGTCCATCTCGCGAAGGAGGCGCCGGCCCGGGCGATCGGCGAGCTCGAGCGCGCGCTCGCGCGCGAGCCGGCGCACGTCCCGTCGATGCTGGCGCTCGCGAGCGCGCTCGCCCGCGTCGGACTCCCCGTGCGTGCCGTCGACGTGCTGCTGGCCGTGCTCGCCCGGGAGCCGACGAACCCCGACGCTCACCTGCAGCTCTCGCGCCTGTACCGGTTGCAGCAGATCCCCGACGCCGCACTCGACCACGCCCGCAGAGCCGTCGCGCTCGCGTCCGTCGACAGCGGCGCCCGCGTGCACCTGGCCGCGCTCCTCTCCGAGCGAGGGCTCGTCGAGGAGGCGATCGAGCACTCTCTGGCCGCGCGCTCCGTGGCGCCGGCCGACGCCCTGGTCGCGGACCGCCTCGCGACGCTCTACCTCGCTCGCGGACGGACCGCCGAGGCGATCCGCGTGCTCCAGGAGACGCTGGCCACTGCCCCCGACAACGCGCAGCTCCTCGCGCGAGCCGGACGCGCCTACCTGCTCGCCGGCCGACACGGCGAAGCTGTCACCGCCCTCGAGCGCGCTGTCATCCGCTCGCCGACGGAGGCCGCGGCCCACGCCGACCTCGGCGCCGCCTATCTCGGCCTGGGCCGCGTGGATGCGGGCATCAGAGCGTTGCGACGCTCACTCGACCTCGACCCCGCGCAACCGGCTGCGCGCGCGCTTCTCGATCAGGCCCAGCTCAGCGGTCGAGCTCGAGGATATATTCCTTGATCCGCCGCGCGTCCGGGGCATCGGGCTTGAGCGCGAGGTACTTCTCGAAGGCGACCTTGGCGCGCTCCGGCTCCTTCTGCTGGTAGTAGAGCAGCCCCATCTGCCGGAACGGATCCGGAAGCTTCGGATCGAGCTCGGCGGCGCGCTCGTACCGCGCGAGCGCCTCGCGCGTCTGCACCGCGCGGTCGTTGAGGTTTCGCGACCGCTGGGCCTGGAGGCGGTGAAGGTCACCGTAATACACGTTCGCCACCGGGTCGCGCGGGGTGAGCGCCAGCACCCGATCGAGCTGGCGCTGCGCGAGCTCGTAGCGGCCGGCCTTGATGTCGAGCGCGGCGTTCTCGCGCACGACGGTCCGCATCCTCATCGCGAAGTCCTCGGTGTCCTTCGTGACGTCCGGCCGTGCCGCCGCGCTGGCGTACCGGGTGGCGATCAGCTCCTTGGTGCTGTCGATGCGCTCCTGGAGCCGCGGGTGCGTGCCGAAGAAGAATGTCTCGAGGGCACCGCGATCGCCCGCCTCGCTCTTGAGGAGCTCGAACACTTTCGGCGCCTGCTTCGGGTCATACCCCGCCTTCACGAGCATGTCCATGCCCTGGCCGTCCGCCTCCCGCTCCAGGTCGCGCCCGTAGCCGGTGATGGACGCGATCGCTGCGAGCTGGAGGCCGAGCCCCAGCACGGCGTTCGCCGTCTGGCTGATCACGGCCGCGCCGACCGGGTCGCCCGACTTCGCCCGCGAGCCCGCCGCCGCCGCGACGCCGATCGAGAGGCCGATCGCAGCGATCGTGTAGAGGATCTGCTTGGTCTGAGCGTCGCGCTGGAACCGGAGCGCGTGGCGGTGCGTGACGTGCGTCATCTCGTGGCCGATGATCGTCGCGAGCTGCGCCTCGTTGTCGAGCCGCGAGAGCAGGCCGGTGTGGACGTAGATCTTACCGTTCGGCATCGCGAACGCGTTGAGCGTCGGATCGCTGATGACGCCGAACTTGAGGCCGGGCCCGCCCGCCGTGCGGACGTGCTCGGGCATCAGCCGGTCGCCGATCTGACCGAGGTACTCCTCGAGCAACGGGTCACTGTGAACCTTGGCCTTCTTGAGGAGCGCTTCCTCCTCCTTCTCGGCCTTCGCCCACATGGCGCGCTCGTCTGACTCGGGGCGGAAGGGCTGCCCACCGGCGCCGATCGGGGGAACGTTCCGCGTGGCGCACGCAGTGGCGAGGAGGGAAACGATCAGGACCCAGGCGACGAGACGATACAGCGGCCCGCCAGACGTTTTCATCGGATCTCCCCCCTGGGGACTCAGTTCGAGCCAACAATCGACCGCCCGGCGGTCGATTGTTGCTCGAACTCTCAGTCTAGCAAAACCCGGGTTTTGTCCGCCTGGGGGGCCATGTCGGGGCAAATGTCGGGGCCCCCTGGCCGAGCGCGAACCCGAGGAGCGGCCCGGGTCCCCCCGGGCCGCTTCCGAG
>JACPDG010000023.1 GCA_016184125.1 Candidatus Rokuibacteriota bacterium | reverse complement strand
TGCTGCGGGCGCTGGACGCCGCGCGCGAGAGGCTGTACCAGCAGGCCCGCGCCGCGAGCTTCGACACGCCTCCGGCGGATCCGGCGCAGGAGGCGCCGAGCATGGCGCAGCAGCAGGCGGACGCGCTGGCGTTGCTGGCGGAAACCGCGCTCCATCACGAGCTCGACCCCGGGGCGCCGGGCGAACGGTACCAGGTGGTGGTCCACGTCGACGCCGCGGTGCTCGCGGACCCGGAGCAGCCCGGCCAGTCCGTGCTCGAGGACGGGGTGAACGTTCCCGCGGAAACGTCTCGCCGCCTGGCGTGCGACGCCAGCCGCGTGGTGATGCGGCACGACGAGGACGGTAGGGTCGTGGACGTCGGCGCGCGCACGCGGACGATTTCGCCGGCGTTGCGGCGCGCCCTCCACCATCGCGACCACGGCTGCCGCTTTCCGGGGTGCGGCGTGCGCGTCGGCGAAGGCCATCACGTGCGCCACTGGGCGGAGGGCGGCCCGACGACGCTCTCGAACCTCGCCCTGCTCTGTCGGCGTCACCATCGCGCCGTCCACGAAGAGGGCTACCGGGTCGAGCGCCAGGCGGACGGTGCGCTTGAGTTCCGGCGGCCGGACGGCCAGCTCCTGGCTGACGTCCCCCCTGCGGTCCCGGCGCCGGCCGATCCGCCCCAGAGCCTCCGGGACGCGCACGTCGCGTCCGGCCTGCGCGTGCACCCGCGCACCGCCTGCCCCGGCTGGTTGGGAGAGCGTCTCGACGTGGGCTGGGCGATCGACGTCCTGCATCCGCGGGCCGCAAGTCCCCCGCCGATCCAAGAGTAGGTGACGTTCGCCGAACGACGTCCGCGATCCTGGGCTCGACTGGGGCGGTGCGTCGAGGTGGCGCCACCACAGCGTCGATCGCCGACACGATGACCGACTGCCTCCCCTCGATCGAGCCGCCGGCGCACGTCGTGGAGGTGCTCGCTGCCGACCACGACGATCGATCGCGCAGGCGCGGCCAGCGCCTCGGCGGTGTCGCTGCCGCCGTTCGCGCTCGGCGCTACCCCGGCGGCCCCGGCGTGACGCCGGCGGCGTCCTCGCGACGCCGCCGGCTCTCACGGACGGCCTCAGGGCAAACGATCGTCGACTAGCGCAGCGTACACGACGGCGTCAGCTGGCCGTTGTTGTAGGTATCCAGCACGCTCGCGTCGTCGACCATCGCGTTGCGGGTGCTCTTCGCCGTCTTGGCGCCGAGCGGGAGCTTGCCGCCGAGCTCGCTCAGGAGCCCGTCCGCGTGCGCGATCGTGGCGCCGATCGCCGCCGGGTCGGCGCCGCTGGCGACGTTGAGCTTCGCCGCGATCAGCTGATGCGCCAGGTTCAGGCTGGTATCCCCCTTGACGGGCGTGTCGAGGAGCATCAGCAGCGCCGCCTTCGTGTAGCTCTGCCCTCCCAGCGTGAGGTACGTGGCAGGCCACGCCTCCGGATGGGTTTTCCAGTACCCCTGAGTGAGGGGGCACCGGAACTGACTGGACGTCACCGTGATCCAGACGGCGGCCTCGGCCGATGTCAGCGAGCCGTCGCTCACCGTGAACCTGAAGCCGTCCAGCCCGGTAAAGCCCGGGTCGGGCGTGTACGTCACCGTGGTGCCGACGACCGGCCCAAGCGTGCCGTTCGATGGCCCGGAGCCCGCGACGATCGCGAACGTGACCGGATCGCCTTCGGGATCGGTGCCGAGGAGCGTCAGCGTGACCGGCATGGTCTCCACCGTGCTCGCCGAGAACGACGTCGCCGTCGGCACGTCGTTCACCGGGTTCACGGTGATCGCCACGGTCGCGGGAGCACTCACGAGGCTGCCGTCGCTGACGGTGAACGTGAACGTGTCCGTCCCGCTGAAGTTCGCGTTCGGAGTGTAGGTGACATCGGGTGGCAGACCGTCGAGCACGCCGCTCGCCGGCGGCGTCGCGATCGCGAACGTCAGGGGCGCTCCCTCGGGATCCGAGCCGGTCAGCGTGATGCCGATGGGGTGGTCCTCGTCGGTCGCCGCCGTCTGGTCGTTGGCTCTTGGACCATCGTTCAGCGCGCTCACGGTGATCCAGATCGACCCCGCGGGGCTGTCCACCGTGCCGTCGTTGACGACGAAGTTGAAGCTGTCCGAGCCCCAGAAGTCCGGATCCGGCGTGTAGACGACCTCCGCGGTCGTCGGTCCGGTCACCGTGAGCCCGCTCAGCGTCCCGTGGCTGGGCGCGACGGCGATCGTGAACTGGAGCGCATCGCCGTCCATGTCGGAGCCGGTCAGCGTGATGACCACGGACCGATCCTCCGCGGTGGCGACGTCCTGGTTGTTGGCGACTGCGGCATCGTTCACCGGGTTCACGGTGATCGTCACCGTCGCGATGCTGGACACCCCCAACCCGTCGTCCACCCGGTAGGTGAAGCTGTCGGTGCCGCTGGCGTTCGGGTCGGGTTGGTACGTCAGGGACGCCGAGCACACCGAGCCCGCCTCGCTCGGGCCGCAGGAGACGGCGCCGAACTCGCCGAGCGTGCCGCGGCCCGGCCCGGACACGACGCTGAAGCCGAGGCTTGCACTATCGATGTCGCTCGCGGTGACCGTGATGCTCGTGGGTACGTCCTCGTCGGTCACCGCCGACTCGTCCGTGGCCACCGGCACGTCGTTCACGGGCGTCACCGTGATCACAAAGGTCTGCGGCCCCCCGGTGTCCACACCGCCGTTCGCCGTGCCGCCGCTGTCGCGAAGCTCCACGGTGACCGTCGCCCAGCCGTGCGCGTCCGCCGCAGGCGTGTACGTGAGACGCCCGCTCGGCGAGATCGCCGGCGGCGTCGCGAAGATCGCGGGGTTGTCGTTGCTCACGAGGAACGTCATCGTCTGACCCGCCTCGTCCGGGGGTCCGGCCACGATCGAGGTGGCCCACGCCTCGACGGTCTGAACTCCGCTGTCTTCAGCGACCGTCTGATCAGCGCCGATCGTGAAGCTCGGCGGGTCGTTCACCGGGAGCACGGTGATCCCGAACGTCTGGGCGCCACTGGTATCGACGCCACCGTTGGCCGTGCCACCGCTGTCCTCCAGGTGCACGGTCACCAGCGCGACGCCATTGGCATTCGGGGCAGGCGTGTACGTGAGCATCCCGGTGGCGGAGACGGCCGGCTGCGCCGAGAACAGCGCGGGGTTGTCGTTCGCGACCGTGAACGTCATGGTCTGCGACGCCTCGTCCGCCGGGCCGGCCGAGATGGCCGTCGCCCAGCTGGCAACCGTCTGGGGGCCGGCGTCCTCGCTGACCGTCTGGTCCGCCCCCTTCGTGAAGCTCGGGGCGTCGTTCACTGCCGCCACGGTGATCCGGAACGTCTGGGGCGCGCTCGTGTCGACGCCACCGTTCGCCGTGCCGCCGCTGTCCGTGAGCCGCACCGTTACGAGCGCGACGCCGGTGGCGTTCGAGGCCGGCGTGTACGTGAGCGTCCCGGCGGCCGACACCGCCGGCTGCGCCGAGAAGAGCGCGGGGTTGTCGTTCGAGACCGTGAACGTCACGGTCTGCGACGCTTCGTCCGCCGGGCCCGCCGAGATGGCCGTCGCCCAGCCGGCAACCGTCTGAGGGCCGGCGTCCTCGTTCACCGTCTGGTCCGCGCCCTTGGAGAAGCTCGGGGCGTCGTTCACTGCCACCACGGTGATCCGGACCGTCTGGGGCGCGCTCGTGTCGACGCCACCGTTCGCCGTGCCGCCGCTGTCCGTGAGCCGCACCGTTACGAGCGCGACGCCGGTGGCGTTCGGGGCGGGGCTGTACGTGAGCGTCCCGGCGGCCGACACCGCGGGCTGCGCCGAGAAGAGCGCGGGGTTGTCGCTCGCGACCGTGAACGTCACCGTCTGCGACGCTTCGTCCGCCGGGCCCGCCGAGATGGCCGTCGCCCAGCTGGCGACGGTTTGCGGGCCGCCGTCCTCGTTCACCGTCTGGTCGGCGCCCTTGGAGAAGCTCGGAGCGTCGTTGAGCGCGTTGACGGTCACGGTCACCGTCGCCGCGGTGGAGTCGCTGGCGCCGTCGTTCGCCTTGTAGGTGAAGCTATCCGTGCCGTTGAAGTCGGCGTCCGGGACGTAGGTGAAGGACCCGTCGGCGTTCAGCGTGACGGAGCCATGCGACGGACCGGCCACCAGGACCGCGGTGAGCGGATGGCTCTCCGCATCCGTGTCGTTGGCCAGCACGCCGGGCGCGGGGACGTCGAGGGTCGTGTCCTCGCCCGTGGCGTACCCGTCGCCGTTGGCGACCGGCGGCTCGTTGCATCCCGTGCCCTTCAGCACGTACGTCGCAGGACCGGGGAGAGGCTCGTACGAGCCTCCACCCGCGGGCTGCAAGCCGTTCTTCACGGCGAAGTCCCCGCTCCGCGAGCCGTACGTCATGATCGTGAACTCGCCCTGCGGGCAGAACGTGGGCGCGGTGATCACGTTGAGCGTCCCCGCGAGGGTCGCGACGCCCGTGACGTTGACCTGATCGTGCCCCGCGCCGGGACTCGGTCCGGCGATCTCGATGTTGAGCGCGCTGGCGGCGTCCTGCGCGTAGCTGCCGACGATGTTCAGGATGCCCGGCGACAGACCGGGGTTGAGCTGGCTGGAGTTGCTGACCACGTTCGCGGCGATCGTCCCGGCGCCGAAGAAGCTCACGCCGGACAGCGCGAAGGTGCCGCCGCCCGCGATCGCGCCGCCGTCGAACCGGAAGCTGCCGCCTCCCTGCTGCCGATACGTCCCCGCGATCGCGAGCGCCCCGCCGCTCTGGTTGAACGTCGCCGCCGACACGGTCAGCGTCTTGCCGCTCGCGATGTTGACCGCGCCGGTGTTGTTGTAGATCGCCCCGGCCTTGTCGAGGGTCAGGCTGGTATTCGCGTTGATCGCGCCCGCGTTGTCGACGTTGGCGGAGAGGTATCGCTTCGAGGCGGGCGGGTAATCGGCGTTGATCGTTCCGGTGCATGTTCCGGCCGTCGTACTCCGTCAGGTTGATGACCCCGGCGTTCGTGAACCCGCTCGCCGCCGTCAGCGTCGCCGATCCCGCCCACGGATCGCCGAACACCGTCAGCGTCTGGCCCGCCGCCACATTGCCGCTGAGGCTCGTGTTGCCGTAGAGCCGGAAGCCGGCGGGGGTCGTCGCGCCGGCCGCGATGTTGAGCGCCCCGCCGGCCGGAAACGTGACCAGCGGCGCGATCGTGCTCGTTCCACCGAGGTTGAACGTGCCCGACGCCAGCCCGAAGTACCCGGCGCCGCTGACCACGCCGCCGGCGAAGTTGAAGACGCCGCCGGACGTCTGCCGGTACGCGCCCGCCACCGCAAGGGTGCCGCTCGTCTGGTTGAAGGTCGGGGCACCGGTCACCATCAGCGAACTCGGCGCCGGGATGTCGATCGTTCCGCTGTTGTTGTAAACGGCCCCGCCCTTGTCCAGCGTGAGCCCCACGTTCAGGTTGATCGTGCCCGCATTGTCCACATTGGCCCGGATCCAGCGCTTCGGCAGGCACGGGAAGGAGCAGTCGTTGACAAAGCTCGAATTGATCGTCCCCGTGTTCCTCAGCACGCCGCTCGTCACCGCCAGCGTGCTGCCCATGTTCCGGCCGTCGTACTCCGTCAGCATGTTCCGGCCGTCGTACTCCGTCAGGTTGATGACCCCGGCGTTCGTGAACCCGCTCGCCGCCGTCAGCGTCGCCGATCCCGCCCACGGATCGCCGAAGACCGTGACCGTCTGACCGGCGGCGATGTCGCCGCTCAGCGTGGCATTCCGGTACACGACGAAGCTGGCAGGCACGGTCGCCCCGGCCGCGATGTTGAGACCGCCGCCCCGGAGCGTGACGGTGGGCTCCAGGGCACTGACGCCGCCGAGGTCGAACGTGCCGGCGTCGAGCGTGAAGCCGCCCGGATTCGTCACGGCGCCGCCCATGGCGCTGAAGACGCCGCCGAGTTGCGTGTAGGTGCCGGCGAGGGACATCGTCCCGCCGTTCTGCCTGAACGTGGGTGCGCCGGTGACCGTCAATGCCTGGCCCGCACGAATGTCGATCGTCCCGGTGTTGTTGTAGATCGCCCCGGCTCTGTCCATCGTCAGGCTGCTGTTCAGACGGATCGTGCCGTGATTGTCGACGTTGGCGGCGATGACTCTCCGTCCGGGGTTGTCGACGACGATCGTGCCGGTGTTCGTCAGGACGCCGGTGCTCACGACCAGGAACGCCGACATGCCGCGACCGTCGTAATCCGTCAGGGTGATGGTCCCGGCATTCGTCACGCCGGTGGTGACGGTGAACCACGCGTCCCCGCCCCCCTGAAATGGATAGCCGACGAGCGCCAGGCGTTGCCCACCCGTGCCGTCCGGGGGACCGATGGTCAGGCTCCTGACGGTGTGGACGCCGCCATACACCGCCACCGTGTAGTTCCCGTCGACCGTGATCGCGACGTCGTCATCCGGCGATGGCACGCGAGCCGGACTCCACCTGGAGGCGTCCCTCCAGTCACCGGAGACCGGGGCCGCCCAGGTGATCGTCTCGGCCTCGGCGCGAGCGTGCACGGCGAGCAACAGCCCGATGAGCAGCGGTGTCGCGCAGAGCATCCTGATCTTCATGTCTTTTGTCCTCCTTGCCTGATGCACTCTGCTCACAGGGCCTCCCTCACCGAGATCACCGACCGCCTCGGTTCTACCCTCCCGCCGTGACAATCGCGTGACAGCGCTGGTCCAGCGCGGCGACATCTCCTATAGTTCGAGCCAGCCGGGGGCTTTGAGTCGATCGGACGCCCCCGATGAAGCTCACTGGCTCGTACCCGACCGGGCGGGGAGGCTATGGCGCGCATCACCGTCTCGTTCCTCGGGGGTTTCGCCGCTCGCACCGCAGACGGCACCGCCATCCGGTGTCCGCCGAAGAAGGCGCAGGCGCTCCTCGCGTATCTGGCGCTCCCCCCCGGTCGCGCGCATCCGCGAGACACGCTCGGGGCGCTCCTCTGGGAGCGCCCCGACGGCCGGGCGCGCGCCAGTCTTCGCCAGACGCTGCGGCGTCTCGCCCTCACGCTGCCCGGCGCGGTCGTCTGCGATGCGTCGACCGTCGCGCTGGATCCCGCGCGCGTGGACGTGGACATGGTTCGACTGGAGTCGCTCGTCCGTGCCGGCACCCCGGAGGCGCTCGCGGAGGTGGCCGCGCTCTACCGCGGTGATCTGCTCGAAGGCATCCGCGTCAGCGAGCCCGCGTTCGAGGAATGGCTGCTCACGGAGCGTGAACGGCTCCGCGAACTGGCGATCGACGCGCTCGCCCGGTTGCTCCGGCACGAGCGGGACGCCGCCGAGCCCGAGGCCGCGATCCGGACCGCGGTCCGGCTCGTCGCGTTCGACGCGACCGAGGAGGTCGTGCACCGCACGCTCATGCGGCTCTACGTGCGCGCGGGGCGCCGCGGCGCGGCGTTGCGGCAATACCAGCTCTGCGTCGCGGCGCTGGAGCGGGAGCTCGGCGTCGAGCCCGAGCTGGAAACGAAGCTCCTCTACCGCGAGATCCTGGAGCGGACGCCGCGCGAATCCACACGCGTCACGACGTCATCGGGACACGCCGGTTCGGACCGCCGGCGGCCGGCACCGGGCGGGGTGCTCGAAGCAGGCGTCGGTGTCCATGAAACGGACCTGATCGGGCGCGACGCCGATCTCGATCGCGTGAGACGCGCGCTGGAGGAGGCACGACACGGCGACCGCCGGATCGCCGTGGTCCTCGGCGAAGCCGGGATCGGAAAGACGCGTCTCGTGGAAGAGCTGGCGGCGGACGCCGTGCGTCGAGGATGGCGCGTCCTGATCGGGAGGGCGCACGAGTCGGAGCGACTGCTGCCGCTCAACCCGTGGAGCGACGCCATCCGGCCGGCGCTCGCCGCCGACCGCGGGACGCTGGAGCGCGGGGTCGACGCGGTGTCCCGGGCGGAGCTCGCCCGCGTGTTCCCCGAGCTCGATGGCTCCGCCGATGACGCGACGAGCGCCCCCGGGAACATCGCACGGCTGTTCGAGGCGATCGTTCGCCTGATCGCGCGCGTGGCCGAGCGCCGGCCGCTCCTGCTCGTCCTCGAGGACCTGCAGTGGGCTGACGAGATGAGCCTGAGCCTGCTCGCCTTCGCCGGCCGCCGGCTGTCTGGATCGCGCGTGCTCGTCCTGGCCACCGCGAGAGACGAGGACGTGGCCGAGTCCTCCGCCCTGTCGCAATCGCTCGCCGAGCTCGAGCGCGAGCGCTGCGCCGACGTGGTGACGCTGTCGCCGCTCTCGCGCTCCGACACGCTGCGCCTCGTGCGCGCGCTCAGCCGCACGGGGACCGAGGACTCGATCGTCGCCCGGTTCGGCGGCGCCATCTGGGCGGTGAGCGAGGGCAACCCGTTCGCCGTCGTCGAGACGATGCGAGCGATCCAGGATGCGACGCGGGCGGACGACGTACGTGCCGTCCCCATCCCGGTGCGCGTCCGTGATCTCATCGTCCGGCGCGTCGAGCGGCTGAGCCCTGCCGCCCTGGAGCTGCTGCGGCTCGCTGCGGTCATCGGTCGCGAGTTCGAGTTCCGGCTGCTCCGGTGCGCAGCGGAGCTGCACGAGCGGGCCGCCGCCGAGGCGATGGAGGAGCTCGTCCGCAAGCGGCTCCTGCACGAGATCGGCGAGCGATTCGAGTTCACCCACGACCGCATCCGGCGCGTCGTGGACAAGGCGCTCATCGGGCCTGCGCGCGAGCGCCTGCACGCGGCGCTCGGTCGCGCGCTCGAAACGCTGTACGCGGACGACCTGGACCAGGTCGCCGACCGGCTGGCCTACCACTACGGCAACACGGCGGATGCCGAGAAGGCGGTCACGTACCTGATCGGGGTCGGAGCGACCGCCGCGAGCCGGTACGCTCACGAGGGCGCGGTGTCGCTTTTCCAGCAAGCGCTCGAACGGCTCGAGCGGCTCCGTGCCACGGTGCGGGACCGGCGCGCGCTCGACATCGTCGTGCGGCTCGCTCCTTCCCTGCTCGTGCTGGGACGGTACCGAGAGGCTCTCGAGCTGCTCGTCGAGCACGAGCCTCGGACCGGCCGTGTCTCCGACACGGCGGCGACGGCGCCGTACCGGTTCTGGCTGGGGTACTTCCGGGATCTGCTCGGCGACCCCGCTCGGGGCGCCGAGGATCTCCGGCGAGCGCTGGCGGACGCCGAGTGCGCCGGTGACCTCGCGACCATCGGCAAGACGCACTACGAGCTGGCGCGTGCCGCCTTCTGGACCGCCGAGCCGCGTCGAGGCCTGGAGCACGGCCGCCACGCGGCGGCGATTCTCGAGCGGACCGGCGAGCGCTGGTGGCACGGCCGGGCTCACTGGGCCGTGGGGATCAACCAGGGGATGCTTGGCGACTTCGGCCCCGCGCTCGATGCCCTCTCCCGCGCTGGGGCGATCGCGGACGACATCGGAGACCCAGCCCTCCAGAGCTACGCGGCGTTCACGAGGGGCTGGATCGACGCGATGCGCGGTGAGACGCGTGCCGCCGTCGAGGCGTGCCGGCGCGCGGTTGACCGCTCGCCGAGCCCCGGCGTCACGCGTCAGGCCCTCGGATTCCTCGGCTATGCGCTCGCGGAGGCCGGTGACCCGGGCGAAGCCGTGCGGGTGCTCGAGCAATCGGTCGAGCAGATGGCGCGAGCCGGGTCGCGCGCCTACCACGGATGGATGATGGCCGTCCTCGCCGAGGCGTACGCGCGGGTCGGGCGGCTCGATGATGCGCGCGCGGGGGCGAGCGAGGCGCTCGAGATCACGAACGGCGTAGGGTTCCGGTACGGCACGGGAGTGGCGCGGCGCGCGCTCGGACGCGCTGCCGCCGCGAATGGCGATCTCCACGCCGCGACGCAGCACCTCCACGAGGCCGTTCGCACCTTCGCGTCGATCGACGCGCGCTTCGAGGCCGACCGCACGCGCGCCACGCTGGGAGTACGCTGAGGGCCATGGCAACGGATGCGCTGATGCCTCTCTGCGAACGGTTCGGCGTCCTCGCCCTCTACCTGTTCGGCTCCCGGGCGGACGACGGCCTCCGCCGGCTCCACGGTGATGACGTGAGCGCCGAGGGCTCGGACCTCGACGTCGCCGTGCTCTTCGCCGATCCCCGGAGCGACGTCAGGCGCCTGGCGCAGCTCCAGGTCGCGCTCGAAGACGCGTTCGCGCCGCTCCGGGTCGACGTCGTTCCCCTCGACCGCGTGGACGCGCTCTTCCGGTTCTCCGCGATCGACGGTCACCGGGTCGCCGTGACGAACGCCACTCGTGCAGACCGCTACGAGCTGGACGTGATGCGCGAGGCGGCGAACCTGTTGCGGATCCAGCGCTGGATCGAGCAGGAAACGTTCGGAGTGACGAGCACGTGACGCGCGGACCGATCAATCTCAAGGTCGTCGCAGAACGGCTGGAAATCGTCGCCCGCTGTCTCGACGATCTTCGCGCGGTTCCATCGAGCAGCTTCGAGGAGTTCCAGGCCGACCGGCGGAACCCGGCCGCTGCCGAGTCACTCCTTCGGCGCGCGATCGAAGCGCTGTTCGACACCGCTCGGCACCTCCTCGCGCGGGCCTTCGGCATCGGCGGGCTCGAGTATCGAGAGGTCGCGAGGCTGGCGGCAGAGCGAGGGCTGGTGGTCGACCCCGCGCTCTGCGACAAGTACGTCGAGATCGCCGGCTTCCGCACCCGCCTGACGCACTTCTACGGCGAGGTCACCACGGAGGAGCTGTTCGGCGTCGTGGCGAACGATCTGGCCGACCTGGAGCGCCTCGCCGAAGAGCTACGGGCCGCCGCGGCCCGGCTGGCGTCGCGGTAGCTCACCGATGATCGTCTACCACGTCGCGTTCACGACCTCCGGCGACTACCTCTCGCGACGCGAGCCTCACCGGCCTGCGCACATCGAACGCCTCCAGGGGCTCCGCAAAGCAGGCATCGTCATCGCGGGTGGCCCGTCGCCCGACGGGAAATCGGCCGAGCTGGTCTACCGGCTCCAGCAGCCTGGACAGCTGAAGCTCGTCATCGAGGAAGATCCCTACTGGCGAGCGGGCGCGTGGACGGCCTTCACGCCGCGAAGCTTCACGGAGTTCGTCGAGCCATGGGAGCTGCCGCCGGTCGTGCTCGACGGCTCACGGCGCGTCACGATCGTCGAAGGACCGGCGGCCGATCGCGACATGGCGCAGTTCGCGCTGATCGAGATGCGGGGCGCCGGACGCATCGTGCTCGGCGGCATCTTCGAGGACGGGACGACGCTGGCGCTCGCGACGACCGCCGACGCCGAGACGGCGCTCGGCTGGTTCAGCGAGTCGGGGTGCTGGGCGGCCGATCGCCTGACGACGCGCCCGTTCCTCCACGTGCTGTAAGACCGGCACCCGGGCGGTCCCGCCCCTGCGCCGGCCGTGCGATCGGCAGACGCGACGCGGACTCCCCAGCGTCGAGCTCGGCGACCCGTCGACTGTCCGGGCGCGCCGTCAGGCCGCGCGGCGCTCGCGCCCGCGTTCTCGCTTCATCGGCCCGGGCACCTCCCGACGGCAGCCGAGCGACGCCGACGCGCGGCCGAGCGACCCGGACGTGCGGGCCACGACGCGCATCACGCCCCACATCGCGACCCACGGCAGCGCCTGCACGCCGAGCTTCACGCCGGTTGCCGTCTTCGCGACGGCGGCGGCCATGCGCTCCGCCGCGGCGCCGGCGTCCGCGACGGTGAGGCCGCGCGCGCCTGCCAGGATCCTGTCCCGGTCGGCCTCGTCGCGTGCGGTCGACGTGTCCCCCGGGGCCCGCTCGCCGTTCGCCTTCGCCGTGCGCGCGCCCCCCATGGCCGCCGCATGCTCGATCTCGGCGTTGATCTCGGCACCGACCAGGAGCACGAGGCCGCCGAGGTAGAGCCACAGCATGAGCAGGATCACGCCGCCGATCGAGCCGTACGTCGCGTTGTAGTCCGCGAAGTGCGTGACGTAGAAGCGGAGCCCGATCGACGCCGCGATCCACGCGACCGTCGCAAACAGCGAGCCCGGCGTCACCCAGTACCAGCGCCTGTGCTCGACCGCCGGCGCCGCGTAGTAGAGGAGGGCGATCCCGAGGACGACGAAGAACACCGCCACGGGCCACTGCACGACGTTCCACGCCATCACGGCGAGATCGCCCAGGCCCACCACGTTCCCGAGGAACCGGCCGATCGCCCCGCCGAAGACCATCAGGATCATCGCGCCGAGGGTGAAGACGGCCAGCGCGATGGTGAGCCCGATCGCGACCAGGCGCCGCTTCCACCACGGCCGTGGCTCCTGGACGTTGTAGGTGACGTTGAGCGCGGTCATCATCGAGGCCACGCCTGCCGAGGCGGCCCAGAGTGCCGCCAGCGCGCCGACCGACAGGAGGCCGCCGTGTGCGCCGCCGATGATCTCGCCGAGCGTCTTGCTCAGCAGCGATCCGGCGTCCGGCGGCAGCACCTGGTTGACGTAGCTCATGAGCCGGTCCATGAGGTTCGGAATCGGCAGCATGCCGAGGAGCGACGCCAGGAACAGCAAGGTCGGAAACAGCGCGAAGAGGAAGTAGTATGAGAGGCCGGCCGCCCGGTCCACGACCTCGTCGGTGTTGATCTCGTTGTACACGCGCTTGCCGAGCTCCAGGGCCGAGAGTCCGCCGAGCTTCCACGGCGACAGGGGCTTGGGATCGCGCGCGTCAGCCATCAGGCGGCCAGGATTCAACGCGAGTGCCAGCGACCATGAGCCACGCGCACGCGGAAGCTGCGCCGATTGACACCGCTGCGCCCGTGTTTGTATGGTGTCGGCACTTTTCCCTCGACCCGCCGCGCGGATCGTCCAAGGAGGTCACCATGGCGCAGGGCACCCTCGACAGGCACCGCACGAAGTTCCTCCTCGACGAGAGGGACATTCCGACGAAGTGGTACAACATCCAGGCCGATCTCAAGACGCCACTCGCTCCCGTGCTTCATCCCGGCACCGGGCAGCCGATCGGGCCGCAAGATCTGGCCCCGCTCTTCCCCATGGAGCTGATCAAGCAGGAGGTCACCCAAGAGCGCTGGATCGAGATCCCCGACGAGATCCGCGACGTCTACCGGCTGTGGCGTCCCTCCCCGCTCCACCGCGCCCGGCGACTCGAGAAGGCGCTCGGGACGTCGGCCCACATCTACTACAAGTACGAGGGCGTGAGCCCGGCCGGCAGTCACAAGCCGAACACGGCCGTCGCGCAGGCGTACTACAACAAGAAAGAAGGCGTGACGCGGCTCACGACGGAAACCGGCGCGGGCCAGTGGGGCTCGGCGCTCGCCATGGCCTGCAGCTTCTTCGAGCTGCAGTGCAAGGTTTACATGGTGAAGGTCTCGTACCAGCAGAAGCCGTACCGCCGCGTGATGATGGAGACGTGGGGCGCGCAAGTCGTCCCGAGCCCCAGCCCGGACACCGAGGCGGGCAAGAAGGTGCTCCAGGGTGACCCCGACTCGCCGGGCAGCCTCGGGATCGCGATCAGCGAGGCCGTCGAGGACGCGGCGACGCGCGAGGACACGAAGTACTCGCTCGGCTCGGTCCTCAACCACGTGCTGATGCACCAGACGGTGATCGGCCTCGAGACGAAGCGGCAGCTCGAGAAGGCCGACGACGAGGCCGACATCGTCATCGCGTCCGCCGGCGGAGGCTCGAACTTCGCGGGCCTCGCGCTGCCGTTCGCGGGCGACAAGATCACCGGCAAGAAGAAGACCCGCCTCATCGCGGTCGAGCCCACCGCGTGCCCGAGCCTGACCAAGGGCACCTACGCCTACGACTTCGGCGACACGGTCGGCATGACGCCGCTCGTGAAGATGCACACGCTCGGGCACGACTTCGTGCCGCCCCCCGTGCACGCGGGCGGTCTCCGGTATCACGGCATGGCGCCGATCGTCTGCAAGCTCTACGACGAGGGCATCATCGAGGCCGTCGCGGTGCCGCAGACGGCGACGTTCCAGGCCGCGCTCCTGTTCGCGCGCAGCGAGGGCATCATCCCCGCGCCCGAATCCGCCCACGCGGTGCGGGTCGCGATCGACGAGGCGATGCGCGCGACGGAGGAAGGCAAGCGCCGGACGATCGTGCTCAACCTCTCGGGCCACGGCCACTTCGACCTCGCGGCGTTCGAGGCGTTCCTCGCGGACCGGCTCGAGGACTTCGAGTACCCGGCCGAGAAGATCGCCGAGGCGCTCAAGGGTCTGCCGCGGGTGAACGGGTGAGCGCCATGGCGCCTCTCGCCCGTCGCGCGTTGCTCCGTCTCGGCGCCGGCGCCGCCGCGCTCGCCGGGATCCCTCGCCGCGCCGCGGCGCAGGGGAAGGGCAAGGTGCGCCTCGCGTATCTGCAGCTCGGGTGGGCGGCGACCGAGATCATCCACAAGGAGGACTTGCTCGGCACGCGCGGCTGGCGGGCCGAGTACCAGATCGTGCCCGGCGCGCCGACCGGCCTGCTGAACCAGTTCGCGTCGAAGAACGTCGACGCGATCGACATGTCGTTCGCGCTCGCCGCCAAGGCGTTCGAGGACGGCGTGCCGCTCAAGGTGACCGGCGTCGCCACGGCCGTGCTCGGCGCGATCGTGGCGCGCAAGGGCGCCGGCCTCACGAAGGTCGAAGACCTGAAGGGCAAGAAGGTCGCCGCCATCGTGGGCACCTCGACCTTCTTCGACATCCGCGCGCTGACCCTGAAGGGCTACGGCTTCGACCTCCAGAAGGACACGCAGATCGTGACGGCGACCGCGCCCCCCGACATGGCGACGCTGCTCGCGAAGAAGGAGGTCGACGCGATCATCGCGTGGCAGCCCATCACCGACTCGGTCGTGCTGCGCGGCGACGGCGTCTATCTCGCCAAGCAGATCGATCTCTGGCGCAAGGCGACGGGACGCGCGAGCGGCTTCCCGGTCCACGTCTGCTACCTCGTCCACGCGGACTTCCTGAGGACCCACCCCGGCTTCGGGAAGGACCTCAACGACGCGCAGCGGGACGCCGTCGAGATCTGGTACGGCAAGCCGGACCGCGCGAAGGAGATCGTCGCGGACGTGACGAAGCTGCCGAGGAACGTGATCGACGTCGCGTACCGCGAGATGGTGAAGATGCTGCACGGGCTGCCGGACGAGCAGGTCGACACGCTGATCGCGCAGCTCAAGCTCAACAAGGAGTTCGGCTTCCTGAAGTCCGACGTGTGGGACAGCCCGGACCGGATCCGCAAGGAGTTCTTCGCCCGATGATCCGGTGAGCACGGCGCGGGGGTGGGTGGGCAGGCTGCACCTGCCCACGCTCGGTGTGCTCGCGGCCGTGCTCGTCGTGTGGGCGGGGCTGTCGTGGCGGTACGGGGCCTACGTGCTCCCCTCGCCGTGGTCGGTCGTCGTCGGGTTCGTCGACGTCGTCCGGTCCGGGGAGATCTGGAAACACACCGGTGCCTCGCTGTACCGGATCGCGATCGGCTTCGGCGCGGCGGTGGTCGTCGCGCTCGCCGCCGGTCTCGCCGCGTTCCTCTGGAGGAGCGCGCGCACGGTCGTGCACGACCTCCTCGCGATCCTCAACGCGACCTCGGTCTTCGTCTGGATCGTCATCTCGATCATCTGGTTCGGCTTGTCGAGCTGGGCGCCGATCTTCACGACGTTCATGATCACGCTGCCCGTCGTGGCGTCGAACATCGTGGAGGGCGTGGAGAACGTCGACCGGCGGCTGCTCGAGATGGGCGACGTCTACCGGCTCTCGGGGAGCGAGAAGTTCCGGTCGATCGTGGTGCCGTCGACGCTGCCGTACCTGGTCGCCGGCATGAAGATCGGCTTCGGGCTCGCGCTCAAGGTCTCCGTCGTGGCCGAGATCTTCGGCGTGACCTCGGGGATCGGCTACATCATGAACTACAGCCGCGAGATCCTCGCGACGCAGATGGTATTCGTGTGGGCGCTCGTGATGATCCTCGTGATGATGGCGACCGACAAGCTCCTGTTCGACGCCATGTCCCGCCGGCTGGACCGGTGGCGATGACGCCGAAGCTGCTCGTCGAGGACGTCGCGAAGGACTACCTGATCCCGATCATCGACCGCGTGTCGTTCGCGGTCGCGGCCGGCGACTTCGTGTGCCTGCTCGGGCCCAACGGCTGCGGCAAGACGACGCTCCTCAGGATCATCGGCGGGCTGGAGCCGGCCACGCGGGGCCTGGTCCTGCTCGACGGCGAGCCGATCATCGCGGGCCGGCCACATCGGCACCGCATCGGTGTCGTGTTCCAGGAAGACCGCCTCCTGCCGTGGCTCACGCTCGAGGACAACGTCGCGCTCGTCCTCAAGCCGCTCGGCACGCCGGCGCGCGAGCGCGTGGAGATCGCCCGCCGCTATCTCGGGCTCGTCGGCCTCGCCGGCTTCGAGAGCTACCACCCGGGGCGCGTGTCGGGCGGCATGCGACAGCGCGCGGCGATCGCTCGCGCGCTCGCGATCGAGCCCGACGTGCTCCTCATGGACGAGCCGTTCGGCGCGCTGGACGCGCAGAACCGGCGGATCATGCAGCGCGAGGTCCGGCGGATCTGGGAGGAGACGGGCCGCACGATCCTGTTCGTGACGCACTCGATCGAGGAAGCGGTCGGCATCGGCACGACGCTCGTGATGCTCTCCGCGCGACCGTCGCGCATCCGTGAGCTGATCAGGAACGACGGGCGCGATCGCGGCACGCTGATCGACGACCTGAACACGATGATCATGGAGGAGGTCGAGCGCCAGCAGGGCGCGCGGCCCTAGCCCCATGCGCCACCGCGCCAGGCTGCCGGGGCTGCTTCTCTCGACGGCCGTCGCCGGGCTCGTCGCCTGCTCGATCGTGCCCGCGTTCGACGTCGATGCGCCGGCCAGGGTCCTGATCGATCGGCCGTCACGCCTGCCGAGCCAGTGGGAGGGCACGTGGCGCAGCGCGCGCGGCGCGTCCGGCGTGCTGCGCGTCTTCATCGACTGGGCCGAAGGCAACCGCCTCGGCGGGCGGCTGCAGTTCGAAGGCGGCACGTGCGGGCGCTCCGTCGAGTTCGCCGGACGCGCGCGCGACCGAACGCTCACGCTCGAGGCGGAGCTCGGAGCACCGTGCGGCACGGCAACCGTCCGGATCATCGAGTCGGCGGAGCCGCAGCGACTGGTCGGCTCGTACCGCACCAGCGCCGAGGAAAGCGGGCTGTTCGCGATCTACCCGAAGTGACCGGGCTCGCGCCAGGCCGGCGCCGGCGCGCCCGTCTTCTCCAGCACGGCGTTCAAGCGGGTGAAGCCGTCCTCGAGGTCGGCGATGAGGTCCTCCACGGCCTCGAGGCCGACGTGCAGCCGTCTCGCCGTTCAGAACAATCGCCCGGAACCAGGAGCCGAGCGATAGCGCGTGGGTCTCGGCAGCTTCTCGAGAACGCCTTCCTGGACGAGACGCTGCAGCCACGCCTTGGCCTGGCTCTTCGATATCCCCAATTCGAGGGCCACCTCCGCATCGGTCTTCGGTGTGCTCATCTGTTGCAGCAGCGACCTTACCTTTGCGAAGAGTTCCTCCGCTGGAGTCGTTGGTGCGGCGGCGGGCGAGGCCTGCGGCAGATCGCGGTCCGACGCATGACCCTCTGGGGGGGCCTGAGCGGCCACCGTCTGAACGAGTTCCTCGGGCGTGAGCGGATTCGGCCACGGCAACGCGCCTCTTCGACGTAGAGCGTCCAGTCCTCTCCCCGTCTCGCCGTTGGACCGGACGTACACCGGGACGAGGCGCAGCCTTTCGAGCTGCTCGACTGCGCCCGCCCACGTGCCCCCCTTCTCGTAGTCCGCGCTCACGACGAGCGCCGCGTCCGCCAGCGCGTAGATCAGCTTGTTTCGTTGCATCGCGTGACCGACATTGAAACCAGCCGCGGGATCGTAAGGGGAGATCAGCACCAGCCGACCCTCCATGAGGAGGTTGCGGTGTTCTCGATCCAGGGCCGCCCGTTCGAGGCTGTCCGCCACGACCCCCGCCGCCTTGCCCCGGGCTTCCAGTGCGCCGCGCATCGCGGCCTGGTCGATGCCACGCGCACCGCCCGAAACGATGGTGCGCCGCGCCTTGGCCGCAAGGCGGCCAACGCCCTCGGCGTATTGGACCAGCACATCACCCACGTGCCGGGAGCCGACGACGGCCAGCCCACCCGTATCCAGAATCGCGGCATCGCCACACCCGTACAGGAGAGGCGGCGAATCGTCCCTGAGGCGCGCCTTCAGTCGCCTCGGGTACTCGCTGTCGGCGCGGCTCACCACCCAGATGGCGCGCGCCTGCCAGCCCTCGATGGCCTGAGCCAGCAGAAAACCGCGCGCCATCAGGCGCTCGAGACGGTCGCTGTCGATGAAGGACTGGCATTCCGTGATCAACTTCACGGCATCGGAACCGAGCAGATCAAACGGTTGCCGGTGCTTGTCACGGAGGAATCGTGCCAGCTGCTTGTACTCGCTCTGAGTCAACGAATCGGATGAGGATTCACCACGCCCTGCAACCAGGGGTGCGGTCAGAAGAAGGATCGCCTGTGTGTTGGGAGAAATTGACCTACTCATTCACCCATCCCGTGAGCGCGAGTGCCAGGGGAAACACCTCGCCGCCGCCATGCGAGCGCACGAGCCAGGCTGCGACGGTCAACGTCCAGCGCGAGTCCACCATGTCATCCACGAGCAACACCGGGCCGGCGGGCACGACGTGTGTCGTGACCCCAAGAGAGCCGTCGATGTTTCGGGCCTGTTGCGCGCTGTTTGCCATCATCTTCTGTTCCGGGCGGTCATCCGTTTTCTCGAGCGCGGCGACGAACGGCAGGTTCAATGCCGCCGCGAGACGCCGCGCGAAGGTCGGTACGAGGTCGGGGTGGCGCCGCGACGGAATACAGGTCACCCAGACGGGCGACGGCTGCGGGTTCCACTCACGCACGAGCGTGACACACGCCCCGACCAGCTCGTCTGCGAAGCGGCGATCATGGTACTTGCCCTCACGAACCAGGCCGCCCCAACCGGCGTCGCCCCAGATACACAGCGCCTTGCCCGGCTGGAGCTGATGCTCGCCGGCGATGCGTCCCTTCGTCCCGTACTGCGGCATCCCACCCGCCGGCCATTGCTTGCGTGGCTCGATCGGCAGACTGGTACGACGCAGAAAGGCGACCGCCTCCCGCACCAGCGCCGGGCCTGCCGTCGTCGGAAGGGCGGGCAATGCCGGCGCCGCGAGATCGCCCGGCTCGCCATCGAGCGCCCGAATCAGAAACGCCATGTGATCGGAGCCCAGGTTGACGTACTCCTGCATCTGCCGTTGCTCTTCTCGTCGCAGCTCGGTCAGCCGCTCAGCCCGCTCCCAGAACGCGCCACTCAAACGTGCCGCGGTCAACTGCCATTTCGTGCCCTGCTTCGCGATGGGCGCCGGCGACTCCAGCGAGAGCAACGCGATGGTCTTTTCGACACGGCCCATGCTGAGGTTCACCCGGGCCAGCAGTTCAGGAACCGAGAGTCCCCGTCGCTCGCCCTCCAACGCGTCCAGGACCTGCTGGACTTCCCGCCGCGTCGGGAACGCGCTCTCGATGAAGTAGTCGCTGATCTCGGACTCTTCCTCGCCGCTGAGCAGCACCGCGTAGGCCGCGTCCAGCGCCCGTCCCGCACGTCCCACCTGCTGGTAATAGGCCACCACCGATCCCGGCGCCTGGTAGTGCATCACGAAAGCCAGGTCCGGCTTGTCGAAGCCCATGCCGAGTGCGGTTGTGGCCACCAGTGCCTTCACCCGGTTGTCCAGCAACGCCTGTTCGAGCTCGGCGCGACGATCGCCGGTTGCGGCGGTGTAGGACTCTACGTTGACGCCGCGCGACCTGAGCCAGCTCGCTACTTGAACGGCGTCGCGCACCGTCAGAGTGTAGATGATCCCGTGGCCAGGCAGTCTCGGCACCTGTTCGGCCAGCCAGGCGAGACGCTCCGCCTGGCTGGGCAACCGCATGCTCTGGAGCACGAGCGACGGCCGGTTGAGATCGCCCCGCGCGACCGCCAGGTTGGGCCCGAGCACCGTTCGGAGATCATCCATCACCCGGTTGTTCGCCGTCGCCGTGGTCGCCAGCAGACGCAGATTGGGCGGTAGCGTGCGAACGATGCGCTCGAGCAAGCGGTAGTGCGGCCGGAAGTCATGCCCCCAGTCCGAGATGCAATGGGCCTCGTCGATCACGAGCAACGCGATGCGTGCCGCGACATCAGCAAGCACTTCGGTGCGGAAGCGTTCGTTGGCCAGCCGCTCCGGCGAGATCAGCAGGAGGTCCACCTCGTTGCGCTGAATCGCGGCCTCGACGGCGTCCCAGTCCTCGCGATTGTCGGAATTGATGGTGACCGCCCGCACGCCCATGCGCTCGGCTGCGGCGATCTGGTTGCGCATGAGCGCGAGCAACGGCGAGACCAGCAACGCCGGCCCCTGACCCGCCTCCCGGAGCAACTTGGTGGCGATGAAGTAGACGAAGCTCTTACCCCAACCGGTCTTCTGCACGACCAGCGACCGGCCACGACCCTCGACGACGTGGCGGATCGCTTCCTCCTGGCCCTCGCGGAACCGAGCGTCGGGTTGGCCAGAGCCGACGCGGAGGAGCGCAAGCCCTCGCTGAGGGTTGTAGGTCATGCGCGGCCCTCGGCCACGAACCGCTTTGCGTCCTTCACGCGTAGTCCCGGGACCCCTCCCCCACCCCACGTGCGCGCTGTCGCCCGGAACGCCGCGCTGCCACCCGGCCGGTCTCGCGCGGCGGCTTCATGAGTGTCCGCGATAGTGGGACTCACCGTCCTGTGTGGCGCGGCCTGGCAGTGCGTTCCGTGCTGGTCGCCGCGAGTGTCGCCAGCGTCGTTGCCTGTTCATCCGAGGTGACGGATCAGGCCTGCCCCTTGCCGAACACCGCGTTCAAGCGGGTGAAGCCGTCCTCGAGGTCGGCGATGAGGTCTTCCACGGCCTCGAGGCCGACGTGCAGCCGCAGCAGGAGGCCGGTTTCGCGCCACGGGGTGGCGGTCCGGTTCTCGCCCGGCCGCGAGGGCAGGATGAGGCTCTCGAAGCCGCCGAAGCTCGCGCCGATCTTGAAGAGACGGCAGCCCTCGAGCATCGCGGTGACCGCCGCGTCGGATGACGTGCGGAGGAGCACGCCGAACAAGCTCGACGAGCCCAGATAGTCCCGCTTCCAGAGGGCATGTCCGGGATGGTCGGGGAACGCGGGATGGAGCACGCGTGCGACCTCCGGCCTCCCGGCGAGCCAGCGGGCGATGTCGAGCGCCGATCGCTCGTGGTGACGCAGGCGCACCGCGAGCGTCCGCATCCCGCGCAGGGTCTCGTAGCACACGTCGGGGGCGACGCCGTCGCCGAACGCGGTGGTCCCGTCCTTCACCGTCCGGAAGAGCGCCTCGTCACGCGCGGTGATCGTCCCGATCAGCAGGTCCGAATGTCCCGCCAGGTACTTCGTCCCCGCCTGCACCTCCACGTCCACGCCGTGCTCGAACGCGCGGAAGAGGAGCGGCGTGGCCCAGGTGTTGTCCATGACCACGATCGCGCCGCGCGCGTGGGCGGCATGCGCGATGGCCGGCACGTCCTGGACCTCGAACGTGTGCGATCCGGGCGACTCCACGTACACGACGCGGGTGTTCTGGCGAACGAGGTCCGCGATGCCGGAACCGATCAGGGGATCGTAGAAGGTGACGTCGACGCCGAAACGCGCCAGCACGTTCTCCCCGAAGGCGCGGGTCGGCCCGTACGCCGCGTCGGGGAGCAGCAGGTGGTCGCCGTGCCGCAGGAACGCCGTCAGCGCCTGGGTGACGGCTGACAGACCCGACGAGGTGATCACCGAGCGGAAGCCTCCGGACATTTCGGCGACGGCCTCGGCGAGGGCCAGCGTCGTCGGCGTTCCGTAGAGCCCGTACGAGCACCCGGTGTACTTGCGCTCGGCGCGCTTCTCGAACTCGGCGACGGTCGAGTAGAGGATCGTCGAGGCCCGGTACACGGGTGGATTGACGATGCCGAAGTTCCGTTCGGGATCCCGACCGGCGTGCACCAGCCGCGTGTCCGGCTTCATTGCGCCCCTCCGTCGAACGTCTGGATGTACCGCGTCGTGTCGAGCGGCTGCCCCCACGCGCACTCGACGACGGTTGAAGAGCCGGCAGTCCGAACCGATCTCGCCGCCGCCAGGCTGCGTGAAATAGAGCCACACCGAGTCGCCCTCGTCCGCAACGGCGGCGACGCGGCCGGAGCCGTCGTGCTTCCGACGAGATCCAGGACTCTCCGCCCTCACTCCCCGGCACGTCGGGCGGGCCTGCGCCCGGGTCAGCTCGCGAGGATGCGGTCGTAGCGCCCGTACTCCCGCGCCGCGTCCATGAACCACTTCACGCAGTTCGGATCGGCGCGCGGCGGCAGCTCGCACGAGGTCGACAGCACGAAGCGCGAGCGCGTGCCCGCCGTGTCGATGCAGCGGCGCACCTCGGCCTCGATCTCCTCCTTCGTGGCGCGCTCGAAGATCGTCACGTCGACGTTCCCGATGCCGACCACGCCGCGCTGGTTGCCGAGCGTGAGCAGCTTGTCGAGCTGATCGACCTTCAGCGACGGGTCGGCCTGCTGGTCGAGGTCGATCGTGATCGCCACGAAGCCGACGTCGACCAGGTCCTCGTGGATCTGGTGCGTCGTCCCGCAGATGTGGACGGTCGTGCCGACCTTCTTGGCCTTGAAGTAGTCGACGAGCTCCTTGTGGTACGGCTTGATGAACTCGCGGTACGTGTCGGGGCCGACGAGCGAGCACGAGGCGGTCGGGTCGCTGTAGCTGAGCCCGATCTTCGTCGTGAGCACGGCGTCACCGACGCGCTTCGCGTACTCGGTGCAGAAGCGCATGAGCTCGTGGACGAACTCGGCGTCCTCGAGCGTGTCGAGGCACATGAGCTCCGGGTTTCGCATGAGCATCGCGATCGTCCACGGCCCGACCAGCACGGCGCCGAGCCCGCTCGGGAGCCTGGCCGACGAGAGCGCCTGGCACTGCTCGAGGAAGGCCGGCAACCGGCCCGCCTTGAACGGATCGGGGATCTCCATGCGCGCGAGCGTGCCCTTGTCCTCCTCGAGCACGTGGCGGTCGATCGACGGCACGACGTAGTCCGAGTACTTCACCCGGCAGCCGACCGCCTCGGCCTCCTTCGCGAGGTCGTTGAACGCGATCATGATGTCCGGCTGGTAGCGCTCGTAGTAGTTGAGCATCGCCTTCGCGGCCTTCGTCGGGTTCGTGCAGTACTCCTCGATCGAGAGGCCGTCGAGGCAGCCGGCGAACGACCCGGCGATGGGATACGCGGGGACGCGGTCCGCGTAGCCGCCCTTGAACGCGGCGGCCACGCGCTCGCGCGGCGTGACGGGCTTGTCGTCCATCGAATCCTCCTCGGAGCTACGATCGGGACACTGCCGGCCCGTGAGACGCGCGCGCGTCGAGCACGGGCCGGAAGGCGTTGAGGGTGACGTCGAGCTCCGCGGGCGTGAGATTCGCCTTCAGGAGCAGGATCGGCCATGCCGCTCCGGCGGCGTACCACCGCTCGAGCCTCGCGCACGCCTCGTCCGGCGTGCCGTAGACCGCGAGCTCGTCGAGCAGCCGCTCGGCGTCGGGCGGAACGACGGCCCGGAACTTCGGCGTGTTGGCCGCGAGGACGGCCTCCACCTCCCTGCCGAAGCCCTGCCGAGTGAGCGACCGGCGATAGAGGCTTCCCATGGTGGTCACGTAGAACGACACGAACCAGGCGGCGCCCTCGCGCGCCTTCACGGGATCGGCCTCGACCACCGTGAGGACCGACGGGCAGACCCGTGCAATGTCGGCCCCGCCGTTGCGCCGCGCGGCGCCCTCGCGCAGGAGCCGCTGCCCGGCGGCGAGCTGGCTCAGGGGGTACATGAACGGGATCCAGCCGTCGGCCACCTCGCCGGCCAGCCGCACCGACGCGTCGGCGAGCGCCGCGAGATAGATCGGCACATGGGGACCAGGCGGCACGTTCAGCTTCAACGCCCGTGCGCTCGCCGTCACCCCGAGCGGGACACGGTCGCCCCCCAGGAGCGCGCGCACCTGCGAGACCGCGCGTCGCATGCGCGCGATCGGCGCCGAGAACGGAATGTCGTGCAGCCCCTCGGTGAGCTGGGGGCTGGAGGCGCCGAGCCCGAGCACGAAGCGGCCGCCGCTCAGCGCCGCGAGGGTCGCGGCGGCCATCGCGAGCTGGCCCGGGCTCCGGCCCCAGACCCCGAGAATGCCGGTGCCGAGCGCGATGCGGCGGGTCTTCGTGGCGGTCTCGGCGAGCAGGACGGTCATGTCCCAGCCCCACGCCTCCGGGAGGAAGAAGCCGTCGTAACCGAGCCGGTCGGCCGCGACCCCGGCGGCCACGAGCACCTCGCGGCGGTTCTCGAGCGGCATGACAGAGACGGCGAGCCCCGAGCCTGCATCGGCACTCCCTCCACGGTGGACGAGTGGTCCACAGCGTACCGCAAGAAGCGGGCGAGACCGGAACCCGAGGCGCGGCCCGGGTCCCCCGGGCCGTGTCCGAGCGTCGGGGGGCTTGGGGGGCCCTTCGAGGCCCAGGGCCGAGCCGGAACCCGAGGCGCGGCCCGGGTCCCCCTGTACCATTCCGAGCGTCGCGATGCGGCCCCCTCAGGGAGAGCGCCAGGGTCCC
>JACPDG010000018.1 GCA_016184125.1 Candidatus Rokuibacteriota bacterium | reverse complement strand
ACCACGGGTGCGTCCGCGCATCCCCCCCGGGGCGCTCCGAGCGCGGGGGGCTTGGGGGATCGAGGGCCGTCCCGGGTTTCACGGGTGCGTCCGCGCACCCCCCGGGACGGCGCCGAGGGCGGGGGGTTTGGGGGGCTTCGATAGTCCCCCCAGGCCGAGCGGGCGACCGAGGCGCGGCCCGGGTTTCCCGGGCCGTGTCCGAGCCGCCCGGGGGGTTTGGGGATCGAGGGCCGTCCCGGGTTCCCCGGGACGGCGCCGAGGGCGGGGGGTTTGGGGGGCTTCGATAGTCCCCCCATGATGAAATCGTCCAAGCCCGAGTACGAGGTCATCGTCCAGAAGAACGTCATGGTCACCATGCGGGACGGCGTGCGCCTCGCGTGCGACGTCCATCGCCCGGCGCGCGACGGCCGCCTCGTCGCCGAGCCGCGGCCCGCGCTCCTCGAGCGGACGCCGTACTCGAAGGACCATCCGGAGCGCGTCGACCTGAACGGCCTCTGGTACGCCGAGCGCGGGTACGTGAGCGTGCTCATGGACGTGCGGGGCCGGTACCGGTCCGAGGGCCGGTTCCGCTTCCTGGCCCAGGAGGCGGAGGACGGCTTCGACACCGTGGAGTGGGTGGCGCGCCAGCCGTGGTGCAACGGCAAGGTCGGCACGCTCGGTCTCTCGTACGCCGGCTGGACGCAGCTGGCGGCCGCGGCGCTCGGCCCGCCGCACCTCGCCGCGATGTGGGTCGACGAGGCGGGCGCGAACGCGTGGACCTCGACCGTGCGCCACAACGGCGCCTTCGAGATGCGGTTCCTCTGCTGGGCGTTCTGGCAGGGGGCCAAGTCGCGTGAGGCGAAGGCGGATCCCGTCCTCGAGAAGGCGCTCGCCTCGGTCAACGTGCGCGAGTGGCTCACGCGCATGCCGATCAAGCGCGGCGCCTCGCCGCTCGCCCTGCTCCCCGACTACGAGGCGTGGGCGTACGACATCGCGACGCGCGGCGACTACGACGAGTTCTGGCAGCAGCCCGGGTTCGACATCGCCCGGCACTGGGAGCGGTTCCCCGACTGCCCGATCGTGCTGACGACGGGCTGGTACGACTCGTACACGCGCGCGGCGTTCGAGAACCTCGCCGGGCTCGGCGGCCGCGGGCCCGTGAAGGCCATCGTCGGGCCGTGGACGCACGGCGTGAAGCAGCTCGGGCAGACGTTCGCGGGCGACGTCGAGCTCGGCCGCGAGGCCGCCCTCGACCACAACGAGGAACGGCTGCGCTTCTTCGACGCGACGCTCCGCGGCATCGCGAATGGCTGGCACGACGATCCACGGCTGCGGCTGTTCGTGATGGGCGGCGGTTCCGGCCGGCGCACCGGCAGCGGCCGCCTCGACCACGGCGGGCGCTGGCGCTCGGTCGGCGAGTGGCCGCTGCCGCGCGCCCGCTTCACCGACTACTATCTGCACCCCGGCGGCCTGCTCGCCCCGGACGTGCCGCCCGCGGCCGGTGGCGGCACGCGCTTCATCTTCAACCCGGCCATCCCGGTGCCGACGATCGGCGGGAACATGTCCTCGCTCGTCGGGCTGATGCCGCGCGCGCCGGGCGCGCCGGAGATCCCGGTCGAGGAACGGGAGCGGGACATCATCGGCATCCCGGGCGCCTTCGACCAGCGCGAGGGCCCGCGGTTCTTCGGGTCGCGCCCGCCGTGGCTGCCACTCGCCTCACGACCGGACGTGCTCGTGTGGCAGACGCCTCCGCTCGCGCGGGACGTCGAGGTGACCGGCCCCATCACCGTGACGCTCTGGGTGTCGTCGAGCGCGCCGGACACCGACGTCACGGCGAAGCTGATCGACGTCCACCCGCCGAGCGCAGACTACCCGCAGGGCTTCGCGATGAACCTGACCGACTCGATCCTGCGCCTGCGCTACCGGAACGGCGGGCGGCCGGAGGCGCTCAAGCCGCGCGAGCTCTACGAGTGCCGCTTCCAGCTCTACCCCACCTCGAACCGCTTCCTGGCCGGTCACCGCATCCGCCTCGACGTGTCGTCGTCGAACTTCCCGCGCTTCGACGTGAACCCGAACACCGGGGAGCCGCTGTGGGCCAGTGGCCTGATCCAGGCCGCCGTGAACACGATTCATCACGACGCCGCCCATGCGTCGCGTGTGACGCTGCCGCTCGTGGAGCCGTGATCGGCCGAGGAGCCTTGCATGCCTTCGTCAGCCTTCCGACCGCCGGATTTCGACGTGTTCTCCGTGAAGGGGTTCGAGCCACGCATGGCCGCGATCCGGGCGCGCATCCGCCCGAAGCTCGAGAGCCTGGCCACGAGCCTGGCACCCGCGCTGGGCAAGTCCGCGGGCAGCGAGGTGTTCGCGCACGTCGCCAAGCACGCCCGCCGGACCGTGAATCCGCCGGACGACACGTGGGTCGCGTTCGGGCCGGACACGCGCGGATACAAGAAGCACCCGCACTTCAAGGTGGCGATCTCCCGCAACGCGATCCGGTTCCTGTTCGAGATCGGGCCGGAGCACGCGGACAAGACGCGGTGGGCGGCGGCCTGGAAGAAGAGCGCGCCGAAGCTCGCGCCGGTGCTCGGCCGCGCCAAGGGGCTCGCCTGGTTCCGGAACGAGCACGACGAGGAGCCGGCGGCGTGGCTGGCCGACCTGTCGGCGGACGCCATCGGGGCGCTCGCCGACGAGGTCTCGCGCAAGCGTGACGGCCAGCTCGTGATCGGGCGTGTCGTCGCCGCGCCGGAGGCCGCGAAGTGGGCGGACACGCAGTATCGCGACGCCGCGCTCGAGACGTTCAGGGCGCTCGCGCCGCTCTACCGGCTCCGGTGAGCGTTCTGAACTCGGCGCGGGAGCCGAGCGCGCCATCCCGAGCTTCGAGGCGCTCGTCTGGCCGCTGTAGGCCGCGTTCCCGTTAGAATCGCGATCCATGTGGATCAGCCTCGCCGCCGGCGGCGCGTTTGCGCGCGCGGCGTGGTCTCGTGGCGGGCGGACGCGGGGCCGGCGAGGACTGGCGGCGCACGAGAGGCAGGCCGCTGATCGGGGCTGTTGGCCAGAACTCCACCGGATACACCGGCCTGAAGGCCTCGTTGGTGATTCGGGCGCTCTCAATGCGATCGACCCGATAAGAGCGGTCCTCCCGCGTGTCGCGGCGGACAGCAAAAAGCAGGAGGTGGCCGTCGCGGGTCTGCCGCAGCGAATAGGGCTCGACGCGCCGGACCGAGCCCTGGTAGCCGAGGTCGACGCAAAGGCGATTGGCGCCGGCGAACCTAATCGCTTCCAGCGGCACGAGCGTGCCCCAGGTGGCGATTGTCTCCGGCGGCGTCCACTCGATCTCGTTGGCACCGACCGGGGCGCGTCGTAGCGCGGGCGGGACGGCCGGCCTTCCCTCGAGCCAGTCGAACACTTCGTGGAGCCCGTCGAGGTAGAGCTCGATCGGCGGCAACTCGGGCAACTGGTGGCCGAGCATGTTCCGCCACTCGGAGTCGAGCTCGGCGCGCCGTGGCGAGGCCTCGATGGAGGCGAGCGTGGGGACGGCGATCTCCCTGTAGCGGCACTTCTCCTCGAGGACCTCGAGGACGACTTCGGCCGAGCCCCGGGCCTCTGGCCGACGAAAGATGCTGACGACGTCGTAGAGATCGCGGGGCAGGCAGCGCTCGGCGAGCGCGCGCAGCTTCTCCCCGAAAATCTCCGGGAGGCTGTAGCAGAGCGGCTCGGTTCCGGTCGGGAACGCGTCGGTGTAGGGGTGGGTGACGGGGCGGCGCACGGGGTCGTAGACCAGCACCTCATCCAGGGTCAGGTCGATCTTCACCCGCGGCAGGTCGCCGCCTGGGCGGCGCGGGCCCCGGTAATAGACGCGCCCCTCGAGGGCGCGTCTGCTGCGCGGTGTCTGGTACGCCTCGAACCGGACCTGGTCGCGCGGGATCTCGATTCCCGAGGCCTCGTAGATCCGGTCGGCGATCGCGGCGAAGATGGTGCGGAGGGCCTCCGGCTTCGCGTGTGCGCCTTCGACCGCCGTGAAATCCAGGTCCTCGGAGAACCGGTATGTCTCGACGTAGCACTTCTTCAGGCAGGTGCCGCCCTTGAACACCCACACGTCCGTCAGGGCAGGCTCGGAGGCGATGCCCCAGAGGAGCCAGCCCAGGACGTAGTCCTTCTCGACAACGTCCTCGCGGAGCGACCACTCGCGGGCCCGTTCGCGTAGTTCGAGAACGTCGATCATGGGCCGGGTGGCACCTCGACGTTCACCTGCAGGCCCCAACGCCGCAGTAGTCGGCCCCGCGCGGGACCGCTCGGGTCGAGGCGCGCGTACCCGGCGCTCCTGGCGGCGCGGCACTCGCCGAGGAGGTCCGGAGCGTCGATGCCGAGCCGCTGGATGAGGAAACCGAGACGCTTGAACACCGTCTGGTTGCCGAGCCGCCGGGCGTATTCGACGAGCCGGCGATCGTTTCGGTGCTCGGAGGCGAAGTAGGCGCGGACCACGTCAGCGACGTGACGGATGCCGCCGCCGAGGGCGGGCACGTCGAGGATGTCGACGATCGTCCGCGAAGGATCCGAGACATCGACCGGCGTCTGGTCGCGCCAGACGCGGCGGGTCCCGAAGAGCTGGTCGGGCGCGACGACGCGCGCAAGGTATCTGACGTCGCCGATCCCTCCGTGACGCGGGCGCACCGGCTTCGAAGTGATGACGACCACGTCCCGGAAAATCTGCTCGGTGAGGTTCCAGTGCTCGCAGGCGCTCCAGCCGCCGATGTAGCAGGGCGCGAAAGCCCGGGCAATGAGGATCCATGGGTCG
>JACPDG010000118.1 GCA_016184125.1 Candidatus Rokuibacteriota bacterium | reverse complement strand
GACGTCGCCCACCCTGACGTCGTCGACGGTGAAGACGGCGAGCGTGTTTGCTGGCGGCCCCTGGGGACCAACTGGTCCGGGCGGGCCCTGGGGTCCCTGCGTCGGGTTCAGTGGCCAGTGCGCCGCCGTCTCGCCCGGACGACAGTTCTGCGCCGGGGCCACAAATCGCGCGGCGTGCCGGCGGGTGATGCAGACGTGGAACACCGATGCATCGCCGCCGTGAGCGGCGGCTCGGCTCGCTGTGCCGAAGAGCACCAGGCTGTTGGCGGTGAGCATGACGAGAACGGCAACCACGTGCGTCTTCCAGAGACCCACTGCCCCGACTTCCCGCATGGCCCCTCCGACGTGACGAGTCCGCCGTCTCAGACCGTGGCCGCGAAACCGTGCGGTGACGTTACCTTTCGAGCGTCTCGGTTGTCGATCGGCCGTTCGTCCTAGTGCGGGAAGGGCCGTGGGTCTGCCGAGCCGCGGTCAGCTCGCCACCACGAGCAGCCGCGACCAGACCCGATCACGGCGCGCGGCCATCGCGTGGTGCCGGTCGCGCACGTCGCGGGCGGCATGGGCGCCATCGCCTTCGAGCCGGACGGCACGCTGACGGGGGCGTCGTGCTGGCGCGCCGACGGAAGCCCGGTGGGCCTCGGCGGTGGCTACGCGCGAACCGGCATTCGCTTCTGGCCGGATGCGCGCCGCGGCTGACGCTACCGGGGGATCTGCAGATCGCGCGGGCGCTCGCGTCGCTCTCGCAGAAGGAGCAGGAGATCCTGCGCCCCAGGAGCCGCACACGCTCGAGGAGGTCGGCCAGCGCTTCGCGCTGACACGCGAGCGCATCCGTCAGATCGAAGGGCAGGCGCTGAGAAAGCTGCGCACGCGGCGCGGGGCCGGCCACCGGCTCATGAGCCTGATGGTCAACTGAAATGGCCCCCCATTCCCTCCTCCCGCTCGGAAGCGCCCCGGAGAACCCCTGACCATGAGGCCTCCCGTCGAATGGCCTCCTTCGCCAAGTTCCTGCCAGCGCCCGGGGACCCCAGCGGCGAAGCGGCCGCGCCCAGCGCGTCGGAGGTCTGGCGCGGATGCCGGCCTTGCACCCGCCGGCGGCAGGGGCGGCACCGGCCGATAGCGACGTCGAGCGGGTGACGTGCGGGCGCACGGGCGGCACCTCCGTGAGCACGACACTGGCGTCCCCCCTGGCTCCGTACCGGGATTCATCCGGTGATGTACACCAGGGCGATGAAGTCATCGCGTTCGAGGTCACGGTCATGGAGGATTGACGTCAGAAGACCAGGACCGATGATCTCACCGGAGTGGACCGGGACGACTGTCCCGCGACCGTCGGCATGACGGAGGAAGTGGTGGCTGCCTTTGATCCTGGCGACCTCGAATCCCGCCTTCCTCAACGCAGCGACCACCTCTCGTCCCGTGACCCGCGGGAGGCGAGTCACGCTACCGTGATCTTCTGGACACCGATGAAGTCGAGCGGCTGGACCGTTTCGCCTTGGAACTCAAAGCAGAGTTCGATTGCCTCGCGTACCCGGGCCATCAACTCGTCAAGCGACGTTGCCTGAGTGTGACAACCGCGCAGGGCGGGAACGGACGCCACGTAGTACCCCTCGGCGTCCCGCTCGATAACCACACTGAACTCCCGTGCCATCGGTCTCCCTCCGAGGCGATTCTACGCCTGGCCTCTCCGCCCCGCCTGGTGCGGCGAACGCTGCCGTGAGCGGCGCGCGAAGCGCCGCCGCTCGACTGCGAAGTTATGCGCTGCGTCGTGAGGGACGCCGGGTCTTATGGCTTCGGATGACGCCGGCGAGAGCTCGCAGGGCATCGTTAGCCTCCCTGGCCCCGGGGAAGACCGCGGCAACGTCCGGGTCGAGCGTCACGACGATGCAGCCTTTTGCGTAACGAGGCGCGTACTTGTTCGGTCGAGAGTCCCTGAAGTTGTACTCCGGAAGGA
>JACPDG010000039.1 GCA_016184125.1 Candidatus Rokuibacteriota bacterium | reverse complement strand
CATGCGCGGCAGGGTCTCGAGCGCGCGCGCCACCCGCACCCGCTCCCGGGCCGCGCCCATGTCCAGCCCGACTCGCCAGCTCAGCCAGTGCGCGCAGGAACGGAATCCGCCGCTCCACCCCTGCCGGGCATCGAACTCGCGGATCAGCTCCAGGAGTCGGGCGGTGGCCGCATCGAGATGTGCCGACAGCTCGGCGATCTCGTCGCCCAGCCGGTCCAACTCGGCGGCGGACTCCGGGGCGGCGATGATGGCGGGCGCGTGGATCTCCATGGCGAGTCCGCCTGTGCTGGGGCGACTCTACACCTGGATTTCGAAGGCACCTGGGAGCGCCAGGAAGCGGCGATCCCGGCGCGAACCCTTTGTTTCTTCGGTCCCGACCCGTCGGCACCCACTGGCGGGCTGCTGCGCGCCGCTGGCGCCCGATCCGCTCGAACCGGCCACCGACGGCCGTTCGCATTGGACAGAGCTGTCAAGCGAAAAGTGCGTCCCGGACTCGATCGCGACCCACAGAGGCGGAGGCCGGAAGAACCGAGTTGATAGACGCGAGTCGGTCCGAGCGGGGCCGCCCCCGGCCGGCTGGGAGGCTCTGGCGGTCGAAAGGACGATCTCCAAGGCCGCAAGACGCAATCGCTGGCGAGTCGGGTCGTGTGGTCGGAGGCACGAGATCCGCGCTACGCTGGTTGGGCCGTCGGGGCGTGCCACATTAGTCGTGGGCGTCTGGTTTGTGCGTTTCTCCGCGAGAACTCGTCCCCGATGCCGACAAGCTTGAGGTGTCATACGAAGACTGGCTTGCGAGTGCCCAGCGGACGCTCGTTCAGATGACCGTCACGGGCGTGCGCGCCAAGCCGCAGGTGGCGAACCGGTGACGCGAGTCGGAGGACCCGGACATGCCTGATCTCGAAGAGGTTCTTCGGAACGCCCGGTCGCGGCAGAAGGTGGCACCGACCACCAAACCGGGGCAACTCCAGGTGGCGCTCGGGCGTCGCGCCGCATTGAAGAAGGGGGGACAGGATGGCGCGGAAATCGAATCGGTCTCGCCCTCGCCGGCGCGGCCCGGTCAAGCTCAAGAAAGACGTTGCCGAGCTCGTGGCCAGAGAGCGGGTGTGTCGCGTGGCCACCGCCGGGCCGGACGGCATGCCGCACCTCGTTCCCGTGTGCCACGTGCTGCACGACGGCAAGCTCTACTTCGGTTCCGGGAACGACGGCCGCAAGGTCCTCAACGTCAAGGCGAACGCGCACCTCGCCGCGACGGTCGACCTCTACTCCGACGCCTGGAAGCACCTGCGCGGCGTGATGCTGCAGGGCACCGCGCGTGTCATCGAGGGAGGAGCTGAGTTTCGCCGGATACGGTCGCGCCTCTACGAGAAGTACCCGCAGTACGCGGACGAGGCGGCGATCGAGGAGTCCGACTCGGTCATCGTGGAGCTGACCCCGACCCACGTGTTCACGTGGGGCCTGGAGTGATCACGTTCCCGGGCCTCGTGCCCGGGCTCCGCGGCGAGCGGCGGGTGGTCGTGACGGAGGCGATGACGACCGCCCACGCGGGCGGGCAGCCAATCCTCACCGCGCCGTCGATGATCATGGAGATGGAGCTCACGGCGCAGCAGGTGAGCCAGCCGTTCCTGCCCGACGATCACACGACGGTCGGCTACGAGATCTGCATCCGGCACCGGCGGCCGACGCGGGTCGGGGAGTGGTTCACCGTGGCGGCCGAGCTCCTGGAAGTCGACGGGACCAAGCTCCTGTTCCGGGTTCAAGCCGCCAACGCGCGTGAGCTGATCGGAGAGGGCACGCTGCGGCGGACCATCGTCCGCCTCGGCGGCATCAGCTGAGCTGACTACACCGACAGGTAGCGGCCCTTCAGCTCGGCCTCGCGCTCCCGGAACTCCGCCGTCGCGCCCGCGAACACCACGGCGCCCTTGCCGAGCACGACCACCCGGTCGCTGACCCCGAGCGCCATGCGCGCGTTCTGCTCGACGAGCAGGATCGTCACGCCCTCGCCCTTGAGGCGGACCATGATCGTCTCGAGCTCGCGCACGAGCCGCGGTGCGAGCCCCTGCGACGGCTCGTCGAGCATCAGGAGGTCGGGGTTGCCGAAGAGCGCGCGGGCGATCGCGAGCATCTGCTGCTCACCGCCCGAGAGGCTCCGGCCGCGCTGCCGCCACCGCTCTCTCAGGACCGGGAAGTACTCGAAGATCCGCTCGAGCGTCCACGGGGTGCCGCCATCGGCGGCGCGCTCCGCGAGGCGAAGGTTCTCGCCGACGTCGAGGTGCGGGAAGATCTGCCGTCCCTCGGGCACGTAGCCGATGCCCATGCGGAACACGCGGTGCGGCGGGCGTCCGGTGACGTCCGCGCCCTTGAAGCGGATGCGGCCCGACCGTGGAGGCACGAGCCCCATCACCGAGCGCAGGGTGGTGGTCTTGCCGGCGCCGTTACGTCCGAGCAGGACGGTGATCTCGCCCCGCGGCACCTCGAATGACACGCCGCGAAGCACGTGGCTCTTTCCGTAGAACGTCTGGAGGGCGTCGACGGCGAGCAGGACGTCCACTCTCAGTCCGCCCCCCCGAGATAGGCCTTCTGCACGTCCGCGTTCGCGCGGATCTCCTCGGGCGTCCCGTCGGCGATGAGCTGGCCGAAGTGGAGCACGCTCACGCGGTCGGCGAGGTCGAAGACGACGTCCATGTCGTGCTCGACGAGCAGGATCGTGAGCTGCCGCTCGCGCGCGATCCGCCGGATGACCGCCACCGTCGCCGCGGTGTCCTCGGGAGACAGTCCCTGCGTCGGCTCGTCGAGGAGCAGGAGCTCCGGCTCCTGCGCGACCGCCATGGCGATCTCGAGGAGTCGCTGGTCGCCGTGCGGCAGCGTCGCGGCCAGCGCATCGGCGCGGTCGGAAAGACCCAGCGCGGCGAGGCTCTCGCGGGCTCGTCGCTCGCTCGCCTGGATCAGCCCCCGGCCCCCGAGCAGCCGGAAGTTGCCGCCGGCCTTGAGCTGCACGGCGATGCGCACGTTCTCGAGCACGCTCAGCTCGGGGAAGACGCTGGTGATCTGGAACGTGCGCGAGATCCCGAGCCGGCAGCGCTCCGGTGCGGACAGCGCCGTGACGTCCTCGCCACGGAACGCGATGCGGCCCCGCGTCGGGGCGAGCAGCCCGGAGATCAGGTGGAACAGCGTCGTCTTGCCCGCGCCGTTCGGCCCGATGACGGCGCGGAGCTCGCCTGACGCGACGGCCATGCTCACGTCGTTCACCGCGAGCAGCGCGCCGAACGCGCGGCCGAGGCCGCGCGCCTCCAGCACGGGGGTCATCCGCGGGCCTCCATCCAGCGCCTGGCCGTTCCGACCAGCCCGCCCGGCAGGAAGATGACCATCAGGACGAAGATGGCGCCCGTGAAGATCATCCAGTGCTCGGTGTAGCTCGACAGGACCTCCTGGATGAGGAGGAAGACCATCGCGCCGATCACGGGGCCGACGAGCGTGCCGATCCCGCCGGTGATGACCATCATCAGGGCCTGACCCGACAGCACCCAGAACATGACCTCCGGTGACGCGAACCCCCGGAAGGGCGCGAAGAGCGCGCCGGCGAGGCCGGCGAACAGCGCGGCGATGACGAAGACCACGACCTTGAACGGCCGCGCGTCGCGCCCGAGGCTCACGAACCGCCGCTCGTTCTCGCGGATGGCCTCCAGCGCGCGGCCGAACGGCGAGCGCGTCAGCGCCCGGCACGCACGCAGCGAGACGACGAGGCACGCGGCGACGAGCCAGTAGAAGGCGTGCGGGTCGGCGAGGCTGGGCCCGCCCCAGAACAGCGTCGTCTTCGGCACGCCGGCGATGCCGTCGGATCCACCGGTGAGGTCACGCCACTTGTAGGCGACGGTGTAGAGGAGCTGGGCGAAGGCGAGCGTCAGCATCGCGAAGTAGATGCCGGTCGCGCGCGTCGAGAACCAGCCGACGGGCACGGCGACGGCGCCGGCGAGCAGCGCGCCGGCGAGGAGCGCCACCGGCACGGGCGGCTGGAAGTGGATCAGCAGGAGCGCGCTGCCGTAGGCGCCGAGACCGAAGTAGGCGGCGTGGCCGAACGACACCATGCCCGTGTAGCCCATGATGAGATCGAGCGACATCGCGAACAGGCCGAAGATCAGGAGATCGACGAGGATGGACAGCTGGTGCCGCGCGAGCACCCAGGGCAGGACGGCGAGCACCGCGATGGTGACGAGCCCGAGCACGCGCGCCCGGCGGGGCGTCACTCTTCCTCGCCGAACAGGCCCCAGGGCCGGAAGATGAGGATCGCGCCCATCACCGCGTACATGATCACCATCGCGGTCTCGGGCAGGTAGAACGCGCCCCACGTCTGCGCCGCCCCGACGATGAGGCTGCCGGCCATGGAGCCCCCGATGCTCCCGAGCCCGCCGATCACCACGACGACGAACGCGTCCACGATCACGCCGATGCCCATGCCGAGATAGGCCGTCGTCATCGGCGCCGACGCCACGCCGCCGAGCCCGGCGAGGGCGCACGCCGCGCCGAACACGAGCGTGCGCACGCGCGGCACGTTGGCGCCGAGGCAGTCGGCCATCTCGCTGTTCTGCGCGACGGCGCGGATCACGAGGCCGGCGCGCGTGCGCGCGAGGAAGAGCCGGACACCGACGCCGACGGCGACGACCAGGAAGAGGCGGTAGCGTGGATAGAGCGTGTCGAGGATCGGCACCGCGCCCTGGAGCAGCGCCGGGGCGTCGACCGGCTTCGCCGTCGGACCGTAGAGGACGCGCACGGTTTCTTCGAGGATCAGCGCGAGCCCGAACGTCAGGAGGAGCTGGTAGATCGGCGGCCGGCGATAGATGAACCGAAGCGTGGAGCGTTCGAGCAGGCCGCCGATCACCCCGACGACGGGCGGGACGACCAGCAGCGACAGCCAGAACTGGCCGGAGACCGCCATGGCCGTGAACCCGAGGTACGCGCCGAGCATGTAGAACACGCCGTGCGCGAAGTTCACGACGCGGAGGATCCCGAACACGAGCGAGAGGCCGGCCGAGACGAGGAACAGGAGCCCCGCGAGCGCCAGCGCGTTGAGGAGCTGCTCGACGAGGAACGACACGCGAGGCTCCGGCCGGTCCTGCCCCTACGCGAACTCCTCCGTCCGGCACTTCGGCGTGACGCGGTCGCCGGGATACGTGGCGAGGATCTTCGGGATCAGGTGCGGATACTTCGGATCCTTCACGGCCTCCACCACGAAGCCGGGCTGCACCGCCTGGTGGTCGCACTTGCGCATCGTGAACGTGCCCTCGAGCCCCTCGTAGGTGGAGTCCTCCCACGCCTCGGTGATCTTCTCGATGTCGTCCGCGGTACCGGCCTTCCGGATGACCTGGGTCAGCCACTCGAGGCCCTCGTACGTCTCGCCGTCGAACATGTCCGGGTACACGTTGTGGAGCGCGTGGAAGCGCGTCACGAAGTCACGGTTCCTCGGCGTGTCGACGGTGAACGGGTACCGGCTGCTGCCGATCGTGCCCGCCATGGCGTCGCCGACCGCCTTCATGTTCTCCAGCTCGAGGATCTCCATGATCGGCTTCACCTCGCGCGTGAGCCCGAACTGGTGCGCCTGCTTGAGGAAGATCGTCGCATCCTGACCGGGGAGGACCAGGAAGCAGCCCTCGGCCTTCGACTGCTTGATCTTCGCGATGTAGCTGGCGAAGTCCTTGGTGCCGACGGGCGGGAACTCCTTGCCGACGACGTGCTTCTTCACCGCGGCGATCTGCTTGGAGAACGAGCCGACGCTGTCGCGCCCCCACGCGTAGTCGCTGCCGAGCGCGAAGAACCGCTTCATCGGCGCTTCCGCGAGGTAGAGGCTCACCGCGCGCGCGCCCATCGGGCCGCTCGTGTTGATCCGGAAGAAGTTGCGATTGAAGGACTTCGCGGTCAGCGCACCGGCGCCGTTGATCGTCGACATGAAGAGGACCTTCCACTCCGGGCACTTCGCGGAGATCGCGAGCGCCTCGGACGACAGGACCACGCCGGTCAGCAGCTTCACGCCGTCCTTCTCGACCAGCTTCTGCGCCTTGCGCACGGCGGTCGCGGGATCGGAGGCCGTGTCCTCGTAGAGGAACTCGACCGGCCGGCCGAGGACGCCGCCCCTGGCCTTGACGTCCTTGGCGAACAGCTCCGCCGCCCGCTTCGCCTGGATCCCGTACTGCGCGTTGCCGCCGGACAGCACGGTCGGCATGCCGATCTTGATCGCGTTCTGCGCGTAGGCGCGGCGGAGGAACGCCGGAACGGTCAGGCTGGCGCCGCCGCTGACGACCGCGCTCTTCAGGAACTCACGCCTCTTCATGCTCGATCCTCCACCCTCCGTGTTGGACGTTGTCGGACGCGACGCCAGGCTCACGGGCCGGATCACTCGCGGACGATCAGGGCGACTTTCTGGACGCCGGCCTTCTCGAACGTGTCGGGCGGCACCATCTCCACGGCCGGCGCGAAGTTCAGCAGGCCGCGCAGGCGCTGGCTCACCTCCTGGCGCAGCCGCTCGATCTCGTCCCCATGGCCGGCGAGGGCGGGGCCGTACTCCACCCTGATCTTGAGCGGCCGCTGCGTCGTGTGCCCGGGGAAGTCGGCCACGATGCGCAGGTTGCCGGTCGTGCGCGGCTCGAAGCCGCTCACGATGTGCCTCACGGCGCTCGGGAAGACGTTGATGCCCTTGACGATGAGCATGTCGTCGGTCCGCCCGAACACGCGGATCGTCGGTGCCGTGCGGCCGCATACGCAGGCGCCGGTGCCCGTGACGACCGCGTGGTCGCGCGTGCGGAACCGCACGAGCGGCGAGCACTCGCGGTCGAGCGCGGTGTAGACGAGCTCGCCGGTCGTGCCCTCCGTCCACGGCAGCACCGCTCGCGTCTCGGGGTCGATCAGCTCGACGTAGACGAACTCCTGCGCGGTCTCGTGCATGCCCGTCTTGGTCTCGCACTCGGCCCAGTACGCGCAGCCGAGGTCGGTGCCGCCGCACAGCTCGCGGCAGTCGGCGTCCCAGAGGCGTTCGATCTTCTCCCGCACCGTCGGAATGCCGCCGCCAGGCTCGCCGCCCACGCTCACGATGCGGACGCCGAGGTCGCGCGCGTCCATGTCGACGAGCCGCGGCGCCTGCTCGGCGAGGTGGATCGCGAAGAACGGCGTCCCGAGCAGCGCGCGCGGCCGGACGTCCCGCGTGACGCGCAGGATGCGGTCGGCGCCGGCGTCGGCGCCGATCGGGACCTCGACCGCGCCCAGATGCAGCACGATCTGCGAGATCGGCAGGCCGCCGACGAAGCCGCGGCTCACGCTGAAGGCGTGCATCGTGACGTCTCCGGGCCTGATCCCGTGCGCGTACAGGCAGCGCGCGCCCATCTCCTGCCAGACGTACTGATCGCGCCGCGTGAGCCCGATGTAGGCCGGGCTCCCCGTGGTGCCCGACGACGCCTGGATCTGGACGACCCGGTTCATCGGTGCCGCGCGGTGGTGGCCGAGCGGCGGCGCCGCTTCGAGGCTCGCGCGGAGCTCCGTCTTCTCGGTGAACGGCAGCGGCTCGAGGTCCTCGAGGCGCTTGATCCGCGCGGGGTCCACGCCGCTGTCGGCGAGCTTCCGCTGGTAGAACACGGAGTGCTTCGCCAGGTAGGCGAGCTGCGCGAGGAGCTTCTCCTGCTTGATCCGCAGGACGTCCGTCCACGGCGCGCCCTCGATGTCGTTGAAGAACCGGGGGCCGGTCATCCGACGATCGTCCGTGTCATGCCGCCGTCGATGGCGATGGTCGTGCCGGTGATGTACGTCGAGAGGTCCGACGCGAGGAAGACGACGAGGTTGGCGACCTCGTCCGGCGTCCCCGGACGCCGGAGCGGCACACCGCGCAGGATGTCACGCTCCGCCTCCGCGGGCGTGACGCCCTTCGCCGCGCCCCACTTGACGACGATCCCGTCCCAGCGGTCGGTGCGGATCGGTCCCGGGTTCACGCCGGTCACGAGGATGCCGTGCGGCGCGCCCTCGTCGGCCAGGGCCTTCGTGAAGTTCAGCAGCGCGGCGTTCGCGGCGCCGCCGATCATGTAGTTCTCCATCGGTTGCACGCCGGCGATGCCGATCACGTTCACGATGTGGCCGCGGCCCCGCGTGACGAGGTGAGGGAACACCTCGCGCGCGACCCGGATGTACCCGAAGAGCTTGAGCTGCCAGCCGTCCAGCCACGCCTGGTCGGGCAGGCGCAGGAACGGCCCGCCCTGCGCGGCCCCCGCGTTGTTGATCAGGATGTCGACGCCGCGAAAGCGCTCGAGTGTCGCCGCCACCCAGCGCTGGATGTCGTCGCCACGGCTCAGATCGGCGGGGACGGCGAGCGCCGGGACGCCGTGCTTGGCCTCGAGCGCCTGCGCGACGGTGCGAAGCGCCTCACTCGATCGCGCGCACAGCGAGAGGCTCGCGCCCTCGGCCGCGAGCTTCTCGGCGACCGCGCGGCCGATCCCCTTGCTCGCCCCCGAGACCATCGCGACCTTGCCGCGGAGCCCTGTCTCCATGTCAGAACCCGTGAACGAATCCCCATGCTCGAGCCGCGCCCCGGGTTCCCCCGGTGCGTCCGCGCACCGCCCGGGGCGCGTGCGAGCGCCCGGGGGGCTTGGGGGGCATCGATAGTCCCCCCATGATCTCAATCGGACGTCATCACCGCCATGCCGGCGGCGACGTGCGTGGCACCCGTGAGGTCGTCGACGCCGAGCACGACGTCGCCGCGCGTGGTCAGGTACACGGAATCGATGTTGATGCCGGCCTTCGCCATGACGAGCGCCACCTCACCGAGCGTGCCGGGCTCGTCCAGGACCCGCGCGACGAGCACTTCGCGCGAGGTATACGCAATCCCGTCCGTCTCCAGCGCTCGCGCCGCACCGTCCGGATCCTGGGCGACGAACTGCACGCGGCTCCTGCCGTCGAGGTTGAACCCCTGGATGGCCTCGATGTTCACCCGGGCATCGCCGAGCACACTCCCGAGGTGCGCGAGCGTCCCGGGGACGTTTTCGAGCAGCACGGTGAACTCCACTGCCATCGTTCGGCTCCTTCCCGATGCTCACGACCCAAGGCGCAGAGCCCGTGAACGAATCAGCTGGTCGAGCCGCGCCCGGGTTCCGCGGGTGCGTATGGCGGCCCGTCGAGGCCCCCCATGAACTCAGGTGGGCGCGATCATAGCGCCGCGGTGTGCTGGCCGCCAGCGATTGGGCGGCGGACGCGCCAGCGATGAGCGGCGAGAGGGCTCGCGAGCGAACCGGCTATGCGGGCCGCGGAGTGACGGCGCCGCCGATGAGGAGGCGTTCGACGGCGGGCCCGCCGAATCCGGCCCAGGTCAGGATCGCTCGCACCTCGCTGCCGAACGGCGCGGTCGGGGGACCGGGCGCGAACCCGGCGTCGCCCTGAGCGACCGGGGCCCCGAGGACGGTGACCGGTCCCAGCGCGGGATGCTCGAAGCGGTGGAACATGTCGTTCGCCGCGGGCTGCTCGGCATCCAGCATCTCGATCGGCAGGGCCACGCTGCCGGCGGGCACACCACGCGCTCCCAGGATCGAGTGCCACTCGTCCGCGGTGCGCGAGCCCATCACCGCCTCCACCTCGGCCCCGAGCCGCGTGTAGTGCGCGTCGAGCTCGGCCTCCGGGACACGTCCGTCGAGCGCGGGGTCGTCGAGACCCACCGCGGCGATGAACCGGCGGCGAAGCGACGGGCTCCCGCAGGCCACGGCGACGGCGGAGTCCTTCGTCGCGTACGTGCGGTAGTAGACCGCGACCATGCCGGTCGGCCGGCTCCGGGGCATGCGCTCGATCTGCTCGGCGTACGGGACGCCCGCGCGTCGCGCTCCGGCGAGCCACTCCCGGAACGCGGCGTGCGTCGGGCCGTCGACGGACTCGACGCGGACCATCAGGTTGTTCTGGAGTACCAGCGCCGCCATCAGGAGCGACGCCTCGACGCGCGCCCCGCGCCCCGTCCGCTCGCGCTGGTACAGGGCCGACGCGACGCCGAAGGCGAGGAGCGCCGCGGCCATGTAGTCGGCGATGGGCGAGTCTCCGGACGTCGGCAATCCATCCTTCATGCGACCGTTGGTGACCATGAGCCCACTGCGTGCCTGGACGACGTGATCCATGCCGGCGAGGCCGGCGTCGGGACCGCGCCCGCCGAACGCGCTGACGTTCCCCACGATCAGGCGCGGGAAGCGGGGCGCGAGCTGCTCCCAGTCGAGCCCGAAGTCGGCGGCGAGCCCCGGCCGCATGTTCGTGAGCACCACGTCCGCGCGCGCGAGCAGCGCGTCGAGGATCTCGCGCGCGTCCGCGTGCTTGAGATCGAGCGGCAGCGTGTGCTTGCCGCGGTTGCGGATCAGGAAGTGCCGGCTCTCGCCGGGGGCCAGCGGGGCGAGGTGGCGGCTCGGCTCGCCGTCGAGCGGCTCCACCTTGACCACGTGCGCTCCGCCGTCGGCGAACATCTGCCCGGCGTACGGCACCGCGACGAAGTGCCCGAGCTCGAGCACGGTGACGCCGGCGAACGGCTGCTCGCTCACGACTCAGACCGCGTGAACGGATCGGATGCCCGAGGAGCGCCACGGCTGTGCCGGGGCGCTCCGAGCGCGGGGGGCTTGGGGGGCATCGATAGTCCCCCCATGAAGTCAGAGTGGCGCCGGCAGATCCGACGTCCCCATGAGGTACGCGTCGGCGCCGCGCGCGGCGGAGCGGCCCTCGGCGATCGCCCACACGATCAGTGACTGGCCCCGCTGCATGTCGCCGCACGTGAAGACGCCGGGGACGCTCGTCATCCAGTGCTCGTCGCGCCACACCGTGCCGCGCTCGGTGAGCCTCAGGCCGAGCTCGTCGATCGGGCCCTTCTTCTCGGGGCCGAGGAAGCCCATGGCCAGCAGCACCAGGTCGCACTCGAGCCGGAAGTCACTGCCCGGTATCGGCCGGAAGTCGAGGCGGCCGCCGTCGCGGACGACCTCGACCTTCACGCCCTCGAGCGCCCGCACGTGCCCGCCCTCGTCGCCGAGGAACCGCTGCGTCGACACCTGGTACCAGCGCTCGCCGCCCTCCTCGTGGGCGGCGGAGACGCGGAAGACGTTCGGCCAGCCGGGCCACGGGTTGCTGGACGCGCGCGTGTCGGGCGGGCGGGGGAGGAGCTCGAACTGGTGCACCGAGGCCGCGCCGTGACGGTGCACGGTGCCGAGGCAGTCGGCGCCGGTGTCGCCGCCTCCGATGATGACGACGCGCTTGCCGGCGGCCGTGATGAACGCGTCGTCGGGGATCGGATCCCCCTCGCAGCGGCGGTTCTGAAGCGTCAGGTACTCCATCGCGAAGTGGATGCCATGGAACTCGCGGCCCGGGATGCCCAGATCGCGCGGCGACCCGGCGCCGCACGCCAGCACGATCGCGTCGACCTCGCGCCCGAGCTCCGCGACCGTCGGGCTGCTACCGACATCGGCGTTCGGCTGGAAGACCACGCCCTCCTTCTCCATCTGCTCGAGACGCCGCTGGAGGACGCGCTTCTCCATCTTGAACTCGGGGATGCCGTAGCGGAGGAGCCCGCCGATCCGGTCCGAGCGCTCGAACACGATGACCCAGTGACCGGCGCGGTTGAGCTGCTGCGCGGCCGCGAGCCCGGCCGGCCCGGAGCCCACCACGGCGACGCGCTTGCCCGTGCGGACGGCGGGCGGCTCGGCGGCGAGCCAGCGCTGCTCGAAGGCGTGCTCGATGATCGAGAGCTCCACGGCCTTGATCGTGACCGGCTCGTCGTTGATGCCGAGCACGCACGAGCCCTCGCAGGGCGCCGGGCAGAGGCGCCCGGTGAAGTCCGGGAAGTTGTTCGTCGCATGCAGCCGCTCGATCGCCTCGTGCCAGCGGTTCTTGTAGACGAGGTCGTTCCAGTCGGGGATCAGGTTGCCGAGCGGACAGCCCTGGTGGCAGAAGGGGACGCCGCAGTCCATGCAGCGGCCCGCCTGCTTGCCCAGCTCGTCGACCGGGTAGAGCCCGTAGACCTCGTGCCAGTCGCGCACGCGCTCGTCCACGGGTCGCGCCGGCGCCTTCGTGCGCTTGAACTCGAGGAACCCGGTCGTCTTACCCACTGGTCGCCCCCACCAGCTCGGCGAAGGTCGGCTCGCGCGACTCGGCGCGCGCCCGGGCCTCGGCGAGCAGCACCCGCTTGTAGTCCTTCGGCATGACCTTCACGAACCGCGCCTGCATGGCGTGCCAGGCGGCGAGGATCTTCGCCGCGTACGCCGAGCCGGTATAGGCGACGTGGCGATCGATGAGGTCGCCGACGCGCGTGGCATCGGCGGCGGTCAGCCGCTCGAGCTCGACCATCCCGGGGTTCAGGCGCCGGTGGAAGTCCCCGTCGACGTCGAGCACGTACGCGATGCCGCCCGACATGCCGGCGGCGAAGTTCCGGCCGGTGCGGCCGAGGACGACGACGCGGCCGCCGGTCATGTACTCGCAGCCGTGGTCGCCGACGCCCTCGACGACCGCGTGCGCGCCGCTGTTGCGCACGCAGAAGCGCTCCCCCGCCACGCCACGCACGTACGCCTCGCCGCTCGTCGCACCGTAGAGCGCCACGTTCCCGATGATGATGTTCTCCTCGGGCGCGAACATCGACGCGCGCGGCGGAAGCACGACCAGCTTGCCGCCCGACAGGCCCTTGCCCCAGTAGTCGTTCGCGTCGCCCTCGAGGACGAAGGTGACGCCCTTCGGCACGAAGGCGCCGAAGCTCTGTCCGGCCGAGCCGGTGAAGCGCACCTTGATGGTGTCCTCCGGCAACCCCGCCGCGCCCCAGCGCGACGTGATCTCGTGGCCGAGCATCGTCCCGACGGTCCGGTTGACGTTGCGGATCGGGAGCGCCAGCTCGACCCGCTGCTTCGTCTCGATCGCGTCGCCGCACGCGGGGATGAGCGTCGTCGCGTCGAGGGATTTCTCGAGCCCGTGCTCCTGCGGCACGACGCACCGGCGCGGGACGTCGGGCGGCATCGGCGGCTGGTACAGGATCGACGAGAGGTCGAGGCCCCGCGCCTTCCAGTGGTCGACCGCCGCCGTGACGTCGAGCCGGTCGACGCGGCCGATCATCGCCTCCATCGTGCGGAACCCGAGCTTCGCCATGTACGCCCGGATCTCCTGGGCCAGGAACCGGAAGAAGTTCACGACGTACTCGGGCTTGCCGGCGAAGCGCTTGCGCAGCTCGGGGTCCTGCGTCGCGATGCCGACCGGACAGGTGTTCAGGTGACAGACGCGCATCATCACGCAGCCGAGCACGACGAGCGGCGCGGTCGCGAAGCCGAACTCCTCGGCGCCGAGGAGCGCGCCGATCACGACGTCGCGCGCCGTCTTCATCTGGCCGTCCACCTGCACGGCGATGCGGTCGCGCAGCTTGTTGAGCACCAGCACCTGCTGGGTCTCGGCGAGCCCGAGCTCCCACGGCACCCCGCCGTGCTTGATCGACGTGAGCGGCGAGGCGCCGGTGCCGCCGTCGTGGCCGGAGATCAGCACGACGTCCGCGTGGGCCTTGGCGACGCCGGCGGCGACGGTGCCGACGCCGACCTCGGCGACGAGCTTGACATGGATCCGCGCCCGGGGGTTGGCGTTCTTGAGATCGTGGATGAGCTGGGCGAGGTCCTCGATCGAGTAGATGTCGTGATGCGGGGGCGGAGAGATCAGTCCGACGCCCGGCGTCGCGAACCTCACGCGCGCGATCCACGGGTAGACCTTGTGGCCGGGGAGCTGACCGCCCTCGCCGGGCTTGGCGCCCTGCGCCATCTTGATCTGGAGGTCGTCGGCGTTGACCAGGTACTCGCTCGTGACGCCGAACCGCCCGGAGGCCACCTGCTTGATCGCGCTCCGCCGCCAGTCGCCGTTCGGGTCGCGCACGTAACGCGTGGCATCCTCGCCGCCCTCGCCGGTGTTCGACTTGCCACCGATCCGGTTCATCGCGATCGCCAGCGTCTCGTGGACTTCCTGGCTGATCGAGCCGTAGGACATCGCACCGGTCGCGAACCGCCTGACGATCGACTCGACCGGCTCGACCTCCTCGATCGGGATCGGCTCGGCCGCGTCCTTGAGCTCGATCAGGCCGCGGAGCGTCGCACGCCGCTTCGACTGGTCGTCCACCAGGCGGGCGTACTCCTTGTACACGCCGTAATCCCCGGACCGCGTGGCGTGCTGCAGCTTCGCGATCATGTCGGGGTTGACCTGGTGGAACTCGCCGTCGCGGCGCCACTGGTACTCGCCGCCCCAGTCGAGCTCGGCCGGCCCGACGGGACGCTCCGGGAACGCCCGGGCGTGCCGCCGCCGGACTTCTTCGGCGACGACGCCGATCCCGATGCCCTCGACGCGCGACGCGGTGCCGGTGAAGTAGCGATCGACCAGGCCGCGGTTGAGGCCGATCGCCTCGAAGATCTGCGCGCCGCAGTAGCTCTGCAGCGTCGAGATCCCCATCTTCGCCATGACCTTGAGGATGCCCTTGTTGAGCGCCTTGATGTAGTTGCGGACCGCCTTCGTGTGGTCGATGTCGACGAGCAGCCCCTCGCGGATCATGTCGTCGAGCGTTTCGAACGCGACCCACGGGTTCACCGCGCCGGCGCCGTACCCGATCAAGAGGCACATGTGGTGCACTTCGCGCGCGTCGCCCGTCTCGATCACGAGCCCGCACCGCGTGCGCGTCCCTTCGCGCACCAGGTGATGGTGGATCGCGGCGGTGCCGAGCAGGCTCGGGATGGCAGCGCGCTCGCGGGTGATGCCGCGGTCCGACAAGATCAGGATGTTGTACCCGTCGGCGATCGCCCGGCTCGCCTTCCGTTCGAGCCCCTCGATCGCGCGCTCGACGCCGGCAGCGCCGTCGGCGACCGGGAACAGCATCGGCAGCGTGATGGCCTTGAAGCCCGGGATGGCGACGTTGCGCAGCTTCGCGACGCCGGCGTTCGACAGCACCGGGTCGGGGATCGCGATCTGGCGGCAGGATTCGGGCTCGGGCTTCAGGAGATTCCGCTCGGGTCCGACCGTGGACTCCATCGCGGTCACGAGCTCCTCGCGGATCTGGTCGAGCGGCGGGTTCGTGACCTGCGCGAACAGCTGTTTGAAGTAGTCGTAGAGCAGGCGCGGCCGGTCCGAGAGCACGGCCAGGGACGTGTCCGTCCCCATCGAGCCGATCGGCTCCTCGCCCTGCTTCGCCATCGGGGCGAGCAGCGTGCGCAGGTCCTCGTGCGTGTAGCCGAAGGCCAGCTGCCGGTACAGCACCGTCTCGTGGTCCGGCTCCGGCAGCGGCCGATCGGCGAGGTCCTCGATGCGGACGAGATGCTGCTTGAGCCAGTCCGCGTACGGGTGCTGCGCGGCGAGCTCGGCCTTGATCTCGTCGTCGGAGACGATGCGGCCCTTCGACGTGTCGACGAGGAAGATGCGTCCCGGGTGCAGGCGCTCCTTGACGACGATCTTCTCGGGCGGGATGTCGAGGACGCCGACCTCGGAGGCCATGATGACCAGGTCGTTCTTGGTGACGTAGTAGCGGGACGGCCGGAGCCCGTTGCGGTCCAGCACCGCGCCGATGACGGTGCCGTCGGTGAAGGCGATCGACGCCGGCCCATCCCACGGCTCCATCAGGGACGAGTGGTACTCGTAGAACGCGCGCCGCTCGGGGCTCATCGACTCGTGGTGCTGCCAGGGCTCGGGGATCATCATGAGGATCGCGTGGGGCAGCGACCGCCCGTTCATCACGAGGAACTCGAGCACGTTGTCGAACGTGGCGGAGTCCGAGAGGCCCTCGCGCGTCACGGGCAAGACCTTGCGGAGGTCGTCACCGAGGACGTCCGACCCGCACAGCGCCTCGCGCGCGCGCATCCAGTTGATGTTGCCGCGCAGCGTGTTGATCTCGCCGTTGTGGGCGATGAAGCGGTAGGGGTGGGCGAGCGGCCACGACGGGAACGTGTTCGTGCTGAACCGCTGGTGGACGAGCGCGAGGGCGGACTCGACGTCCGGGTCGTCGATGTCCGGGAACATGCGCTCGATCTGGTCGGCGCGGAGCATGCCCTTGTAGATCAGCGTGCGGGCGCTCAGGCTCGGGACGTAGACGAGCTTCTTCTCGGCGAGGTCGAGCGCGGCGACGGCGTGCTCGAGGCGCTTGCGGATCACGTAGAGCTTGCGCTCGAAGTGCGCCGGGTCGCGCACGTCGGGACCCTGGCCGATGAACACCTGCCGGATGGTCGGCTCGCAGGCGACGGCGCTGGCGCCGAGCGCCGCGTCGTCCGCCGGGACGTCCCGCCAGCCGAGGAACCGCTGGCCCTCCTCCGCGACGATGGCCTCGAAGAGAGCCTGGATCTGCCGGCCCTCGGCGGCCTCGCGCGGAAGGAACACGAGACCGGCGCCGTACGTGCCCGCAGGCGGCAGCGTGATGCCGCACCTGGCGGTGACGCGCCGCAGGAACCGATCAGGCATTTGGACCAGAATGCCGGCACCGTCGCCGGTGTTCGCCTCGCAACCGCATGCGCCGCGGTGCTGGAGGTTCTTCAGCACCTCGAGAGCCTGCCGAACGATGGCGTGGGATTTCTCACCCTTGACGTGGACGACGAAGCCGACGCCGCACGCGTCGTGCTCGTGCTGCGGGTCGTACAGACCCTGGGCGTTGGGCGGCTCCGCGTCACGCCGGACTGCTCGGTGCTCCATCGCGTGCCTCTTTCGGCCGAACGCTTGTGAACGGCTGCACGATAGTACTCGACGAAAAATTATTAGTCATCCCCAAAAAGACAGATGATGCGTATCAGATGGCCTAATGGTGTAACCTGTGAGGCAGATGCACCTCGAGACCCTGCGCCTCTACTGTGACGTCGTCCGCCACCGCAGCTTCTCCCGCGGCGCCGAGGACAACTTCGTGACGCAGTCGGCGGCGAGCCAGGCGGTGGCGCAGCTCGAGGCCCAGCTCGGCGTCAGGCTCATCGACCGGAGCAAGCGGCCGTTCGTGGTGACGGCCGAGGGCGCCGCGTTCTACGACTCCTGCCGCGAGATCCTGGAGGGATGGGATCGTGCGAAGGCCGCGGCCGGCGCCACCAGGGCGCGGGTCGGCGGCACCGTCCGCGTGGCGGCCATCTACTCCGTGGGCCTGCACGACGTGAGCCGCCACATGCAGCGCTTCATGTCGCTCTACCCGGAAACGCGGGTCCTCCTCGAGTGCCTGCATCCCCAGAAGGTGGTGGAGGCGGTGCTGAACGACGAGGCGGACGTCGGGATCATGTCGTATCCGCCCACGAACCGGGCGCTGTCCGTGGTGCCGCTGCGCGAGGAGCCGATGGCCTTCGTGTGCCATCCGAGCCACCGGCTCGCGGACTCGACGCTCGTGCGCGCGTCGGACCTGGCCGGCGAGCCGTTCGTCGCCTTCGACGCGGAGCTCGCGATCCGCAAGGCGATCGACCGCGCGCTGCGCCAGGTCAACGTGCGCGTGAACGCGGTCATGGCGTTCGACAACATCGAGACGATCAAGCAGGCGGTCATCATCGACGCGGGCGTCACGATCCTGCCGCGCCACACGGTGCAGGGCGAGGTGGGCGTCGGGGCGTTACGCGCGGTACCGCTCGACATCGCGCTCTACCGGCCGGTCGGCCTCATCCACCGTCGCCACAAGGCGATGAGCCAGGCGGTGACGCGCTTCATCGACCTGCTGAAGCAGGCGAGCGAGAAGGTCGCGTCGGTCGGCACGAGCGCGCTGGCAGCGGCTGCGGGCAAGCCGAAACCCACGGCGGAGGTGCTGCATGAGTGACGTGGACGACGAGTACATGGAGAGGCTGGACCAGGATCTGCGCGAGATCCGGGGCGCGCTGTTCGACGACACGCTCGCCGTCCTGTCGCCGGCGGAGCCGGTGTGCGTCTCGGAACGGGTGACCGTCCAGGAGGCGGTGAAGGCGATGGTCGCGCGCCACCAGGCGGGGGTCCTCGTGGTCGACGGCGAGGGGTTGCTCGCCGGCATCTTCACCGAACGCGACGTGCTCCGCCGGGTCGTCGGCCAGAGGCACGACCCGGCCGGCACGGCCGTCGGGGTGGTGATGACGTCCGGCCCCGAGGCCCTCCGCATGCGTGACCGGGTCGCCCATGCGCTGCACTGCATGGCCGTGTCCGGGTACCGGACCATTCCCATCGTGGACGAGGCGCGCCGCCCGATCGGCGTCGTCACCGCGACCGACGTGATCCGCTGGCTGGCGAACCTGTTCCCGGAGGCCGTGCTCAACATGCGCCCGGGGGATGCGATCAAGAACCCGCAGCAGATCGACTCCGGCTAAGCGGGGCTGCGAGTCATGGCCCGGGAGCGAGAGGGATTTCACGGGGTGAGAGACTTGCCGGGCAGGTAGTGCTCCGTTACTATGATCGAGGTCTGCCGAATCCGTCGCGCGCCCGCTGGCGCGCGCGGTTGTCAGCGGTACTTTTTCCGACACGCGTTCGACACACCGGCCGCGGTATGCGTCGCGGCGGGGCGGATGTAGAGAAGATGACTCAGGAGAAGAGGATCGATGGCTGAGGGGGCGACGGCCGTAGCGGGAGCTGTCAAGCCACGGCGGGAGCTCGACCGGGCGGTGGTCCGCTTCGCCGGCGACTCCGGAGACGGCATGCAGCTCACCGGCGAGCAGTTCACGGCGGAATCGGCGTGGGCGGGGAACGACGTCGCGACGCTGCCGAACTTCCCTGCGGAGATCCGCGCACCGGCCGGGACGCTGTTCGGCGTGTCGTCGTTCCAGCTCCAGTTCGGCAGCCAGCGCGTCTACACCCCGGGGGACCGGCTCGACTGCCTGGTCGCGATGAACCCGGCCGCCCTGAAGGTCCACCTCGGAGACCTCAAGCCCGGCGGTCTGCTCATCGTCAACACGTCCGCGTTCGACAAGCGGAACCTCGACAAGGCGGGCTACCCGTCGAATCCGGTGGATGACCCGACGCTCGGCGAGCGCTACCGGCTGCACAACGTCGACATGACCGCGCTCACGCACGAGGCGTTGAAGGACCTGCTGCTGAACACGAAGGAGAAGGACCGCTGCAAGAACTTCTTCGCGCTCGGCGTGGTGTCCTGGATCTACACGCGCCCGCTGGAGCCGACGCTCGAGTGGATCGGCAAGCGCTTCGCGAAGAGCCCCACGCTCGCTGACGCGAACACGCGCGTGCTGAAGGCCGGTCATGCCTTCGGCGAGACCGCGGAGATCTTCGGCGAGCACTACACGATCGAGCCGGCGCAGATGGCGCCCGGCCTCTACCGGGCGATGACCGGCAACCGCGCGCTCGCCTGGGGCCTGCTCGCGGCCGCCGAGCGGTCGAAGCTGCCCATCGTCTATGGCGCGTATCCGATCACGCCGGCGAGCGGCATCCTCGAAGAGCTCGCGATGCACAAGCGGTTCCGGATTCGCACGATCCAGGCCGAGGACGAGATCGCGGCGGTCACCGCGGCCATCGGGGCGTCCTTCGGCGGCGCGATCGGTGTCACCGGCTCGAGCGGTCCCGGCATCGCGCTGAAGGGCGAGGCGATCGGTCTGGCCGTGATGGCCGAGCTGCCGCTCGTCGTCTTCAACATCCAGCGCGGCGGCCCGTCGACCGGGTTGCCGACGAAGACCGAGCAGGCCGACCTCATGCAGGCCCTGTACGGCCGCAACAGCGAGTCGCCCGTCGTGGTGCTCGCGCCCGCCACGCCGGGTGACTGCTTCTTCGTGGCGTACGAGGCGCTGCGCGTCGCGGTGAAGTACATGGTGCCGGTGATCGTGCTCTCCGACGGGTTCCTGGCGAACGGCTCCGAGCCGTGGCTGATCCCGGACGTCAGCACGTTGCCGCCGATCGATGTGGAGTTCCGGACCGACCTGGAGGGTTTCTTCCCGTATCTGCGCGACCCGGCCACGCTCGCGCGTCCGTGGGTGCGTCCCGGCACGGCCGGGCTCGAGCACCGGATCGGTGGCATCGAGAAGCAGGACGTGACGGGCAACATCTCCTACGATCCCGACAACCACGACCACATGGTCCGCACGCGTGCCGAGAAGGTGCGGCGGGTGGCACAGGAGATCCCGCCGACGACCGTCAACGGGCCCGCCGGCGGCGAGGTCCTCGTCGTGGGGTGGGGCGGCACGTTCGGCTCGATCACCGCCGCCGCCGAGCGCGCGCAGTCCGAGGGCCTGTCCGTCGCCGCGGTCCATCTCCGGTACCTCAATCCGCTGCCGCCCGACCTGGGACACATCCTCCGGCAGTACCGGCGCGTGCTCGTGCCCGAGATCAACTCCGGGCAGCTCGTGCGCGTCCTGCGCGCCGAGTACCTCGTCGATGCGGTCGGCTTCAACCGCGTCCGTGGACTGCCGCTGTCCAGCGACGAGATCCACCACGCGATCAACCAACTCCTGGGGAGCACGTGATGAGCACGACGGGCGCGGGGCCGGCGGCGACGCCCAAGTACACGAAGAAGGACTTCGAGTCCGACCAGGACGTGCGGTGGTGCCCGGGCTGCGGCGACTACGCGATCCTGTCCGCGATCCAGAAGTCCATGCCCGATCTCGGCGTGCCGAGGGAGGACATCGTCTTCATCTCCGGGATCGGGTGCTCGAGCCGGTTCCCGTACTACATGAACACGTACGGCTTCCACACGATCCACGGCCGCGCGCCGGCGATCGCCACCGGCCTCAGACTCGCGCGGCCCGACCTCACGGTGTTCCTGGTCACCGGCGACGGCGACGGCCTGTCGATCGGCGGCAACCACATGCTGCACGTGCTGCGCCGCAACGTGGACGTCACGATCCTGCTCTTCAACAACCGCATCTACGGGTTGACGAAGGGCCAGTACTCGCCGACCAGCGAGCTGGGGAAGGTCACCAAGTCGACGCCGATGGGCGCGGCGGACCGTCCCGTGAACCCGCTCGCCTTCGCGCTCGGCTCGGGGGCCGCGTTCGTGGCGCGCACCGTCGACCGGAACATCCCGCACATGGAAGCGATGCTCAAGCGCGCGGCCATGCACCGCGGCGCCTCCTTCCTCGAGATCCTGCAGAACTGCCCCGTCTACAACGACCTCGCGTGGAACGTGATCTACGAGAAGGAGTCGAAGCTCCAGTACGAGCTCCGGCTGGAGCATGGCAAGCCGCTCATCTTCGGGCCGCCCGACGACCGGCGCGCGGTCATCATGGACGGTGTCGTGCCGAAGGTCGTGAAGGCCAGGGACGTGCAGGAGAGCGCGCTCTGGGTGCACGACGAGACGAACGCGAACGCCGCGAAGCTGCTCGCGGATCTGTTCGCTCCGGACTTTCCGGTTCCGGTCGGCGTGCTCTACGCCGTCGACGCGCCGATCTACGAGGACCTGCTCCTCGAGCAGGAGCAGCGCGCGATCTCCGAGCGTGGGCCCGGCGACATCGGCAAGCTGCTGACGTCGGGAGATACCTGGCGCATCTAGGGACGTGGGGGGCCCCGACATGGCCCCCCACACCCCACAACGCTCGGAGCGCCCCGGGGGACCCGTGGCGCTCCTCGATGCGCTGTTACCCCGACAGGCTCCTGGTTTGGCCCCCCTTCGAAGGTCGGAGGGGGCCGTCGAGGCCCCCTCCGAGACCTCCCCCAAGGAGGATTGCGGCGGCAAAGCCGCAGCTCGGAGCGTGCGCTCAAGCGTTCGCGTGCTGTCGATGCTGCGGCGTACGAATGACCGGGTTCTTCGCTCGCAAACGGCTTCGCTGTTCATCTTGCTCGATCGGGGGGCGTCGAGGGCCTCCCGCGAGAATCGCGGTTGGTGATCAACGCGGCGTCGGGCTACTCTCGGGCGGATGGGGCTCATCACGCCGCGGCGTTTCGTTCGGAGGGATCGTGCCGCTGAACGGCGCCTGCGCTGTCCCGCGCATGGCGTTGGCGAGCCGTCGAGGGGCGAGGTCCGCGTGTCAGCCCTGAGCCGGAGGGTGGGGTGCTGAACTCTCAGCTGCTCGGTGAGCTCGAACGGATCGTCGGGCGGGATGGCCTGATCACCTCGCCCGAGGGACGGCTGACCTACGAGTGCGACATGCACACGTTCTACAAGGGACAGCCGGACGCGGTCGTGCTGCCCGCCTCCCGGGAGCACGTGGTCGAGATCGTGCGCGCGTGCCGGCAGGCGCGCGTGCCGATCGTCCCGCGGGGCTCGGGGACCGGTCTGATCGGGGGCGCGATGGCGCCACGCGGCGGCGTCATGGTCGGCATGAACCGGATGAACCGGATCCTCGACGTCGACCTCGCGAACCGATGCGCGACGGTCGAGCCCGGCCTCATCAACCTCTGGCTCAGCCGGGCCGTTGCCGGCCGCGGCTGGTTCTTCGCGCCCGACCCGTCGAGCCAGATGGTGTCGTCGATCGGCGGCAACGTGTCGACGAACGCCGGGGGGCCGCACTGTCTCAAGTACGGCATCACGACGAACCACGTGCTCGGGCTCGAGATCGTGACCGGGCACGGAACGCTCGTGACCCTCGGCGGGAAGGTGTGGGACCGCCCGGGGTACGACCTCGTCGGCACGGCGGTGGGCGCGGAGGGCACCTTCGGACTCGTCACGGCGGTGACCGTCCGGCTCGTGCATCTGCCCGACGCAGTCAAGACGGTGCTGGCGCTCTTCTCGGACATCGAGAGCGCGTCGGAGGCGGTGTCCGCGATCATCGCCGACGGCATCGTGCCGGCGGCGCTCGAGATGCTGGACGACGTCGTGATCAAGGCCATCGAGGAGGGCATCGGCGCGGGGTACCCGAAGGACGCCGGCGCGGTGCTGCTGATCGAGCTCGATGGCCCGCGCGCCGAGGTCGAGGTGCAGGCCGAGCGCGTCGCCGCGCTCTGCCGCGCGCGGCAGGCGCTCGACGTCCGCGTCGCGCGCGACGAGACGGAGCGGGCGCTCCTGTGGAAGGGGCGCAAGGAGGCGGCCGGCGCCATCGGCCGCGTCGCGCCCAACTTCCTGCTCCAGGACGCCGTCGTGCCGCGGTCGAAGCTGCCGGACATCATGCGCGCGATGCGCGGGATCAGCGAGCGCCACGGCGTGATCTTCGCCAACGTCTTCCACGCCGGCGACGGCAACCTGCATCCCCTCATCTGCTACGACGACCAGAACCCGGGCGAGCTCGAGCGGGCGGTCGCCGCCAACGAGGAGCTGCTGCACGCGTGCATCGCGCTCGGCGGCAGCGTGACCGGCGAGCACGGGGTCGGCGTGGACAAGGCGACGAAGCTGCCGCTGCAGTACGGTGACGCCGACCTCAACTTCATGTTCCGGCTCCGCCGCGTCTTCGATCCCGACGGTGTGATGAACCCGGGCAAGATCCTGCCGTCGCATCCGGCCTGCGGCGAGGGCTTCCGGCCCGAACGGCCGGCGCTGCCCGCGGGCACCTGGGTGTGACGAGGGTGGCTGGCTCGACGCGCGCCGTCGGCTCGGCGCTGGCTGCGCTCCTCGGTACCGACGCGCTCGTCGAGGACGCCGGTGTCCTGGCGCGCTTCGCCGTCGACGGCTGCACGCCACGCTGGCTCGCGCGGCCGTCGACGGTCGACGCCGTCGCACGCGTGATGGCGCTCGCGACGGACGAAGGTCTCGCGGTCGTGCCGCGAGGCAGCGGGAGCACCCTGGCGCTCGGTGCTCCCCCGGCGCGGCTGGATCTCGTCCTCGACATGTCTCGGCTCGACCGTGTGCTCGAGTGGAACCCGGACGACCTCACGGTCACCGTCGAGGCCGGCGTGGCGCTCGGCGCGCTCGCGAAGCGGCTCGGTCCGCGCCGCCAGTTCCTCCCCCTCGACCCGCCGGCCGCGGACACGCGCACCCTCGGTGGTCTCACGGCCACGAACGCGTCCGGCGCGCTCCGTGTCCGTTACGGCGCCCTGCGCGACCTGCTGCTGGGCGTGCGATTCGTCCAGCCCGACGGCGTCGTCACCTGGGGCGGCGCGAAGGTCGTGAAGTCCGTCTCGGGGTACGACGTGCCGAAGCTCATGGTCGGCGCGCTCGGGACGCTCGGCGTGCTGTGCGAGCTGACGCTCCGTCTGCATCCCGTCCCCGACGTGGAGCGGACCTGGCTCGTGACGTTCGTCGCCGCGGAGCACGCGCAGGGCTTCCTGGCGGCGATCCTCGACTCCGCGCTGCAGCCGAGCCGCGTCGAATGGCTGAACCGCGCGGCGCTCGCGCGCACCGGTTCACCGTCCGCCGCGGCGGCGCTCGCGGTGTCGATCGGGAGCGTCGAGGCGGCGGTCGCCGCGCAGGGCGCGATCATCGGCGGGCTCGCGGCCCGCGAGCACGGGCAGGTGATGGAGGCGCCGGTGGGGTGGTGGGACGCGTATGCGCAGCGGCTCGGCGCCGCTCCGGTCGTGCTGCGCGTCGCGACGCTCGCCTCCCACGTCGCCGGTACGGTCACCGACGTCGAGCGCCGGCTCCACGGCGCGTGCGTGAGCGGTTGCGCGGCCGTCGGCTCGCTCGACGTCTCGGTCGCGGCCGGCGAGGCCGACGTGCGCCGCGCGGTGGACGGGCTGCGGGCGCATCTTCGCCCGATCGGCGGCCACGTCGTCGTGACACGCGCGCCCGTCACGCTGCGGCAGTCGATCGATCCGTGGGGACCGGTGGACGACGGCGCGGTCGGCCTCATGCGTGCGATCCTGTCCGAGTTCGATCCGCGCCGTGTCCTGAATCCCGGGCGCTTCGTCGGGGGCCTGTGATGGCGGAGACGGTCGCGACGAGGTACCTCGCGACGCCACGCACCGCCGCGGTGGAGCCCGGCCCGGATCTCGCCGCCCGGCTCCAGGACCTGCGCAAGTGCGTGCACTGCGGGATCTGCCTGCCGCAGTGCCCGACGTACCTGACGCTGGGCGAGGAGATGGACTCGCCCCGCGGGCGGCTCTACCTGATGCGCGCCGCGGCGGAGGGGCGTATCGCGCTCAACGACACGGTCGCACGCCATCTCGACCTGTGCCTCGGGTGTCGAGCGTGCGAGACGGCCTGCCCGTCGGGCGTCGCGTACGGCAGCCTGCTCGAGGCGGCGCGCGCCGCGCTCGCGGCGCGACGTCCGCTCCGCGAGCGCCTGCTCGCCCGGGCGCTCTTCGCTGTCTTTCCACGTCCCGAGCGGGTCGGCGTGATGCTCGGCGTGCTGAAGCTCTACCGGGCGTCCGGCCTGGCCGCGCTCGTCCGGCGGACGGGGATCCTCGGCCGGTTCCCGCGCCTGCGCGCGATGGAATCGCTCGTGGCCGACGTTCCCGCCAGCGAGCCGCTGCCCGAGGTCATCGCCGCGACCGGCAAGCGGCGCGGCCGGGTCGGGCTGCTCACGGGATGCGTGCAGCGCCATCTCTATCCGCACGTCAACCGCGACACCGCGCGGCTCCTGAGCCTCGCCGGGTGGGAGGTCGTCGTCCCGCGTGACCAGGGATGCTGCGGCGCCCTCGAGCTCCACGCCGGGCACCTCGACGCGTTCCGCCGGCGCGCGCGCTCGCTCGTCGCGTCGTTCCCCCTCGACTGCGACTTCATCGCGGTGAACGCCGCAGGATGCGGCTCGGCGATGAAGGAGTACCACCACTGGACCGACGAGCCGCTCGTGCGCGGCTTCGCGCTCAAGACGCGCGACATCACGGAGCTCCTCGTCGAGGCGGAGCTCCCGCTCGGCCGGCTCGACGGCACGGTCGCGTACCACGATGCGTGTCACCTCGCGCACGGGCAGAGGATCCGGCGCGAGCCCCGCGAGCTGCTCGCGCGCATCCCGGGGCTCGTGCTCGTGGAGTTGCCGGAGAGCGACCTGTGCTGCGGCAGCGCGGGCGTCTACAATCTCCTCGAACCCGAGCTCGCCGAGCGCCTGCTCGAGCGCAAGGTGCAACGGATCGTCGAGTCCGGCGCGCGGGTGATCGCGGCGGGAAACCCGGGGTGTCTGCTCCAGATCGCCAAGGGGTGCCGGGCGCGAGGGGTGGCGGTCGAGGTCGTGCATCCGGTCGAGCTGCTCGCGCGAGCCGTGGCGCAGAGGGGTGCTGACGCATGAAGATCACCGTCAAGGATCAGGTCAAGCTCCAGCCGGACAGGATGGCGAAGATCGCGCTCGCGACGACCCCGCGCGCCCAGCTCGATCTCTATTGCCTGGCGCCCGGCCAGAGTCAGAGGGCACACGTCCACGGGGACCAGGACAAGATCTGCTACGTCGTCGAGGGCCGCGGACGCTTCAGCGTGGATGCCGCCGAGGACATCCTCGAGCCCGGCGACGCGATCGTCGCGCGAGCCGGCGCGGCGCACGGCATCACCAACGACGGGCCCGACCGCCTCGTCGTTCTCGTCGTGGTGACGCCGCCGCCCGCGCACGCATGAGCCGCTCCGTGCGCGCCGCGCTGATGATCACATGCCTCGGCGACGTGTTCTATCCAGAGGTCGGGGTTCGCATCGTCCGGCTGCTCCGCAAGCTCGGCGTGACCGTCGAGTTCCCGGAGGGGCAGACGTGCTGCGGCATGCCGCTTTTCAACAGCGGCTACCACGACGGAGCGGCGCGCGCCGCGCGGCGCGTCGTGGAGATCTTCGCGAACGCCGAGCACGTCGTCGTGCCGTCCGGCTCGTGCGCGTGGATGGTGAAGCACGAGTACCCGGGGCTGCTCGAGGACCCTGGCCTGCGGCGGGAGGCGGAGGCGCTCGCCGCGCGCACGTGGGAGCTCTCCCAGTTCCTCGTGCAGGTCCTCGGTCGCACCCGGTTCACGACCGAGATCGGCGGACGCCTCGCCTACCACGATTCCTGTCATCTCCTCCGTGGCCTTCACGAGTCGGTGACGCCGCGGACGCTGCTCTCGAGGCTGGAGGGCGCCGAGACCGTGGAGCTGCCGGCGAGCGACGAGTGCTGCGGCTTCGGCGGCTCGTTCTCCGTGCGGCTGCCCGAGGTGTCGAGCGCGATCCTCGACCGGAAGCTCGACAACCTGGCGAAGAGCGGTGCCGACTGCCTGGTCGCGTGCGACGCCGGCTGCCTCATGCAGATCCGCGGCGGCCTCGCGCGCCGCGGGTCGCCGCTCCGGGCCGCGCATCTCGTCGAGGTCCTCGGGGACCCGCTCGATGAGTGAGCCGGACCTCGCCGTCCCGCTGCGACGCCGCGCCGAGCAGGCGCTCGGTGATCGGTTCCTGCGGCGGGCGCTCGACACCGCGACGACGAAGTTCCTCGAGCTCCGGCGCGAGTCGTTCGGGGACTTTCCCGAGGGCGAGACCCTGCGTGACCGGGCCCGCGAGATCAAGGAGGCGACGCTCCAGGCGCTCGACCGCCACCTCGAGCGGCTGGTGGAGGCGATCGAGCGGCGTGGCGGTCACGTCCACTACGCGACGACCGACGAGGAAGCCCGGCGGATCGTCCTCGACATCGCGAAACGCGCCGGTGCGAAGACCGTCGTGAAGTCGAAGTCGATGGCGACCGAGGAGATTCACCTCAACGCGGCGCTGGAGGCCGCCGGCGTCACGCCGATCGAGACCGACCTCGGCGAGTACATCATCCAGCTCGCGCACGAGCGGCCCTCGCACATCATCGCGCCCGCGATCCACAAGACGCGCGGGCAGGTGGCCGAGCTCTTCTCGAAGGCGCTCGGGCGTCCAGGGTTGCCCGACGATCCGGAGGTGCTGACGCGCGTCGCTCGCGAGGAGCTCCGGGAGAAGTTCCTGCGCGCGGACATGGGCATCACCGGCGCGAACTTCGCGGTCGCCGACACGGGCACGATCGTGCTCGTGACGAACGAGGGCAACGGCCGCATGGCGACCTCGCTGCCGCGAGTGCACGTCGCCGTCATGGGGCTGGAGAAGGTCGTCCCGACGATGTCCGACCTCGTGGTGTTCCTGGCGATCCTGGCGCGGAGCGCCACCGGCCAGCGCCTGAGCGTGTACACGACGCTGGTGCAGGGGCCACGGCGCCCCGGGGAGCTCGACGGCCCCGACGAGTTCCACCTGGTGCTGATGGACAACGGCCGGACGCGACAGATCGCCGGGACGCTGCGCGAGGCGCTCTACTGCCTGCGCTGCGGTGCCTGCCTCAACGTGTGCCCGGTGTACCGTCAGATCGGAGGTCACGCGTACGGCTACACGTATCCCGGCCCGATCGGGATCCTGCTGACCTCGATGCTGAACGGACCGGGGGCGGTGAAGGACCTCGCGCACGCGTCGTCGCTGTGCGGCGCGTGCGTCGATGCCTGTCCCGTCCGCATCGACATCCCGCGGATGCTGATCGAGCTGCGGAAGGAGGTCGCCGAGCGGCGGATTGCGCCGTGGACCGAGCGCACGGTCTTCGGTGCCTTCGCGCGGGTGCTCGAGCGGCCGGCGCTCTACCGTCGCGCCGTTCGGGCCGCGCGCGCCCTCCAGCGGCCCTTCGCGCGCCAGGGCCGCATCGCGCGGCTCCCTGCGCTCTTCAGCCACTGGACGAAGACGCGCGACCTGCCGGCGGTCGCCGAGCGCACGTTCCGGGAGCGGTGGGCCGAGCTCGCGCGCGAGGACGCGAGCGGCTCCGGGACGCGGCCGTGACGGCGCGCGCCGAGAGCTCGAGCAACGATCGACCGCCGCGGCCGTCGATTGCTGCGCGAACCGAGTTCTTCGAGCGGATCCGGACCGAGATGGGCAAGACGCGAGGCCTGTTCTCCGCGAGACCCGCCGCCCGGCCGCCGCGTCCCGCCGAGGCGATCGAGACCGTCCAGCGGCAGATCGCGGAACGCTGGCGCGAGACGGCGCAGCGGTTCCAGCGCGAGTTCGAGCGGGTGGGTGGCGTCTTCCACCGTGCGGCCACGATCAAGGACGTGCCGGACGTGATCGGGGGCATCGCCCGCGAGCGCAAGGCGTCCCGGGTGGTCACGTGGAATCCCGCGGCGCTCGGTCCGGATCTCGGGCCGGACCTCGTCGCTCGCGGGCTCTGCGTCGACGTCGTGGCGGGCGGCAATCCCGGCGACGTCGAGCGGGCCCGCGTCCGCGGTGTCTCGGCCGTCGCGGATCTCGGGCTGACCGGCGTGGACGTGGCGATCGCGGAGACGGGAACGCTCGTGCTCCGATCCGGCGCGGGACGCCCCCGATCGACGTCGCTGCTGCCGCCGACGCACGTGGCCGTGTTCGATCCGACGGCGCTCATCGAGTCGATCGCGCAGCTCGGGCTGTTGCTCGAAGCCTGGCACGTCCCCGCGCCCGCGGATGGCGGATGGGGCGGGATGATCACGCTCATCACCGGCCCGAGCCGGACCGCGGACATCGAGCTGACGCTCACCCGCGGCGTGCACGGGCCGAAGGAGGTCCACGCGGTGTTCGTCGAGGCGCCGTTCCGTGGCTGACCGACACTTCTCTCTCGGGGAGGTCGAGGCACTCATCCCGACGCTGACGGCGATCATGGGGACCGTCATGGCGCTGAACGAGGAGCTGGAGGCGATCACCGAGCGCCAGAAGGCCGAGCGGCAGCGGATCGCGATGTCGGGCGGCGGCGTCGTCGATCGCAGCGCGTGGCGCCGGGACTCGGCGCGCATCGCCGGGCTGGGACGTGACGTCGAGGCGCAGCTGGCGCGCATCCTGGAGCTCGGCGGCGTCCCGAAGGATCTCCGCCTGGGACTCGTCGACTTCCCGCACCTGAGGGACGGCCGCATCGTGAACCTATGCTGGAAGCACGGCGAGGACCGCATCCGGTCCTGGCACGGCCTCGACGAGGGCTACGCGTCGCGGAAGCTACTTTGATCATGGGGGGACTATCGAGGCCCCCCATGCCCCCCGCGCTCGCACGCGCCCCGGGGGACCCGGGGCGCGGCTCGGGGATAGGATGAGATCCGTCATGGCGACGGCCGGCGTCTCGTCGGTCCTGTTCGACCTCTTCGACACGCTCGTGCTGTTCGACCGCGAGCGCCTGCCGCGCCTCGTCGTGCACGGGCGCGAGGTGCGATCGACGGCGGGACATCTGCACGCCGTCCTGCAGGAGCGCCTCGCGCGGGACCTCACGCTCGAGGCCTGCTACGACGCGCTCATCGCGAGCTGGCAGGACGCCGAGCGGCGTCGCGCGGTGGACCATCGCGAGGTGCCGGCGCAGGAGCGGTTCGGCCGATGGCTCGAGCGGCTGGCGATCGACGCCGACGAGCGCTCCCCGGAGCTCGTGGCCGCGCTCCTCGATACGCACCGGCGGGAGCTGTCGAAGGCGGCGGAATTCCCGTCGCACCACGGCCACCTGCTCGAGCGTCTCGCGGAGCGGTTCCGCCTCGCGGTCGTCTCGAACTTCGATTACTCGCCGACCGCGCTCGGCATCCTGGACGCCGCCGGCGTCTCGCACCTGTTCGAGACGATCGTCGTGTCCGACCAGGTGGGATGGCGTAAGCCGAAGCCGGACATCTTCCACGTCGCGCTCGGAACGCTCGGCGTGGCGCCGTCCGAGGCGCTCTTCGTCGGCGATCGAGTCGACATCGACGTCGTCGGGGCGCACGCGGTCGGCATGCCCGTCGCCTGGATCAACCGCCACGGCGACCCGCTGCCGCAGGACATCGCGCCGCCGACGTTCGAGATTCGCGACCTCGCCGAGCTCGGACCGATCCTGGGAATGGGGGGCCCCGACATGGCCTGACCGTTCGTCATGCGCCCCGAAATGGCCCCCAAACCCCCAAACGCTCGGAAGCAGCCCGGGGAACCCGGGCCGCTCCTCGACTCCGCGCTGGAACGTGGGGCCCGAAATGGTCCCCATGGCCCCAGCGCTCGGGAGCGCCGCGGGGGGTGCGCGAACGCACCCGCGGAACCCGCGGCGCTCCTCGGTAACGCGCTCGCCTGGCGTGCAGACATGAGTCTCTCGCTCGCGCCGGCGCGCGCCCGATTCTCGCTCAATCACTGGTTCGCGCGGCCATTTCTCCCGCATCCGCGCGGCTGCCTGGTGCATCCTAGTTCGTAGGGGAGGGAGACAATGGTTCGCAAGGTCACGATCATCGGCTCCGGGCCGGCTGGCTACACGGCCGCCATCTACGCGTCGCGCGCGAACCTCACGCCGCTCCTGCTCACCGGCGTCCAGTCCGGCGGTCAGCTCATGCTGACGACGCTCGTCGAGAACTACCCGGGTTTCGTGGACGGCGTGATGGGACCCGAGCTGATGGAAGCGATGCGCAAGCAGGCGGAGCGCTTCGGCGCCGAGATGGTCGCCGAGGACGTGACCGCCGTCGACTTCTCGCGCCGGCCCTTCGTCGTGCGCGCCGGCGACGTCGAGTACGAGAGCCACACGGTGATCATCGCCACGGGCGCCTCCGCCAAGCTGCTCGGCTTGCCCGCCGAGGCGAAGCTGATGGGCCGCGGCGTGTCGACGTGCGCCACGTGCGATGGCTTCTTCTTCCGTGATCAGAACATCATGGTGGTCGGTGGCGGCGACTCGGCGATCGAGGAGGCGCTCTATCTCGCGCGCCTCGGCCGCCAGGTCGAGGTCGTTCACCGGCGCGAGGAGCTGCGCGCGTCGAAGATCATGCAGGAACGCGCGCGGAAGAATCCCAAGATCAGCTTCATCTGGAACAGCGTCGTCCACGACCTCGACGATGTCGAGGCCGCGCGGGTCACGGCGGTGAGGCTGCGCAACACGAAGACGGGCGAGATCACCGAGCGGCCCGTGGACGGCCTGTTCGTGGCGATCGGGCACGAGCCGAACACGACGGTGTTCGCAGGGCAGATCGAGCTGCTGCCGAACGGCTACGTGAAGGTCATCCCGGGCACGACGCAGACGTCGGTGACGGGCGTGTTCGCGGCCGGCGACGTGCAGGATTCGGTGTGGCGCCAGGCGGTCACGGGCGGTATCTCGAGGCGACGCACGCCGGGTAGCGTGTAGCTGGCGGCGCGCTCTCGAGGAGCGCCCCGGGTTTTCCCGGGGCGCTGCCGAGCGCGGGGGGCGTGGGGGCCATTTCGGGGCCCCCACATCCCTAGGTCCCGACGCGCAGTGGCGCGCCGAGGTCGCGCAGCAGGGCGATCGTCGAGAGATAGGAGAGCTTGCCCGTGCGCGGGTTCTCCGACGGCACGTTCTCGATCTCGACGCGGAGCGACCCGAACTCGCCCTCGACGGTGATGCGGTGCTGGTTGCGCGTCAGCCCGGGCACCGCGTGGATCCGAATGCGGGTGCGCTCCGGACCGACGCCGGCGAGCGACAGCGCCGCGAGCACGTTGACGTTCGCGGGAAAGGCCCGGCACGCCTCGGTCGCCGGCCCCTCGAAGATCAGCGTTTCCTCCTTGATCGCGTCGAGGTCGATCTCGCGCTCGACGATCCAGGGCGCACCTGCCAGCCCGCGGGGCGGCTTGCGCGTCTCCATGGTCACCGACGTGATGGCGCCGACGCGCGCGCCCTTCACGGCGTCCAGGCCGGCGATCGCGCCGGAGGGGACGAGGATCCGCGCGCCATGCTTCCCGGCGAGCGTGACCCAGTCCCCGCGGCCGAGCAGGCCACCGCACGAGAGCACGACCAGATCACGGCCGCGGGCGAGCGTCCTCGGCGCGATCTCCTCGAGGTGCGCCTGCGTGGACGCCTCGACGACCAGGTCCGACGCCTCGATGAGCTCGTCGAGCGTGAGGAACGGCGGCTTCGAGGCGAGCGTGCGGAGGAACGCCTCGCCCTTGTCGCGGTCACGCGCGGTCGCGCCGCAGAGCGTGAGGCCACCGATGCCCTCGTCGAGGGCGCGGCACACCTGCCGCCCGATGGCGCCCAGTCCGACGATGCCGACGCGCTTCATCCCAGGATCCCCTTCAGGCAGGCGAGCGCTGCCAGCCGGTAGAAGTCGTCCTCGGTGGTGAACGGCTTGATGATCAGGTACGGCGGCTCCAGCGTCGGATCCATGCGGGTCATTGTAGTACGGGCGCCGGGCACGAAATGTTGGGGTCGGTTGTCGCGGAGGGCCCACATCCTGCATAATCGGCGAACGACGTGAGCATGAAGAAACGCCCCGACCGCCGCCGCGGCGGTAGGATGACTGCCCCCGAGCGGCTGCGCGAGCCGCTGGAGCGGCTCTACCGCGACTTCGCGTACGCCGAGCGGATCGAGCGCGACGCGATCCGCTTTCCGCTGCGCTACGACGATCCGCGCGACCGCGAGATCGCCGCGCTCCTGACCGCGTGCCTCGCGTACGGGCGGGTCGACCTCTTCGGCGCGCAGCTCGACGCCGTGCTGGCGCGCATCGGCGCGCCGTACGACTTCACGATGCGGTTCGACGCGCGGCGCGACGGCGACACGTTCCGGGACTTCATCTACCGGTTCAACCGCCCGCGCGATCTCGTCGCGTTCTTCGTCGCAGCCCGGCAGATCCTCGGACGCCACGGCACCCTCGAGACGTGCTTCGTGCACGGCGATCCCGATCCTCGGGGTCCGATCGCTCCGGCGCTCGAGGGCTTCGCACGCGCCTTCCTCGAGGCCGAGCTCGGGGACGTGTTTCGCGGCCGCCGGCTGTCGCGCGGCTATCGCCACCTCTTTCCGCTGCCATCGGCCGGCGGACCGTGCAAGCGACTGCTCCTGTTCCTCAGGTGGATGGTGCGCCGCGAGCCGCCCGACTTCGGGCTCTGGACCGCGGTCTCGCCGGCGCGGCTCGTGATCCCCGTCGACACGCACGTCGAGAACATGTCGCGCGCCATCGGCCTCACCAGGCGGAAGTCGCGGAGCTGGCGCATGGCCGAGGAGATCACGGGCCGCCTCGGCCTGATCGATTCCCGAGACCCGGTGAAGTACGACTTCGCGCTCTGCCACAAGCGGATGTCGGGGGACTGCCGCGACCGGCGAGATCCGGAGGTCTGCGAGCCGTGCGGCCTCCGCGTCGTGTGCCGCCACTGGGCGGGCCGCCGAGACGAGGGGAGGAGCCATGCTTGAAGCCGTGCTCGTCGTCACGGGTCTCGTCCTCGGCGCCGCCATCGGTGGGATCGGGGCCTGGCTGATCGGACGGTCGCGGCTGACCGCCGCGCACGCGGCCGAGCGCGGCCGGCTCGAGCAGCGCCTCGCCGCGCTCGAGACGGTCGAGAAGGAGCTCGGCAAGCAGCTGACCGAGCGGCAGCTCGACCTGGGCGACCTGCGCGCGGCGCTCGACGGCGAGCGCACGGAGCGTGCGCGCGCCGAGGAACGCGCGGCGGCCGAGCGGCGCAACGTCGAGGACCAGCGGCGCCTGCTCGACCACGCGCGGGCGCAGCTCGCCGACACGTTCCGCGCGCTGAGCGCGGATGCGCTGAGCCAGACGAGCGGCACGTTCCTCGAGCGCGCGCGCGAGACGATCGACGCGCAGCTCAGGCACCGCGAGCAGGCGGTGGAGGCACTGCTCCGACCGCTCCAGGACGCGCTCCGCCGGGCCGAGGAGCAGGTGAGGGAGCTCGAGAAGACGCGGCAGCAGGCCTACGGCGGGCTCGAGGAGCAGCTCCGGAGCCTGGCCGAGCAGAGCCGCCACCTTCAGCGCGAGACGTCGACGCTCGCGACGGCGCTCCGCTCGTCCCAGGCGCGCGGGCGATGGGGCGAGGTGGCGCTCCGGCGCGTCGTCGAGCTCGCGGGGATGACCGAGCACTGCGACTTCGTGGAGCAGGTGACCGTGGAGGGCGACAGCGGGCGGCTGCGCCCGGACATGGTCGTGCGTCTGCCCGCCGCACGCGAGGTGGTCGTCGATTCCAAGGTGCCGCTCGCGGCGTACCTCGACGCCGTCGCCGCCACCACCCCGGACGCGCGGCGCGAGGCGCTCGCCCGGCACGCGCGCGAGCTGCGCGCGCACATGACCCAGCTGGCGAACCGCGCGTACTGGAAGCAGTTCGCGCAGAGCGCGGACCTCGTGGTCATGTTCATCCCGGGCGAGTCGTTCGTGACCGCCGCCGTCGAGGCGGACCCCGACCTGCCGACCGACGCGATGGCCAGGCGCGTCGTGATCGCCACCCCGATGATCCTCTTCACGCTCCTGGCCGCGGTCGCGCACGGCTGGCAGCAGCAGCTCGTCGCGAAGAGCGCGGAGGACGTGCGCCGGCTCGGACAGGAGCTCTACGAGCGGCTCGCGACGCTCGGCGGCCACGTTCGAGGGATCGGGCAGTCGCTGGAGAAGGCCGTCGAGGCGTACAACGACGCCGTCGGCTCCATCGAGCGCCGGGTGTTGCCCGCGGCACGTCGATTCCGGGACCTCGGCGCCGGCACCCGGGACGACATCCCCCCGCTCGAGGCGATCGACCAGGGCCTGCGACGGCTGACGGCGCCGGAGTTCGCGGAGCAGCTCGAGCTGGCGCCGGAAGCGAGTGATGCGGGTGCGCGGCCGCGGCGCCGTGCGGCGAGGACGGCGGACGTCGATCGGAGCGAGGACGCGACGCCGTGACGCTCACCGCCGTCGACTGGGTCGTCGTCGCGCTCTACTTCGTCGTCTCCGCGATCGTCGGTGTCTGGTATTCCAGGCGCGCGTCGCGGTCGGCCGAGGAGTTCTTCCTCTCGGGCCGGACGATTCCGTGGTGGCTCGCCGGGACGTCGATGGTCGCGACGACGTTCGCCGCCGACACGCCGCTCGCCGTGACCGGGCTCACCGTGAAGAACGGCATCGCGGGCAACTGGATCTGGTGGTCGATGGTCATGAGCGGCATGCTCACGGTCGTCTTCTACGCGCGGCTCTGGCGGCGCGCCGGCGTCATGACGGATGCGGAGTTCGCCGAGATCCGGTACTCGGGCCGCCCGGCCGCGTTCCTGCGCGGATTCCGCGCGTGCTACCTGGCGCTCGCCGTCAACTCCATCATCATCGGGTGGGTCACGGCAGCGATGGCGAAGATCGTCGGCATGACGCTCGGCGTCGGCAAGTGGCAGGCGACCGTCGGGCTCTTCGTGATCACCGGCGCCTACTCCGCGCTCTCCGGCCTGTGGGGGGTGCTCGTCACCGACTTCTTCCAGTTCATCCTCGCGATGACGGGATGCATCGCGCTCGCCCTCTTCGCGCTCGGCGCCGTCGGTGGCATGGCGGGCCTGATGAGCGCGCTGAACACCAAGTACCCCGACGGCGCACCGCTTGCGCTGGTCCCGTCGCTCGATTCGCCGTGGATGCCGGCGATCACGTTCTTCGTGTACATCGCGGTGAACTGGTGGGCGTCGTGGTACCCGGGCGCGGAGCCAGGAGGCGGCGGCTACGTCGCGCAGCGGATCATGGCGACGAAGAACGAGCGCCACGCGCTGCTCGCCGCGCTCTGGTTCAACGTCGCGCACTACGCGCTCCGACCGTGGCCGTGGATCGTCGTCGCGCTCGTGTCGATGGTCCTCTACCCCGGGCTGGACGATCCCGAGTCGGGCTTCGTGAAGGTGATGGTCGACCACTTGCCGCCGTTCTGGCGGGGGTTCCTGCTCGCGGCGTTCTTCGCGGCGTACATGTCCACGATCGCCACGCAGCTCAACTGGGGCGCGTCGTACCTCGTCAACGACGTCTACCGGCGCTTCTGGGCGCCGTCGCGTGGCGAGCGCCACTACGCGGCGATCGGGCGCGTGGCCACCGTCGTGATGATGGTCATCTCCGGGATCGTCACGATGTACATCTCGACCGTCGCGGGCGCCTGGAAGTTCCTGCTCGCGATCGGCGCGGGGACCGGGCTCGTGTACCTGCTCCGCTGGTACTGGTGGCGCGTCAACGCCTGGTCGGAGGTCAGCGCGATGACGGCTGCGCTCGTCGTGTCGCTCGCGGCGCAGGCGTGGGGCCTGTCGCCCGACGACCCGCGGGGCTTCGCGTGGCTCCTGCTGGTGACCACGGCGCTGACGACCGTCGTGTGGCTCGCGGTGACGTGGTCGACGCCCGCGGAGCCACGCGAGCGGCTCGTCGCGTTCTACGAGCGGGTGCGCCCCGGCGGACCGGGATGGACCGCGATCGTGCCGCGCGCCGGGGAGGACGCGAGCCTCGGGGCGGGCGTCGGGCAGTGGCTCCTCGGCTGCGTGGTGGTGTACCTGGGGCTCTTCGGGATCGGCGCGGTCGTGCTCGGCCGACCGGAACAGGGTGTGATCACGATCGGCGTGGCGGCGGCCCTGATCGCGTGGCTCGTGCGTGCCACCGCCGCCCGGACCGCCTGAATCAGCGTGGTATCATACGCCGAGATCGCGCCATGTCGCTGAGGAGGCCGATGACGCACATCCCGATCCAGGTTTACGGCATCAACCTGCTGATTCGCTTGATGGCCGAAGCGCCTGCGGACGTCCGCGTCCATTGCCCGAAGGGCTCGCCGATCCTCTACGGACAGGTCGTGGCGCGCGGCGACGGCTTCGACGAGGGCGCCAACGCCTTCCGCGAGATGCCTGGAATCGGGACGATCGTCGCCTTCGAGGAGGGCGCCGAGGAGGTGGAGGGGCACTACTTCCGCGTCGGCGGGGAAGAGTTCCGCGTCATCCGCCTCGACTGCGTCATCCTGTCGTTCCCCACCGAGTAACGCCGCGTTCCCGGGGACCGAGGGTGTCCCTCGAGGACGTGTTCGCCGCCATCGACGACGACGAGCTGATCTCGCTGACGCGGGAGCTCGTCCGCATCCCGAGCGTGGTGCGCCCCGGCGACCCGACGGCCACCGAGGCTGCCGTGGCCGAGCGAGTGCGGGCCTGGCTCGCGAAGGAAGGGTTCACGGTCGACGTCCAGGAGGTCGCACCCGGGCGGCCGAACGTGCTCGGATGGATCGGCGAGAAGGGCGAGGGGCGGACGCTGCTGCTCGAAGGGCACACCGACGTCGTGACCGAGGGCGACGCGGCCGAGTGGAGCCGCGGCCCGTTCTCCGCGGACGTCGTCGACGGCAAGATCTACGGCCGCGGGTCCGCGGACATGAAGTCGGGCCTGGCCGCGGCGATGGTCGCGGCGGCCGCGATCAAGCGCAGCGGTGCGGCGTTGCGCGGGCGGCTCATCGTCGGCGCGCTGGTCGACGAGGAAGCCGACATGATCGGCGCACGCCATCTCGCGACGACCGCGATCGGGCGCGAGCTCGACGCCGCCATCATCTGCGAGCCGGAGCAGAACGAGCTGTGCCTGGAGCAGCGCGGGGTCGTCTGGGCGCGCGTGAGCGTGCGCGGGCGCATGGCGCACGGCGCGATGCCCGAGGCGGGTGTGAATCCGATCAGCGCGCTCGCCGAGCTCATCCGCCAGTCACGCGTGCTGGAGCGTCAGCTTCGCGCCCTGTGCCGGCGGAGTCGCTACCTGAGGCCGCCGACCGTCACCCCGACCATCCTGCACGCGCCGGCGCACGGTGTTCCGCAGTCGAACGTGATCCCGTCCGTCGCGGAAGCCACGCTCGACATCCGGCTCACCCCGGGTCCCGACGAGCAGGCGATCCAGGATGCGATCGACGCGGCGTGCCGCACGGTCGCGGCCAGGTTCCCGGGGGCGACCATCGAGTGGAAGCCGGTGAACGGCTTCCGGCTCGCGACCGAGGTGGACCGCAACGAGTCGCTGGTCCAGGCGATGGTGAAGGGCACGCGGCAGGCCACGGGGCGCGCGCCGCGGTTCGGCGGCGTGCCGGGTTCCACCGACGGGACGATCCTCAGGACGACGCTCGGCATCCCGATCGTCACGTGCGGTCCCGGGAACCGCTTCATCCCACACCAGGTGAACGAGCACGTGAAAGTCCGTGAATTGCTCGAAGCGGCGCGTATCTACGTCGCCTCGGCTCTGAACTTCCTCCAATGAGCGACGACTACCCGAAGCTCCGCGCCGTCGAGGCGTTTCCCGTCGAGCACGAGGGCCGGAGGTTCGTGGGCCTGAGGGATCCCGCCGGGTACACCGCCTCGGTCCTGCTCCTGCCCGTCGAGGCGATCGAGGTCGTGAGCCGGTTCGACGGCCAGCACTCGGTCAGGGACATCCAGGCGATGCTGACCCGCCGGACCGGCGAACTCGTGTATCGAGACACGATCGACCGCGTCATCGAGATGCTCGACGAGCACGGGTTTCTGGACAGCGCGAGGTTCGCCGAACGCAAGCGCGGCGTCGAGCAGGAGTTCCACGATGCGGCGTGCCGGCTCGCCGCGCACGCGGGTGGAGCGTACCCCGGAGACCCTGACGCGCTGCGCGCCGCATTCGACCGGTTCTTCGAGCCGCCGGCCGGACCGGGCGCGATCGCGTCGTCGTCCGCACTCACGCCCGGCGAGATCCTCGAGGCCGTCGTCGCCCCGCACATCGACTTCCACCGCGGAGGCCCGGCGTACGCGTGGGCGTACCGGGACGTGGCCGAGCGGTGCCCCGCCGACGTCTTCGTCGTGTTCGGGAGCTGCCACGCGGGCATGCCGGACGCGTTCGCGATCACCCGCAAGGACTACGACACGCCTCTCGGGCCGGCGCCCGTCGACCAGGACTTCGTCGAGCACCTGGTCGCTCGCTCGCCGATCGACCTGTTCGCCTCCGAGCTGGCGCACCGGTCGGAGCACTCGATCGAGTTCCAGGCCGTGTGCCTGCGCTACCTCTTCGATGACCGCCGGCCGTTCACGATCGTGCCGATCCTCGCGAGCTTCGCCCACGAAGCGATGTTGCACGGGTCGGTGCCCGAGCACGACTCGAGAGTCCTCGGCGTGCTCGACGCCGTCGTCGAGACGGCGTCGGCGTGCGGGCGGCGTGTGGCGTTCGTCGCCGGCGCGGACCTCGCGCACGTCGGCCCGCGGTTCGGAGATCCGAGGCCGCTGACGCCGGCGGACATGGCGCAGGTGGCTGACGAGGATCGTGAGATGCTGCGGGCGGTGGAGGAGGGAGACCCGAAGGCGTTCTTCGCGTCGGTCGCGGCCGACGGTGATCGGCGCCGCATCTGCGGCCTGTCGCCGATCTGGAGCGTGCTCTACGCCCTCGGCGGTCGCCGCGGCACCGTGCGGCACTACGGCCAGACACCGGATCCGAGCTGCGTGGTCACGTTCGCCAGCGTGGTGTTCCCGTGAGCGCGCCCGAGCGGTCGACCGGGGACTGGAAGCTGCCGGACCTCTCGATCGACGCGGACGGCGAGTGGTACGACGACGGTGTGCAGATCACCCACCCGGGGATCGTCGCGAACCTCCGCGGGAACCTGCGTCGTGACGACCACGGCTACTTCATCCAGACGCGCGTGCGCATCCCGGTGGCGGTCGCCGATGTCCCGTGGGTGGTGGTCCGGCTCGAGCGGCGCGGGCAGACACTCCACGCGATCCTCAACGACGGCACCGAGGCGGCGATCGATCCGGCGACGCTCCGGATCGGCCCGGGCAACATCCCGTACGCGACCGTGAAAGAGGGCCGATTCGAGGCGCGCTTGTCGCGTCCCGCGACGTTCCAGCTCCTCGCGCTCGCGGAAGAAGATGGCGCGACCGGCGAAGTGCTGCGGCTCGGGGAGCGCGCATGGCCGCTCAGGCGGCCCACCATGAACGAATCAGGGGGTCGCGGAGCGCCACGGCTTTGTCGGGTGCGTCCGCGCACCCCCCGCGGCGCTCCGGGCGCGGGACCGGGGGAGCACGAGGGGGGCGTGAGCCCCCCTCGTACGAGTGTCGGGGGCATCGATAGTCCCCCCATGAATGAATCATGAAGCTCGCGTCCGTCCTCATGGAGATCCTCGCCGCGGCGGGGGTGAGGTACCTCTTCGGCACTCGCGTGAACCGGCCGCGGCTCGTCGACGCGACGATCGCGCGGCCATCCAGCGGAGAGGATCCATGACGACGCGGACCGGAGGGGAGTGGGTCGTCGAGGCGCTCCGCGCCGAGGGCGTGAGGCACGTGTTCGGCATTCCCGGCGTGCACAACCTCGCCGTTTACGACGCGCTGCTCCGGCAGCGCGACATCGTGCACGTGCTCGCGCGGCACGAGTCCGGCGCCGCGTTCATGGCCGACGGGTACGCGCGCGCGTGTGGCGAGCCGGGCGTCGTCGTCGTGACGACGGGGCCGGGCGCGACCAACACGCTGACGCCGCTCGCGGAGTCGTACTCCGGGTCGGTCCCCGTGCTCTGTCTCATGTCCGACATCGCGTCGGACCTCGTCGGCCGCGACCTGGGCGCCCTCCACGAGGTGCCGAACCAGATCGCGTGCTTCCGCCCGGTCACGCGCTGGGCGGAGCTCGTCGCCGACGGGCGCTCGATCGCGACGTCGATCGCCGGCGCGTTCGACCTGCTGCGCACGGGGCGCCCGGGACCGGTGGCGCTCTCGATCCCGAATGACCTGCTCTTCGGCACGAGCGAGGGCGTCGTGCGAAGCGAGCGGGCCGGGCGCCGGCCTCCGTGCCACGTCAACGAGATCGCCGAGGCCGCGCGCCGGCTCGCGGCGGCGGCGCGGCCACTCATCGTGGCGGGCGGCGGAGTCGTGAGCGCGGGCGCCAGCGCCGAGCTCCTCGAGGTCGCGCGTCGTCTGGGCGCCCCGGTCATCACCACCGTCATGGGGCGTGGCGCGATCAGCGAAGCCGATCCGCTGTGGCACGCCGTGCTTCCGAACAAGCGCGCGACCGAGGAGGTCTTCCGCGACGCCGACGTCGTGCTCGCCGCCGGATGCCGGTTCGCCGCGCGCTCGACGAAGGGGCTGCTGCTGAACCTCGCCTTCGCGCCGCACCAGACCCTCATCCACATGGATCTCGACGCGACCGTGATCGGGCGCATGTTCAAGCCCCAGCTCGGGATCGTCGGCGACGCGAAGAACGGCCTCGGGGGACTGGCGGCCGTGCTCGACGCCGGCGCGCCGAACAGCCGGTGGAACCGCGAGCGTCTCGCCGCGCTCAAGACCGCGGCGAGCGAGCGCTACACGCCCGAGGTGGACGGGCTGCTCCAAGCGCTCAGATCCGCGCTGCCGCCTGACGGCATTCTCGTCAACGACCAGACCGGCATCAACTACTGGGCCGAGTGGCGATACCCGGTGCTGGCGCCCCGGACGTTCCTCTATCCCGTGGGCTCGGCGGTGCTCGGCTACGCCGTTCCGGCGGCGATCGGCGCGCAGATCGCGCGCCCGGGGACGCCGGTCGTCGCGGTCGTCGGCGACGGCGGCTTCATGTTCTCGGTGAACGAGCTCGCGACCGCGGTGAAGTACCGGCTGCCGATCGCGTTCCTCGTCATGAACGACGACCGGTACGGCGCGATCAAGTGGCTCCAGGAGCAGATGTTCGAGGGCCGGTGGGGCGAGGCCGATCTGGCGAACCCCGACTTCATCGCGCTGGCGCGCGCGTTCGGCGCGCGTGGCGAGCGCGTGGCGGCGGTGGCGGCGTTGCCCGACGCGCTCCGCGCGGCATTCGCGGCCGACGGCCCGACGGTGCTCGAGCTCCGGATGGAAGTCGAGCCACCCTGGGAGATGTAGCGCTACGCCGTCTCGCCGCGCGCCCGGAGCGCCTTCAACCCCTCCGTGTCGCCCGCGCGCAGACCCTTCACCAGCGGGCCGCCGTCACGCCAGGCCTGGCACGTGTTGATGAACCAGAGATCGGCGTCCGGCGGCGGGAAGCCGTTCTCGTCGAAGAACGCGGCCCCGGCGCCCTGCTTGATCGCGGGGGCCATGGCGTGCACGAGCGCCGTCATGTGCGAGCAGCCCTGCTGGCGGCCCAGGCGCTCGTTCACGGCACGCGTGAAGCCCTGCGCCACCGACAGCCCAACCAGGCGCCCCAGCGCCGGGATCGCGTCCGGGCAGATCGTGTAGGGGTGCTCGGTCATGCTCGACGACGCGGCGGTGATGGTGAGATCGGGGTAGCGCACGCGCAGCGTGACCGACATGTCATGGATGGTCGAGCCCTGCGGGACGTCGAACCAGCTCGGCTGCGCGTCGGGCCGGGAGTCGACGAGCCGGCCCGTGACCTCGAGCTCGTCGTCGCCGGCCCGGAAGACGTCGATCGTGATCGTTCGCGTGTGCACCGGGCGGCGCGTCTGCTCGCTCACCGGGCCGCCCTCACGTCCTTCAGCACGTTCAGCATCTCCTCGTGGATCCTCCCGTTCGATGCGACGACGCGCGGGGCGTCGAGGTCGAGGCGACCGCCCTCGAGATCCGTGACGCGGCCGCCGGCCTCCTCGACGAGCAGCGCGCCCGCGGCGACGTCCCACGATCCGAGCCTCAGCTCCCAGTAGCCGTCGAGGCGTCCTGCCGCCACGTACGCGAGGTAGAGCACCGCGGAGCCGATCCGGCGCACACCCTGCGCGCGCACGGTGAACGCGGAGAACTCGGCGAGGTTGTTGTCCGGCGTCTCGCGCACGTTGTACGGCAGTCCCGTCGCGAGCAGGCTCTCGTTCAGCGTCGCCGTCGCGGAGACGACAAGACGCTCTCCGCCGAGCCACGCACCCGCGCCACGCTCGGCGACGAAGAGCTCGTCCATGTTCGGGTCGTGGACGACGCCGAGCGCGACGCGGCCCGCGACCTCGAGACCGATGGAGACCGCGAAGATCGGCAGCCCGTGCGCGTAGTTCGTGGTGCCGTCGAGCGGGTCGACGATCCAGCGCCGCCCCGATTCGCCACTCGTGGCGCCGCCTTCCTCGGCGAGGATCGCGTCGTGTGGGAAGCTCTCGCGCAGGCGCGCGGTGATGAGGGCTTCGGCGCGCGCATCCATCTCGGTGACGAGATTGGTCGGGGTGCCCTTGAAGGCGATGCGCCGCGGACCCCACAGCTCGGCACGGAGCAACTGGCCGGCCGCGCGCGCGGCGTCGACCGCCACGCGGCGTTCGAGCGACGACATGACGAGTGCTGACTGTATCACACGGCGACGCCGGCTTGACAAGACCCGACCGCTCTCGGAGCATCGAGAGCATGCACATCGTCGTCATGGGCGCAGGTGGTGTGGGCGGATACTTCGGGGGCAAGCTCGCGCGCGCGGGCGAGGCGGTCACGATGGTCGCGCGCGGTGCGCACGCGGACGCGATCCGGTACCGGGGGCTTCGCGTGCGGTCGATGATCGAGGGCGAGTGGCTCGCGAAGCCGGAGGTCGCGACGTCGCTCGAGGGCCGGCCACGGGCCGACGCCGTGGTCCTCTCCGTGAAGGGATTCGACACCGCCCGGGCGCTCGAGACGATCCGGCCGGTCGTCGGTCGCGACACGCCGGTCCTGACGCTGCAGAACGGCGTCGACGGGCCGGAGAAGATCGACGCGGCGCTCGGCGCCGGCCACGCGCTCGGCGGCGCCGCGTACGTCTTCGCGACGATCGAGTCGCCCGGCGTCGTCGCGCACCGGTTCCTGGGGCGGATCGTGCTCGGCGAGATGGACGGGCGTCTCACGCCGCGCGTCGAGCGCCTGCGCGACGCGCTCGCGAACGCCGGGGTCCCGGTGGAGGTCTCGACGGAGATCCGTCGCGTGCTCTGGGAGAAGTACCTGTTCATCTGCGCGCAGGCGGGCATGACCGCGCTCACGCGCGCCAGCACCGGGGTGATTCGTCCGGTGCCCGAGACGTGGCGGATGTACCGGATGATGCTCGAGGAGCTCGCCGCGCTCGGCGCGCGTGCGGGGGCAGGCATGGCCGCCGACGTGGTCGAGACGATCATGAAGACCGCCGCGGCGCTCGGGCCGGAGACGACGTCGTCCCTCCACCACGACCTGCTCCAGGGCAAGCGCCTGGAGCTCGAGACGCTGCACGGCCACGCCGTGCGCCTCGGTGAGCGCCTCGGGGTGCCGACACCGATGCTGTTCGCCGTCTACGCGGCGCTCAAGCCCCACGCGGCAGGCCAGGTCGCCGAGGGGCGCGCGGCCGCGCCCGAGGGGCGCGCGGCCGCGCCCGAGGGGCGCGCGGCCGCGCCCGAGGGGAGGCAGGGCTGAGCGCTTCCGCTCGGGCGCTCTGGCGCTACGCCTCGCGCTACCGGGCTCGCTACGTGGGGGGCGTCCTCTGTCTCGCCATCGCCACGCTCGCGAGCCTCGGGATCCCGTGGACCGTGAAGCGCGCGGTGGAAGCGCTCGAGACCGACGCCGCGAACGCGGCGCTCGGTGTGTTCGTGGGATCCATCCTGGGGCTCGCGGCGATCAACGCCGCCGCGCGTCTCGGGTCACGCCTGGCGATGATCGGGGCGGCCCAGCGCGTGGAGGCGGACATCCGGGACGACCTGTACGCGAGCCTGACGCGCTTTCCCCCGGCGCTGTTCACTCGCTACCCGACGGGAGACCTGATGGCCCGCGCAACGAGCGACGTGTCCGGCGTGAAGACCGTCGTCGGGTTCGGTGGCGTGAGCATGATCCAGACGACGTTCGCCTTCGTCGGCGCGATCGCCGCGATGGTCGTCGTGGACCCGTGGCTCACGCTCTGGGCGATGCTGCCGTTTCCCGCGATGATCTTGCTGGCGCGTCGCTTCACCTCGCTCGTGCACGAGCGGACGGAGGCGATGCAGGGCCAGCTCGGCGTGCTGTCGGGGCGGGTGCAGGAGCATCTCGCCGGGATGAGCGTCGTTCGCGCGTATGCGATGGAGGGCCAGGCGCGGGAGACGTTCGGCCAGGCGAGCGCGGCATACCTGCGGCACGCGCTGGCGCTCTCGCGGATCCAGGCGCAGTTCACGCCGCTGATGAGCCTGATCGCCGGCGTCGGGACGCTCGTCGTCCTCTGGGCCGGAGGCCTCGCGGTCGTCGAAGGCCGGATCACGCTCGGCTCGCTCGTCGCGTTCAACGGGTACCTCGCGTACCTCGCGTGGCCGACGCTGGCGCTCGGGTGGACGCTGTCCATGGTCCGCCGCGGCCTCACGTCGATGGGGCGCATCCAGGAGGTCGTCGAGGCGGTACCTGACGTCGAGCGGACCGAGGCGTCACGACGCGTGCCGCGCGGAGGTCCCGCGCCGCGCTCCCGCGCCCTCGCGTTCCGCGGTCTGGCGTTCACGTACGGCGACCGCGCGCCGGCGCTGGTCGACGTGACCTTCGAGGTCGGCGAGGGCGAGGTGGTGGCCGTGGTCGGGCCGACAGGCAGCGGGAAGTCCACGCTCGGGCTGCTCCTGGTACGCCTGTGGGATCCGCCGATCGGCACCGTCTTCGTCGGGGGGCAGGACGTCACGGCGATGGACCTTGCGACGCTGCGCGGGGACGTCGCGTACGTGCCGCAGGAGTCGTTCCTGTTCTCGCGCTCGATCCAGGACAACGTGACGCTCGCGCGGCCGGACGTCGATCAGGTCGAGGCCAAGCAGGCCATCGTGCTGGCCGGCGTCGCCGAAGAGATCGAGGGGCTTCCGCGAGGCCTCGACACGGTCGTCGGCGAGCGCGGCCTGACGCTGTCGGGCGGGCAGCGGCAGCGCGTCGCGCTCGCCCGCGCGCTCGCGGGCGAGGCGCCCATCCTCGTCCTCGACGACGTCTTCGCGAACGTCGACGCGGCGAAGGAGGAGGAGATCCTCGGGAACCTCGCGGGCGCGCTGCACGGCCGCACGGTGCTGCTGACGACCCACCGGCTGCGGGCGGCGCGCGCCGCGGACCGCATCGTCGTGCTCGACGCCGGCCGTGTCGTCGAGACCGGGACACACGACGCGCTCATCGAGCGGGGCGGCCTCTACGCACGGCTCTGGCGCATCCAGCAGCTCGAGGAAGAGATCGCGCATGCGCCGTGAGAGATCGCGCACCAATCGACCGCCGCGGCGGTCGATTGTTGCTCGAACTGACGCCGACGACGAGGTCCTGGGACGCGCGTTCGACCGGCGACTGATCGCGCGGCTCTGGCAGACCACCCGCCCGCACCGGCGGCTGGTCGTAGCGGGCATGCTCCTGTTCCCGGTCGTCGCGGCCGTCGAGCTCCTGCAGCCGTGGCTCGTGAAGGTCGCGATCGACGAGCACATCCTGCGCGCCGACTGGGCGGGCCTCGCCACGATCGCCGGGTTCTACCTCGCGACGCTCGCCGCGCTCTACGCGCTCCACACCGTGGAGTCGTACCTGATGCACCTCACGGGGCAGCGGGTGATGCACGACCTGCGAGCGGCGCTCTTCGAGCGCCTCCTGGCGCTCGACGCGCGGTTCTTCGACCGGAACCCGGTGGGCCGGCTGATGACGCGCGTGCTGAACGACGTCGAGGCCGTGAACGACGCCTTCACCGGGGGCCTCTTCGCCGTCGTCGCCGACGTCGTGACGCTCGCCGGCGTCGTCGCGATCATGCTCTGGATGGACTGGCGGCTGGCGCTGGTCACGTTCTCGATCGTGCCGGCGCTCCTCGTCGCCGCCGCGTACTTCCGCGTGCGCTCCCGGGACGCGTACCGCGAGGTGCGGCGCCGCCTCGCGCGCCTGAACGGGTTCCTCCAGGAGTCGCTCCAGGGCATGAGCGTGATCCAGCTCTTCGCCCGGGAGCGCCACGAGCACGCATCGTTTCGCCGTCTGAACGGCGACTACCGGCGCGCGCTGTTCGGCTCGACGATGTTCGAGGCGTCGCTCTACGCCTCGGTCGAGGCGCTGGGGTCCGTCGCGCTCGCGCTGCTCGTCTGGTACGGCGGGTCACAGATCGCGTCCGGCGGCCTGACCTTCGGCGCGCTGGTCGCGTTCATGCAGTACACCCATCGCTTCTTCCTGCCGATCCGCGACCTCGGCGCCAAGTACGCGGTCATGCAGGCGGCGATGGCTTCCTCGGAGCGGATCTTCGGCCTGCTCGAGGTGCGGCCCGCGATCGTCTCGCCGGCGTCGCCCTCCATCGCGCGGCCGACGGCCGGGACGCCGGCGCTCGAGTTCCGCGGGGTCTGGTTCGCGTACGAGGGCGAGGACTGGGTGCTCCGCGACTGCTCGTTCCAGGTGGCGCGCGGCGAGCACGTGGCGATCGTCGGCGCGACCGGCGAGGGGAAGACGACGTGCGCGCGGTTGCTGAACCGCTCGTACGACGTCGTGCGGGGCCAGGTGCTCGTCGACGGCGTCGACGTCCGCGAGTGGGACCTCGAGCGGCTGCGCCGGCACGTCGGCATCGTGTTCCAGGACACGCTGCTGTTCACGGGGACGGTCGAGGCGAACCTCCGGCTCGGCGCCGACGGCACGGTGTCGAGCGCCGACCTCGATCGGGCCGTGAAGCTCGCGAACGCACGGACGTTCATCGAGTCGCTGCCGCGCGGCCTCGGGGAGGAGCTCGGCGAGCGCGGGCACAACGTCTCGCAGGGACAGCGCCAGCTTCTGGCGATCGCGCGAGCGCTTGTGTACAATCCCGCCGTCCTGATCCTGGACGAGGCGACGTCGAGCGTCGATCCCGGATCGGAGCGACTGATCCAGGAGGCCATGCGGGAGCTCGTCGCCGGGCGCACGACGGTCACGATCGCGCACCGGCTGGCGACGATTCAGGGCGCCGATCGCATGCTCGTGCTGCACCGTGGCCGCGTGCACGAGGAAGGCACGCACCAGACCTTGCTCCGCGCCGGTGGCCTCTACGCCAAGCTGTACGAGCTCTCGATGGGCGCGCGAACGGCATAGGAGCATGTCGGAGGAGTCGAGGAGCGCCACGGGTCTCCCGGGGCGCTCCGAGCGTCGGGGCCGGGGGAGTCCGAGGGGGGCGTCAGCCCCCTTCGTGCGATGGTCGGGGGCCATTTCGGGGCCCCCCACACCGCGTCCCCTGACCGAGCCCAGGGTCGAGCACCGGCCCGGGTTTCCCGGGCCGGTTGCGAGCGTTGGGGGGGCGTGGGGGGCCATGTCGGGGCCCCCCACACCGTTGTTCGCGGAGCAGGTGTACCGATTCGTGGCGCGCGTGCCGCCGGGGCGTGTCGTCACGTACGGGCAGGTGGCGGTCGTCCTGGACCGTCCGCGTGCGGCGCGCGCCGTCGGGACGGCGATGCGGCGCTGTCCGAAGGGGCTGCCGTGGCATCGGGTGGTGAACGCGGCGGGCCGCATCAGCCGGCGCGCGCGCGTCGCGTCGATGCTGACGCAGGAGATCTTGCTCGAGCAGGAAGGCGTCGCCGTCCGTCGGGGACGCGTGAGCCTCTCACGATACCGGTGGCAGCCTGAGCCCGTGAACGAATCCGGTGGTCGAGGAGCGCCACGGCCCTGCCGGGGCGCTCCGAGCGCGGGGCCGGGGGAGTACGAGGGGGGCGTGAGCCCCCTTCGTACGAGTGTCGGGGGCATCGATAGTCCCCCCATGACATCAGGAGGCAGGGACGATGAAGCTGGCGCTGCATCTGAGCTACTCGGGCGCGCAGGTGGCGATCGACATGGAGCGCGTGCTCGAGGCCGAGCGCCTCGGGTTCGATTCGATCTGGACCGCCGAGGCCTACGGGTCTGACGCCGTCGTTCCCGCCTCGTGGATCGCGGCGCGCACCGGCCGCATCCACGTCGGCACGGCGATCATGCAGATCCCGGGACGCACGCCCGCCATGGCGGCGATGACCGCGATGACGCTGGACGCGCTCTCCGGCGGTCGCTTCCGGATGGGGCTCGGCGTGTCGGGCCCCCAGGTCGTCGAGGGATGGCACGGCCAGCCGTTCGGCAAGCCGATCGCGAAGACGCGCGAGTACGTCGACATCGTGCGGGCCGTGCTCAGGCGCGAGAAGCCGGTCGAGTACCGGGGGCAGTACTACCAGATCCCGTATGCGGGCCCTGACGCCACCGGTCTCGGCAAGCCGCTCAAGTCGATCGTGCACGGGCGCGCCGACCTGCCCCTCTATCTCGCCGCGATCGGCCCGAAGAACGTGGCGCTGGCCGCCGAGATCGCCGACGGCTGGATCCCGATCTTCTTCTCGCCACACCGGATGACGATGTACCGCGAATGGCTCAACGAGGGCTTCCGGACGTCAGGGCCGAAGCCGCGGTTCGACATCATGCCGTCGGCCGCGGTCGTCGTCGGGAACGACGTGGACGCGTGTCGCGCGGTCATCAAGCCGCGCCTGGCGCTGTACGTGGGCGGGATGGGCGCGCGCGGCCGGAACTTCTACAACCAGCTCGCGCAGCGGTACGGCTACGAGGACGCCGCGCGCCGCATCCAGGATCTCTACCTGTCGGGCAGGAAGAAGGAGGCCGAGGCCGCGGTGCCGGACGCGCTCGTGGACGAGGTCGCGCTCTGCGGTCCCCGCGAGCGCATCCGCGAGCAGCTCGCCGCGTGGAAGGACGCGGGCGTCACGACCCTCATGATCGGCGGCGACGCGACCGCGATGCGCACCGTGGCTGAACTGGCACTCTAGCCGCGACTGCTCATGAAGCGAGGACACGTGAGGCGGCCGGGGCCTGTCGCCGGGGTAGCGGCCGGTCTCACGCGCGTCACCGAACAATGCGGTGGGGGGGCTTGGGGGAGGAGCGGCTGCTCGCTCCCCCCCATGACAAAGAGATGAAGCTCAGAGACAAGGTCGCCGTGATCACCGGGGCGGGGTCGGGCATCGGCGCGGCGTCGGCGTTCGCGCTGGCGGCCGAGGGCGCGCGCATCGTGATCGTCGACGTGAACGAGGCCGGCGCGAAGGACGTCGCGGACCGGATCGACAAGCACGGCGGTCAGGCGATCGCGATCGCCGCCGACGTGACGCGGGCCGCCGACAACCAGGCAGCCGTCGATCGCGCGGTCGCGCAGTGGGGCCGGCTCGACGTGTTCTTCGCGAACGCGGGCGTGCCGCAATGGAAGACCGACGTCGAGGAGGTCGACGAGGCGACGTTCGAGCGGATCATGAACGTGAACGTCAAGGGCGTCTGGCTCGGCGCGAAGGCCGCGCTGCCCGTGATGAAGCGGGACAGGCGCGGCGTGTTCCTCATCACCGCGTCGACGGCGGCGATCCGGCCACGGCCGGGCGGCCAGATCTATGCGGCGTCGAAGGGCGCCGTCGTGACGCTGGCCAAGGCGCTCGCGCTCGAGGTCGCCCCGTTCGGCGTGCGCGTCGTCGCCATCTGCCCGGTCGCGACGCACACGCCGATGCTGCCGACGTTCATGAACAAGGTCCAGGTGGACGACGAAGGCCTCAAGCGGTACGAGGCGACCGTGCCGCTCGGGCGGCTGAACCAGCCCGAGGACGTGGCGCGCGTGGCCGTCTTCCTCGCGTCCGACGACGCCGCCATGATCACCGGCTCCACGGTCGAGGTGGACGGCGGCCGCTGCATCTGACGCCATGAGAGTGCTGCCGCTCGCGGCCGATTCCCTCGGCGTCCGCTCGATGGCGACGTACGTGGAGGCGGGCCGTCTCCGCGTGCTGATCGATCCCGGCGCGACCCTGGCGCCGTCACGGTTCACCATGCCGCCGAGCGACGCCGAGTGGGAGGCGCTGCGCCGGGCGAACGACCGCATCTCGGCCTACGCCGCGCGCGCGACCGTCGTGTTCGTGAGCCACTACCACGACGACCACTTCCGGTCGGAGCCGGTCACGTACGCCGGGCGGCGCGTGCTCGCGAAGGACCCGCTGCGGATGGTCGCGGGCGTCCAGGCGAAGCGTGGGGCGGAACTGTGGAAGACGCTCGAGGCGCATGCCCGCGTGGAGCGCGCGGACAGCCTCATCGAGCGCGACGGCGACGTGGAGCTGCGCGTCTCGTCTCCGCTGCCTCACGGCATCGAAGGCACCACGTTGGGGTACGTCGTCGCGCTGACCATCGTGGACCACGCCGAGCGCCAGCGGTTCGTCTTCGCCTCCGACGTCCAGGGGCCGCTGTCCGCCGTGGCGGCGGCGTGGCTCGTGCAGGAGCGGCCGACGCTCGCGTACCTGTCCGGACCGCCCTCGTACATCGAGCACGAGCTCGGCGCCCCGGCGATCGACCGCGCCATCGACAACCTGCTGCGGCTCGTCGAGCGCACCGGATGCCAGGTCATCATGGACCACCACGCCGTGCGCGACGCGCGGTACGAGTCGCGCTTCGCGCGGCTCTGGGACACGGGCAAGGTCGTGACCGCGGCTCGCTACTGCGGTCTCGCCGACGCGTCGCTCGAGCGCCGCCGCCGGGAGCTCTGGAGCGAGGCGCGGAAGCCCCCCGCGAAGGCGGGAGCGGTGTCTGGTACCATGGCCCGCGTCCCGCGCAACACGACCACGCGCGTCCCCACCACGCGCAGGCAAGGAGGGCGACTCTGGTGAGCACCGTCGCCGAGCAGAAGACCTTGAAGGCAGGCGACCCGGCCCCCGACTTCACGCTGAAGTCGATCGGGCTCAAGGAGGTCAGCCTGCACGACTACCGGGGCAAGAACGTCGTGCTGCTGTTCTATCCGCTCGACTGGACACCCGGCTGAAGCAAGTGCATGCCCGCCTTCGACAAGCGCGTGAGCGACTTCGAGGCGGCCAATACCCAGGTGCTGGGTATCTCCACGGACAGCCCCTTCAGCCACCAGAACTGGGCGGAGAAGTACGACATCAAGAACTACCCGCTGCTTTCGGACGTGCACCGGACGGCCGCAAAGGACTACGGGGTCTACTGGCCCGAGTGGAACGCGAACCAGCGCGCTACCTTCATCGTCGGCGCGCAGGGCACGATCCGCTTCGTCGAGCGGTACGGCAAGGGCGAGCTGCCCGAGCCCGACAAGATCTTGGCCGAGGTGAAGAAGCTCGGCTGACCGCGTCACCGGGGGGGCGGTGGCGGGCCGGCCCACGCCGTCAAGCCCACGCCGCCCACCACCAGCGCGCCTCCCACGATCTGCCAGAGGCCGATCGTCTCGCCCACGAGGAGCCACGCGAGCAGCACGCCGACGACGGGTTGCAGGTTGACGAACATCGCCGAGACGCTCGGCCCCACGACCTGGATCGCGCGGTACCACCACACGTGTGCGAGCGCGCCGATGATCGCCTGGTACACGACCACGCTCCACGCGAAGACGGAGCCGAGCCGTGGCTCGGGGAAGTGCGGCGCCGTCACGATCGCGGTCGGGATCATCAGGAGCGTGCCGAGCACGTAGGCGGCCGTCGTCGCCAGCCCGGGCGAGTACTGTCCGAGGAGCCGCTTGCCGTACACGGTGTAGGCCGCCCATCCGGTCAGCGCGGCCAGCGTGATGAAGTCCCCGGCGCGCATCTCCTCGGGACGGATCATCGCCAGCCGTCCGTTCGTGATGATGCAGAGCACACCGACGACCGAGACGGCCGCGCCGACCTGCTGGAGCCGTGCGAGGCGCTCACCGAGGTAGAGCCGCGCGCCGAGCGCGACCATCACCGGGGTCGCGGCCTGGAGGATGACCGCGTTCGTCGCCGTCGTGTAGTAGTAGCCGAGGTAGCTGAACTGCGTCGCCAGCCAGTAGCCCGTCACGCCGAGGAACAGGAACGGCCCGAGCGCCTTCGCGCCGAGCCCCCTCAGCGGGTCACCGGGCGCTCGCAGCAAGAGCGCGACCAGGAATGCCGACGCGAGGGTGCAGCGGACGGCGGCCATGAAAAACGGCGGGAAGTCCCGGAGCGCCACCTTCGCGACCGCCGGATAGCTGGCCCAGATCGAGACGATGAGGACGAGCAGGAGGTAGGCACGCGTTTGACCGAGCGGGGGCACCCGCCTATAGTAGCGCCCGCGTGGCCGGCCGAGATGCGCGGCGATCGCGCCGCGCGCCCAGCCAGAGACACCGATGGCCGATGACCACCACGAGTCGCGCGTCTGGATCGCCCGGCCGCGCGATGCGGTCTTCGCGTTCTTCGCCGACCCCGGCAACCTCGCGCACATCACTCCCGGCTGGCTCGGGCTCGAGATGGTCGGCGATGCGCCCGCGATGGCGGCCGGGACGGTGATCGACGCTCGCATCCGGTGGCTCGGCGTCCCGCTCCGCTGGCGCACGTTCATCCGCGAGTGGGACCCGCCGGTGCGCTTCGTCGACGTGCAGATCCGCGGCCCGTACGCGCGCTGGGAGCACCGGCACCTGTTCCTCGAGGACAGCGGCGGGACGTGGGTGGAGGACCTGGTGACGTATCGCCTGCCGTTCGGACCGGTCGGACGGCTCGCGCACGCGGTCGTCGTCCGGCGGCAGCTGGACGCGATCTGGCGCTATCGCGAGCGGCGGATCGGCGAGCTCGTGGGGCCGGTCAGACGATCCCCGCCGGCAGGCTGAGGCCGAGCGCCTCGAGCCGCGGACGGACGCGCTCGGTGACGAGCCCGATGCGCGCGAGGTTCTGCACCATCGAGCCGTGCATGTCGCGCTTGAAGTACTTCCTGAACGGCGCGTAGTCGTTCCTCGCGGCCGTGTCGCGACGGTACCGCCGGACCTCCTCGATCTCCGTCGGCGACAGCCCGAGATCCTGGTACGCCTCGAGCGGGAAGAACCCGAGGAGCGTCTTCTCGAGCGCCCACACGGTGTAGTCCTCCATCTCGCGCCGCTCCTGCTCGGACGCCTCGCGCACCACCTCGGGCAGCGACAGCATCCCGAACCCCATGTGCCGCGCCTCGTCGCCGAGCACGCGCCGGCACAGCTCGCCGAGCACCGGATCGCGCGCGCTCTCGGCCATCATGCGGAAGAGCGATACGGCGAACGTCTCGGCGACGAGCTGAAGCGCGATCGTCTTGAGGTACCAGCGGCTCTCCGACAGGATGGCATCGAACAGATCGCGCTCGTTCACGGGCATCTCGTAGCGGACGTCGTCGAGCCGCTCGCGGATGTAGCGGTCGAGGACCTCGTTGTGCCGGGCCTCGTCCATCACCTGGGTCGCCTGGAAGAACTTCAGGTCCGTGCCGTGGACGATGTCGACGAGCTGGCTGCACGCGAGCAGCGCGCCCTGCTCGCCGTACATGAGCACGCCGAGCCGCCACGCCGCGATGCGACGGTTGAGCGTCACCCGGTCCTGCTCGCCCAGCGTGGCCCACATGGGGCTGCCGTGGATGTCGACCAGCTCATCGGCGAGCACGCGCCCATCGTCGGGCTGGGGCGTCGACCACGGGATGTCCCGCGACGCGTTCCACTGGTCCCGCTTGGCGTTCTCGTAGAGCCGGCGGACCTCCGGCTCCGCGGTCGAGTAGTCGAGCTCGAACGTCGTCGCGAGCGGCGAGGTGATCGTGCGCGCGTGCATGCCGACTCCCGCGAAGAGGGTGACCGGCGCGGAGGGCGCCGGACGGTGTCTTCTCTGTAACATCGACGACCGAGGCGGTCAAGGCTTGCACCACGCGCAACGCTGCTGGACTTGTCACCGTGGCCATACCTTCCGACACGATCGGGGCGCACATGTCGATCGCCGGCGGGGCTCTGGCGCGCGCTCGAGCGCGGCGAGGCCCTCGGATGCGGCGCCGTCCAGATCTTCCTCAAAAGCCACCGGCAGTGGGCGTGCCGGCCGCTGGATGCCGACGACGTCCGGGCGTTCACGGCGGCGCGCCGCACGACGGGTCTCCGTCGGGTGCTCGCGCACGACAGTTCGCTGGTGAACCTCGGGGCGCCCGCGGCCGGGCAGTGGCGTCAGGCGGTGGACGCGTCCGCCGACGAGCTCGGGCGCGCCGAGGCGCTCGCACTGGCGTCGGTCGTGATCCACCCCGGCTCGCACCTCGGCGAGGGCGTCGATGCCGGGGTCCGGCGCATCGCCGCGGCGCTCGACGAGGCCATCGCCCGGACGTCCGGCTGCCGCGTGAAGATCGCGCTCGAGAACATCGCCGGCGCCGGGCACCCCGTGGGGGGCCATTTCGGGGCCCCCACACCGTCAGCCTAGCGGGCGCGCGTCACGCCGACCCGGCGACAGAGGGCTCGCACCGGACAGAGCGAGCACTTCGGCGAGAGCGGCGTGCAGACGTTCTGCCCGAACGTGACGAGCAGGTCGTTGTAGCCGATCCAGTGCTTCTTTGGCAGGCGCTGGCGCAGCGCCATCTCCGTCTGCTCCGGAGTCTTCGTCTTCACGTAGCCGAGGCGGTTCGAGATGCGATGGACGTGCGTGTCGACGCAGATGCCGAGCTTCGCATAGCCGATCGTCACCACCAGGTTCGCGGTCTTGCGGCCCACGCCCTTCAGCGTGAGGAGTCGGTCGATGTCGTGCGGCACGCGCCCGCCGAAGCGCGCGATCAGATCCCGGCAGATATCGAGGATGACGCGCGCCTTGGTGCGATAGAAGCCCACGGGGTAGATGGCGCGCTCGATCGCCGCGGGTGTGAGCCGCAGCATCGCCTCCGGAGTGTCGGCGAGCGCGAACAATCGCGCCGCGGCCGGCCCGGTCGTGGTGTCCTGCGTGCGCAGCGAGAGGATGCAGGCGATCAGCACCCGGAACGGCGTGTGCTTCTCTTCGGCGACGACCGTGACGGCCGTCGGGTTCCACGCGGGGGCGGTTTCGCGCAACCGGCGAATGATGGTATCGATGGGGACGACCCGTTTCATGGACGACCGCCTACTTCGCGTCCTTGATCGACTCGAGCAGCTGTCGCGCACGCGGCACGTCGCGGACGGTCCAGTCGGCGAGGTTCGCCGGCTGCTTCTCGGCGAGGACGCGCTCGAGCTCTCGCCGGGCCTCGGTGTGCCGCCCGGTGTCGATCAGGAACCGGGCGAAGTCGACGCGCGCGATCGTGTAGTGCGGGTCGATGTCGCGCGCCTTCCTGAAGTGCTCCTCGGCCTTCTTCTTGTCGCCGCCGAAGAGCCCGGGGACCTCGGCCAGGAAGTTGCCGGCGACGCTGTGAATCCGTGCGGAGCGCGGGTTCAGCGCGAGGAGCGTGTCGATCTCCTCGCGCATCGCCGGGAGGAGAAACAGCGAGCGCAACACGCCCTTGGTCTGACCCCATCGGCCCGTGTTCGCGGCGTACCAGAAGTGCGCGTCCTCGCTCTTCGGGGCAAGCTCGACCGCGCGCTGCGCGATCTCGCGCCCGCGCCCGTACGCGGCGAGCTTGGCGTCGTTCGTCGTGGCGCGGATCTCGCCCTGGAGCAGGCAGACGCGGGCGAGGAGGACCATCGTCTCGACCCGCTGCTCCGTCTTGAGCGTGTCCTCGAGGATCTCCCGCGCGCGATCGATGCGAGCGACGTCCTCGTGATAGGACGCGATCAGTTTCGTCGCCGTCTCGACGGCGGTCTGGGCATGGGCCGGGACCACGAACGCAAGGAGCACGACGGCGATGGCGGCCGCCCGGATGAGCATCGGCAGGACTTTATCATGTCGGGGCCCCCCATGATCTCGGACCGCTGACGCGCAGCAGGGCATCGACCCGGTCGTCGGTGTCGCCCGGCGGCTCGAGGGCGATCGCCTCGCACGCCGCGAGGAGGACCCAGGCGAGCGTCGGCGCGGGGATGTCGGTCCGCACGGCGCCGGTCTTGCCGAGGACGGCGATCAGCTCCTCGAGCGCGAGCCTGAGCTGCTCGCGCGCCCACGCGAGCGACAGGGCGCGCGTCTCGTCCTCGTCGAGCAACGCGTCGAGCCGCGCCCGGCGTAGCTCGCGCTCGCTGGACGTTCGCGCGATGTGGGCGAGCGCCTCGCGAAGCGAGCCGCCGCGCGTCGCGAGCGTCGCGACCTCGCGCGCCATCGCGAGGAGCGCGCGCTCCGTCACCTCGTTCGCTCGCGGAGCGCGCGGTCCTGTTCCTGCGAGACCGCGGGGCGGCGCGGCCGGTGGCGCGGGCTCCGCCGCGCCGTCGGTCGGTCCGATCAGTGCACGCGCCGCGGACGCCGCGGCTTGCGCTACCGCGGCGTGCGGAAGGCCCTTCGGCTCGCGCGATTGCTGCCGCTCCTTCGATCGCGCCATCACGTTCCGACCTTAGCAGAGTCGCCAGTGGCCGCAGGTGCCCTCCGACCGCCAGCGGCGGCCTCCGCGCTGCCTCGACCACCGGATTCGTTCACGGGCTCTGAGCGGGCTCGCCCGCGAACCGCAGGAACGCGACGAGCGCGGATTGGCGAGGCTCTCGGGGTCGCGCACCGAGCCGGGGGGCGGGCTACTCGTACCGGAGGGCTTCGATCGGGTCGAGCCGTGCGGCCTTCCTCGCCGGGTAGAACCCGAAGAAGACGCCGACGGTGGCCGCGAAGCCGAACGCGAGCGCGATGGCCTCCGGCGCGACCAGCGTCCGCCACTCGAAGTAGTAGCTGATCGCCGCGGATGCGCCGAGCCCGAGCGCGATGCCGATCGCGCCGCCGATCAGCGACAGCGTGACGGCCTCGACGAGGAACTGGGAGAGGATGTCGCGGCCGCGAGCGCCGACGGCCATCCGAAGCCCGATCTCGCGCGTTCGCTCCGTCACGCTGACGAGCATGATGTTCATGATCCCGATGCCGCCCACGAGCAGCGAGATCGACGCGATCGCGCCGAGCAGGTAGGTCATCACCCGGGAGGACTCCTCCTGCGCCTGCAGCACCTCGGAGAGGTTCCGCAGGAAGAAGTCGTCGTCCTGGTACGGCTGCAGCTTGTGGCGCTGGCGCATCAGCGCCCGGATCTGACCCTCGGCCTCCACCATGTTCTCGCCGGCGCGGACCTTCACGGAGATGGCGCCGACCGCGCGCGGGTTGGCCTGGCTCGACCCGAGCACCTTCTTCTTCGCCGTCGAGAGCGGGATCATGATCACGTCGTCCTGGTCCTGGCCCCAGGTGTTCTGGCCCTTGCGGCCGAGCACGCCGACGGCGGTGAAGGGGACCTTCCGGATGCGGATGATCTGGCCGAGGGGATCGCTGTCGCCGAAGAGGTTCTCCGCCGTCGTCTGGCCCATCAACGCGACCTTCATGGCGCCGTCGACCTCCTCCGGGTTGATGGCGCGGCCGGCGGCGAGCGGCCAGTCGCGCGCTTCGAGGTACTCCGGCGTGACGCCCAGGATGACCGTGGACCAGTTCAGGTTGCCGTAGACCACCTGCGCCGTCCCGCGCGTCACCGGCGCGGCTACCTGGACGGCGGGGATCTCGCGCTGGATCGCCGCCGCGTCGTCCTCCGTGATGGTCTGCTGGCTGCCGTGGCCCATCCGGATGCCGCCCGACGTGACACTGCCCGAGAGAATGAGGATCAGGTTCGACCCGAGGCTCTGGATCTGCTCGGCGACCCGCGCCTGCGCGCCGGCGCCCACGGCGATCATCGCGATCACCGCGCCGACCCCGATGATGATCCCGAGCATCGTGAGCATGCTGCGCAGCTTGTTCACGCGCAGCGCGCCGATGGCGATCCGCATCGACTGCCAGGCCGTCACGCCGTGACCTCCTGCTCCTCCTCGAGCCCCGCGAGGAGCGTCGCGGCGTCGACCGGCGCGGTGACCGCCTCGTCGTTCCGGAGACGCCCGTCGCGGAAGGTGAGCACCCGCTGGGCGCACTGCGCGACGTCCAGCTCGTGGGTCACGATGACGATCGTGAGTCCCGCCCGGTTGAGCCGCTGCATGACGGCCAGGATCTCGGCGCTCGTGCGCGTGTCGAGGTTGCCCGTCGGCTCGTCGGCCAGGACGACGGCGGGGTCGTTCACGAGCGCGCGCGCGATCGCCACGCGCTGCTGCTCCCCGCCCGAGAGCTGGCTCGGATGGTGGTCCATCCGGTCGGCGAGGCCGACCTCCGCGAGTCGTGCTCTCGCGCGCTCGTGTCGCTCACGGGCGCCGAGACCGGCGTAGAGCAGGGGAAGCTCGACGTTCTCCAGCGCGGAGACGCGCGGCAGCAGGTTGAACTGCTGGAAGACGAAGCCGACCTTGCGGTTGCGGATCCGTGCGAGCGCGTCCCGGCGGAGCCGCCCGATCTCCTCGCCGTCGAGCACGTAGCGCCCCGCGGTCGGCGTGTCCAGGCAGCCGAGGATGTTCATGAACGTCGACTTGCCGGAGCCGGACGGACCCATCACCGCGACGAACTCGCCGCGAGCGATCGTCACGCTCACGCCGCGGAGCGCGTGGACGACGTGCGGGCCGAGGCGGTAGTCCTTCGTGAGCCCGTCGGTCAGGATCAGCCCGCTCGGGCGGCCGGGCGCGCTCGGGGCCGTCACAGCCGAAGTCTCGGGCCGCCCGACGGCCGCGACTGGCCGCCGGCGCCGCTCACCGTCCCGATGATCACGTCCTGGCCCTCCTTCAGGTCGCCGCGCAGCACCTCGGTCGCGGTCCCGTCGCTCAGACCGAGCGTGATCGACACCGGCGCCGGCTTGCCGTCCGGCCCGACGATCCACACGCGTCCCGGCAGGCCGGTCGCAGCGCCGGCGTCGGCGCGGCTCGGCGGCGACATCTCGTCGTACCGGCGCTGCTGCTCGGCGGTGAGGATCTGCCGCACCCGCGTCCGTGTCGCCTCCCGGATCTTCTGCATGCGTCCCTGCCGCTCGGCGTCCGACAGCTGAGCGCCGCGGAGGGCTATCATCTGCTGCCGGCTGTCCGCGAGAATCGGGTCGAGCGTCTTCTGCTGCTCCTCGGTCAGCCCGAGGCCCTTCACGAGCCGCTCACGGATCTGCTCCATGCTCGGCCGCTGACCGCCCCCGCCGGCAGCACCGGCGCCCGCGTCGCTGCCACCCGCGGCCCGTCGCGCGGGCGCGCCGCCGGCGGCCACGGAGGCCCCGCCAGCGGCTCCGCTCGGCCTGAAGCGCAGCGCGGCGTTCGGGACCTTGAGCACGCTCGGCTTTTCGGCGACGACGAGCTTGACGTTCGCCGTCATCCCCGGCAGCAGCTTGCCGCCCGGGTTGTCGACCGCGACCACGACCGTGTACGTGACGACGTTCTGCACGATCTGAGCGGCCTTCCGGATCTGGGTGACGCCTCCGGCGAACGTCTCGCCGGGGAACGCGTCGACGGTGAACGTCGCGCGGTCGGCGAGCTTGACGCGGCCGATGTCGGCCTCGTCCACGCTCGTCTCGACCTGCATCTTGGTGAGGTCCTGCGCGATCGTGAACAGGGTCGGCGCCTGGAGGCTGGCGGCGACCGTCTGGCCGACGTCCACCTGGCGCGAGACGACCACGCCGTTGACGGGCGCGCGGATCGTCGTGTGCTCGAGGTCGACCTGCGCTTGCTGGAGCGACGCCTCCTTCTGCTTGACTTGCGCGCGTGCCGCGACGAGCTGCGCCTCCGCGACGCGGAGCTGCGCGGCCGCCGAGCCGATGGCCGCGGCGAGCGCCGCCTCCTTGGCCTTGACGGAGTCGAGCTGCGCCGCGGCGGAGTCGTGCGCCGCCTGCGCGCTGTCGCGCTCGCTCTTCGCGATGAGCTGGCGCCGGAACAGCTCGTCCTTCCGCTCGAGGTCGCGGCGCGCGTCGAGCAGGGCGACCTGCGCCTTGGCCGTCTGCGCGCGGGACTCGGCGTGCGCGGACCGGGCGTTCTCGACGTCGGCGCGCGCGCGTTCGACCTGCGCCTGCTGGTTCAGCACGGACGCCCCCGCCGAGTCGAGCTCCGCGCGTGCCTGGTTGACCTTCGCCTCGAAGATCTCGGGGTCGATCCGGGCAATGACCTGACCGCGCTCGACCAGGGAGTTGAAGTCGGCGAAGAGCTCCGTGATCTGGCCCGAGACCTGACTGCCGACGAGGACCGTCGTCACCGCGGCCAGGTTGCCGCTCGCCGACACCGCCGCGGTCAAGGGCCCGCGCTCGACGCGGGCGAGGCGGTACCGCGCCGCGTTGCCGCGGCTCTGGGTCGCGAAGTAGGCCCAGACACCGCCGCCCACGGTCAGCACGATCAGGGCGAGCACGACGAGTCGTTTCAAATGAGGTCCGATCACGGAGAATTCGAAGATTCGACGCGGGACGACCGGACTTTATTGTACGCGCTGGCGCTCGACGGGGTCCGGACGCCACGTCGGGCCCCGCGGAGGGGCGAGCGGGTCACCGAGCCGGGGGCCATCTCGGGCCCCCACTCCTACCTTCGGCCGACGGACCGGTCCAGGCGCGCGAGAGCGATCCGGTAGTCCGCCAGCGCCTGCGCCTCCTGGTTCTGCGCTCGTGTCAGCTCGAGCTGCGCGTCGGTCAGCTCGAGGATCGTGCCGACGCCGGCGTCGAAACGGCCCTGGGCCAGCCGGAAGTTCTCCTGCGCGGACGTGACGGCGACCTGCGCGGCCTGGATACGCTCGTCGGCCTCCTCGACGCCGATCTGGGACTGCTCGACCTCGCGGGCGATGTCGAGCTCCAGCGCCTTGACGCGCGCCCGCGACGCGTCCACGAGGGCGCGCGACTCGCGGTACCGGGCGATCCGGTTGCCGCCGTCGAAGAGCTGCCACGTGAGGTTGAGGTTCAGCTCCCAGATCTCGTTCATGTCCGCGCGTGCGGCGCCGTAGAAGCCGCCGCCGGTGATGTCGGGGAGGAAGTCGAGGAAGCGCCGCTTCAGGTCCGCCTCCGCGGCGTCCGCTCGCAGCTTGGTCTGGCGGTACTCGGGACGCTGCCGCAGCGCATTGGTCTGCAGCTGCGCGCGGTCGAACTTCACCGGCTCGTAGGCGAGGTTGTCGACGACCTGCGTCGGCGTGTCGCTCGGGATGCCCATGGCCGTGTTGAGCGCCACGCGCGCCAGCCGCTCGGCGTTCGACGCCCGGATGACGTCGACGCGGGCGTTGGCCACGTCGACCTCGGCCCGCGTGACGTCGGACTTCGGCCTCGTCCCGACGTCGAAGAAGCCACGCGCCGAGCGCAGGTTGAGCCCGGCCCGCTCGAGGGCCTGCCGGTTCACGCGGATCAGCCGCTGCGCGAAGAGCAGGTTCGTGTAGGCTTCCTTCACGGCAAGCGTGAGCGCCTGCCGCTGGAGCTCGACGTCCTCGAATGCGATCTCGGCGCCCTTCCGGGCGACCTCGACGCTCGCGAAGCTCTTGCCGAAGTCGAAGAGCAACTGCGAGAGGGCGACGCGGGCGACCGTCGTGGTCGTAAAGAACGTCACGGTCCTGGCCCCGCCCGCCGCTACCGAGGTGGAGCCGGTCACGCTCTGCGTGCGCGCCGCGGTCCACGACCCGGTCAGCTGCGGCAGCAGGGTCGCAAAGACCTGGTCCACGCGGAACCGCGCCGCCTCGTAGTCGCCGAGACGGGCCTGGATCTGCGGCTGGATCTCGAGCGAGATCGCGATCGCCTCCTCGAGCGTGATGACACGGCCGGCGACCTGCGGCGGCGACGGCGTCTGGGCCAATGCGGGGAGCGCCGCGCAGAGGAGCCCGAGCGCGGCGAGCACGAACCTCATGCAGGTCTCCTTCGCCCTCGGAAACGGCGGGCAGTGGGATGTCCGACGCTCGAAGATAGCACGAGCCCGCCGACGTTCAGGACAACCCCGACGCCGATGACCGTGGATCGGCGGTGGATATCGGCGGATACGTTTTCCCTTGACCCGCGCGAGATGATGGGTGTTAGATGCTGCGCCACCACAAGATGTAGCGTCAGCGCCGGCAGCCAGAAAGACACAAGACGATGAGCAGGGACGCGTTTCTCGTTGAGGATGCTGGTTTCGGCGATCAGGCACTCTCCATCGTTCACGAACCAACCCTGTTGAGGAGGTCCTGAGATGCAGGCGGACGCGACTGCGGGCCGACGGAACACGGACACGCGGGCGGGGACGTCTCACGATACCGGGCCGTCGCCCGAGATCGTCCATCGGCCGTCCAAGGTCGGGAAGTGGACGGACGCGGCGTTACGCGTCCTGCGCGAACGCTACCTCACGCGGCGCGGCGGCGAGGTGGTCGAGACGCCCGAGGAGATGTGCTGGCGGGTGGCGACCTCGATCGCCGAGGGCGAGGCGCGCTACGGGCGCAGCCCTGCCGCCGGCCGCGAGGTGGCCGCGGCCTTCTACGACATTATCGTGGACGGGGATTTCGTCCCGAACTCGCCGACCCTCATGAACGCCGGAAAGAGCAACGGCCTCCAGTACTCCGCCTGCTACGTGCTCCCGGTGGGCGACTCGATGGAGGAGATCTTCGACTCGGTCAAGGCCGCGGCGATCATCCACAAGAGCGGTGGCGGCACGGGCTTCGCGTTCTCGCGGCTGCGCCCGAAGGACGACATCGTCGCGTCGACCGGTGGTCGCGCGTCCGGGCCCGTGTCGTTCCTCAAGGTGTTCAACAGCGCGACCGAAGCGGTCAAGCAGGGCGGCACGCGTCGCGGCGCGAACATGGGCATCCTGCGCGTCGACCATCCCGACATCCTGGAGTTCATCGAGTGCAAGCTGGATGGCGGGATCACGAACTTCAACATCTCCGTCGCGGTCACCGACCGGTTCATGGAGGCGCTCTTCAAGGGCGACGAGTACGACCTCATCAATCCGCACACGAAGGTGTCGGTCGGCCGGCTCTCCGCGAGGGAAGTCTTCGACCGCATGGTGCGCGCCGCGTGGCGGACCGGCGACCCCGGCATGGTCTTCATCGACCGGATCAATGCGAGCCCGGCCAACCCGACGCCGGACCTCGGCGTCGTCGAGGCGACCAATCCGTGCGGTGAGCAGCCCCTCCTGCCCAACGAGGCGTGCAATCTGGGCTCGCTGAACGTGTCGAGGTTCGCCCGGCGCAACGAGGCGGGCGAGTGGTCGATCGACTGGGACGAGATGGAGCGGGTCGTGCGGCTCGCCGTGCGGTTCCTCGACGACGTCATCGAGATGAACCCGTACCCGCTGCCCGAGATCGACGCGATGGTGAAGGCCAACCGCCGGATCGGCCTCGGGATCATGGGCTGGGCGGACCTGCTCTTCAAGATGCGCATCCCGTACGACAGCCAGGAGGCCCTCGACCTCGCCGAGCAGATCATGGCGTTCGTGAAGGAGACGGGGCACGACCAGTCCGCCAAGCTCGCCGAGGAGCGCGGCCCGTTCCCGAACTGGGCGCAGTCGATCTACCGGCACGGCCGGCCCATGCGGAACTCGACGGTGACGACGATCGCGCCCACGGGAACGATCTCGATGATCGCGGGCTGCTCGTCGGGCATCGAGCCGATCTTCGCGCTCGCGTTCCAGCACCGCGTGAAGCAGCCGGACGGCGAGCGCGTGCTCACGTTCATGAACGAGACGTTCGAGGAGATCGTCAGGGACGAGGGCTTCTACTCGCAGGCGCTCAAGGACGAGATCGCGCGGCGCGGATCGCTGCACGGCATCCCGGGGGTGCCGGAGTGGGCCGAGCGCGTCCTCAAGACGGCGCACGAGATCCCCTACGAGTGGCACGTGAGGCACCAGGCGGCGTTCCAGCGCTACACCGACAACGGGGTGTCGAAGACGATCAACCTCCCGAACGAGGCGTCGGAGGAGGACGTGGCCGGCGCCTACGAGTTCGCCTGGCAGCTCGGCTGCCTCGGCATCACCGTGTTTCGCGATGGCTGCAAGGGCGAGCAGGTGCTGAACGTCGGCATCAAGAAGGACGCCGCGGCGGTCGCGGCGGCACCGAGCGTCGCCGTCATCAAGCCGCGCCCGCACAGCCTCAAGGGCGCGACGTACCGGATGGAGACGCCGATCGGGACCGCGTTCATCACGGTCAACGAGACGCAGGACGGCGAGCCCTTCGAGGTGTTCGTCCAGGTGGGCAAGGCCGGGTCGGACACGATGGCGGTGGCCGAGGCGATCGGGCGGCTGATCTCGCTCGTGCTGAGGCTGCCGTCGCCGATGACGCCCCGGCGCCGGCTCGAGGAGGTCATCAGCCAGCTCTCCCGCATCGGCGGAGGCCAGCCGATGGGATTCGGTGCGCAGAAGGTGCTCTCGCTGCCGGACGCGCTGGCGCGCACGCTGGCCGAGCACGTCGGGCAGGTGACGGGGATGAACGGTGGCGCGGCTGCGGCGGCGACGGCATCGCCGCCGGCCGCGCCAGCCGCGCCGGCCGCGCAGAAGCGGATCGGCGACCTCTGCAAGGAGTGCGGTCAGGCGACGTTCGTATACGAGGAGGGGTGCAAGAAGTGCCTCTCCTGCGGCTTCAACGAGTGTTGAGATCGACTTCATGGGGGGACTACCGAAGCCCCCCAAGCCCCCCACACGCTCGGAGCCGTCCCGGGAAAACCCGGGACGGCCCTCGGGGACCCGATTCGTTCTCGATTCGTTCTCGGGCTCCCGGGGGCTCGACGGCAAGTCCGGATGCTAGAATCCGAGCGCCATGGCATTCTCAGGCGGAAGCTACGACGAAGTCGCCCGGTGGCTCTGGAACTTCCTGACCTCGCACGCCAAGCGCGCCCACCCGCGGATCGAGGTCCTGCTCGATGCGGGTGACGAGCGGCACGGGACCTCGTATGGCGTGCGGTTCAGGCTCGGCGCCGACGTGTCGCCCGTGATGGAGTTCGACTACAAGGACGTCGCGGACAACCGCGGGAGCCTGGCCTGGGGCAAGACGCTGGCGGACCGCACGCGCGCCTTCGTCCGGGAGCATCTCCTCCAGACCGCGTCCGCCGCGCCACAATAGCGACCCGCCCCACGGCGCCGTCCTGGATCCGGCCGGGGGACCTGAACGGGTTCCTCGGCCTCGCGCTCGACAACACCACCAACCTCGTCATCATCGGCCTCGTGCCGAACGGAGCGCTCTTCTGGCCGTGGGCCGCGCCCTCGGCGATCACGCCGAAGCTCGCCGGCGCCTGTGGCGTGCTCGCGGCGCTCTGCTGGCTCGCCGCTCGGCGGGCCTCGGCGCGAGCAGTTTGATACGTTCACCCTATTCCGCCCCGCCGGCGGGGTCGGTACCATCATTCAGGTCTCGGGCGCGCTTCCGCGAGCACGGAAACGACGCCGGAAGGAGAGCACCGGACATGAACATCGCGAGCATCCTCGCGACCAAGGGCGGACAGGTGTTCACTGTGCGACCGGAGCAGACGGTGCGGCACGCGCTCGGCGTGCTGGCCGAGCACAACGTCGGGGCCCTCGTGACCATCGACGGCGACGGCCAGCCGGTCGGCATCGTGAGCGAGCGCGACATCGTCCGGCACCTCGCGCGCAACGAGAAGCTGCTCTCGGAGCCCGTGGCTTCGATCATGACGCGCGACGTGATCGTCGGCTCGTCCCAGGACGACCTGGTGTCGGTGGGGTACACGATGGTCGAGCGGCGGATCCGCCATCTTCCGATCGTCGACCGGGGCAAGCTGATCGGCATCGTGTCGATCGGCGACATCGTGAAGGCCCAGCGCGACCAGCTCGAGGGTGAGGTCGACACGCTGCAGGTCCAGCTGATCGAATCCCAACGGGAAGGCAAGGTGTTCAAGCACTGATGACACCCGCGACAGGTATCGGAACGGCGGAGCATCCGCTCCGCGTCGCCATCATCGGCGCCGGTCCCACCGGCTTCTACGCAGCGGATCATCTCCTGCGTGCCCGGAACGTCGTCGTCGAGGTGGATCTCTACGACCGCCTGCCGACGCCCTTCGGGCTCGTGCGCGGTGGCGTCGCGCCCGACCACCAGAAGATCAAGGCGGTGACGGCCTCGTTCGACAAGGTCGCCGCGCATCCGCGCTTGAGGTTCTTCGGCAACGTCGAGATCGGCCGGGAGCTGTCGGTCGAGGATCTGCGACGGCACTATCACCAGGTCGTCTACTGCACGGGTGCGCAGACCGACCGGCGCATGGGCATCCCGGGCGAGGACCTCGTGGGCAGCCACCCGGCGACCGAGTTCGTCGCCTGGTACAACGGGCACCCGGACTACCGCGACAAGCCGTTCGACCTCTCCGTCGAGCGGGTCGCCGTCATCGGCGTCGGGAACGTGGCCGTCGACGTCGCCCGCATCCTGTGCCGGACCGCGGACGAGCTGCTTCAGACGGACATCGCGGACCACGCGCTCGAAGCGCTGCGCAAGAGCCGCATTCGCGAGGTCTACCTGATCGGTCGCCGCGGGCCGGCGCAGGCGGCCTTCACGAACCCGGAGATCAAGGAGCTCGGCGAGCTGGCGGACGCGGAGATCACCGTGCCCGGGGACGAGGCGGAGCTCGACCCCGTGAGCCGCGAGTCGCTCGAGAAGACCCACGACCGCGCGACCATGAAGAAGGTCGACATCATCAAGAGCTATGCGGGACGGCCGGCCACCGGGAAGTCGCGGCGGCTCGTGCTGCGGTTTCTCATGTCACCGGTCGAGATCCTCGGTGACCCGACGGGACACGTGTCGGCGATCAAACTCGTGCGCAACGTGCTGTATGCCACGCCGAGCGGCGCGGTGCAGGCCAAGGCAACCGACCAGATGGAGATTCTCCCCGTGGGCCTGGTGTTCCGGTCCGTCGGCTACCGCGGCGTGCCCGTGCCCGGCGTGCCGTTCCACGACGCGTGGGGCGTGATCCTGAACGACACGGGGCGCGTGCTCGATCCCGAGACGAAGCAGCCGATCACGGGCGAGTACACGGCGGGCTGGATCAAGCGCGGGCCGAGTGGCGTGATCGGGACGAACAAGCCGGACGCCGCGGAGACCGTGCAGTGCATGCTCGAGGACGTGGCCGAGGGACGCGTGCGGCCGGCGCCCGCGCCGTCGCGCGAGGCCGTGGAGCGGCTCGTGACCGAGCGGCAGCCTCGCTTCTTCTCGTACGCGGACTGGCTCAGGCTCAACGAGATCGAGGTCTCGAAGGGCGGGCCCGCTGGACGCCCGCGCATCAAGCTGACGAGCGTCGAGGACATGCTCGGCGCCGTCGGGCGGTGATCTGACGCGAGCGCGAACGGGGCGTGTGGTAGAGACGGGCCCGGGTTCACCCCGGTCCCGTCGAGCGTTCAGAGGGATGGGGGGCCATGTCGGGGCCCCGGGGGGCACGCGTGTACCCGAGCACCGCCCCGGCTGCGCCGGGGCGGTTGCGAACGCGGGGGGGGATGGGGGGCCATGTCGGGGCCCCCCATTCCATCGGAATAGCGCCTTGACCCCGTCCGTCTGACGCGGTGTAATGAGCCGGTTTCCTCGTGAAGTCCATCACGAGCATCTCCAGACCGCGCGACGAGGGAGGTTGCATGGGCGCATTCAGATCCGTGGCAGTGGTGGCCGCGACCGCGGCGATGTTTGCCGTGGGCACGGGCGCAGCGGTGTGGGCGCAGACCGAGTGGAAGGCGCCGGCCGACGCGAAGAAGACGAAGAACCCCGAGAAGGCGACCGATCTCGGCAAGAAGTCCGTCGAGACCAACTGCGCGGCGTGCCACGGTCCGAAGGGCAAGGGTGACGGCCCGGCGGCCGCCGCGCTGAACCCGAAGCCGGGGAACTGGACGTCGGACAAGGTGAAGAAGGAGACCGACGGAGAGCTCTTCTGGAAGATCACGAACGGGCGCGGCGCGATGCCGCCGTGGAAGCACCTGCCCGAGAAGGAGCGCTGGCAGATCGTCAACTACATCCGCCAGCTCCAGAAGGGCGGCTAGACTCTCCGCCTCCCGACGCTGAGGACGCCCCGCCGCTCACCGGCGGGGCGTCGCCGTCTCATGCGCCTGGCCACCATCGATCTCGGAAGCAACACGGTTCGGCTCCTCGTCGCCGAGGTCGTACGCCGCGGTTCGTGGACGCCGGTGCACGAGGAACAACGGGTGACGCGGCTCGGGGAAGGTCTGGCCGCGGGCGGCGAGCTCGGCGGGGCACCGATGGCGAGGACCGCCGCGACGGTCCGCGAGTACGTCGAGCGCGCGCGCACGCTCGGTGCAAGCCGGATCCGCATCGTGGGCACGAGCGCCATCCGTGACGCGCGCAACGGTCGCTGGTTCGCGGCGACGCTGGAGCGCGACACCGGCGCGCCGGTGGACGTCGTGAGCGGCGAGGACGAGGCACGGCTCGCCGTGCGCGGTGTGCTGGACGGGCTGGGGCGGCCGCGGGGGACGCTCATCGTGTTCGACATCGGCGGCGGCAGCACGGAATACATCCGCATCCGTGACGGAGCCATCGTCGCGGCCACGAGCCTCAGACTCGGCGTGGTGCCGCTCGCGGAGCAGTTTCCGTTTCCCCGGCCGGCCGAGGCCGGGCGCTACCGCGCGATGGCCGACGACGTCGGCCGTCGGCTGCGCCGCGAGCTGCCGGCGTCGATCCAGGCCACTGACGTGGACGAGCTCGTCGGCACGGCGGGCACGGTGACGACGCTGGCCGCGCTCGATCTCGGCCTCGAAACGTACGACCGGGGTCGGGTTCAGGGACATCGGCTCTCGCGCGATGCGCTCGCACGCCAGGGCGCGCGCCTGTCCGCACTGACCGTCGAGGAGCGTGCGGCGCTGCCGTGCCTCGAACCGGGACGCGCCGACCTCGTCCTGCCGGGGCTCGCGATCGTCGAGGAGACGCTGGACCTCCTCGGTGTCGCGAGTCTCGTCGTCAGCGACGCCGGGCTCCGCGAGGGAATGATGGCCGAGGCGGCCGAGAAGTACGCCTGAACGGCCCTTTGGTGCGCATGGCGGTTTGACACTCCCGCGCCCGGCCTCTATGCTAAGCGGGCAAGATGGATGAAATCGCAGTACTCGTGCTCAACTACTCGTACGAGCCCCTGCATTTCACCAACGCCCGGCGCGCCGTCACGCTCCTCCTGAACGGCAAGGCTGTGCCCGTCGAAGCCTCGCCGCGCGTCATCCGGTCGCCGTCCACGGTGTTCTCGCTGCCGGCGGTGATCCGGCTCGCGGTGTACATCCGCAAGCCGTTCATCGATCGCGTGGCCTTCAACAAGAAGAACATCCTCCGGCGCGACGGCTACTCGTGCCAGTACTGCAGCCGGCGTGGCGAGCGGCTGACCGTCGATCACGTCATCCCGCGCTCGCGCGGCGGTGACACGACGTGGACGAACGTCGTGGCCGCCTGCCTGCGCTGCAACCTGAAGAAGGGGAACCGCCTCCCGCACGAGGCGGGGATGCGGCTGCTGCGCGACCCCGTGCACCCGAAGTTCCTCTTCTCCACGCACTTGCTGAGGCACCCGCACGCGCACTCGCTGCTCGACTCGTGGCGGAAGTACCTCGTGGCCGTCCCGCTCCCCGGCTGATCCGGGAGCGTTCTCCAGCGGGCGGGCTCCGATCGCCCTGCGGCCAGGCGCGGAACGACACCGCCACGCTGCGGTACCCTATGGAGGTTATTCGGGGAGCGGCTACGCGTGACCGGCTCGGGGGTGGCGCCGGGGGGTCCGCGCGCCCGGCGCGCGTGAGTGGGACCCCCTCGTACCCTCGCAGTGCGAAGCACTGCGTGTGGGTCGAGTGGGTGACGGAGCGCGGCGGGCGCGCGGACCCCCCGGCGCCACCCCCGAGCCGCCTCGCGCGTGATCGCTTCACGAGCGACCCGACGTAAGGCCACAACGTGTGACGATGTTCGAGCTGACCTCGGAGTACGCCCCGCGCGGCGACCAGCCGACCGCCATCGCGGACCTCACGCGCGCCGTCGCGAGCGGGCGCGACCACGCCGTGCTCCGCGGCGTGACCGGATCGGGCAAGACGTACACGATCGCGAACCTCATCGCGAACCTGAACCGGCCCGCGCTCGTCATGTCGCCCAACAAGACGCTCGCGGCGCAGCTCTTCAGCGAGTTCAAGGCGTTCTTCCCGGAGAACGCCGTCGAGTACTTCGTGTCGTACTACGACTACTACCAGCCCGAGGCGTACATCCCGCAGTCGGACACGTACATCGAGAAGGACGCGCTCATCAACGACGAGATCGACCGGATGCGACACTCCGCGACCCGCTCGCTGCTCGAGCGGCGCGACGTCGTCGTCGTGGCGTCCGTCTCCTGCATCTACGGCATCGGCGCGCCGGAGACGTACCGCGGGCTGCACCTGTCGCTCCGCGTGGGCGACCGGATCGACCGCGACGAGATCATCCGGCGGCTGATCGCGGTGCAGTACGAGCGCAACGACTACGACTTCCATCGCGGCACGTTCCGGGTGCGCGGCGACGTCGTCGAGATCTTTCCCGCGAACGAGGAGTCGCACGCGATGCGTGTCGAGCTCTTCGGCGACGAGGTGGAGGCGATCTGGAAGATCGATCCGCTCAAGGGGGCGCTCCTCGAGCGCTACGACGCCGCGCACGTCTATCCCGCGAGCCACTACGTGACCGAGGCCGGACAGCTCGAGCGTGCGCTGGAGACGATCACGGAGGAGCTCGGCGAGCGCCTGGCGTTCCTCCGCCAGCGCAATCGCCTGCTGGAGGCCCAGCGGCTCGAGCAGCGGACGCTCTTCGACATGGAAATGCTCCGCGAGCTCGGGTACTGCCACGGCATCGAGAACTACTCGCGCCACCTGACCGGCCGCCGGGCCGGGGAGCCGCCGCCGGTCCTGATCGATTACCTGCCGAAGGACGCGCTCGTCATCATCGACGAGAGCCACGTCGCGGTGCCCCAGATCCGGGGGATGTACTACGGGGACCGCTCGCGGAAGGAAGCGCTCGTCGAGTACGGGTTCCGGCTGCCGTCGGCCTTCGACAACCGTCCGCTGACGTTCGACGAGTTCACGCGGCTCACGGGCCAGACCGTGTACGTCTCCGCGACGCCGGGAGAGTACGAGCTCGAGCTCGCCGGCGACGCGGTGGCCGAGCAGATCATCCGCCCGACGGGTCTCATGGACCCGAAGATCACCGTCCGTCCTGCGGCCGACCAGGTGGACGACCTGCTGCACGAGGTCCGCCTGCGCGCCGAGCGCGACGAGCGGGTGCTCGTCACGACGCTGACGAAGCGCATGGCCGAGGACCTGACGGAGTACTACCAGCAGACCGGGTTGCGTGTGCGGTACCTGCACTCGGACGTCGACACGCTCGACCGCGTGGCGATCATCCGGGATCTGAGGCTCGGCAAGTTCGACTGTCTGATCGGCATCAACCTGCTCCGCGAGGGGCTCGACATCCCCGAGGTCTCGCTGGTCGCGATCCTGGACGCGGACAAGGAAGGGTATCTCCGGTCGGCGACGTCGCTCATCCAGACGGCCGGGCGCGCGGCGCGGAACGTCCATGGCGAGGTGATCATGTACGCCGACCGCATCACCGGGTCGATGCGCGCCGCGATCCAGGAGACCGAGCGGCGGCGCGAGATCCAGGCGGCGTACAACGCCGAGCACGGCATCACGCCCGAGTCGATCCGCTCCTCGATCCGCGAGCTGCTGCAGACGATCTACGAGCGCGACTACTACACGGTCGACGTCGAGGCGCCGGCGCCGCAGACGTTCGAGTCGCCGGCGGCGCTCGAGAAGAGGATCGCGGAGCTGGAAACCGAGATGCGTGAGGCAGCGCGCCGCCTGGACTTCGAGCGCGCCGCGGAGCTGCGCGACCGGGTGAAGGCCCTGCGCAAGCAGACGGTGACGTAACCCCATGCTCGACGACCAGCTCGCCCGGCTGCCCGACCGACCCGGCGTCTACCTCTACAAGGACGCCAAGGGCCAGATCATCTACGTGGGCAAGGCGTCCTCGCTCCGGAGCCGGGTGAGGTCCTATTTCCAGGACTCGCGCGCCCGCGACGCCAAGACGGACGCCCTCGTGCGGCAGGTACGGGACCTCGAGTACGTCGTGACGGACAACGAGCTCGAGGCGCTGATGCTGGAGGCGAACCTCGTTCGCCGGCACCGGCCCCGCTACAACATCATCCTTCGCGACGACAAGCACTACCCGTTCCTCCGGTTGACCACCAACGAGCCCTTCCCTCGGCTGCTCGTCGCGCGCCGGGTGAAGAACGACGGCGCCACCTACTACGGCCCGTTCTACCCGGCCACCGCGATGCGCGAGACGCTCCGGCTCACGCGGCAGCTGTTCCCGCTCCGGACGTGCTCGATCACGATCGACGGACGGCTCGAGCGGCCCTGCATCCAGTACGCGATCGGCCGGTGCAACGCGCCGTGCACGGGGTGGGAGACCGAGGCGGGCTACGCGCGCACCGTGCGCGACGTGCAGCGGTTCCTGGAGGGGAAGGACGAGGACCTCGTGCTGGAGCTGACGCGCCGGATGGAGGAGGCTGCCGCCGAGCTGAAGTTCGAGCGTGCCGGGGTGCTGCGCGACCAGATCCAGTCGCTCAAGAAAGTGCGGGAGCGGCAGAAGATCATCTCGACGGACGAGATCGACCAGGACGTCGTCGGCGTCGTCCGGCAGGGCAGCGAGGCGTGCGTCGAGCTCTTCTTCGTGCGCAAGGGGCGGCTCGTCGGTCAGGAGGCCTTCTTTTTCGACAAGGTGGCGGGCGCGAGCGACGGCGAGATCCTGTCGGCGTTCCTCCGCCAGTTCTACGGCAAGGACGTGCGTCCGGCGCCGGAGATCCTCGTCTCCGAGGACGTTCCGGACGGCGACCTCGTCACCGAGTGGCTCTCGGGGCTCGCCGGCCGTCGCGTGCTGCTCGCCGCGCCGCAGCGCGGCGGCAAGCGCGAGTTCGTCGCGATGGCCGAGCAGAACGCCGCGATCGCCCTGCAAAACCGTCTACTCGCGCGCGGCAACCGGCAGCAGGTCGTGCAGGAAGACCTGAGAACGGCGCTCGGGCTTCCCGGGCCACCGAATCGCATCGAGGGGTACGACATCTCGCACGTGCAGGGCTCCGAGCAGGTCGGCGCGCTCGTCGTCTGGGAGAACGGCGAGATGAAGAAGGACGACTACAAGCGCTTCCGGATCAAGACGGTCGTGGGGAGCGACGACTTTGCGGCGCTCGCCGAGGTGCTCCGCCGGCGGTTCTCGCGCGCGCTCGAGGAGTCGGGCGTGCTCCCGGACCTCGTCATGATCGACGGTGGGCGCGGGCAGCTCACCGCGGGGTTGAAGGCGCTCGCGGACCTGGGCCTCGACTGGCTGCCCGTGGTCGCGCTCGCGAAGCAGCGCGAGGAGGTCTACCGCCCGGACGACGTCGAGCCGCTCCTGTTCGACCCGACCTCGCCCGCGCTCCAGACGCTCCAGAAGATCCGGGACGAGGCGCATCGCTTCGCCGTCACGTACCACAAGAAGCTCAGGACCCGGCGCACGATCCAGTCCGTGCTCGACGCGATCCCCGGCGTCGGCCCGACGATCCGGACGGAGCTCCTGAAGACGCTCGGCTCCGCTCGTCGTGTTCGCGAAGCATCGGTCGCGGAGCTCGCCGCCGTGCCCAAGGTGACCCCGAAGCTCGCCCAGCGGATCCACGACCACTTCCATCCCGCCCCAGGCTCCTCCGACAGCCCGCGGGAACCGGAGGCGGTTGCGGAGCGTTTTGACGGCGAGTGTTGAACATCGCGCTCGACAAGGGGGTGACTGCATGAAGACGTTCCTGTCCATCCTGGCGCTCGGCTCCGCCGTGGCGTTCGGTGTCGCGACGGTCGACGCCGCCCAGTGCCCGCTGCTGGTGAAGCAGCTGCGCGAGGCGACGGTGGCCGACGCGAGCAAGGCCGCCGGGGTCAAGAAGCTGACCGACGAGTGCGAGCAGCTGCACAAGGCGGGCAAGCACGCCGACTCCGTCGCGAAGTGCGACGAGGCGGCGAAGGCCGGCGGCATCACGCTGACGAAGAAGAAGTAGTGCTCTCCGCGGCCTCTCGGCCAGCGCCGAGAGGCCCGGTCCCTTGCCTCGGCCCTCCCGATCGGGTAAATATCCAAAGACATGTCCATCGACCGGCCCGCGGGCGATCGCTATCCGTTTCGCGCGATCGAGGCGAAGTGGCAGCGGATCTGGGAGGACGGCAAGCAGTTCCGCGCCACCGAGGATCCTGCCCGACCGAAGTTCTACTGCCTCGAGATGTTTCCGTACCCCTCGGGGCGCATCCACATGGGCCACGTGCGCGTCTACGCGATCGGCGACGTGCTCGCGCGCTACAAGTGGATGCGCGGCTACAACGTGATCCACCCGATGGGGTGGGACGCGTTCGGTCTGCCCGCCGAGAACGCGGCCATCGACAACGGCGTCCACCCGGCGATCTGGACGTACGAGAACATCGACTACATGCGGTCGCAGCTCAAGACGATGGGGCTCTCGTACGACTGGGACCGCGAGGTGACGACGTGCGATCCGGCGTACTACCGCTGGGAGCAGCTGGTCTTCGTCAAGATGCTGGAGCGCGGCCTCGCGTACCGCAAGCGCTCGACGGTGAACTGGTGTCCGTCCTGCCAGACGATCCTCGCGAACGAGCAGGTGGAGGGCGGCCGCTGCTGGCGCTGCGACTCCGAGGTCACGCCGCGCGACATCGAGGGCTGGTTCTTCAAGATCACCGCGTATGCCGAGGAGCTCCTCGCGTGGTGCGACCGGTTGACCGGCTGGCCGGAACGCGTGATCACCATGCAGAAGAACTGGATCGGACGCAGCGAGGGCGCGGCGTTCGACCTGCCCGTCGCCGGCCGGCCGGAGCTCAGGATCCGCGTGTTCACGACGCGCCCCGACACCGCGTTCGGCATGACGTACGCGGTGCTCGCGCCCGAGCATCCGCTCGTCGATCAGCTGGTCACCATGCCCGCCGAGCGTGCGGAGGTCGAGCGGTTCCGTGCGGAGGTGCTGCGCCAGTCGGAGATCGAGCGGCTCGCCGAGGACCGGCCGAAGCGGGGGCTGCGGCTGTCCGCGAAGGTCGTCAACCCGTTCAACGGCGCCGAGATCCCGCTGTTCATCGCCGACTACGTGCTGATGACGTACGGCACCGGCGCGATCATGGCGGTGCCCGGCGAGGACCAGCGCGACTGGGACTTCGCGAAGCGCCACGACCTCCAGATCATCGAGACGGTGAAGCGTCCCGAGGGATGGACCGGCGAGGCGTACACCGGCGACGGCGTGAAGATCAACTCGGGGTTTCTCGACGGCCTGACGATCGCGGAAGCCAAGCGCCAGGCGATCGACTGGCTCGTCGCGCAGGGCCTCGGCGAGGCGACGATCAACTACCGGCTCCGCGACTGGGGCATCAGCCGCCAGCGGTACTGGGGCGCGCCGATTCCCGTGCTCTACTGCGAGCGCTGCGGCATGGTCGCCGAGAAGGAGGAGAACCTTCCCGTCGTCCTGCCGCGCGACGTCCAGATCAGCGGCAAGGGGGGCGCGCCGCTCGCGAGCGCGCCTTCGTTCGTGAACGCGCCGTGCCCCCGGTGCGGCGGGCGCGCGCGCCGCGACACCGACACGATGGACACGTTCGTCGAGTCGTCGTGGTACTTCCTGCGGTACTGCTCCCCGCGCCACGAGACCGGGATGTTCGACCGGGCCGCGGCGGAGTACTGGATGCCGGTGGATCAGTACATCGGCGGCATCGAGCACGCGGTGCTGCACCTGCTCTACGCGCGCTTCTACACGAAGGTGCTCCGTGACCTCGCCCTCGTGAAGGTCGACGAGCCGTTCATGGCGCTCCTCTCGCAGGGCATGGTCATCAAGGACGGCGCGAAGATGTCGAAGTCGAAGGGCAACGTCGTCGATCCGGATGACCTCATCCGGACGCTCGGCGCAGACACCGCCCGCCTGTTCTCGCTCTTCGCGGCGCCGCCCGAGAAGGATCTCGACTGGAACGACCGCGGCGTCGAGGGCGGGGCCAGGTTCCTGAACCGGATCTGGCGCTTCGCCGTCGGCCATGCGGACGTCCTGCGGGCGGCCGCGCGGCGCTGCGAGACGCCATCGACCGATGCCGGACGGCAGTTCCGGCGGACGATCCACGAGACGATCCAGCGCGTCACCGGCGACATCGAGCGCGACTTCCACTTCAACACCGCCATCGCCGCCGTGATGGAGCTGGTGAACGCGCTGCACGCCTTCGAGGCTGCCTCCGCCGACGCCATGCCGGCCACGGAGCGCGCGGCGCTCCTGCGCGAGGCCGTCGAGGCGGTGCTGCTCCTGCTGGGACCCTTCTGCCCGCACGTCACGGAGGAGCTGTGGCAGCGTCTCGGCCACACGGAGAGCGTCTTCAAGCAGCGCTGGCCGGAGGCCGACGGCACGGCGCTCGCGCGCGAGGAGGTGACCGTCGTCGTGCAGGTGGACGGCAAGATCCGCAGCCGCCTGTCCGTGGACGTCAACGCGAGCGACGCGGACGTCGAGCGGCTCGCGCTCGCCGACGACAAGGTGAAACCGTGGGTCGGATCCCGCCGCATCGACAAGGTCGTCGTCGTGCCGCGCCGGCTGGTCAACGTCGTCACCCGCGCGTGATCACGTCGTCCCGTCTCGCGCGCATCGCCGGCTCGGTCCTGCTTGCTGCCGTCGTCGTCGCCGCCGTATCCGGGTGCGGCTACACGGTCGGCGGAAGCCTGCCCTCGCACATCCGGACGGTCGGCGTTCCGATCTTCGGCAACCAGACGTCCGAGCCGGGCGTGGAGGCGCTCATCACCCGGGCCATCGTGGAGGCGTTCTCGACGAACGGTCGGCTCCAGGTCGTGCCGCCCGCGGACGCGGACAGCGTGCTCGAAGGCGAGGTCGTCGCCCACCAGCTCGTGTCGATCGCCTTCGATCCTCGCGCCAACGTCCAGCAGTATCGGCTGGTCGTGAGACTCAACGTGCGGTTCCGGGATGTCCGCCAGAACCGTGTCCTGTTCGAGGCGGCCGGGCTCGAGGAGCGCGCCGACTTCCGTGTCGCCGCCTCGGCGGCAGACACGATCTCGCTCGAGGAGACGGCGCTCCGCACGGCGGCCGTCGACATCGCGCGCGCGGTGATCAACGCGGCGATCGAGCAGTTCTGAGATCATGGGGGGACTATCGAAATGGGGGGACTATCGATGCCCCCCAAACCCCTCGCGCTCGGACGCGGCCCGGGGGGTGCGCGGACGCACCCGTGGGACCCGGGCCGCGCCTCGGGCTCGCGCTCAGCCCCTCGCGCTCGCGGGCGCCCCATGGGACCCGGGGCGCGGCTCGAGCATGGGACTCGTTCACGGGCGCTGACCCGGGACGGCGAGCGAGGGCCGTTGGACTACGCCGCGTTCGTTCGCAGCGCCGAGCGGGCTCAGCTGCCCCCGCTGGTGCTCGTGCACGGCGGCGACGCGCAGCTCGTCGACGACGCGCTCGCCGCCGCGACGCGTGGACTCTTTGCGGACCCGACGCTCGTCGCGTTCGGGCGCGAGGTGGTCGACGCCCGTGACGTGCCGGCGGAGGACATCGTCCGGTCCGCCATGACGCTGCCGCTGATGACCGCCGTGCGGCTCGTCGTGGTGCGGCACGCCCAGGAGCTCGCCGCCAAGGCGGCGACGGTGATCGGTGAGTACACCGCGAACCCGAATCCGTCGACGTGCCTGCTGTTGCTCGCCGACGAGCTGCTCGCGGGCGGGCGCGACGGCAAGCCGCACTGGCTGCTGCGCGCGGTGCCGGCGAGTGGAGTGGTCACGCTGCCGGCCCGACGGGGACGCGCACTGGAGGAGTGGCTGCGACAGCGTGCTGCGGCCGACGGCATCACCGTGAGCGAGGACGCCGCGCGATTGCTCGTGGAGTGGGTCGGCGACGACACCGCCGCACTGCTGGGCGAGGTCCGGAAGGCCGCGCTCGCCGGTGCGGCGGTCGGCACCGCCGGTGCGAACCGACAGGTCGGCAAGCGGGAGGTCGAGGCGGTCGTCGGAGAGCATCGTCTCGCCGGCGTGTTCGACCTCACGCGCGCGATCGAGCGTCGCGACGTCGGGCTCGCACTCAGGACGCTCGAGCGGCTGCTCGTGAGCGAGGAGCCGATGCGTCTGCTGGCGCTGCTGACGTCCGAGACGCGCATGGCGTGGCTGGTCCACGAGCTGACGCGACGCGGCCAGCCGGCGGAGCAGATCGCACGCACCCTTCGGCGACCCGCTGGCGTGATCTCCGCGCGGCTCGCCGCGCTCGGCGGCGCATCTGCCGCGACGCTGCGCGCGAAGCTCCAACGCTGCTGGGAGGTCGAGCGCCGGTTGAAGTCCGGCGGACAGGTCAAGGCGGAGCTCGCGGCGCTCGTCGCGGAGCTTTCGTCGGGGCGCCGCTGACGGGCGCGGCGGACGCGGGCGGCGGGACGTGGCGGAGCGGGGCAGGGTCTCTGCCCACGACCCGCCGCGTCGGTCGCGCCGGGCACTGCGCGCGGTCGTGCATGCCACTTGTGGTTGCGTGCTTTGCGCTTGCGGCGCTGTTCTTGGTCGCGTCGCGTGCGACCGCTGCCGGTCCGGCGCCCTCGCCCGGCGCGCCGACTCCGGGGCGGCTGCGGGGAGAGGGGCGCGGCGCCGCACGACTCAGTTCGAGCGACAATCGCCCGCCCCGGCGCGCGATTGTTGCGCGAACTCTCAGCGCGGGCGCGGCCCGGGTGGATCTCGTCGTGCCGACGGGCACGCCGCTCGCCGGCTATGGTTCGCTCTCGCGCCGTCTCTACGTCCCGGACGTCCTCGGCCGTCATCCGTACGCGTTCTGGTTCCGGCCGAGCGTCGGCGAGCGCGATCGGCTGGCGGCGCGCGCGCTCGTGCTCGAGGGCGACGGGCGTCGCGTGGTCTGGCTCACCGCGGACCTGATCGGCGTCGACCGCGGCTTCACGCGTGAGCTCGAGCGCCGCCTCGGCCTCGACCCGTCGGGCCCGGACACGTTGATCGTCTCGGCGTCACACACGCACTCCGGGCCGGGCGCCTTCATCGAATCCGCCGTGATGGGCCTCGTCGCGCTCGACCGCTCGAACACCGAGGTCCGGGAGGCGATTCTCGACGCGATGGTGGAAGTGGCGCGCCGGGCGGATCGCGCGCGCGTGCCGGCCCGCATCGGCACGCTGTCCGTCCCGGGGCCGCCGGTCACCCGGCCACGCCTCGGAGATCCGATCGACCGCGAGCTGACCGTCATGAAGATCACCCGTCCCGAGGGGCCGGTGATCGCGCTCGTGTGGAACTTCGCGATTCACGGAACCATGCTGGGACCGCGCAACCACCGGCTGTCCGGCGATGTCATGGGCGTCGCGTCCGCGCGGATCGAGGCGAGCATCGGGGCGCCGGCGCTGTTCGTGAACGGCGCGGTCGGTGACGTGAGCCCCCGGGGCCACGGCGACGGTGCGCTGGCGGCGACGGCGGAGCAGCTCGCGCGAGCGGTGGAGGACGCTGCCCGTCGCACCGAGGCACGGGATTCGACGCCGCCGGCGGTCGCGCACGAGCGCGTCGATCTCGCCGGTGCCGCGCTCAGCGTGCGGAACTGCGTGGGACGCTGGGTGCCGCGCGCCGTCCGTGTTCCCCTCGGGCGCGTGTTTCCGGGCGAGGCGATGCTCGTCGGCGTGGCTGCCGGCGACACGGCGTGGGTCACGATGCCGGGGGAGCTGCAGTCGTCGCTGGGCATGCGCATCAAGCAACGCGTCCGTCCACGGGTAGCGGCGCCGTTCGTGGCTGGTCTGTCGAACGACTACCTCGGCTACCTCGTGGAAACGGAGGACTGGGACCGGGTGAGCTACGTCACGTGTGCGAGCGTCCACGGACCCGAGGCGGGCGAGCGCCTCGCCGACGCTGCGGCGCGAGTGCTCGGCCGGTTGACGGGCGATGGCGCAGCGACCGCACGCACGCCGTCTGCGGCGTACCCACGCCGGGGAGCAGGCGCACGGTGACGTCTCGCGCGCCGGGAGGCTATCGGGGAATCGCGGCACGCCGCGGGTGTCCCGGGGCAGTTCCGAGCGCCGAGAGGTGCGGGGGCCATGTCGGGGCTCCCCATGAAGTGGGGGTCCGTGACCGAATCGGGTCATCGAGGGCCGGCCCGGGTTTCCCGGGACGGCGCCGAGGGCGGGGGGGTATGGGGGGCCATGTCGGGGCCCCCCATGAAGTAGTCGGTTCAGCCGCGCGTTGCGGCAGCGAGGCGGCGGGCGAGCGCGGACTTCTTGCGCGCGGCCGTGTTGCGGTGCACCACGCCCTTCGTGACGGCCTTGTCCAGGGCGCGAATCGCCTCGGTCACCGCCGCCCTGGCGTCGGTCCCCGAGGTCGCGAGCGTCGTCCGGGCGTTCTTGACGGTGGTGCGGACGCGCGACCGGACCGCGCGATTCCGGAGGCGCCGCTTCTCGTTCTGGCGCATCCGTTTGAGAGCCGACTTGGTGTTCGCCACCCTGGATGTCCTCCTCGTCTGGTCCGCGACGGGCTGCGCCAGCGTGCGGCAGACCGTCGGTCATCATGCCGGACGGCGTGGGGTTTTGCAAGATGAGCGGGCTACGCGAGGCGGCCGAGCGCCGGATCATCAGGGCGCTCGGATCGATCGGGACGGCGACACTCGCGAGCCGCATCCTCGGGTTCGTGCGCGACATGGTCGTCGCGCTCGCGTTCGGGGCCGGTCCGGTGACCGACGCGTTCTTCGTCGCGTTCCGCATCCCGAACATGCTGCGGCGCCTGCTTGCCGAGGGCGCGCTGTCGACCGCGGTCATCCCGGTCTTCAGCGAGTACCTCGTGAAGCGGCCGCGGCCCGAGCTGCTGCGCATGCTGCGCGCGGTGCTGACGGCCACGCTCATCGGCCTGCTCGCGACAACCGCCGCCGGCATCGTGCTCGCACCGTGGATCGTCCGCGTCATCGCGCCCGGCTTCAGCGCGGACGCGGGGCATCACGCGCTGGCCGTCCTGCTGACGCGTGTGATGTTCCCCTACCTCGTCCTGGTCGGGCTCGGCGCGCTCGCCGTGGGACTGCTCAATGCCGAGGGGCGCTTCTTCGCGCCGGCGCTGGGACCAGCACTGCTCAACGTCGGGATGATCACCAGCGTGCTGGCCCTCGCGGGACGGCTCGACCCGCCGATCCTGGCGCTTGCCATCGGCGTGCTCGTGGGGGGCGTCGCGCAACTCGCCATCCAGCTCCCGGGGCTCGCGCGGCTCGGGCTCCTCGTGCCGCCGTCGCGCGAGCTGGCCCATCCTGCGCTCGCGCGGATCCTGGGACTCCTCGGGCCCTCGGTCTTCGGGCTCGCGGCCGTGCAGGTGACCGTCTTCGTGAACACGCTGCTCGCGTCGCTGCTGGCGCCCGGGTCGATCTCGTTCCTCTACTACGCCGACCGCGTGATGGAGTTTCCTCTGGGCGTGTTCGGCATCGCGCTCGCCTCCGCGTCGCTGCCGACCATGTCCCGCCAGGCCGCGGCAGGTGACACGCGCGGCATCGCGGACACGCTGAACTTCGCGCTGCGGCTCTCGTTCTGGATCTCCGTGCCCGCGAGCGTCGGCCTGGTCGTGCTCAGAACACCGATCACTCGCGTGCTGTTCGAGCGCGGCCGGTTCTCGGCCGCGGACACCGACGCCACGGCGGTGGCGCTCGCCTGGTACGCGCTCGGCCTCGCCGGGTTCTCCGCGTCGCGGATCGCCGCGCAGGCGTTCTACGCCATCGGCGAGCCGGCCACGGCGGTCCGGATGGGGATCGTCTCGGTCGCGGCGAACATCGTGGCCGCCGTGTTCCTGATGACCCCGCTCGCGCACGGCGGCCTCGCGCTCGCGTCCTCGGTCGCGGCGTACGTGAACCTGATGGCGCTCGCCGTCGCGGCGCGGCGTCGCTTCGGGCGGATCGGCGGTCGCGCGCTCGCGGCGAGTGTCGCCCGCACCGTCACCGCCGCGGTGGCGCTCGCGGTCTGGTCTGCCGCGCTCGTGTGGCTCTGGCCCGTGCGGGCGCGTCTCCTCATCGAGGTGATCTGGCTCGCGGTGGCGATCGGCGGTGGCGTCGGGATCTACTGCGGGACGAGTCTCGCGCTCGGCGCGTCCGAGCCGCGCGTGCTGCTCCAGATCGTGTCCCGACGCCGGCGCGTTGACGCGTGACGCGACGCTCGCGCGGTTGTTCGCCGCGCGAGGCACGTGCTAAAATCCGTCGTGCTTCTCCTCGCCAGCTGCGATCCCTGGGGGTTCGACCGGCGGATCCGATGATGGACCCGGTGGCCGAGTATCTCGGGACCCTCGAAGCTGAAGCGGGGGCGTCCCGGAATACTCTCTCGGCCTACCGGCGCGATCTCGACGATTTCGTGCGATTTCTCGCGCCGTCGAGCATCACGGTCGGCGGCGTGAGGCCCGACGACATCGTTCGCTACGCCGAATGCCTCCGCCAGCGAGGACTGAAGCCGTCCAGCGTCGCACGACGGCTCTCGGCGCTGCGAGGCCTCTACCGCCATCTCGTCCGCGAGGGCACGCTGTCCGCGAATCCCACCGACCACGTCGATCGCCCTCGCACCTCGCGCCCGCTGCCGCGCACGCTGTCGCTCGAGGCGGCGGCGGCGCTGGTCGAGGCGCCCGACGTCTCGAGGCCGCTCGGGATGAGGGACCGAGCGTTGCTCGAGCTGCTCTACGCGACGGGCATGCGCGCCTCCGAGTGTCTGGGGCTCCGGCTCGACGACCTCAACCTGTCCGCCGGGTACGTCGTCTGCACGGGAAAGGGACGGAAGCAGCGGCTCGTCCCGGTCGGCGCGGAGGCGCTCGCGCGCGTGCGCGCCTGGCTTCGCGACGCACGGGGGAGCTTCACGCGGCGACGCGACTCGGGGCACCTGTTCGTCAACGGCCGCGGGCAACGCCTGTCGAGGCAGGCGCTCTGGGCGATCGTCCGCAGGAATGCGAGAGCCGCGGGCATCACACGGCGCATCTCGCCGCACGTGCTGCGGCATTCGTTCGCGAGCCACCTGCTGGAAGGCGGGGCCGACCTTCGCGCGGTGCAGGTGATGCTCGGCCACGCGGACATCGCGACGACGCAGATCTACACGCATCTGCCATCCGCGACGCTCAAGCGGATGTACCAGCGGTTTCACCCGCGAGCGTGAGCCCCATGCCCAGACGCGCGCACGTCTATCCGCAGGTCGATCCTGGCGCGGTCTCCCTCGTGAGCGCCGCGCCCGTGCGGCTCGACGCGCAGGCGACCGTGACCGCTGCGCTCGCGCTCGCGCGGCGCCGTGACGCGACGGTCATGGTCGCGACCGGGCGACGGGTCATTCTTCGCGAGGACCTGGCGCGTGCCCGCGCCCTCGGTCTCGGGGAGCTCCCCGCGCGCGTGCTGGCGCGTCCGGTGCCGGCGGTCGACGCGCGGGCGTCCGAGATCGTGGTCCGCCGCCACTTCATCGACGGCGCGCCGGCGGCGCTCGTGCGGGACGGGACCACCCTCGTGGGAATCGCGACACCGTCGGCAGCGGCTGCGGCGGCGGCGAGGCCGTCGATGCGTCATCGGCTCGCGCAGTGGCCCGACGCCGTGTGGTCCGTGCTGCACGAGGTGCGTCGTCTCGCCACATCCGCGCCGGCGAGCGCCTGGCTCGTCGGCGGCGCCGTGAGGGACTGCCTTCGCGACGTCCCCGTCGCGCTCCGCGACGTCCCCGTCACCCTCCCCGATCTCGACATCGCCGTCGAGGGGGACGCGCCGGCGCTGGCGGAGGCGCTCGCCGGTGCGCTGGGAGGCTCGCTCGTCGTCCACGCCAGGTTTCTGACCGCCTCCGTGGAGACGTCGACCGTCGGCACGATCGACGTGATCACCGCGCGCTCGGAACGGTACGAGGTCCCCGGCGCGCTGCCGCGTGTCATGCCCGCCGGGATCGAGCGCGACCTGCGGCGCCGCGACTTCACCGTCAACGCGATGGCGATCGACCTGATGGCGAATGACCACGCGCTGCTGGATCCCCTCGGCGGCCGGGCCGACCTCGCGGCCGGGCGCCTGCGCGTCCTGCATCCGCTGTCGTTCGTCGAGGATCCGACGCGGATGTTCCGCGCGGCCCGCTATGCGGCACGGCTCGGCTTCGACATCGACCCGTGGACCCGGGAGTGCCGGCGACTCGCCATCGCGCTCGCTCCGTACCCGGCGCTCTCGGGCGCGCGGCTGCTCGCCGAGCTCGACGCCATCGCTCGTGACGAGCGACCTGACGTCGCGCTGACGGACCTGGGCGACAGCCAGGTCTACCGGCTGCTCGATCGCCGATACCGGTTCACCGAGCAGACCCGAGCGTGGGTCGCGGCACTCCCGGCAGCGCCCGCATGGGTCCGCGCGGGGGACATGGACCTCCGCCCCGTAGAGCTGATCGTCGTGACGCTCCTCGGTGACCAGCGTCCCGAAGTCGTGGCCGCGGCCCTCGACCGCCTGGGCTACGCCGGTGAGCCACGCAAGCGGATCCTCGGCACGACCACCGGGCACACCGCGATGCTCGGGGCGTTGCGCGCGGCGAGGACACCGAGTCGCCGGGCGCACGTGCTCCGCGAGCTCTCGCCCGTCGCGCTGGGCTGGATGTGGCTGGCGGGCGATGCCGAGACGCGGGCCGCGGTCGAGTGGTGGCGGTCGACGGGCCGCGCGCTGCGCCCCGCGCTGCGCGGTGACGACGTGGTCGCGCTCGGCGTGCCGCCTGGTCCCGAGGTGGCCGCGGCACTCCGAGCGCTCCGGGACGCGCGGCTCGATGCGGCGCTCGAGGACAGGGACGCGGAAGCCGAGTGGGTTCGGCGATGGGTCGTGACCCGAAAGGAGGGATGAAGTGGGCCCGAAATACATCTTCGTGACGGGCGGCGTCGTGAGCTCCCTGGGCAAGGGCCTGGCGGCGGCATCGATCGGATCGCTGCTGGAGGCGCGCGGGTTCCGCGTCACGCTGCAGAAGATGGACCCGTACATCAACGTGGATGCGGGGACGATGAGCCCCTTCCAGCACGGCGAGGTGTTCGTCACGGACGATGGCGGCGAGACCGATCTCGATCTCGGCCACTACGAGCGCTTCACGTCCGTGCGCGCCAGCCGGGACCACAACATCACGACCGGCAAGGTGTATTTCTCGGTCATCCAGAAGGAGCGCCGGGGCGACTACCTCGGCCGGACGGTGCAGGTGATCCCGCACATCACGGACGAGATCAAGGGCATGATCCGCCGCGTGTCGGCGGACACCGACGTGCAGATCGTCGAGGTCGGCGGCACCGTGGGCGACATCGAGGGCCTGCCGTTCCTCGAGGCGATCCGGCAGCTCAAGAAGGACGTCGGCAAAGACAACGTCATCTACGTCCACCTGACGCTGGTACCGTTCATGAAGGCGGCGGCCGAGCTGAAGACCAAGGCCACGCAGCACTCGGTGAAGGAGCTGCGCGCGATCGGGATCCAGCCCGACATCCTCCTCTGCCGCACCGACCGCTATCTCCCGAAGGGCATCAAGTCGAAGATCGCGCTCTTCTGCGACGTCGACGAGGACGCGGTGATCACGGCGAAGGACGTCGACACGATTTACGAAGTGCCGCTCGTGTTCCACAAGGAGGGGCTCGACGACACGATCGTGCGGCTGCTCGGACTGCCGGACCGTCCCATCGAGCTGGTCCGCTGGGAGGACATCGTCCGCCGCGTGAAGGCGCCGCGCACGACCACCCGCATCGCAGTCGTCGGCAAGTACGTCGAGCTGAAGGACTCGTACAAGAGTCTCAGCGAGGCGCTGGTCCACGGCGGGATCGCCAACGACGCGCGTGTCGAGCTGGTCTGGGTGGACGCCGAGCACATCGAGCGCGACGGCGCCGAGGCCCATCTCGGCGGCGCGGCTGGTATCCTCGTCCCCGGTGGGTTCGGCGACCGGGGCATCGAGGGCAAGATCGAGGCCGTGCGGTTCGCGCGCGAGCGGCGGGTCCCGTTCTTCGGCATCTGCCTCGGCATGCAGTGTGCGGTGATCGAGTTCGCGCGTCACGTCTGCGGGCTCGACGGCGCGAACTCCTCGGAGTTCGATCCATTCTCGCGCCATCCGGTCATCGATCTGCTGCCCGAGCAGCGGACCCTCGCCGACAAGGGCGGCACCATGCGGCTGGGCCTGTACCCGGTGCAGCTCGACGATGGCACGCGTTCCGCGGCGCTCTACGGCACGACCACCATCCGCGAGCGTCACCGGCACCGCTACGAGGTGAACAACGACTACCGGCGGCTCCTCGAGAAGAACGGCCTCAAGGTCGCCGGCGTGTGGCCCGAGAAGGAGCTCGTGGAGGTGGTCGAGATCCCCGATCATCCCCACTTCGTCGCGGGCCAGTTCCACCCGGAGTTCCGCTCGCGGCCGTGGGAGCCGCACCCGCTGTTCGCGGGCTTCGTCCACGCGGCGCTCTGCCACGCGGAGCGCGCGTGACCGCGGGGGGCTTGGGGGGCTTCGATAGTCCCCCCATGAAGTCAGTCGAGGTCGGACCAGTCACGATCGGCGCCGGGCATCCCCTGGTCCTCATCGGGGGGCCATGCGCGATCGAGAACGAGAAGCACGCGCTGATGACAGCCGAGCGACTCGCCTCGATCGCCGCCGCGAAGCGCGTCCCGTTCATCTACAAGTCGTCGTACGACAAGGCCAACCGGTCGTCGATCGCCAGCTACCGGGGGCCGGGGCTCGTCGAGGGGCTGCGCATCCTGGCGCGCGTGCGGGAGGCGGTCGGCGTGCCGGTGCTGTCCGACGTCCACCAGGTGTCCGAGGTCGGGCCGGCCGCCGAGGTGCTCGACGTCGTCCAGATCCCGGCGTTCCTCTGCCGGCAGACGGATCTCCTGGTCGCCGCGGGCCGCACCGGAAAGCCGGTCAACGTGAAGAAGGGCCAGTTCGTCACGCCGCGGGACATGAAGCACGTCGCCGAGAAGATCCGGTCGACCGGCAACGAGCGCATCCTGCTCACCGAGCGGGGGACGTCGTTCGGGTATCACAACCTGGTCGTCGACATGCGGGGGCTGCCGGACATGCGCGACCTCGGGTACCCGGTCGTCTTCGACGCGACGCATGCCGTGCAGCTTCCGGGCGGCGCGGGCGATCGCTCGGGCGGCGAGCGGAAGTACGTTCCGGCGCTCGCGCGGGCGGCGATCGCCGTCGGCGTCGACGCGCTGTTCATGGAGATGCACGAGGACCCCGATCGGACGCTGCCCGACGGCCGTCCGCTCTCGGACGGGCCCAACATGCTGAGGATCGACGACCTGCCTCGGCTGCTGGACGAGGTGCTCGGCATCGAGAGGGCGCTTCGACCCCGGGGCCCGGGCGCATGAGCCCCGAGGGGCGCGCGGCCGCGCCCGAGGGGCGCGCGGCCGCGCCCGAGGGGCGCGCGGCCGCGCTCGCGGCGCGCGTGCTGAGGATCGAGGCCGACGCCATCCTGGCGCTCATCCCGAAGCTCGACGAGCGCTTCGATCGGGCGATCGAGGTGCTCTGGGGCTGCATGGGCCGCGTGATCGTGACCGGCATGGGCAAGTCCGGGATCATCGGCCGCAAGATCGCGGCGACGCTCGCATCGACGGGGACACCCGCGTACTTCCTGCACCCGGCGGAGGGCGTGCACGGGGACATCGGCATGGTGGCGCGCGGCGACGTCGTGCTCGCCCTGTCGAACTCGGGCGAGACGGACGAGGTGCTCGCAGTGGTGCCGCCGCTCAAGCGGCTCGGCGTGCCGATCATCCTGATGACCGGCAACCCGGCCTCGACCCTGTCGCGGCAGTGCGAGGTCGTGCTCGACGTCAGCGTCGTGGAGGAGGCGTGCCCGATGAACCTGGCGCCGACCTCGTCGACCACCGCGACACTGGCGATGGGCGATGCGCTCGCCATGGCGCTGCTCGAGCGACGCGGGTTACGTCCCGAGGACTATGCGGCGCTACACCCGCGAGGGGCGCTCGGCTGGCGCGCACTCCTCCGGGTGGCCGACCTGATGGTCACGGGTGACGCGGTCCCCGTGGTTCCGGAGGGCGCGTCGCTGAAGGATGTCATCGCGGAGATGACGCGCAAGAACTTCGGCATGACGACGGTCGTCGACGCTGCCGGTCGGCTCATCGGCGTCTTCACGGACGGCGACCTGCGGCGCGTGCACCTGGGAGGCCACGACCGTCCGGGCGTCGCGGCCGGGCAGATCGCGACCCGGAACCCGAAGCTCATCCGGAAGGAGGAGCTTGCCGCAAAAGCGCTCGAAATCATGGAGGCGTTCCAGATCACGAGCCTGGTCATCGTCGACGACCAGCAGCGGCCCGTCGGTCTGATTCGCCTGCACGACATCCTTCGGGCAAAGATCGTCTATTGACCGTACGCTGGGAGCCGCCCGGGCGGTTTTCGCTTCCCGCGATATAGACCGTGTGATAGGCTGGTACCGAAATTGCAAACAATGCATCGTCTAGCACGCATCGTACCCGTGGTCGTTGGGCTGTTCGTCCTCCTCGTCGTCGCGCTTTTGCTGACGGCGAAGAGCCGGACGGCCGTGGAATCGACAGCGACGGCGGCCATGGCCTCCACGGCCGACCTCCGCATAAAGGAGGTCGAGATCGAGGAGCAGACCGGAACCGTCCGATGGCGCCTGAAGGCGGAGCAAGCGTTGGTCTACGAGCGAGAGCGGCGCACCTCGCTCCGCAAGATCTCCGTGATCGTCCATGACCGTGACCGGATGTGGACGATCGTCGCGGACGAGGGCGACGTTCACGAGCGCGGGCCGGAGCGGCCCGCGGCCGGGCCGGAGCGGCGCGCGCGCGAGGGGGCATCCGCGGCCGTGGAGCGCGCGTCCCGGGTGCGGGACGTCGAGGTCCGGCACAATGTCGTCGTGACCTCGAGCGACGGATACCGGCTCGAGACGAATCAGCTCCACTGGGACGGAGCAGGTCGGCGCCTGTGGACCGACGCGCCCGTGAGGCTCACGCGCGAGGGGACCGACATCCAGGGGGTGACGTTCGAGCTCCTGACCGGTGAGGAGCGGGCGACGATACGCCGCGTGCGCGCGATGTTCACGGGGACGGACCGCTGATGCGCCGCGTGATCGCCGCGATCGGTCTCGTGGCGCTGCTGGCTACGCCGGGCGCGGCCGCGCCCCCCTCGGGCGCGGCCGCGCAGACGCCGCCGCGCGGTGGCGGTCCGGCGGCCAAGGACGAGGACGGAAAGACGCAACCGGTCACGGTGGACGCCGACCGGATGGAGCGCTACGGCAGGGAAGGCCTGGTGGTGTTCACCGGCAACGTGGTCGCCCGACAGGGCAACTCCGTGCAGTACGCCGAGCGCATGGAGGTCTACTTCGACGAGAAGGGCGACCGGATCCTCCGTACGGTGTCGACGGGCAGCGTCAGGATCGTCACCCGCGATTGCCGGACGGGGACCGCGAAGCGGGCCGAGTACTTCGACCTCGAGCAGCGCCTCGTGCTGTCCGGCGGCGCGCGTGTCTGGCAGGATGACAACGTGGTCAGCGGCGAGACGATCACCATCTTCCTCGCGCAGGACCGGAGCGTCGTGCAGGGCGGCAAGCAGGATCGGGTGAAAGCGGTCTTCCATCCGCGTGACGACAAGGCCGGCGACGGCACGACGAAGCGGCCGGCGAAGACGGCGGCGCCCTGCGACAACTGAGAACTCGTGAACGAGATGCGGTCGCCGAGGACCGGCCCGGGTTCCCCGGGCCGGTTCCGAGCCACCATGGGGGGTATCGATTGTCCCCGCAGACCGAGCGCGAGCCCGAGGCGCGGCCCGGGTTCCCCGGGCCGTGTCCGAGCCACCCTGGGGGGTATGGGGGGCTTCGATAGCCCCCCCATGATCAGATGGAAGGCCTCATCGCCCAGGACCTCGTGAAGTTCTTCAAGCACCGGAAGGTCGTCGACCGCGTGTCGGTCGACATCCACCGGGGCGAGGTCGTGGGTCTGCTCGGGCCGAATGGCGCCGGCAAGACGACGTCCTTTCACATGATCGTGGGTCTGTTGCCTGCCGACGGCGGCCGGATCTTCCTCGAGGGGCAGGAGATCACGAGCCTGCCGATGTACCAGCGCTGCCGCCTCGGGGTCGGCTACCTGCCACAGGAATCGTCGATCTTCCGCAAGCTGACCGTCGAGGAGAACCTGCTCGCGATCCTGGAGACGCTCGACCTCGGGCAGGGGGAGCGCCGCGAGCGCGCGCGCGAGCTCCTGGCGGAGCTGGACCTGACAACGCTCGCGCCGTATCCCGCCTACACGCTCTCCGGCGGGGAGCGCCGGCGGCTCGAGATCACGCGCGCGCTCGTCACGTCCCCGCGGTACCTGCTCCTCGACGAGCCGTTCACGGGAATCGACCCCATCGCGATCGGGGACATCCAGGAGATCGTCGCCCGCCTCACCGAGCGCGGGATCGGCATCCTCATCACCGACCACAACGTCCGCGAGACCCTCGCGATCACCGATCGCGCCTACATCCTGCACGACGGGAAGATCCTGGTCTCCGGCACCGCCAGCGAGATCGCGTCCGACCCGAAGGCCCGGGAGATCTATCTCGGGGAGCGCTTCTCGCTCTAGGCGTCGAAGAGAGATTCGCCATGGCCATGGAAACGCGACTATCACTCAGGCAGAGCCAGCGGGTCGTCATGACGCCGCTGCTGCAGCAGGCGATCCAGCTGCTCCAGCTGTCCACGCTCGAGCTGCAGGAAGTCGTCCAGAAGGAGCTCCTCGAGAACCCGCTGCTCGAGGAGACCCCCGAGCAGGAGAACCCGGAGGCGCCGCAAGCCGACGATCCGCGGGCGACGGCGACGGCTCCCGAATTGCCGGCGACCACGGAGCCGCCGCCGCGCGACGAACGGCCGACGGACGACCTGCCGTTCGACCTCACCGCGGTGATGTTCGACGACCACGAGGAGCGCTCGCTGGTCGCGCAGGAGGACCGGGACGACCTGCCCTTCGAGAACATCGTGCGGTCGACGTCCTCGCTCAACGACCACCTCGACGAGCAGCTCCGCCTGAGCCCGGAGCTCGAGGATCCCGTCGCGCGGCGCATCGGCACGGAGATCATCGGCAACCTGGACGAGGACGGGTACCTGCGCGCCGAGCTCGAGGAGATCGCCCAGCGTTGCGGCGTGAGCGTGCCCGAGGTCGAGAAGATCCTGGCGATCGTGCAGGCCTTCGACCCGCCCGGCGTGGCGGCGCGCAGCATCCAGGAGTGCCTGCTGCTCCAGCTCAAGACCGATCCGAATCCGGACCCTGTGTCGGTCGAGATCGTCGAGCAGCACTTCGACGACCTCACGCGCCGGCGCTACCCGGACATCGCGCGAGCGCTCAAGCTGCCGCTCGACCGGATCATGGAGTCGGTCGAGGAGATCATGGGGCTCGAGCCGAAGCCGGGGCGGCGCTTCGGCGGCAACGACTCGCGCTACATCGTCCCGGACGTCGCGGTCGTCAAGACGGGGGGCGAGTACACGGTCGTGCTCAACGAGGACGGGATCCCGCGGCTGCGCGTGAACAATCTCTACCGCTCGCTGCTCAGGAGCTCCGGCGACGAGGCGCGGCAGTACGTCGAGCAGAAGCTCCGCTCGGCGGTCTGGCTCATCAAGAGCGTCGACCAGCGCCAGCGCACCCTCCGCAAGGTGGCGCAGTCGATCGTGAAGTTCCAGAAGGACTTCCTCGACAAGGGCCTGCCGTACCTTCGCCCGCTGTCGCTGCGCGACGTCGGCGAGGACATCAGCATGCACGAGTCGACGGTGAGCCGCGTCACCACGAACAAGTACATCGAGACGCCGCAGGGCCTCTTCGAGCTGAAGTTCTTCTTCCACAGCGGCATCCAGTCGGGCGACGGCGAGATGGTGTCGTCCGTCTCCGTGAAGAAGATGATCCAGGATCTCCTCGCGAACGAGGATCCGTCGAAGCCGCTCTCCGACCAGGAGATCGCGCAGATCCTGAAGGGGCGGAGCCTCACGATCGCCCGGCGGACCGTCGCGAAGTACCGCGAGGAGCTCGGGATCCTGCCGTCCCACCAGCGTCGCCTGATGCCCCGCCGCCGGTGACCGGCCTTCGCCCGGGGACGATGGCGGATCCGCCGATCGATTTCGTCGTCATCACCGGCATGTCGGGGGCCGGGAAGAGCTACGCCATCAAGTGCTTCGAGGACATGGGGTTCTTCTGCGTCGACAACCTGCCGACGACGCTGATCCCCACGTTTGCCGACCTCGCGACCCGCTCGACCCAGAGCATTCACCGGATCGCCCTCGGCGTGGACGTCCGCGAGGGCGAGTACCTCTCGCACCTGCTCGACGCGATCGCCGAGCTCAGGCGCCGCCGGCACTCGGTGGAGGTGCTCTACCTCGAGGCGAGCGAGGAGACGCTCGTCCGCCGCTATCACGAGACGCGGCGCCGCCATCCGCTCGCCGGCAACGGCAACGTGCTCGAGGGCATCCGGGCCGAGCGCAAGGCGATGGCCCACCTGCGCGAGATCGCCGATCGCATCCTCGACACGTCGGGCCTGACGGTGCACCAGTTCAAGGCGCTCCTGATCGAGCTCTACGTGACGCCGAAGCAGCGCCCCGGGCTCGCGCCGTCGCTCGTCTCGTTCGGGTTCAAGCACGGCATCCCGTACGACGCCGACCTGGTCTTCGACGTCCGGTTCCTCCCGAACCCGCACTTCGTCGACGAGCTCCGGGCCCACGACGGGCGCGACGCGCCGGTGAGGACCTTCATCTTCGAGCACGAGGAGAGCCGCGAGCTGCTCCGGCGGCTCCGCGACCTCCTCGCGTTCCTGATCCCGTGCTACGAGCGCGAGGGCAAGGCGTACCTCACGGTCGCCATCGGCTGCACCGGCGGCCGCCACCGGTCGGTCGCCTTCGTGGAGGAGCTGCGGGCGTTCCTGGAGGAGCGCGGCCTGTCGCCCACCGTGGTCCACCGCGACCTGGATCGCGAGTAGCCCGATGACGAACACGACCCCCATGCGCGGCTCCGTCGAGGACGATCGACGGGTGTCCGGCCTAGGAACGTGTCGGAGAGTCGGCGAATCGAGGAGCGCCGCGGGTTCCCCGAGTGCGTCCTCGCACCCCCCGCGGCGCTCCGAGCGTTGGGGGGTGTGGGGGGCCATTTCGGGGCCCCCCACGTCGCTGGTCCCACGATGACCCTCGACGACCTCGGAGACATCAAGCGGATCGACGTCCACGACACGCGGGACGTGCTCGCGGCGTTCGCCGCGCAGTGTCGCGAGGCGACCGGGCTCGTGGCGCGGCCCGCTCCCTCGATCGACCGCCCGTCGGCCGTCGTCGTCGCCGGCATGGGCGGGTCGGCCGCGAGCGGCGATCTGCTGGCCGCGTGTGCCGCGGATCGCGCGGACGTGCCGATCCTCGTGCACCGAGGGTACGGCCTGCCGCCGGTCGCGGGCCGGCGGGCGCTCGTGATCGCGTCGTCGTACTCGGGCGAGACGGCCGAGGTGATCTCCGCCCTCGAGGCCGCCATTGCCCGCGGCGTGCCCGCGTTGGTCATCACGGCCGGGGGACGCCTGGCGGAGCTCGCCGCGCAGTACGGTCTGCCGCGCGTGGCGCTGCCCGGCGGCCTGATGCCCCGGATGGCGCTCGGCAACCTGTTCTTCCCCGCGCTCTCGGTGCTCGCAGGCGTCGGGATCTCCGTCGCCACGGACGCCGAGGTCGCCGAAGCCCTCGAGACGGTGGACGCGCTCGGCGCCGAGCTGGTGCCCGAGCGCCCGACACGGTCGAACGAGGCCAAACGGCTGGCGCTCGCCATCGGCAACCGGATTCCGGCGATCTACGGTGGTCAGGACACCGGCCCGATCGCGTACCGGTGGAAGACGGACGTCGAGGAGAACGCCAAGACGTTCGCGATCGCAGGCAGCCTGCCGGAGATGAACCACAACGAGATCGAGGCCTGGCGCGCGCCGGCGGCCGGTGGATTTCACCTGCTCCTGCTCCGCGACCACGCCGAGCTGCCCGAGATCACCCGGCGGTTCACCGTGCTCCGCGAGCTCGTCGAGGCCGCGGCGGGCGGTGTGAGCGAGTCCTGGACGCGAGGCCGCGGACGACTCGCCCGACTCCTGTCCCTCGCGTACCTCGGGCAGTGGACGAGCTACTACCTCGCCATCCTGCGAGAGATCGACCCGTGGACCATCCCGCTGCTCGACGAGCTCAAGCGACGGATGCGGACTGACTTCATGGGGGGCCCCGAAATGGCCCCCCAAACCCCCCAGCGCTCGGAGCCGTCCCGGGGGGTGCGCGGACGCACCCGTGAAACCCGGGACGGCCCTCGATGACGGGATTCGGCCACACACCGGTCCGAGGTGACATCGGCTCGCGCTTGACGCCGTCTTGCCGCACCGTGTTAAAGTGACAAATACTTTCACCTTTGGAGGATCGCCGCATGGCCCAGGATGCCTATTTGTTCACGTCCGAGTCGGTGACCGAGGGTCATCCGGACAAGATCGCCGACCAGATCTCGGACGCCGTCCTGGACGCGATCCTCTCGCAGGACCCGAGCGGACGCGTCGCGTGCGAGACGCTCCTCACCACCGGCCTCGTGGTCGTGGCAGGCGAGATCACGACCAACTGCTACGTCGACATCCCGCGCATCGCGCGCCAGACGATCAAGGACGTCGGCTACGTCCGCGCGAAGTACGGCTTCGACTTCGAGACGTGCGGCGTGATCACGGCCATTGACGAGCAGTCTCCGGACATCGCCATGGGCGTGGACGCGCTCGGCGCAGGCGACCAGGGCATGATGTTCGGCTACGCCTGCAACGAGACGTCCGAGCAGATGCCGCTGCCCATCACGCTCGCGCACCAGCTCACCATGCGCCTGTCCGAGCGACGGAAGTCGGGCGCGCTACCGTGGCTCCGGCCGGACGGCAAGTCCCAGGTCACCGTGCGCTACGTGGACGGCAAGCCTCGCGCGATCGACACCGTCGTCATCTCGACGCAGCACAGCCCCGAGATCTCCAGCGAGCAGCTCCGGAAGGACGTGATCGAGCAGGTCATCCTGCCCGTCCTTCCGGCCGAGTTCATGGATCACAAGCGCTGCACCTTCCACGTGAACCCGACCGGCCGGTTCGTCACCGGAGGGCCGATGGGGGACACCGGGCTGACCGGGCGAAAGATCATCGTCGACACGTACGGTGGCTCGTGCCCGCACGGCGGCGGCGCGTTCTCGGGGAAAGATCCGACGAAGGTGGACCGGTCGGCGGCGTACATGGCGCGCCACGTCGCGAAGAACGTCGTCGCGGCCGGGCTGGCGGAGCGCGCGCAGCTGCAGGTCGCCTACGCGATCGGCGTGGCGGATCCCGTCTCGATCATGGTCGAGACGTTCGGCACCGGGAAGGTGTCGAACCATCGCCTCGAGGAGATCGTCAGGCGCCACTTCGACTTCACGCCCGCGGGCATCATCAAGTACCTGAACCTCAGGCGGCCGATCTATCGCAAGACCGCCGCCTATGGCCATTTCGGACGGCCCGAGCCGGAGTTCGCCTGGGAGCGCATCGACCGGGTCAAGGACTTGCGGGACGACGCCTAGATCCTCGGAGGGGGGCTCCGCCCCCCTTCCGAAACCTCCCCCTCGATTGCGGCGGCAAAGCCGCCGCTCGAAACAGCAGTCACGGACGCCCGGTCGTGTCGCTCGCGCTGGGCCGTTACGATGCGAAAGGATGCACAGATGATTGACCACGATGTGAAAGACCTCGGGCTCGCGCAGGCGGGGCGGCTCAAGATCGAGTGGGCCGAGCAGTCGATGCCCGTGCTGCGTCAGGTGCGCGAGCGGTTCGCGAAGGAGCAGCCGCTCAAGGGCATCCGCCTCGGCGCGTGCCTGCACGTCACCACGGAGACCGCGGTGCTCATGCTCACGCTGAAGGCGGGCGGCGCGCAGCTGGCCCTCTGCGCGTCGAACCCGCTGTCGACCCAGGACGACACGGCTGCGGCGCTCGTCAAGGAGTACGACGTTCCGGTCTTCGCGCAGAAGGGCGAGGACAACGCGACGTACTACCGCCACCTCGAGGCGGTCATCGCCGCCCGGCCGCAGGTGACCATGGACGACGGCGCGGACGTGATCAGCCAGCTCCACAAGATGCGGGACGCGGGCCGCGACATCTCGGACGTGATCGGCGGTACGGAGGAGACCACGACCGGTGTCATCCGGCTGCGCGCGATGGAGAACGAGGGGGTGCTCGCGTTCCCCGTGATCGCGGTCAACGACGCGGACACGAAGCACCTGTTCGACAACCGCTACGGCACCGGGCAGTCGACGATCGACGGCATCCTGCGCGCGACGAACATCCTGCTGGCCGGCCGCGCGGTCGTCGTGGCGGGCTACGGCATGTGCGGCCGCGGCGTGGCGGCGCGCGCGAAGGGCATGGGCGCGCACGTGATCGTCACGGAGGTCGAGCCGATGCGCGCGCTCGAAGCCGTGATGGACGGCTTCCCGGTGATGCCGATGGCGAGGGCCGCGGAGCTCGGCGACGTGTTCGTCACGGTGACCGGGAACACCACCGTCATCGGCGCCGAGCACTTCCAGCGGATGAAGGACGGCGCGATCCTGTCGAACTCGGGCCACTTCAATGTGGAGATCGATCTCGAGGGGCTCGCCAAGCAGTCGAAGAGCCGGCGCACGGTGCGTCCGTTCGTCGAGGAGTTCGTGCTGCCGTCCGGGCGCCGCGTCTACGTGCTGGGCGACGGCCGGCTCATCAATCTCGCCGCTGCCGAGGGCCACCCGGCGTCGGTGATGGACATGAGCTTCGCGAACCAGGCGCTCAGCGCGGAGTTCATGGTCAAGCGCGGCCGCACGCTCGAGCGCAAGGTGTACTCCGTCCCCCGCGACATCGACCGGGAGATCGCGCGCCTCAAGCTCGCCTCGATGGGTGTGCAGATCGACGACCTGACCGCGCAGCAGGAGTCGTACCTGGCGTCCTGGCGCCACGGCACGTAGGCTCGCTGCCCGACGTCGAAAGCGGCCGAGCGCGATGAACCGACCCCAGCCGATCGTGGTGCTGGTCCTGGTGTTCGTCGCGCTCGGCGCGCTCGGCCAGCTCGTCCCCCTCTACACCGATTACCTGTGGTTCCAGGAGGTCGGGTACACCCAGGTCTTCGTGACGACCCTCTCGATACGCGGCACGCTGTTCGCCGCGATGGCCCTGGTCGTCGCGCTGTTCCTGTGGGTCAACGTCACGCTGGCGGCGCGGACCGCCGCGCCCGACGTGCTGTGGGAGCTGGAGGACCAGCTCGGACTGCCCGGCCGTGTCGTGATCGAGCCCCTCATCCGGCGCTTCTTGCCGGTGGTGATCGCGCTGATCGCGCTGGCGTCCGGACTCCGCGCGACTGCCGGGTGGGAGGTCTTTCTCCGGTACCGCAGCGGCGGTGCTTTCCGGGCCACCGACCCGCTGTTCGGCCAGGACCTGTCGTTCTTCGTCTTCGTGCTGCCGTTCTGGCGCCTCGTTCACGGGTGGGCGACGGCGCTCGTGATCGGCACGATCGTCCTCACGCTGGCCGTCTACGTCCTCCAGCGCAGCCTCGTGCTGACGGCCCGTGGCCCGCGGCTCGCGGGCGGCGCGCGCACGCACCTGCTCGTCCTCGGCACCCTGGTGCTCGCGCTCAAGGCCGTCGGCTTCTGGCTCGATCGCTACGAGCTCGTCTACTCGCCGCGCGGCCTCGTGTTCGGCGCGTCGTACACCGACGTCCGCGCCTCGCTGCCGGCGCTCGGGGTCCTCGCCGTCCTCTCGGCGCTGTGTGCGCTCGCGTGCCTCGTGCAGATCGCGCGTCCCGGCATCCGCCTGCTCGCCACCGGACTGGTCGTGCTCGGCGCCGCCTGGGTCCTGGGCCTCGGTGCCGTCCCGGGCGTGATCGAGAAGCTGCGCGTGCAGCCGAACCAGCTCGCCGCCGAGCGGCCGTTCATCGCGCACAACATCCGCATGACTCGCCAGGCCTTCGGGCTCGACCGGATCGAGGAGAAGGAGTTCCCGGCCCGGGACGAGCTCGACGCGCGGGCGCTCGAGCGGAACGCCGCGACGGTCAAGAACATCCGGCTGTGGGATCACCGCCCGCTGCTCCGGACGTTCGGCCAGCTCCAGGAGATCCGCACGTACTACAAGTTCCTCGACGTCGACAACGACCGGTACACCGTGAACGGCGAGTATCGCCAGCTCATGCTGTCGCCGCGCGAGCTCTCCTACCAGCAGCTCGGCCAGAACTGGATCAACGAGCACCTCACGTACACGCACGGCTACGGCGCCGTCGTCGGCCCGGTGAACCGCATCACCGCGGAAGGGTTGCCCGAGTTCTTCGTGAAGGACATCCCGCCGCGATCGACAGACGGGTTCCCGAAGCTCTCCCGGCCGGAGATCTACTACAGCGAGGTGTCGAACCAGTACGTGCTCGTGCGCACCCGCGAGCAGGAGCTGGACTATCCGGCCGGCGACCAGAACGTGTACACGACGTACCGCGGCACCGGCGGCGTCCCGCTGACGTCGTGGCTGCGGACGCTCGCGTTCGCGGCACGCTTCGGCGAGTTCCGCCTGATGTTCACGGACGCGCTCACCGCGGACAGCCGCATCATGATCTACCGCGCCATCGGGCAGCGGGTGCGCCAGGTCGCGCCGTTCTTCCGCTACGACCGCGACCCGTACCTGGTCATCACGGACGACGGCCGGCTCGTGTGGATGCTCGACGGCTACACGACGACCGACCGCTACCCGTACGCCGACCCGGCGGCGGGCGTGGGCAACTACATCCGCAACTCCGTGAAGGTCGTCGTGGACGCCTACCACGGCTCGATCACATTCTACGTGGCGGACGCGACCGATCCGATCGTCAGGGCGTACGGCGCGGCGTTCCCCGGCTTGCTGAAGCCGCTCGAGTCGATGCCGGCCGGCCTCCGCCAGCACATCCGCTATCCCGAGGACTTCTTCGCGATCCAGGCGAGGAAGTACGCCGTCTACCACATGACCGATCCCCAGGTCTTCTACAACCGCGAGGACCTGTGGGCGGTGCCGCGGCGCACGATCGAGGGGCGCGACCGGGAGATGGAGCCCTACTACACGATCATGCGGCTGCCGAACGAGCAGCGGGAGGAGTTCATCCTCCTGACCCTCTTCAACCCCACGCGCCGCGACAACATGATCGCGTGGCTGGCCGCGCGCTCCGACCCGCCGAACTACGGCAAGCTGATCGTCTACAACTTCCCGAAGCAGAAGCTCGTCTACGGGCCGCGGCAGATCGACGCGCGGATCGACCAGGACCCGGTCATCTCCCAGCAGCTCTCGCTCTGGAACCAGCGCGGCTCGAGCGTCATCCGGGGCTCGCTCCTCGCGATCCCGATCGACCAGTCGCTCATCTACGTCCAGCCGCTCTATCTGGCGGCCTCCGAGCAGGGCGCGCTGCCCGAGCTGCGCCGCGTCATCGTAGCGTTCGGCAACCAGATCGCGATGGAGCCGACGCTCGAGCAGTCGCTCGCCCGGATCTTCGGCGCCCGGCTCCCGGCGGAGAGTCCGCGCGCCGCCGCTGCCCCGGTGCCGGCACCGGCGCCGCCACCCGGTGTCGCGCGTCCTCCTGGCGCGGCGGTTCCTCCCGGAGCAGCCGAGCCTTCTCCGGACGTCCGCGCGCTCGGACAGCGGGCGTGGGAGATCTGGGGACGCTCTCAGGAGGCGCTCAAGCGCGGCGACTGGGCGGCATACGGAGCCGAGCAGAAGCGGCTCGAGGAGACGCTGCGCGCACTGGCCGAAGGACGGCGGTAGCGCGGAGGCCGCGCCCGCCGTTGCGCGGTGGCTCGCTCGGCGCCGAGAGCCGGGCAGGATCTCTGACCACGACCCGTTGCGCCCGACTGATGCGCCGGCGCGTTCCCAACCGACGGCGCTCGCACGCAACGACCGACGGCGGGGAACGGGTCACCCGACCCTGCCCGCTACCGCCACCGGCTCAGTTCGAGCAACAACCGACCGCCGCGGCAGTCGATTGTTGCTCGAACTCTCAGAGCCCGTGAACGCGTCGGGTGGTCGAGGAGCGCCACGGCTTGGCCGGGCTTGGCCGGGGCGCTCCGAGCGCGGGGGGGGGGTTGGGGGGCCAGGTCGGGGCCCCCCATGATTTCAGAGCCCGTGAAGGGAGCGCGTCATCGAGGGCCGTCCCGGGTTCCCCGGGACGGCTCCGGGCGCGGGGGGGGTTGGGGGGCCATGTCGGGGCCCCCCATGATTTAGGTCCGCAGGCGCGCGAAGAGCGTGAGGCCGATGCCCGCGAAGATCACGTTGGCCGTCCACGCGGCGACGATCGGCGGCAGGAGATCCGCGCGTGCGAACGAGATCGCGGTGTAGTGCACGACGAGGTACCCCGCCATGATCACGATCGCGAGGCCGACGCCGAAGAGCCGCCCGCTGCGCGGCGAGTGCACGGCGAAGGGCACGGCGACGAGCACCATCACCAGGTTCACGAGCGGGAACGAGAGCTTCTCGTAGAGATCGACGAGATACTTGCGCGCCTGGTAGCCCGCGGCTTCGAGTCTCGTCACGTACTCGGAGAGCTCGCGATAGCTCATCGCGCTCACCGGTTTCTGGATGCGCGTGAAGTCGTCGATCGACTCCGGTAGCTCGAGCGCCGTCCGCGCAAACGGGACGGTCCGGACCTTGCCGTCGGGGGCGAGATCGCGGAACGCGCCGTCCGAGAGCTCCCAGCCGCGCGGTGTCCAGTGCGCGCGCCGAGCATCGAGGCGGTGCAGGAGACGGAAGCTGCGGTCGATCTCGAGGACCGTGACACCGTAGAGGTCGTTCGTTCCTGGCGCCAGCAGCTCCACGCGATAGAAGCGGGAGTCCGCGCTGCGGACCCACAGCCGCTGGCGGGACTGCAGGTGCCGTGGAAGCTGTCCGCGTATCTTCACGCGGTCGACTTCCTCGCCGCGCTCGTTCAGCACCGGGAGGACCAGCTCCTGGAAGAGCCCGGCACCCAGGGCCACCAGGGAGCCGAGTGCGAGCACCGGCGCGGCGACACGGTACACGCTGATCCCCGCGGCCTTCAGCGCGGTCAGCTCGTGATGCCGGTTGAGCGTGATGAAGAGGAAGACGGTCGCGACGAGCATGACGACGGGCAGTCCGGCATGCACGTCGGCCGGCAGCCGGTAGAGGAAGTGCTGGAAGATATAGGCGAGCGGCGGCTTGACGCGCAGGTACCGGTCCAGCGTGTCGAGCAGGTCGATCGTGAGGACCAGGGCCGTCGCGATGCCGAGGCAGATCACCATGAAGACCAGGTGCTCGCGGATCACGTACCGGTCGACGATGTGCGTCGAGTCGCGCGGACCGACGGGCGACACGATGATGGGCCTGGTACCGGGCCGCCGCGTCGGGAAGCGCCGGACGATGGCGTGCATCAGTCTCCAGGCCGCCGGCGGCGTGGGCGCGCGCCACTCGCGCGCGGTGGCGACGAGCAGGGTGGTGCCGACCGTCGCGAACAGCAGGTTCGGGAGCCAGATCGCGGGCCAGACAGGCAGCGTCCCGCGAAGTCCCATGCCCTCGAGCGACGTCAGGAGCACGTAGTACGCAACGAGGATCGCGAGGCTGCCGAGCAGCGCGATGCTGCGCCCGCCACGGTGCGAGCGCACGGCGAGCGGGAAACCGACCAGCAGGAACACGAAGGTCGCGAGCGGCAGCGCGAGGCGCTTGTGCCACTCCAACTCGTACGGCCGGCGCCCCGGACCGTCGGCCGCGAGGCGCGCGATCTCGCGACGGAGCTCGCCGAGGGAGAGGTCTCGCTCCGGCTTGTCGAGGCGGGTCGCGCCGCGCAACGGCGAGTCGAGCGGCAGCGTCATGTCGTAGAGCGTGAACGTCGTGTAGCGGTAGCGTGTGTTCGCCGCGGCGCCGCCCCTCGGCGCCGGGAGGCCGCCGGTGGCCGGCGGATTGGCCGGCATGACGTCCGCCTCGTTGACCGCGCCATCCATGAGCCGGAGCACGATCCGGCGGGTCGCCTCGTCGGTGAGGATGCGCCCTTCGGCTGCGGTGATGATCCGCGTCAGCCTCGGATCGCGCTCGTCGGACACGAGCAGGCCGCGGAGTGCGACCTGCGACGCGCTCACGTCCTCGACGTAGAGCACGACGTCGCCGAACGTCGTGTTGAAGATGCGTTCCCGGAGGCCCGCGACGGCACGCGACTCGAGGATCTTGAAGAGCTGCTGCTGGAACTGCCGGTTGGCGACGGGAGTCAGCCACATGGTGATGAGCGCCACGGCGAGCGTCACGGCGGCGCCGGCGAGCAGGATTGGCCGCAGCAGTCGGAAGAGGCTCACGCCCGCCGACTTGAGGGCCACGACTTCCAGGTCTCCCGCGAGCCGCCCGCCGGCAAGGAGGGCGGCGACCAGCAGCGCCATCGGCAGCGTGTAGCCGAGGAACGACGGCAGCATGAAGACGAGCAGTCCGGTGACGAGGTGGAACGGCACGCCCTTCGTGATGACCAGCTCGGTCAGCTGGTAGATCCGGTCGATGACGAGGAAGAACGTGAACAGCCCGACACCGAAGGCGAAGGGCGTCACGAGCTCGCGCAGCACGTACCGGTCGATGAGACCGATGGGCGGGCGCCTCATCCTGATGTTGTAACATGGCGGGGTGAAGCCGACGTCGCACGCCGCGCGTTTCGCCGTGGCGGTCGCGGCGCTCAGTCTCGTTGGTGTCGCGTCCGCGGGCGCTCCGGATCGGCTCGACCGGTTCCGTGCGCTCGCGGCGACGCAGCTCGCCGCGGGCGCCCTCGGCGACGACTCTGCGGAGACCTACCGGGAGGTGTACGCGCTCCTCGACGACGAGATCGTCGAGAGCTTGGCGTCCGGGGGAGTGTTCGCGTCGCTCGGGTTCCTGCAGGACCGGCTGGACACGTTCGGCGAGGTGTGGGGCGCGACCGTGGTCCGTCTCGTGCGTGTCGGCGACGTCCTCGTCGGCGCCTTTCAGCTCGCCGGCACGCCGGTCGGGAACAGCGTGCGCGTGTACGGTCGCCTGGACGGGGAGGCCGCCCTGCTCGTGACGTTCACGCGGGCGGGACGACCGAGCGTCCTCGCGCTCCGCCAGGGCGGTGCGAAGGCCGCTCGGTTCCTGATGACCTGGGAAGGTCCGCCGACAGGGCGGGGCACGCGCCCGCTGCGCATGGAGCTCGCGCATCCGCAAGGCGATGGCGTGCGCGTCACGTGGTCGACCGCGCAGCTCTTCCCGGACGGTCTGCTCGCCCGCGGCTGGTCGGTGCGCGGCTCCGAGATCCGCGTCCGGTACGAGGTCCAGTACCCCGGCTGGACGCCGGGCTGCGATGGTCAGACCGAGCAGGAGGACGTGTACCGCGTCGGCAGCGGCGGCGCGTCGGTGACGCGCGTCGCGCGCCGTCTGATCAATCCGTGGCACCGCGAGTTCCGCGGAGCGGTCGCGCGACTGTTCGACGCGGTCGCCGCCGGCAACGGGAACGCGCTCGCCGGTCTCGTCCCCGACGCCGCGATGCGACGGCTGCTTCCACCCTCCCTCGCGCCCGAGCCGGCGTGCGACGCGCGCGAGACGATCGGGCCTGAGCGCGTGTCCGTCGCGGCGCGCGACGCCGAGCGGCCGTGGCAGCTCACGTTCCAGCGGGGACCGGCCGGGTGGCGGCTCGTGAGCGCGATGCCGGTGCTACAATGAGCGTCTCCGCATGACCGAGATCCCCGATCGCTACGACCCGCACGAGACCGAGGCGCGGTGGTATCCATTCTGGGAAGGCCGCGGGTACTTCCGGGCCGACCCGTCACGGCCGGGCACGGCGTACTCGATCGTCATCCCGCCCCCGAACGTCACCGGCTCGCTCCACATGGGGCACGCGGTCAACAACACGCTCCAGGACATCCTCGTCCGCCAGAAGCGGATGGACGGCCTCAACACGCTCTGGCTGCCCGGGACGGACCACGCCGGGATCGCGACACAGTACGTCGTGGAGCGACAGCTCGCCGCCGAGGGCAAGACGAAAGAGGACCTCGGCCGCAAGGCGTTCATCGAGCGCGTGTGGCGGTGGAAGGAGGAGTCCGGCGGGACCATCATCCGCCAGCTGAGGCGGCTCGGTTCGTCCTGCGACTGGTCGCGCGAGCGGTTCACGATGGACGCGGGGCTCTCACGAGCGGTCCGCGAGGTCTTCGTGCGGCTCTGGGAAGAGGGCCTGATCTATCGCGACGACTACATCGTCAACTGGTGTCCCCGGTGCCAGACGGTGCTTGCCGACCTCGAGGTCGAGCGCGAGGAGCGGGACGCGGAGTTCGTCTACATCCGGTACGGTCCGGTGACGCTCGGTACCGTGCGGCCGGAAACCAAGCTGGGCGACACGGGCCTCGCGGTCCATCCGAAGGACAAGCGCTACGCGCAGTTCGTGGGCCAGACGCTCGACATCCCGTCCGTCGACGGCACGATCAGCGTGCGCGTCGTGGGCGACGAGGCGGTCGACCCGGACTTCGGCACGGGCTTGATCAAGGTCACGCCTGGGCACGACCCGGTGGACTTCGAGATCGGCAAGCGCCATGGCCTGCCGATCCGCTCGGTCATCGGGTTCGACGGCAAGATGACCGCGCTCGCCGGTCGGTACGCCGGCATGGATCGCTTCGACTGCCGCAAGGCGATCGTCGAGGACATGAAGCGGCTCGGCCTCATCGAGCGCATCGAGCCGTACCGTCACGCGGTCGGTCTGTGCTACCGCTGCAAGACCGTCGTCGAGCCGCTCGTCTCGAAGCAGTGGTTCGTGCGGATGAAGCCGCTCGCCGAGCCGGCGATCAAGGCGGTGCGGTCGGGTCGGATCAAGATCGTCCCGCGCGGCTGGGCGAAGACGTACTACCACTGGATGGAGGGCATCCGCGACTGGTGCATCTCCCGCCAGCTCTGGTGGGGGCACCAGATTCCGGCGTGGTACTGCGAGCGCGACGGCTCGGTGCACGTCTCGCGCACCGACCTGACCGCGTGCCCGACGTGCGGCGGAGCCGTGGGGCAGGATCCGGACGTCCTCGACACGTGGTTCTCGTCGGCCCTCTGGCCGTTCTCGACGCTGGGCTGGCCGGACGACACCGAGGATCTCCGGCGCTACTACCCGACGTCCGTGCTCGTGACCGGCTTCGACATCCTCTTCTTCTGGGTGGCCCGCATGGCGATGGCGGGCCTGCACTTCATGGGCGAGGTGCCCTTCCGCGACGTCTACATCCACGCGATGGTGCGGGACGCCGAAGGCCAGAAGATGTCGAAGACGCGCGGGAACGTCGTCGACCCGCTCGTCGTGATCGACAAGTACGGAACGGACGCGTTCCGCTTCACGCTCGCGGCGCTCGCGGCGCAGGGACGCGACATCCGGCTCGCCGAGGACCGGATCGAGGGCTACCGCAACTTCGCGAACAAGATCTGGAACGCCTCGCGGCTCGTGCTCTCGAATCTCGAGGGCTACCACGCGAAGCGTGCGAAGCGGGTGAAACCGTCGGAGGCCGACCGCTGGATCGAGGCGCGCCTCGCGGCGGCGATCGCGTCCGTGCGCGGGCACCTGAAACGCTACCGCTTCAACGACGCGGCGTCGGCGATCTACCAGTTCCTGTGGCACGAGTTCGCCGACTGGTACCTCGAGATCGCCAAGCTCTCGCTCTACCGCCCGGAGACGCCCGACGAGCGGCTGCGCACGCAGCACACGCTCGTCACCGTGCTCGAGACGACCCTGCGCCTGCTGCACCCGTTCACGCCGTTCATCACCGAGGAGATCTGGCAGCGGCTGCCGCACGACGGCGAGTCGATCATGGTCGCGCCGTACCCGCGTGCGCGCCGCAAGGCGGGCGACGCGGGCGCCGAGCGCACCATGGGGCTCGTGATCGACCTCGTGACCGCGATCCGCACCGTACGCGGCGAGATGCGCGTGCCGCCGTCGGCGACGCTCGGCGTGACCGTCCGGCCCTCGGCCGAGCAGGGGGCGCTGTTCGAGGCGAGTCGCCGGACGATCGAGGCGCTCGCGCGCGCACGCCTGACGGTGGACCCGGCAGCGACACGGCCGGCGAGCGCTGCGCTCGCCGTGGCCGGTGGTGCCGAGGTGTACGTCGAGCTGGCCGGCGTCGTGGACCTGGCCGCCGAGCGCCAGCGGCTCTCGAAGGAGATCCGGCGCGCGAGCGAGACGATCGCGATGCTGGAGGGCAAGCTCGCGCGTCCGGAGTTCGTGGAGCGCGCGCCGGCCGAGGTCGTGGAGCGCGAGCGGGGTCGGCTCGCCGCCGAGCGCAGCGTGCGCGAGAAGCTCGAGGCGAGCCTCGGGTGGCTCGGTGACGGCCGGAGCTGAGAGTTCGAGCGACAATCGACCGCCCGGGCGTTCGATTGTTGCTCGAACTGACTTCATGGGGGGACTATCGAGCCCCCCCAAGCCCCCCGCGCTCGGAGCGCCCCGGGGGGGGTGCGCGGACGCACCCGTGGTGCGCGGACGCACCCGCCAAAGCCGTGGCGCTCCTCGACCACCCGATCCGTTCACGGGCCCTGAGCCCGCGCGCGCGAGCCACTGCGTCCTCCGTCTCCGCGAGGTCGATTCCACCCAGACGTTCGCGTTCGAGCTGGCCGCCCACGGCGCGCCCGACGGGACCGTCGTCGTCGCTGACTTCCAGCGCCAGGGCCGGGGACGCCGGGGTCACGCCTGGACAGCCACGCCCGCGACAAGCGTGTTGGCGTCGATCCTGATTCGGCCGCGCGTCGCCGTGAGCCAGCTGCCGCTCTACTCGTTCGTCGCCGCGGTCGCGGTCGCGGACGCGCTCGAATCGGTGGCGAACGTCGACGTCCGGCTCAAGTGGCCGAACGACGCGCTCGTGCGCGAGCGCAAGATCGCCGGCATCCTGCTCGAGTCCCGGATCTCGCCGGCGACACCGCCTGCCGAGCGGGTAGTCGAGGAGCGCCCCGGGTGTCCCGGGGCGCTTCCGAGCGCGGGGGGTGTGGGGGCCATGTCGGGGCCCGCGGTGGCCGAGCGGGTGCCCGAGCACCGGCCCGGCGGTGCCGGGCCGGTTGCGAGCGACGGGGGGGTATGGGGGGCCATCTCGGGGCCCCCCATGTTGGTGGTCATCGGGATCGGCATCAACGTGCGCCAGTCGGAGTTCGGGGCCGACCTGTGCGGCCGGGCGACGTCCCTGTTCCTGGAGACCGGCCATGACGTCGACCGCGACGTGGTCCTCGACGCGGTCCTGGACGCGCTCGACCGTTGGCGTGCGCGGTTCGAGTCCGAGGGGTTCGCGCCCGTCCGCGCACGGTGGCTCGATCGCGCGCTGACGATCGGCCGGCGGGTGCGCATCGACGACGTCGAAGGCGTCGCCGTCGACATCGGGATGGACGGCGCGCTCGTGGTCGCCGACGGCGCCGCCGAACGCCGTATCAGCGCCGGCGAGGTGGTCGAGGTCGCGCGGGCGGAGCGAGGGAGGGCGTCATGCTGATCGTCGCGGACGTCGGCAACACCAACACGAAGATCGGCGTGTTCGACGGCCGGCGCCTCGTGGGCTCGTGGCGGCTGACGAGCCGGCGGGAACAGACGGCGGACGAGTATGGCCTGTTCATCGAGACACTTCTCCGCACGCGGGGCCTCGACCGGCACGCCATCGACGCCATCGCGATCTCGAACGTCGTGCCGCCGGTCCAGCAGACGCTCCAGTGGATGTGCGAGCAGTACTTCGGCATCGAGCCGTACTTCGTCCAGCCGGCGCTGAACGCGCCGATGCCGCTCGCCGTCGAGAACCCCGCGGAAGTCGGCGCGGACCGGTTCGTTGACGCGTTCGCGGCCACCGTCCTCTACGGCGCTCCGCTGATCGTCGTGGACTTCGGCACGGCGACGACGTTCGACTGCGTCAACGAGCAGGGCGCGTTCATCGGTGGGGCGATCGCGCCGGGCATCGCCACGTCCGTGGAAGCGCTCGTGAGCCGCGCGGCGCGGCTCTACCGCGTGGAGCTCGTGCGGCCGAAGGAGGCGATCGGGCGGAACACCGTCACCAACATCCAGTCCGGCGTCGTGTACGGGTACGCGGGGCTCGTCGACGGCATCATCACGCGGATGAAGACCGAGATGGGCGGGGATCCGAAGGTCATCGGGACCGGCGGCCTCGTGTCGCTCATCGCCGACGTCGCCACCTCGATCGACGAGGTGAACGACGACCTGAGGCTCGAGGGCCTGCGGCTGCTGTGGGAGTTCTCGCGCGAGGGGCGCGCGGCCGCGCCCGAGGGGCGCGCGGCCGCGCCCGAGGGGCGCGCTTGACCGGTCCATGGCCGGTCGCTATACTGCACGAAATCTCGTATATCGGCATCACCGCAATCACTATATCTAGGGTTCGAGGGCGGCGAGGTCGCGCTGGCCGATGAACCGAGTCCGAGACGGACGGAGGCGCTACATGGGGATGTGGGTTGGTCGCGGCAGAAAGGCGAGGGTGGCCTACGGCTTCGATGACATCGCCCTCGTGCCAGGCCCGGTCACCGTCAATTCGAGCGAGGTCGACATCAGCTGGGAGCTGTGCGGGCGCCGCTTCGACCTCCCGATCATCGCGGCCGCGATGGACGGTGTCGTGGGCCCGAAGCTCGCGATCGAGATGGCGCGCCACGGCGGCCTCGCCGTGCTCAACCTCGAGGGCATCTTCTCGCGCTACCAGAACCCCGCCGAGGTGCTGGAGCGCATCGTCTCCGCGAGCCAGGAAGAGGCGACGCGCATCATCCAGTCCATCTACTCCGAGCCGATCAAGGAAGAGCTGATCCACGAGCGCATCCGGGAGATCAAGAAGGGCGGCGGCCCGGCCGCCGTGTCGTCCATCCCGCAGCGCGCCGAGCGCTTCGCGCAGATCGCGCAGGAGGCCGGCGCCGATATCTTCGCCGTGCAGTCGACGGTCACGACCGCGCGCCACGTGGCGACCGAGTACAAGACGCTCGACCTCGCGAAGCTGAAGAAGTCCCTCGCGGTCCCGCTCATCGTCGGCAATCACGTCACATACGAGGCGTGCCTCGAGCTCATGCAGTGCGGCGTGGACGGTGTCCTCGTCGGGGTCGGACCGGGCGCGGCCTGCACGAGCCGCGAGGTCCTCGGGCTGGGCGTGCCGCAGGTCACCGCGACCGCGGACTCCGCTGCGGCCCGCGACTTCTACTACAAGCAGACCGGGCGGTACGTGCCGATCATCACCGACGGCGGCATGACGACCGGCGGCGACGTGTGCAAGGCGCTGGCATCGGGCGCGGACGCCGTCATGATCGGGTCAGCCTTTGCCCGCGCCATCGAGGCGCCCGGCCGCGGCTACCACTGGGGCATGGCGACGCCGCACTCGAACCTGCCGCGCGGCACCCGGATCCGCGTCGGCGTCTCGGGGTCGCTCGAGCAGATCCTGTTCGGCCCGGCGTTCACCGAGGATGGGACGCTGAACCTGGTCGGGGCGATTCGCACCTGCATGGGCTCGGTCGGTGCGCAGAACATCCGCGAGCTCCAGCAGACCGAGCTGATCATCGCTCCGGCCATCAAGACCGAGGGTAAGGTCTTCCAGCAGGCGCAGAAGCTCGGCCGGCCTCGCTGACCGACCGACGGCACCGTTCGCGTGAACCCAGCGTGCGGACCACCGTACGCCGACGTCGATGTGTGATCCGGTGGGGCGATCCGAGAGCCGTGAACGAATCGGGTGGTCAAGGAGCGCCACGGCTTCGGCGGGTGTGTCCGCGCACCACGGGTGCGTCCGCGCACCCCCCCGGGGCGCTCCGAGCGCGGGGGTTTGGGGGGCATCGATAGTCCCCCCATGATCTGATTGGACAAGATCGCGGTCCTCGACTTCGGGTCTCAGTACACGCAGCTGATCGCTCGCCGCATCCGCGAGCTCTCCGTGTACTCGGAGATCCTTCCGCCGACGCAGTCGATCGACGAGTTGCTCGGTGCCGGGTACAGGGGGTTCGTGCTGTCGGGCGGGCCGTCGAGCGTGTACGAGGAAGGCGCGCCGCTCCCGCCGCGCGGGCTGTTCGATGCCGGCGTACCTGTGCTCGGCATCTGCTACGGCATGCAGGCCATGGGCTATCTGCTCGACGGAGAGGTCGTGCCGTCCGAGCGTCGGGAGTACGGCAAGGCCGAGGTCGAGCTCATCGCTCCGAGCCGGCTGTTCCAGGGCGTGACGCCGGATGCGCGCGGGCGGCTCAGCGTGTGGATGAGCCACGGCGACGTCGTGATGCGGGCGCCGCGGGGATTCACGCCGATGGGCGTGACCGACAACTGCCCGGTGGCCGCGATGGGAGACGAGGCGCGGCGGCTCTACGCCGTGCAGTTCCATCCGGAGGTCGCTCACACTCCGCAGGGGACCCGCATCCTCGAGAACTTTCTCGACCTCTGCGGCGTGAGCCGCTCGTGGTCGATGGCGTCCTTCGTCGACACGACCGTCGGGGCGATCCGCGAGCGCGCCGGCAAGGACCGCGTGCTCTGCGCGCTGTCCGGGGGCGTCGATTCCTCCGTCGTCGCCGTCCTCGTCCACGAGGCGATCGGCGATCAGCTCACGTGCGTGTTCGTCGACAACGGGCTCTTGCGCAAGGGCGAGGCCCAGGCGGTCGTCCACACGTTCCGCGACAACTTCCACATCAACCTGGTCCACGTGGACGCCTCGCACCGCTTCCTCGAGCTGCTCCGCGGGGTGACGGACCCGGAGATGAAGCGCAAGCGGATCGGCGCCGAGTTCATCGCGGTGTTCGAGGACGAGGCGAAGCGCCTCGGCGACGTCCCCTGGCTCGCGCAGGGGACCCTCTATCCCGATGTGATCGAGTCGGTGTCGCACCGCGGCCCGTCCGCGACGATCAAGACGCACCACAACGTCGGCGGGCTCCCGATGCGGATGCAGTTCAAGCTGCTCGAGCCGCTGCGCGAGCTCTTCAAGGACGAGGTGCGCCGCGTCGGCGAGGTGCTGGACCTGCCGTCGGAGATCGTGTGGCGCCAGCCGTTCCCGGGCCCCGGGCTCGCCATCCGCGTGCTGGGCGAGGTGACGGCCGACCGGCTCGACGTCCTCCGCGACGCGGATGCCGTCGTCCAGGACGAGATCCGGGCCGCCGGTCTCGACCGCGAGCTGTGGCAGACGTTCGCCGTCCTCCTGCCGATCCGGACCGTCGGCGTGATGGGAGACTTCCGCACGTACGCGCACGTCGTCGCGCTCCGTGCGGTCACGAGCCTCGACGCGATGACCGCCGACTGGGCACGCCTGCCCTACGAGGTCATGGGGCGTATCTCCAACCGGATCATCAACGAGGTGAAGGGCGTCAATCGCGTGGTGTATGACATCTCCTCGAAACCGCCGAGCACGATCGAATGGGAGTAGACCCATCCAGCACAGCGACTTCGTCCATCTCCACGTCCACTCGGAATACAGCCTGCTCGACGGCGCGGCGCGCCTCGAGCTGCTCGTCGACCGCGCCAAGCAGCTCAAGTTCCCGGCGATCGCGGTCACCGACCACGGCAACCTCTTCGGCGGCATCGACTTCTACCTCGCCGCGCAGAAGGCGGGGCTGAAGCCGATCCTCGGCGCGGAGCTGTACATCGCCCCCGGCGGCCGCAAGGAGCGCGCGCCACAGGACGGCAGCTACGAGGGCGCGAACCACCTCACGGTGCTCGTGCGGAACCTCGCCGGATACCGGAACCTGATCAAGCTCGTCTCGAAGGCCTGGCTCGAGGGCTTCTACTACAAGCCGCGCGTCGACCGGGAGCTCCTCGCCCAGCACGCCGACGGGCTGCTCGTGCTGTCCGGGTGCCTGAACTCCGAGGTGTCGCGACTCATCACGGCCGGCGAGTTCGACAAGGCGGTGCAGACCGCGGGCTGGTACCAGGAGGTCTTCGGCAAGGATCACTACTTCATGGAGGTCCAGGCCCACGGTCTCGAGCAGCAGGTCACGGCCACGGCCGACACCGTCCGCATCGCGAAGCTGATCGGCGCACCGGTCGCCGGGACGAACGACTCGCACTACCTCGACGCCACCCACGCGCGCGCGCACGAGGCGCTCCTCTGCATCCAGACGGGCACGACGCTGCTCGACCCGAACCGCTGGAAGTTCTCGACGCAGGAGTTCTACCTGAAGTCCGCGGAGGAGATGCACCAGGTCTTCCGCGAGATCCCCGAGGCGTGCACCAACACGCTGGCGGTCGCGGAGCGGTGCAACCTCACCCTCGAGTTCGGCCAGTTCCACCTGCCGCAGTACCAGGTGCCGCCGCGGTTCACGCTCGACAGCTACCTCGCCGACCGGGCGCGCGAGGGCCTGGTGTGGCGGTACGGCGCGGCGCCGGGCGACGCGTTCGTCCAGCGCCTCGCGCACGAGCTCCGCGTCATCGAGACGATGGGCTTCGCCGGATACTTCCTCGTGGTCTGGGACTTCATCCGGTACGCGCGGGAGCAGGGGATCGCGGTCGGACCGGGACGCGGCTCCTCGGCGGGGTCGCTCGTCGCGTACTGCCTCGGCATCACGAACGTCGACCCGATCCGGTACAGCCTGCTGTTCGAGCGGTTCCTCAACCCCGAGCGGATCTCGATGCCGGACATGGACATCGACTTCGCGGACGACCGCCGCGACGAGGTCATCCGCTACGTCGCCGACAAGTACGGCCGCGACCGCGTGGCGCACATCATCACGTTCGGGACGCTCGGCGCGAAGGCCGCCATCCGCGACGTGGGCCGGGTCCTCGGCATGAGCTACGGCGACGTCGACCGCATCGCCAAGCTCGTGCCGAACTTCCCGCTCAACATCACGCTCGACGACGCGCACCAGAAGTCCCCGCCGCTCGCGGAGGCGGTGCGATCGGATCCGCGCGTCACGGAGCTCTGGGACATCGCGCGCGTCCTGGAGGGGTGCACCCGACACGCCTCCGTCCACGCGTCGGCCGTCGTCATCTCCGACGCGCCGCTCGACGACTACGTGCCGCTCTACAAGGACCCGAAGCGGCCCGAGCTGATCACGGGCTACGCGATGGGGCCGATCGAGAAGCTCGGCCTGCTCAAGATGGACTTCCTCGGGCTCCGCACGCTGACCGTGCTGGCGAACACGGTGGGGCTGATCCGCGAGTCGCGTGGCGTGAGCATCGATCTCGGCGCGATCCCGCTCGACGACCCGAAGGCGTACGCGCTCCTCGCGGAGGCGAAGACGTTCGGGGTGTTCCAGCTGGAGTCGAGCGGCATGCGCGACGCGCTGCGCCAGCTCAAGCCGGAGCGGCTCGAGGACCTGATCGCCATGGTGTCGCTCTACCGGCCGGGTCCGATGGAGCTCATCCCGGACTTCATCGCCCGCAAGCACGGCAAGGCCAGGATCACGTACGAGCATCCCGCGATGGAGACGTTCACGCAGGAGACGTACGGGATCATGGTCTACCAGGAGCAGATCATGCTGATCGCCTCGGAGATGGCCGGCTTCTCCATGGGCGAGGCGGACACGCTCCGCCGCGCCATGGGGAAGAAGGACCGCGAGCTCATGGCGAAGCAGCGCGACAAGTTCTTGAAGGGCTGCGCCGAGCGCGGAACGAAGGAGGCGAAGGCCGAGCACGTCTGGGAGCTGATGGAGAAGTTCGCGGGGTACGGCTTCAACAAGTGCGCAGTGGCGGATACGCAGATCGAGATGGCCGACGGATCCCGCAAGCTCATCACGGAGATCCGCGACGGCGACCTCGTGCTGACGAAGGACGGCGCGTTCGAGACGTGTGGCGCGCGCCCGAGCGGTGTGCGGCAGGTCGGCCGGCTGTCCCTCGCGAACGGCATGTCGATTCGGTGCACGCCCGACCACCCGATCTTCACGCAGCGGGGCTGGGTCAACGCCGAGGAGCTGACTGCCGACGACTTCGTGGCCGTCGTGCGCGAGCTCCCATGCGGTTTCGGATCGGTCGCGCCGCACATGGCGGCGCTGCTGGGCTATGCGCTGTCCGAAGGCAGCCTGGGGTACGACAGCCACTTCTACCTCTATTCCAGAAACGCCGACGAGATCGCTGACATGGTTGCGGTCGTCGAGCGGTTCGAGAACACGCAAGCTCGCGTCGAGCGACGCGAGGACCGCGACGTTGCGTCCGTGCGGCCGGTCCGCATCGATCGGGCGCGCTCTTCGGGCGCAGTGCGTTTCCTGTTCGACACGTGCGGACTCCAGGGCAAGACCGCGCTCGACAAGCGCGTGCCGGCCCTGGTCGACGGGTGGGACAGGGGTTCGGTCGCGGTGCTCGTCGGGAAGCTGTGGCAGGGTGACGGATGCGTACACGTCGCGACCCGGTCGGTGTTCTATGCCACGTCGTCCCCGGGGCTCGCCGCCGACGTCCGCCGGCTGTTGTTGAAGCTGGGCCTGCCGAGCACGGTGCACACGAAGGCGTTCGCGTATCGCGGACAGCGACGGATCGGATACACGGTCAACCTGCTCGGCGGCCGCGGCGCCTACCGGCGATTCCACGATCTGGTCGGCGCCTACCTGGTCGGCGACAAGCGGGTCGCGCTCGACACGCTGGTCGCCTCGTACGTCGGCAGCCGAGATCTTCAGGCGCGCGGGACGGTCGACGTCATTCCCCTCGCGCTCTGCCGCGAGCCGCTCCGCGAGGCACTGCTCAAGCATTTCCCGAGTCTCAAGGCCGCATGCCGGGCGCTCGGAATCGCCGACCGCCTGCTCTTCGAGGACGTGGGCAAGCGCGGTATCCGTCGCGATACGCTCGAGCTTCTCGCCGATCGCCTCGCGTCGCCGCAACTCGGTGCCCTCCTGGCCGCACCCGTGACATGGTCGCGCCCGAGGGCGTTCGTGGTCGAAGGCGAGGAGCCCACGTTCGACATCGAGGTCCCGGGCGCCCGGAGCTTCATCGCCAACGGCATCGCGGTCCACAACTCCCACGCCGCGGCGTATGCGCTCGTCGCGTACCAGACCGCGTACTTCAAGGCGAACTACCCCGTCGAGTTCATGGCGGCGCTGCTCACGTCGGAAATGGGCGACACCGACAAGATCGTGAAGTACATCGAGGAATGTCGCGCCATGGGGATCCGCGTGGAGCCGCCCGACGTGAACGGGTCCGGGGTGCGCTTCACGGTCGACGGGGACACGATCCGGTTCGGACTGGCGGCGATCAAGAACGTCGGCGAGGCGGCGATGGAGTCGATCCTCGAGACACGACGGAAGGACGGCCCGTTCAAGAGCCTCGAGGACTTCTGTGCGCGCGTGGACCTGCGACAGGTCAACCGGCGGGTGCTGGAGAGCCTCATCAAGGCGGCCGCCTTCGATTCCTTCGGCGTCACGCGAGCGCACCTCATGGCGACGCTCGACGCGGCGATGGAGAGCGGCCAGCGGCAGCAGCGCGACCGGGAGGACGGGCAGGCGTCCTTCTTCGATCTCTTGCCGCAGACCGCGGCGCCGGCGACGCGGGCCGCGGAGACGCCGGTGCTCCCGGAGTGGGACGACGACCAGCGGCTCGCGTTCGAGAAGGAAGTGCTCGGCTTCTACGTCTCGGGGCATCCGCTGGCGCGATACCGCGGCGTCTTCGAGCCGCTCGGGATCACGTCGACCGCCAATCTCTCCGCGCACGGTCCCGGCGCCCGGGTGCGGTTGCTCGGGCAGGTGGGAGGGCTCAAGGAGACCGTCACGAAGAGTGGCAACCGGATGGCGTTCTTCACGCTCGAGGACATGGACGGCGCCGTGGACGTCACCATCTTTCCGGAGCCGTTCAAGGCGGCGGCCGCGTGCCTGCGGTCACGGGAACCGGTGCTGGTCCGGGGCCGCATCGACGACGGAGACAAGGGCCGGGTCATCCTGGCCGAGGACGTCCGGCCGCTGGAGGCTGCGCTGGCAGAGAACGGAACACGGATCGCGAACGGACACGGTAACGGCGCCGCGGCGCCCGGCGCCTGCCGCCTGCGGGTGCGCGCGAGCGAGCACATCGACGAGACCCTGGCCGCCATGCTGAAGGCGTGTGGCGAGCACCCCGGCTCCGTCCCGCTCTTCGTGCACGTGCTGCTGCCCCGGCACGAGGTCGTGCTGCGCGTGCGCGCGCATTCGGTGGAGGCGAGTCCCGAGTTCGTCCAGAAGCTCCAAGCGGTCCTCGGACCCGACGGCGTGGCGGTCGAGCATGCCGGACGGGCTTGACTTCGAGCAGCGGCTCGTCGCGCTCGAGAACGAGCTCGCGGACCTGCGGGCGCAGGAGGACTCGCCGCAGGCGCGGGAGCGTATCGCGCGCCGCGAGGAGCAGCTCGCGCGGGAGCGACGGCGGGTCTACGCCGGCCTGACGGCCTGGCAGCGCACGCAGGTGGCGCGCCATCCACGACGGCCGCACACGCGCGACCTCTGCCGGCTCCTGTTCGACGACTTCATCGAGCTTCACGGTGACCGCCTGTACGGCGACGATCCCGCGATCGTCGGTGGGCTGGCTCGCTTCGAAGGCCGGAGCGTGGTCGTGGTCGGGCACCAGAAGGGCCGCGACACACGCGAGAAGCTCGCACGGAACTTCGGGATGCCGCACCCGGAGGGCTATCGCAAGGCGCTCCGGCTCCTCGATCTCGCGGAGAAGTTCGGCAAGCCCGTCGTCACGTTCGTCGACACGCCGGGCGCCTACCCCGGCATCGGCGCCGAGGAGCGCGGGCAGGCGGAGGCGATCGCTCGCAACCTGCGCGCGATGGCCGCGCTCAGGACCCCGATCCTCGCGATCGTCACGGGCGAGGGGGGCAGTGGCGGCGCGCTCGCGATCGGCATGGGGAACCGCGTGCTCATGCTGGAGAACTCGGTGTACTCGGTCATCTCGCCGGAAGGCTGCGCCGCGATCCTCTGGGGCGATGCGGCCAAGGCCCCCGACGCCGCAGAGCTGATGCGGATCACCGCGACCGACCTCTTGGGCCTGGGCGTCATCGACGAGATCGTGCCCGAGCCGCTCGGCGGCGCTCACCGCGACTGGGAGGGCACGGCGGAACATATGCGCGAGGCACTGCGCCGGCACCTCGACGCGCTGCGCGGGAAATCGCCGGACGAGCTCCTGGCGGAGCGCTACGAGAAGTTCCGGCGGATCGGGGCGTTCGAGGAGGCATCGCTGCCGCCGCCGCGGTAGGCGACCGACCACCGCCGTCGGAGACCGATGGTCATTCGAAGCGCGATTGAAGACTACCGGCCGACGAGCGCCGCCGCGACGTCCTCGTCCGTGACCAGCACGTTCATGAACCGTCCACGCAGTGCGCCGCGCACGGCGTCCAGCTTGCTTTTCCCGCCGGCCACCGCGATCACGTAACGGTCGTGACGTCGTGAGAGCGCCCGCAGGTGCTCGCCGTCGACCGAGAGGATGCGGTGGGACAGCGCGCGGAGCTCGCGGCGGTTCACGATCTGCCCCTCGGCGTCGAACGGCTGGTAGTTGATCTCGCCGAGGACGCCGAGCTCGCGGAGATGCTTCACGGTGACGCCGTAGGACTCGGCGAGCGTGCAGAACCCCGGCGTCTGTTCCTCGATGACGCCGATGCCCGCGAGGGCGATGTCGACGGAGCTCGCGGCCTCGAAGATGCGCCGCACGTCCGGGTCGCGGAGCAGGCGGCGGCGGGCGCGCTCGATCTCGGTCAGGGAGCCGATGTGCTGCACGGGCAGGGCGTACGCCGTCACGTGGGGACGGTACTTCGCGGCCATCATGCCCACCAGCGTGTTCGGGAAGAGGTCCACCAGCTTGAGCGTGCTCTCGCCCGACAGCGGGTAGAGAACGAGGTCGCGGAAGCGGCGCTCCCGGAGCGCCTTGATCGTCTGGTAGAGCGTGAAGCCACAGGAGAGCCCCACGCGCTGGCCGTTCGCGGCGATCTTCTCGAAGTACGCCGCGGCCGCGAGCCCCAGCTCCTCCTTGATGTCGCCGCGCCCGCCCGCGGCGATCACGACGGCGTCACGGAGCCCGAACTGCGTGACGAGCGCGGTCTCGAGATCCTGCGTGCGCGGCAGGTCCAGCTCGACGCGGACGAAGCCCTCGTCGTACGCCCGCTTGAGCAGGCGCGACACGGTCGCGGCGGACACGCCGAGCGCGCGCGCGATCTCCTTCTGACTGCGCGCCTGCCGGTAGTAGAGCTCGAGGCACTGGACCATCTGCCGGAGCTCGACCGAGCCGTGGGCCATCACTTTCATCGGGGAGATTCCCAGCGGCGGTATGTGAAAGAAGTTTCATCAACGGGAAGTTCTTGCTTGACCCTCGGAGTGTACCCCGTTACGCTCGGTGGCGTCACGTTCAAACGCCGCCGCCACCCGGGCACCGGCAAGGGGTTTGCGATGGAACTCCTCGGCGCGCTCTCCGGCTCATCGTGCAGTTCGTGGGTGACCTCAAGGACGTGCTGCTCCAGCTGGCAGTCAATGTGCTTTCCCTGCGGTACGGGCTCTACAGAGTCACCTTCGCAATCATTCGGCTCGAGATGAAACACGGAGGCCTGAAATGAGCACGAAGCGTTACGGTTCCGCGGATGGTCAGCCCGCGATCCCCCTCACGGACTACCACCAGTCGAAGGACGATCTCGCGGGCTTGCCGCAGACGGTCACGGAGAAGGTGGCAGTCACCAACCAGCCGAACATCTTCTCGTACCGGTCGTACGTGTTCGCGAAGAACCCGGCGCTCGTGCAGCGGTTCATGAAGGCGACGAAGTGCGACGTCGGCGGCGTGGGCGGGCACGTCGTGGCGGCGGACGAGGTGAAGTCCGTGATCGCGAAGTTCATCCTCGAGAACAACGTGGACCGCGGCGAGCCGATCTTCACGTCGCTGATCGTCACGCACACGGGCGATGACGTCGGGGTGACCGGCGTCATGTCCGAGCGCACGGACATGAGCGTGGTCGACGAGCTGATGTGGGACGCGCTGACCGCGGGCGCGGACAAGGCCGCGGAGCTCGGCCTGTACGGCCCCGGGCAGGACCTCGTGGCGGACGCGTTCACGGGAAACCTCCGCGGCGCGGGCCCGGCGAGCGTCGTCCTCCCGCTCCCCGTGCGGAAGGACAACGCCTCGCAGACCGTGCTGGTGTCGTTCGCGGACAAGACGGAGCCGATGGCCTTCAACTACTTCGCCACCGGCGCGTACCTGCTCCCGCGCTACAACACCGGACTCGTCATCGCGTCGTCGAAGATGAAGCGCGGGTACATCATGGAGATCGTCGATCTCGACACGAAGGCGCAGGCGATCGAGGCCGGCGCCCATCCGCGTGACCAGAAGGCGCTCGACGCGAACATGGAGGACCTGGCGAAGGGCCTCCAGGAGAAAGTCATCACGCTCCGCGCGCCCGAGGACCTCTACGACATCGAAGGCCTGTGCCGCTCGTCGCGGTTCGTGGTCGCGCGCATCTGGAGCCGGAGCGACCGGGGCGAGACGGACCAGCTCGGCTACGTCGTGTCGGCCGAGCGGCTGCACAACATCAAGACCAAGAAGGGGTTCACGTACGGCGGCAAGGACGATCCGGTGCTGCTCGCGTTCGCGCAGGGTGACTGGCCGGCGCCGGGCGAGATCACGTCGCCGTGGGCCGCCGCCCCGATGGTCGCGGGCGACTGCCGCGGCAGTCACAACCTGCACATCCTTCCGATGCCGATCAACTCCCAGACGTCGTACTGGTCGGGGCCGATCATCTCGGTGATCACGCTCTCGGTGAACATCCACACCGGGCGCATCGGCGCCATCTCCGACCAGTTCGCGCTCGGCACGCCCTGGGACGAGGTGCGCCGGGAAGCGTCCCGCCTGGCGATCCAGTTCCGCAACGCGCACGGCATTCGCCAGCCGGCCACGCTGCACGAGGACGAGCTGGAGTACCAGGAGGGCTGGAAGGAGCGCCGCGCTCGTCTCGAGCAGCAGTTCGAGGTTCGGCCCCCGCTGACGTTCGCCACGAACGGGTCGAAGGGTCACCGGACGGCCAAGCCGATGCCCACCGTTGCCGGTGGCGCGCCGCGTCCCGACTGATCTCATGGGGGGCCCCGACATGGCCCCCCATACCCCCCCACGTTCGGAAGCGCCCCGGGAAACCCGGGGCGCTCCTCGGGGTGGCTCGGCGGTCGGGAGGCGCTGACGCACGCGCACTCCTCCACGCTCGGAGGCGCGCCAGGCCGCGCAGCCGCCGCGCTCGAGCGCCCCGGGGAACCGGGGTGACACGCCGCGCTCGCCGCTGGCGAATGTGTGACGATGCCGGATGTGGCGACGCCGCCGTAAGTGTGCTCCAGACCTTGCGTGCAGCGCTCCGTCGTTTGACTTCACTGGGGGTGGATGCTACGGTCGAAAACACGAGAGCGCCCCGCTCTCGTCCTCAAGCGCATGGCCAAGTTGCACCTGATCACGTACGGTTGCCAGATGAACGAGTACGACTCGGAGCGAGTCGCCGGTCTGCTCCGCGCAGAGCGCTGGGAGCTCACCGACGACGAGCGCGAGGCGGACCTCATCATCGTGAACACGTGCGCGATCCGTGAGAAGGCCGAGGACAAGGTCTTCTCGACGCTCGGCCAGCTCCGCACGCTGAAGGCGAAGAAGCCCGGGCTCGTGATCGGCGTCATGGGGTGCATGGCGCAGCTCCGCCAGGATGAGATCCAGCGGCGCGCTCCGGCCGTCGACCTGGTGTTCGGCTCGCCCGCGATCGCGCGGGTCGGCGAGCTGGTCGATCGCGTGCGACGCGACCGCCGGCAGGTCATGGAGACGGGCGAGGCGCCGCTCGTGAAGATCACCGCGCGCCCGCCCGGCGCGTCCCGCCTCAAAGCGTACGTGACGGTGATGGAAGGCTGCGAGAAGCACTGCACGTTCTGCGTGGTCCCGACGACGCGCGGCCGCGAGCGCAGTCATCCGCCCGCGGCGATCGTGGCCGAGGTCGAAGGGCTCGTCGCCGAGGGTGTGAAGGAGATCACGCTGCTCGGCCAGACCGTGAACGCCTACGGGCGTGGCCTGACGCCGCGGACCGACCTCGCTGACCTCTTCGAGCGCCTCAACGACGTCGACGGTCTCGAGCGGATCCGCTTCACCACGTCCAACCCGTACAACCTCACGCCTCGCCTGATCCGGGCGTTTCGTGACGTGCCGAAGGTCTGCGAGTGGTTTCACCTGCCGCTCCAGGCAGGAGCGAACCGCGTGCTGGAGCGGATGAACCGCGGCTACACGCGCGAGCGCTACCTCGAGCTCGTCGCCGAGCTGCGGGACGCCGTGCCGGATCTGAGCCTCACCACCGATCTGATCGTCGGATTCCCCGGTGAGACCGCCGAGGACTTCGCCGCGACGCTCGACCTCGTCGAGCGGGTCGCGTTCGATGGCGCGTTCGTGTTCCGGTACTCGCGGCGGCCCGGCACGCCGGCCGCCACGATGCCCGACCAGGTGCCGGATGACGTGATGTCCCGTCGCCACGCCGAGCTGCTCGCGCTCACGACGCGGCTCGCTGCGGAGCGAGCGGAACGGCTGCGTGGGCGCACGGTCGAGGTGCTCGTCGACGGCACCTCGAGGAAGAACGCGCGCGAGCTGACCGGGCGCACCCGCACCCACCGGGTCGTGAACTTCGACGGCCAGCAGCGCACGCGGGTCGGCGATCTCGTGGAGGTCACCGTCACCGACGTGCTGCCCCACAGCCTGCGCGGCACGCTCGTGCCGCGGGGCCAGGAGGCTCTATGTTTGTCGAGATGAAGGTCCGCGGGCTGGCGCTCGACCCGATGTCCAACATGCCGATCATCATCCTCAGGGACGACGAGGACAAGCGGTCGCTGCCGATCTGGGTGGGCATCTTCGAGGCCAACGCGATCGCGCTCGAGCTCGAGAAGATCGCGACGCCGCGCCCCATGACCCACGACCTGATCAAGAACATCCTCGAGACCATCGACGCGCGGGTGGCGAAGGTGGTCGTCACCGACCTCCGTGACAACACGTTCTTCGCCGTCATCCACCTGAACGTCGGCGAGACGGAGTACACGGTGGATTCGCGGCCGTCCGACGCGATCGCGCTCGCGCTCCGCGTGGCGGCGCCGATCTACGTCGACGAGGACGTCGTCAAGAAGGCCCGGACGCTCGAGGTGACGAAGGACGCGGAGACCGTCAAGGCCGACGACCCGGACAAGCTCCGCGAGTGGCTGCAGAACATCAAGCCGGAGGACTTCGAGAAGTTCAACAAGACGTGAGGGGCGCCGCAGCGTGCGGATCGCGCTCTTCACGAACAACTACCTGCCGTTCACCGGCGGCGTCACGGTCTCGGTCGAGACGCTGCGCCGGGGTCTCGAGGCCCGGGGCCACGAGGTGTGGGTCTTCGCGCCTCGCTTCCCGGCCGGCCCGCAGCACGAGACGCGGGTCATCCGGTATCCCTCGGTGCCCGCCGCAACGTATCCCGAGTTCGCGCTCGCCATCCCGTGGTCGCGCGGCATCGCGCGGCAGGTCGATGACCTCGACGTCGACGTGTTCCACGCCCACCACCCGTTCCTCCTGGGGCCCGCGGCGCTCCGTCAGGCACGGCGGCGGCGCCGGCCGCTGGTCTTCACGTACCACACGCGGTACGAGAAGTACGCGCACTACGTCCCGCTGACCCGCGCGCTCGTCGAGCGCCTCGCCGTCCGCCTGTCCGCGCGATTCGCCGATCGCGCGGACGCCGTGATCGCTCCGGCCGCCGTGATCCGCGACGAGCTGCGCCACCGCGGAGTGCGGAGCGCGATCGCGGTCGTGCCCACCGGTGTCGACCTCGACCACTTCCGGCCCGGGGATCGCGAGGCGGCGCGCCGGCGGCTCGGGCTGCCGCCGGGTGACCCGCTCGTGCTCTACGTCGGTCGTCTCGACCGCGAGAAGAGCGTGGGCCGCGTGTTGCAGGCGTTCGAGCGCATCGCCGGGACGCTCCCTGCCGCGCGGCTGGTGCTCGTCGGCCACGGGACCGAGGCGGTCACGCTGCGCCAGGCGGCGAGCGCGTCGCCGGTGCGGGCGAGGATCCTGTTCCTGGGCGTGCGCCCTCACGACACCGTCGTCGAGTGCTACCAGGCAGCCGACCTCTTCCTCTTCGCGTCCGAGACCGAGACGCAGGGCCTCGTGCTCGCGGAGGCCGCCGCGTGCGGGGTGCCGGCGGTGGCGGTGGCGGCGCCGGGCTCCGACGAGGTCGTGCGCGACGGGGAGTCCGGCCTGGTCGTCAAGAGCGACCCGACGGCGCTCGCCGACGCTGCGATCGGTCTGCTCTTCGACGGCGCCCGGCGCGCGGGGATGTCGGCGCGGGCGCGCGTGATCGCGGAGCGCGAGTTCGGCGTGCGCGCCATGATCGACCGCACGCTGGAGGTGTACGCCGATGCCCGCGCGCGCCGCGCTCGGGGTGGTCGCTGACCGGGCGAGCCGATGAGCGCGCGAACCGCCGCCGGCCAGGACGTCGACGCGGTGCCCGCGCCTCGCACCATCCGAGTCTTCGTCCGCGGCGACTGGTCGAGCCGTGACCGGCGGGGACTGCTCTCCTCGGACGCCCGCGTGCGGACGCTCCGGAAGGTCCTCGCGACGTACCCCGATGTCCGGCACATCCTGCCGGACCGCATCAGCCTCGAGGCGGCGACGGAGGCGCGCACGCTCGAGACCGTGGCGCGATTCCTGGAGCGCCAGCACTGGCTCGTGAAGTCGGTGGCGATCGAGTGACACGCGTCCCGTGAACCGCCGCGAGCAGACGTCCCGGAAGATCGACGAGGAGATCCGTCGCGAGAAGGCGGCCGCGCTCGGGCGGGCCGGCGAGCGCCTCGAGGCCGCTCTCGCCGAGGTGCGCGCGATCGCGGCGCGGCTCGACACCGCGGTCGACGGCGGGGAACGCGAGCGCTTGCTCGACGTCTACGAGGGCGCGCGCCTGCGGGTGCGAGACGCGCGCTTCGCGCTCCTGATCCAGCGCGGCGATCGGGCTGAGGCACCACGCGGCCGTCGATCAGCTCTTCCCCGAGCCGCCTCTACGCCACCGGTCCCGCCGCCCGTGACGCTGCCGCCGCGATGATACGCTGAGCCATGGACGAATCGAGTCATCGAGGGCCGTCCCGGGTTTCGCAGGTGCGTCCGCGCACCCCTTCCGGGACGGCGCCGAGCGCGGGGGGCAGGGGGGGCCTCGAGAGTCCCCCCATGAACACGGAGGGGAGTTCGTGAACGTATCCGAGACCGAGCCGCGCCCCGGGTCCCCCGGGGCGCGTGCGAGCGGTGGGGGGCATGGGGGGCTTCGAGAGTCCCCCCGTGAAAACAGATGAGCGATCAGGCATCCGCATTGATGTCCAGGATGGAGCGGGGCGAGCGCATCGAGTCGCCCGACGAGATGACGCCGGAGTACCGCGAGCACCTCGTGCACCTCATGCTCATGCAGGCGGACTCCGAGCTGGCGGGCGGGTACGGCTACGTGCCGTGGATCACGAAGGCACCGACGGTCGAGGAGAAGCACGTCGTCTCACAGATCGTGAAGGACGAGCTCCGCCACGCGACCGTGATGTACGGGCTGCTCGCCGACCTCGGGTTCGACGTCGACCGCCACGTGCAGGCGCACGACGAGACGTTCCGCATGCGGATCGCCGCGGACGCGGACATCGGCACGCAGCGGATCACGTCCGACAAGCGCGTCAACATCTTCTACTACCCGATCGACACGTGGGCCGACTTCGTGTTCTTCAACTTCTGCATGGACCGTGGCGCCGGCCACCAGCTCGAGGACGTCCGCCAGTCGTCGTACGGGCCGTGGGCGCGGGCGATCGAGGGCATCTTCAAGGAGGAGAAGTTCCACATCCGTCACGGCGAGTACTGGGTGAAGCGGCTCGCCGAGGACCCGGCGACGCACGACGAGGCGCAGGCCACGTTCGACAAGTGGTACGTGCGGACCCTGAACATCTTCGGGCGTCCCGGCTCGGTCAAGAACCAGCGCTACCGGGCCTACCGGCTGAAGCTGCGCGACAACGACGAGGTGCGCCAGGCGTTCGCGGCCGAGGTCGCCGGCCTCTGCGAGAAGTTCCGTCTGGTGGTGCCACCGTGGACGCCCCGATGGTCCGAGCTCCCGGAGGAGGCCCAGATCCCGGGGTAGCGACCGGGCGACCGTGAAGCCGGCGCTCTTCGGCTACATCCCGTGCGCGCAGCAAGCAAGACGGCTACTGGACCGGCGCCGTGCAGTACGCGGCGTACTCGGTCCTCGTGAACAAGCGCCCGAGCACGACGAACCGCGGCACCGGCAAGCCGTTCATGGTGCTTCGCCGTCGAGCGCGCGATGGCACGGCTGGCCCGCCGTTTCGGGCTCGCTCCGGCCCAGCTCAGGCTCAGGAATCTCATAGAACCACACGAGATACGTAGCGACACTTGAGAAGGCACTCGAAGAGATGCGGCCGCGAGCTGAACCCGCTCATCGTCCAGGGCACGGTCCACGGCTCGACGATCCACGGCATCGGCGCCGCGAGGTTCTAGGAGTTCAAGTAATTCACCCTGGAGCTTATGACCTCGACCTTCATGGATTACTTTAAGCCGATGTCGGCCGACCCTTCCAGAGATCGAGGTCGACCATACTCGAGCAGCCGTCGCCGTTCACGCCGCTCGGCGCGGAAGGCGTCGGCGAGAGCGGCTCGATCCCGGCTCCGGCGGTGATCGCGAACGCTGTCGAGGAGGCGCTCGCGTCGCTCGGCGTAGTCATCCGGTCGCTGCCGCTCGGGCCAGAACGAGTCTGGCGCTGGCTGGAGCCGTCGCGCCGCGCGGCGCCGACCCGCTGACGGCGGACGATTCTCAGAACCGGCTGCGCGTGGACGATCCAAGTCGCGCTCTGGATTGTCGACGACGCAGTGAGTGCGGACGCCTGGCCGCGCCATCGGGGCGTTGAGCGGCACGGAACGAGGGGCAGCGGTGTCCACGCGGGCGAGCGCGCCGCAGGCCGCGCGGAGCGGTGTCCGGTCAACATCTATGTAATCTACGATCCGCCGCGCGGCGCCAGCGTGGCGACGAGGCCAACCGCGCGAACGGCGCGGCGGATCGTAAGTTACATAATGCTCCTTATCGGAACCCAGGCCATGACGGTCGAGCACGATCCACGCTCGCTCTTACCCGGTTACGGCGTCGCGCCGAGGCTCGCGAGCCGCAGGCGGACCTCGTCCGCGCGCGGGCTGCGGGCCACATCCTTCAGCAGCCGCCGGTACGTCTGCACCGCGTCGTCCTTGCGTCCCGCCAGCTCCTGCACGCGCGCCAGATCCAGCAGCGCCTGCTCGTAGAACGCGTCGGTCGGCTTCAGGTCCGCGGCGACGGCCTGGAACGTCTCGGTCGCCCTGGGCAGGTTGCGTTCGGCTTCCCAGGCGTAGCCGATGCCCAGCCGCGCCAGCGTCTTGAGCGTCGGGCTGCTGCCGCGCGCGAGTGCGATCCCGTAGGCCGCCCGTGCGCTCGCGTACTGGCCTGCGGCGTGGCGCAGGCTCCCGAGCTCGTACGCCGCCTGGTCGGCCAGCGGCGCCGACGGATGCGACTGGAGCGCGCTTTCGAGGCTCCGCGCTGCCGCGTCCCGGGCCTCCGGCGTGCCCTGCGATGCGGGCGCCGTGTGCGCCTGCGCCAGCGCGGCGGCGTAGACGCGCGCGGCTTCCCGCTGGGACGCGCGGTACCAGTACCAGCCACCGCCGGCGACGAGCACGGCGGCCAGCACCACCGCGGCAGCGATCAGGAACGTCCGGACACTTGGCAGTCGGTCGGCCATGCGGTCGAGATCGATCATGTCACCTCTTCAGAGAACGTCAGCGCAGGCGGAGCCCGCGGCGGTACTGCCGGCCGCAGTGCTGGCAGCGTTTCCACCCGCGCGCGACGCGGCGGACCAGGCGGCCACAGTGGGGGCAGCGCTGGTAGAACCGCCAACCGAGCATCATCGAGACGCCCGTGGCGATCGCGACGCCAGCCCACACGGGCAGCGTGAGCACGAAGTCCACGAGCCCTCATGCTAGCAGCGCGCGGGAGGCTGGAACAAGGAGGGTGATGCGGTGCGGTGCGGCGGCCCGGGACGCTGGCAGGCGTCCCGGGCCGGGGGGCGACGCTACATCTTCTTCTTGCCGAGGGCTTCGAGGGTTTCCGTCGCGAGCTTCTCCGAGTCGGCGTGCTTGCCGGCCTTGTGGAGCTGCTCCGCCTGCGCGGCCGTCTGGCGGGCGTTGGCCGCAGTGGCGTCGAAGCGGTTGCCCACCTGCGCGTTCACCTGCGCGACCAGCTTCGGGCACTGTTTCGCGGCGGCCGGGCCAGCGATCAGGACGAGACCGAGGCCCGCGAGGATCGAGATTCCGAGGAACCGATGCATGTCGTCACCCCCTCCGGGGACTTGGATTCCCGGGCCACGCGCGCGCGCCCGGCGTGTGTTCAACCCACGGGACCCCGTCAGGGTTCCTGGTCAGTTCGAGCTCGACGAGGAGGTCGTCGCCCTCGACCGCCACCGGGAAGCAGGCGACCGTGACGGCCGGGTTGTTGACGCTCGCGCCGGTGGTCACGTCCCATCGCCACCCGTGCCAGGGGCACGCGACCACCCGTCCTTCGATGTCCCCCTCGCCGAGCGGACCGCCACGGTGCGGGCAGGCGTTGTCGGTCGCGAAGAAGGCCCCCTCGACGTTGAACACCGCGAGCGTCCGGCCGGCGACATCGACGACCCGGCCTTCACCGGGTGGCACGTCCGTCGCGGCGGCGAGCTTCACCCGGGCCATGAGCCCTCCGTCACGGCAAGGTGGCCCCGGTGTCCGCGACGGTGCTCAGCATCTCGCGCACGAGCGGCGCGAAGAGCATGACGACGCAGACCAGCGTGGCGACGAGGATCGCGATCCGCCAGAGCGTGGTCGTGGGCATCGGGCGACGCGTCACGAGGACGCCCTCGTAGGGTAGCCCGGACTGCGGCCCGATGGGAGCGATTGTGTGGCGCGGGCCCTGCGGCTCGGTGGCGACCCGCTTGCACGCGCGGGCCGGCAGGGTGCCGCGCGGCACCGTCACCACCGCGGAGGGATGAACGATGACACCGATGCAGCTGCTCAAGAGGGACCACAACGCCGTCAAGCGGCTCTTCACCGAGCTCAACCGCACGACCGGGCGCGCCGTGAAGAAGCGCCAGCAGCTCGTGCAGAAGATCGGGTCCGAGCTGGAGGCCCACGCGACGATCGAGGAGGAGATCTTCTACCCCGCGATGGCCGAGCTGGACCGGGCGCGCGAGCTCCTGAACGAGGCCCGCGAGGAGCACGGGCACGTCAAGGAGATGCTCGCCGAGATTCGCGGGCTCGCGCCCGACGACGCGCAGCTCGTCGGGCGCATGAAGGAGCTCCGCCAGAGCGTCGTGCATCACGCGACCGAGGAGGAGCGGGAGATGTTCCCGCTCGCCGAGCAGCTCGGCAACGACCGCCTCCGTGAGCTCGCCGGAGCCCTCGAGGCGCGCAAGTCGGCGCTGATGGGGGCGGCGATGCCGGGCAAGCGAACCAGGCGTGCCGCGTGACGCGCGGCCCGCGGAGGGTGGGTGCGGCGACGAGCGCGACGCGACGCCCGTCGCCCCCCAAGCGGTCGAGGAGCTGATCACTCCTCGATCTGCACCGCGAGGTAGGCGTCGCCGGGCACGTCACCGGACGCGGCGACGCCCTTCCCTCGCAGCCGGAGCCTCGTCCCGGACCTGACACCGGCGGGCACCGTGACGAGGACCTCCTCGAGCGTCCCGTTCCGCGACAGCGTCACGCGCCGGCGACCGCCACGCCGTGCTTCGTCGCGCGTCAGCCGGAGCGGCACGACCAGATCACGAGGTCCGGGGCTGGACGAGGTCGGAGGCAGACCGAGGAGCCGGCGTCCGGCATCCACCAGCCGAGCCGTGAGCGGCCTCGGATGCGGCAGCGCGTTCGGTCCACGTGACCCGGCCTCGCCCGCTCTCGGAGCACCGCGCAGGGCGAGCCGCGCGAGCCGGGCGAAGACGAGAACCGGCGTCAACGGTGAGACGATCACGATGCCGCCCGTCACCACCGTCCGTCCGCCGAAGAGCGTCCGCTGCACGACGTGCCGGTCGACGCGCAGGCCCAGCCGCTCGAACTCGCGCGCGAGATCCTCGAACACCGCGCTGGCGCGCGGGTCGGCGAAGAGATCCCGGAACAGGTCATCGCGACGCGGGTGGAAGTCGCTGGGCGTGCCCGCCTGCCGCGCGCGGTCGTACTCCCGCCGGCGCCCAGGATCGATGAGGACCGCGTACGCCTCGCTGATCGCCTTGAAGCGTTCCTCGGCCGCCGGGTTCCCGGGATTCCGGTCCGGATGCCACTCGAGGGCCAAGCGGCGGTACGCCCGGCGGATCTCGTCCTCGCCGGCGTCGGTCGCGACGCCAAGGGTCGCGTAGTAATCGCGATCGTGGCGGGCAGCGCGCGGCATACGCTCAGAATACGCCCGGGCCTGGCGACGGCGCCGAGAGACGCGGGTGCTCGGCTACGCGGAGCGCTTCGAGCGAGGGGCGGAGCGGCGGGAAGCGGGCCTGTCCATGCGCCGGAGGCGCTTGATCATCCTGAGCTCCTCCTGCATTCGGCGCAGGGCCCGCTCCCGGACTCGCTGGAACCGCTCGTGGGCGGCCTCGGGGTTGTCGGGACTGAACCGTGTCCTGGGCACACCACGATCGGGATTCGCAAACACGGTGCCAGCAACGCAGGCCACGGTGCGAGGCAAGCAAACGCCGCGCGGGAACGGCGCCGGCTGCGAGCGCGGACCGACCACCCACAACCGGCGTGAGCTGCGACGACCTAGCCGGTCAGCGCCTCGTGGACCTTGCCGACCATCTTCGCGCCGGGATCGACGAGGGTCTTGTCGCCCTCGTCGCGCCACTTCGACGGGCAGACCTCGTTCTGCTTCCGCGTCATGTACAGGTTCGCCTTGAACTTCCGCATCAGCTCGTCGATGTTGCGGCCGAGGTTGTAGAAGTTCACCTCGGCGTTGATCAGCTCGCCCTTGGGATTGATGATGAACGTCCCGCGCAACGCGAGGCCGGTGGCCTCGTCGTAGACGCCGAAGAGCCGGGAGACCTTGCCGGTCGGGTCGGCGGCCATCGGGTACTTGACCTGCGCCAGCTCCTTCTCGTTCTGCTGCCACGCGAGGTGCACGAACTTCGTGTCGGTGCTGACCGTCACGATGTCCGCGCCCATCTTCTGGAAGCGATCGTGCTGCTCTGCCAGAGCAGCGAACTCGGTCGCTCAGACGAAGGTGAAGTCGGCCGGGTAGAAGAACAGGATCGTCCAGCGCTTGTTCGCGAGCTGGTCCTTCAGGCTGAACTTCCCGAAGTCACCCTTGGTGGGTTCGTACGTCTCGAGCGGCTCGAAGTCCGGCACCGTCTGGCCGAGCTTCAAGCCACCGACGATCTCAGCGACAGCCATGCGCAGAGCCCTCCTTCTGTGGTCGCGTTGGGAATGAGCACTCGGCTCGAGGCCGAGAGCCAGGATACGCCTTCGGTTTCGGGCCGCAAGCCGACGTCACGGCGGTGCCCGGCCGCGACCGGGCGCCGCGGCGGGTCACTTCGACCGCGACCCGCGATACCTCGCTGCGCCGGCGCGGATGCCCGCCCGCACGCCGCGCGCCACGACCTGCGTCTGCTCCACGGCGCGCCGCACGCGCGGCTCCAGCGACTTCATCGCCCGTTCGACGCTGGCGAGGGCGCGCTGGAGCTCCTTCACGCGCCCCTCGTACGCCTTCAGCTTGGCCTTGGCCGTCTCGAGCTGCTCTCGCACGTTGATTGGCTTCTTCATGCGCCGCTCTCCCTGGTGGGCGTGCACTGCCTGATGCCCCCGGTATACCATCGCCGGATCGCGCGAGGAGGACGATGGCGCTCGGACCCGAGATGGAGCGGTACTACGCGCGCGGCGTCGAGGTGCGACGCCTCGGCAGGGGCCACGGCCCTCTCGAGCTCGCTCGCACGAAGGAGCTGCTCTCGCGGTACCTCCCCGCCCCGCCCGCCGTCGTGCTGGACGTGGGCGGTGGACCAGGAACGTACGCGCTCTGGCTCGCCCGGCGCGGCTTCGTGGTGCACCTCGTCGACGCGTCGCCGCTGCACGCCGGGCAGGCGCGCGCCGCGTCCGGGGCCCAGCCTGACCATGGTCTCGCGAGCGTGACGCTGGACGGACTACGCGCTGGCCACGGCTGCCGACGCCCCGCCGACGTTCGAGATCCGGCACCTCGAGTCGCCGACGCCGCTGAACCCGTTCGGCGCCAAGGGCGCCGGCGAGGACGGCATCATGCCGGTGCCCGTGATCGCCCAGGCGATCGAGGACGCGCTCGCGCCGCATGGAGCGCGCGTCACCCGTGTGCCGGTGACCCGCGCGGAGGTCGCCGCGCTGGCGCGGCGGGGAGCAACGCCTCCGTCACCCTGACCGGCGCGCACGTCGGACGGGTCGTGCTGACGACGCCCTCGCACGCCCTGCCGCACGGTCTCACCGTCGGCGTGCCGCTCGCGCGCGGCGAGCGGCCGGGACGGCAGGCGCGTGAGAGTTCGAGCAACAATCGACCGCTGCGGCGGTCGGTTGTTGCTCGAACCGAGCTACGAGCCGATCCCCGCTTCGGGGCCGAGCCGCCGGATCACGCTGTCGTAGCAGCGCGCGTGGATCAGGTCGTACGCGATCTTCACGACGTGATCCCCGGGCTCCATCGGGACACCGCAGGCAGGACAGACCGCAGACCTGCTTCGCGCCTCGGCGCGGGCGCCTGGCCTGCGTCCCACGCATCTCAGATGCGCCATGCCGCTTCCGCCGCGCATGCTCACGAGCTCGCCCCGCTCGATCGGATGCCGGCAGATCCGGCACGTCGCCTGATGCTCACCCATCACCCGGTCTCACCCACCGGTGGCCGGTGAACCTTCGCGTCACTCCTCGGGGCTCACGACGCGCGTCAGCTCCTCGAGCGCGACCTCGCCAGCCAGCACCTTCGCGAGGCCGGCGTTGAAGATCGGCACGCATCCCGCCGCTCGGGCCGCACGCCTCAGCTCGATCTCGCTCGCCTTGCACATGATGAGCTCGGACAGCGCCGGCGTCAGCGTCAGCAGCTCGAACACGCCCGTCCGGCCCACGACGCCGGTCCCGAGGCACCGGTCGCAGCCGGGAGCCCGGTAAAGGATCACCGGCTCCCGCAGGCCGAGCTGCACCCTGATCTCGGCCGACGGCTCCCAGGGCTCCTTGCAGCCCGGACAGCTGACGCGCAGCAGGCGCTGCGCGATCACGGCGTTGACCGACGACGTGATCAGGTACGGCGGGACGCCCATGTCGATCAGCCGCGGGATCGCGCCGATCGCGCTGTTCGTGTGGAGCGTGCTGAACACGAGGTGACCGGTCAGCGACGCCTGCATCGCGATGCGCGCCGTCTCCTCGTCGCGGATCTCGCCCACGACGATCACGTCGGGATCCTGGCGGAGCGCCGACCTGAGACACGAGGCGAACGTGAGCCCGATCTTCTCGTGGACCGCGATCTGCGTGACGGTCGCCATCTCGTACTCGATCGGGTCCTCGATCGTGATGATCTTGATGTGCGGGCCCTTGATGTCGTTGAGGCACCCGTAGATCGTGGACGTCTTCCCGCTTCCCGTCGGCCCGGTCACGAAGATCAGCCCCTGGGGACGGCGGCAGAGCGCGTGCGTGGCCTCGTAGATGTCGGGCGGCATCCCCACCCGGCTGAGCGGAAGGGACACGGCGTTGAGATCGAGGATGCGGAGGACCGCGGACTCGCCGTGGAGCGAGGGCGTGACCGCGACCCGGATGTCGACGACGCCTTGTCCGATCTGGAGCTTGATCCGTCCGTCCTGCGGCAGCCGCCGCTCGGCGATGTCGAGGTTCGACAGGATCTTCGTGCGGGAGATGACGGCCGCGCGGTCCTCGAGCGGCACGCGACCCACGGCCTGGAGGACGCCATGGATGCGGAAGCGCACGCACATGCCGTCGGCGTCGGCCTCGAGGTGGACGTCGCTCGCGCCGGTCGCGACCGCTCTCGACAGGATCATCTCGACCGCCGCCTCCGGCTGCCCCATGGGGATGGCGAGCGGAAGGTAGTCCGCGCGGCGGCGCTTCGGAGCCTGGGGTTCCGCAGGCTCGGCCGCCTGGACGAGGCGCGCCAGCGACCGGTGGTGCTCGCTGCTGCTCTCTTTCAAGCGCGCAGCGAGCACCGACGGCGCCACCCGCCGTTCAACGCCCGGCGTGCTCGACTGCGGCTCACTCCCCGGTCGGCGATCCACGGACTCCTCCGGCCTCAGCCCTGTCCCGCCCCCACCGGGCGGAGATCACAGTTTACCGCGCGACTGCCTCGAGCCCTGAGAGTTCGCGTCAGATCTCCGGGGCCCCGGGCGCGGACAGCCGCTGGGCTACCTGCGGAGGTCGGCCAGGCGCAGGGCGGGCGCACCGTCCTTCCGGCTGATCGGGCGCGTCACGGGGCGGGTGTTCCGGCCGAACGTCGGCTGCCAGCTCGAATGCTTGCCGGCACCGCCGACGACGATCACGCCGATCGCGTCGGGGAACTCCGCGATCGGGAGCATCGTTTCCGCATCGTCCGGGACGCCGTGGCGCGCGGCGAGGTGTTCCCGGTACTCGTGCCCGAGTCTCCCCATCGGGAACCGCGCGTGCTCGAAGAGGAAGGTCCTGACGGCGCGCTTGTCGTAGCCGTCGCCGGCGATCGTCGCCGCGTGCTCGGGGCCGAGCGAGAGCAGCGGCCATCCCCCGCCGAGCAGGTTGTTGCTGCCCGCCTGGCCCATGGCCCCGGCGACCGTCCTGAGGATGCCGAGGCCGGTGTTGCTGAAGTGGTCCTGGACGTTGTGCGGGCCTTCGCAGCCCCACACCGTGACCGTGCTCGTCTCGACCGGAAACCCGAGCTCGACGTGCAGCGGCTCCCACGGACTCGCGCCCTCGTTCTCGGCCACGCAGTAGGCGATCTTCGCCGGCGTTCCCTGCGTCGACCGGTCGCCGGTCCCGGGCAGTCCCCCGCCGATGTTCATCAGCACGAGTCTCAGTGCGCGGCCAATGCCGAGGTTCGTGCGCGTCCCCTGCCCGAAGGCGTTGTACCCGGCGTTCACGCCCGCCTCGCGCGCGATCGGTCCGTTCACGATCACGAGCGGCGTGACCGGGTGGGTCGTGGCCTGAACGGCGTCGAGATTGAATGCCGGGTCGGCGACCGCCTCCACCGCCGCGAGCACGATCGGCAGGTGCTCCGGCCGGCAGCCGGCCATGACGGCGTTGATCGCGATCTTCTCGACGGTCGCCTCCCCCTGGCGGGGCGCGAGCACGCCGACGACGTCGTGTGGATCGCGGTCCGTCCAGCAGAGGAACTCGGCGACGAGCTCCTCCGTCGGCGGCACGATCGGGAGCCCGTCCGTCCACCCACGCTCGTGGTAGATCTCGTTGATCGCGGTGTAGGAGTCCTCGACCGCGAGCGTGCGCGCGGCGGGACCCGATCCCGCCGTCACAGGTCCTTCCGATCGACGGCCGGCCCGGCGGTGACCGCCCGCGCCACGGTCTCCACGATGGTGTCCGCCTTGCGCTCGACCTCGTCGTCCTTGATGCCCCCCAGCGGGTGCTTCACGAGCGCGACCGGAAGCGCTTCGAGGCCCCGGTTCTTCGCTTCGAGCCGCGCGAGCTCCTGGAACTCGTCCGTGCCGATGACGACCGTCGGGACCCCCTCACGCTCCAGCAGGATGGCGCCGTGGATACTCCACGACGTGCACGACCCTCAGTCGGAGCTCCCGACGAGCACGAAGTCGCAGCGGGACAGATCCCGCAGCACCTCCGGAGACGGCGGGCCGGCCACCGGCTTCTCCCGCTTCACGACGCTCGCGACGCCGTACGCGGCGCGAAGCCGCTCGACGACCGCGAGCATCAGCGTACCGGCGTTGGCCTTGCCGTTGTCGAGGACCCCGGCTGTGGTGCCGGAGAGCGACGTGAGCCGCTTCGCGAGCGAGACGTGTGCCGCGCGGGGCTCGGCCGTCGGGTCGTACACCGTGATCACTGATCGCATCACCGCACCTCCCTCCGGCTCGACGGCCGGTTTCGGAGCTCGTGAACGAATCGCTGTGGTCGAGACGGGCCCGGGCTCAGCCCGGGCCCGTCGAGCGTTTGGGGGTCTGGGGCCATTTCGGGGCCTCCATGAACCGAGAGGAGGCTAGCGTCCGCCGCGCCCGCCGTCAACGAGTCGCTGCCGCTTGATCGCGTCGCCCGGACGCACTACGCTGCACGCGCCCGTGGCGAGGGATGTGGGGGCCCCGACATGGCCCCCGCACCCCCCGCGCTCGGAAGCGCCCCGGGGGGGGTGCGCGGACGCACCCGTGGTGCACGGACGCACCGGTGGGACCCGGGGCGCTCCTCGATATCCCGATATGGTTCGCAGGCCAGGAGAGGCGGAGAACGCGATGGCTTCGTCCCGGAAGGTCGCGGTGGTCACCGGTGCGGGTACGGGCGTCGGCAAGGCTGTCGCGCTCGCGCTCCTGCATGAGGGGTATGCGGTCGTCCTGGCCGGGCGTCGCAAGGGGTTGCTGGACGCGACGGCCGCGGAGGGCGCGGTCGCGAGCTCACCGGCCCTCGTGGTCCCGGCCGACGTGGCCGATCCGGCGTCGGTCAAGGGACTCTTCGCGAAGACGCAGGAGACGTTCGGCCGCCTCGACCTTCTGTTCAACAACGCGGGGACCGGCGCGCCTCCCGTGCCGCTCGAGGACCTGACGGTCGAGCAGTGGAAGGCGGTGGTGGACGTCAATCTCACGGGCGCGTTCCTGTGCACGCAGGAAGCCTTCAGGGTGATGAAGAGCCAGGTGCCGCGCGGAGGCCGCATCATCAACAACGGCTCCATCTCCGCGCATGTCCCGCGACCGAATTCCGCCCCGTACACGGCCACGAAGCACGCCATCACCGGGCTGACGAAGTCGACGTCCCTCGACGGGCGCCGTTACGACATCGCCTGCGGGCAGATCGACATCGGGAACGCCGAGACGCCCCTGACGGCGCGCATGAAGCAGGGCGTGCCGCAGGCCAGCGGGACGACCGCGATCGAGCCGACGATGGACGTCGAGCACGTCGCGCGCGCGGTCGTGTACATGGCGAGCCTGCCGCTCGACGCCAACGTGCAATTCCTGACCGTGATGGCTACGAAGATGCCGTTCATCGGACGCGGATGAGCGGCGTGGCCATGTCACCTGCGATCCCGCCGCTTGCGGAGGAGACGGTGGCGCGCCTGCGCGAGGTGTCGACGGCGACGCTCACCACGCTGCTCTTCAAGCTCGGCTTCCGCAACACGTTCCTGCCCGGCGTGCGTCCGCTGTGCCCGTCGACCCGCATGGTCGGCGTGGCGGTGACCGTGCGGTTCGTCCCCGCGCGCGAGGACCGCGCGATGCTCTCGCGCCTGTCCGACCCCGCCTATCCGCAGCGGCACGCGATCGAACACATCGAGCCCGGACAGGTCCTCGTCATGGACTGCCGCGGCGTGGCGTCCGCGGCGGCAGCGGGCGACATCCTCGTGGCCCGGCTCCAGGCGCGAGGCGCGGCCGGGCTCGTCGCCGATGGCGGCATGAGGGACTTCGAGGCGGTCCAGGCGCTCGGCTTTCCCGTCTATGCGCTCGGTCCCGCTGCGCCCGCGCACGTCGTCCGTCATCTCGCCGTCGACGAGAACGTGCCCATCGCGTGCGCCGAGGTGCTCGTCGTGCCCGGCGACGTGCTGGTTGGCGACGGCGAGGGCGTCGTGTGCCTCCCGCGGCACGTCGCCGAGAACGTCGCGGCCGACGGGGTCGAGCAGGAGCGGCTCGAGGCGTTTCTCCTCGACAAGATCAAGCGCGGGGCGTCGCTCACCGGCACGTATCCGCCGAGCGAGGAGACGCTCGCGGAGTACGCGGCGTACCGCCGCGCCACGCGGTAGCCCGGGTCTGGTCGTCTCAGACGCGGGTGGCGTCAGCGTCCGGGCGGGGCGTCTTCCTCGTCGTCGCGATCCGATAGCGAGCCGGCGCAAGTCGCTCGCCCTTGCACCGCGGGCATCGCGATGGCTTCGTCATCCGCGTCCGATCCTTGAAGACGAAGCCGCACGCGAGACACCGCGGCGGCTCGACCTCGAAGCGCTCACCGCTCGCCTGCACGGAACGCGCGATGTGCTCGAGGTGCATGGCCACGTCCTTCTCGCCGACACCGACGCGCACCGACAGATCGCGCGTCGTGAAGGGCCCCTCGTGCAGGATCGCTTTCAGCTCGGATCTGACCGTCGTCTGTCGCTCGGGAAGCCGCGGACCGCGTCGATCGTTTGCCACGACTGAACCTCCCACTGCGCGATGGCGTCCCCGGCGATCTGACATCATGGGGGGCCCCGAAATGGCCCCCCAAACCCCCCGACGCTCGGCCGCGGCCCGGGGAACCCGGGCCGCGCCTCGGGTCCGCACCCGGCAAAAGCCGTGGCGCTCCTCGACGACGCGATTCGTTCACGAACGCTCGCCGAGGACGGCGTGGCACGATGGTGCTCGAGGCTCGCGAGCAGCATATCAGCCGGAGTTCCGGGAACGCGGCACGTCGGTGTACGCTCTGGTCGATCGAGACCCGCGGGAGGTGGGAACGATGGGCGTGACCCTCGAGCAGTTCGCGGCGACGTGCGCGCGGATCCTGCGCGATGACCCCGGGCCGACCGGGCGCCGGAAGATGTGTGCGGTGCTCCAGGACGTCCTGAAGGACGAGGCGTTCGTCGCAAGGCATCTCGGCGACGACGTGCCGGAGCGCAAGATCCTCTACGAGGACCGCGACCTCGGCTTCTGCATCCTGGCTCACGTCTACCGCGGCGCGAAGGAAAGCGCGCCGCACGACCACGGCTCCTCGTGGGCGATCTACGGGCAGGCGCGCGGCACGACCGTCATGAGCGACTGGGCGATCGTCGCGCGCGCGACCGGGCACCGCCCGGGCAAGGTCCGCCTCGCCCGGAGCTACACGCTGGAGCCCGGCATGGCGCACGTCTACGATGAGGGCGACGTCCATGCCCCGCGGCGCGACGGGCCGACGCGGCTCATCCGCATCGAGGGAACGAACATGGACAAGGTCGCGCGCCTGTCCTACGAGCGGGGCTAGATGCGGGCCCTGCGACTCGCGATCGTCGCGCTCCTCGTGCCTCTTGCCGCCTTCGCGGCCGATCAGCGACTGGACGGCCTCGTGGCCGCGGTCAATCAAGCCGGTGCGGCGAAGACCACCGAGGCGGCGACGGTCACGAGCATCGCACGCGCACTCGGGGTCGCGCCCGACGCGCTCAGGATGGAACAGGCGCGAGCCGGGCTCCAGTGGGGCGATCTCTTCGTGGCGCACCGTATCGCGACACACCGCGGCCATCCGATCGACAAGGTGTTTTCCGCGCGCAAGACGGGCGCGTCGTGGAAGGACATCGCGTCCGACGCGCAGGTCGACCAGGGTCGCCTCGAGCATGACCTGCTCGCGGCGTTCCCGAACCTCACGCCCGTGGAGGTCCCTCCGTTCTCTCCGGCGCCCACGCCGGCGCCCCCTGTCGCGCCACCGCCGGCGAGTGCGCCGCCCGAGAAGCCGGCGGCGGCCAGCGACCGCCCGGCCGCGCCTGCGCCCGAGCCCGAGAAGAAGCCCGGAATTGCGGAGCGCTTCCGCGACCTCTTCAGAGGCGAGCCGGCGGGCAAGTCGTCGACTGACCGGCCCTCGCGGCACGACGAGGAGATCCAGGACTTCATCCGCGGCAAGTCGCGGCCGAGGTAACGGCTAAGAACTGACCGGTCGCGAAGGCGGCTTCAGCCGTCCTCTGGTCGGTCTCTGACCACCCGCAGCCTGCCGATGTGGGTAAAACGCTCGTCTTCGATGACTTGCGAAGCACGCGCGGTGTGGCGCACGCATTGCAGCCGAGCGTCCAGAACATGTCCATGCGTGTCCTGGTGGTCGAGGACGAGCAGCCGTTGTGTCAGGTCTTCGGGGAGTTCTTCCGCGGACTCGGCTACCAGCCCGTGATGACGCACACGGCGGAAGCGGCGCTCAAGACGCTCGAGAGCGAGCGCCCGGACGCCGTGCTGCTCGACATCTACCTCCCCGGCATGAGCGGTCTCGAGTTCCTCAAGCTCATGGCGAACCGCGGTGTCAGCGTGCCCGTCGTCGCCATCTCCGGGATCGCGACCGAGGCGCAGGCCCGGGAGTGTCTGCAGCTCGGCGCGGTGGACTTCGTCGGCAAGCCGGTGCTGCTCGAGCGGCTCGGGGAGACCTTCGCGTCGATCGAACGGCGGGCGGGCACGCCCGCGGCGGCGCTCCGATCGCACGACCGGCGTCGCGCCACGCGCGCCGCCGTGTCCCTTCCGGTCTGGGCACGCGGCGCCGACGGCACCGAGTGGGAAGGCACGACCATCGACGTGAGCGCGGTCGGCGCGAGGATCCGTCCCGACGGTGAGGTCCGCACGCGCGGGCCCGTCAGGCTCACCCTCGCTCTACCCGACGGGCAGGAGCCGCTCGAGATCGCCGCCGTCCTCGCCCGGCACGACGGGCGGACGTACGCGTGCGATTTCCTCGAGGCGACCGAGGCGCAGCGCGCACGCCTGCGCGGACTGGTCACGCGCTTCACGTGGATCGACGTCCCGCGCCGCGAGCCGCATGTCAGGATCCTGCACACCATCGCGCAGGCGACCGGCGGAACGCTCGACGTCGACCGCGTGCTCGACACGGCGCTCGACGCGCTGACGCACGTCACCGGCCACGAGCTGTCGAGCCTGCACCTGCTCTCGCCGGACGGGACGACCCTCCGGCTCCATGGCGAGCGCGGCCTCAGCCCGCGGCTGCGAGACCTCAACCGTGTCCTCCGCGTCGGCGAAGGATTGATCGGGACCGTCGCCGCGACGGGCACGACCGTGGAGCACGCCGAGGTGAGCCTCGCGGCCGAGCTGCTCCCCGCCGCGCGGGCGCTCGTCGGCGAGGAAGGCGTCCGGGGCTTCGTCTGCGTTCCGATCCGGAGCCGCGGACGCATCCTCGGCACGCTCTCCCTCGGCCGTCGCAGACCACCACCATTTTCCGAGGACGAGATCGAGCTCGTCGAGGCCACGGCCAGCCAGCTCGGGCTCGCGCTCGAGAACGCGCAGCTCTACGAGGCGACGCGCCGGCAGCTCGAAGGCCTCAGGCACACCGAGGACCAGCTCGCGGAGCGCGATCGGCTGTCCACCCTGGGCAAGCTCGCCACCGGTGTGGCGCACGAGATCAACACGCCGCTGAGCCTCATCCTCGGTCAGGCCGAGCTCCTCATGACGCGGGACGCCGTGTCGCCCGAGGGCGTCGAGCGCGTGCGCGCCATCATCGAGGAGACGTCGCGCGCCGCCCGACTGCTCCAGGGCCTGCTCGAGCTCGGGCAGCGGCGGCCCGAGCGCCAGCCGTGCTCCCTGGAGCACCAGGTGAAGGCCGTGCTGGAGCTGAAGGATTGCGACCTGCGTCGCGCCGGGATCGAGGTCGTCACGAGCTTCTCGCCGGTCGCGCCCGTGTGGGGCGACGAGGACCAGATCCGCCAGGTGCTGCTCAACCTCGTGCAGAACGCGCAGCAGGCGATGGCGGGACACGCCGGACGACGGGTGCTGACCGTGCGGGTTCGTGGCAGCCAGGAGAGCGTTCGCGTCGAGGTGCTCGACACGGGCCCAGGCATTCCTCCCGCAATCCTGCCCCGCGTCTTCGACGCGTTCTTCACGACGAAGCCGGCCGGTGAGGGCAGCGGGCTCGGCCTCTGGCTCTCCTACGGGATCGTCGAGCAGCACGATGGCTGGTTGCGCGCCGAGACCCGGCCCGAGGGCGGCGCCGCGTTCATCCTCGATCTCCCGTACGGCCGGCGCGCGCGCTGACGCGCGGGCGAGGAATCGGGTAGTCGAGGAGCGCCACGGCTTTGGCGGGTGCGTCCGCGCACCCCCCGGGGCGCTCCGAGCGCGGGGCCGGGGGAGTACGAGGGGGGCGTGAGCCCCCTTCGCACGAGGGTCGGGGGGCTTCGATAGTCCCCCCATGATCTACTTGAGCGCGGGGACGACCTTGTCCGCGACGATGTGCAGGCTCCGCAACTCCCGCTCGGAGGGAATGAGACCGCCCGAGCCGAGCTCGAACACGACGCCGTCCAGCCGGAGCTCCTCGCGCAGTTGCGTCAACCGGTCGATGATCGCCGGCGCGGTTCCGAACACGACGCGCTCCTGCAGCACCTCCTCGTAGGAGAGAGCGTCGAGCTGCTCGGCGCGGGCGCGGAGCCGCTCGGTGGCGAGCGCGCCGGCGCGGCCAGCCGGCGCACGGGTGATGTCCGCCTGCCGGCGGAGGTAGTACATGATGCTCTCGCGCGGATCGTCGAGCGCCTCGCGCTCGGTGGGCGCCGCGTAGAGCGGGATCCGCAGGCACACGCGCCCCGCGCCGGCGTGGCCCGCCTCGCGCCACGTCTCCCGATACCGGCGGAGATGCTCGCGGAGCACGGAGATGTGCATCCCACGGAGGCCGACGAGGATGCCGCGCCCGAGCCGGGCGACCAGCGGGAACGTTTCCTCGCTCGTCGCGGCCATGAGAATGGGCGGGTGCGGTGTCTGGTACGGGCGAGGCGCGACCGTCGCCCTGTCGAACTTGAAGAACTCGCCCGCGTAGCTGAACGGTTCGCCCTCCCACGCGCGCCGGATGATCTCGAGCGCTTCGCGGAACCGGGCCTGACTCTCGCCGTACGGGATCCCGTAGAGATCGTACGCGCGCGGCGACCCGCTGCGCCCGACGCCGAAGTCGACGCGTCCGAGGCTGATGTGGTCCAGCGTCGCGACTTCCTCGGCGATGCGGAGCGGGTTGTTCAGCGGGATGAGGTGCACCGCCGTGCCGACGCGCAGGCGTCGCGTGCGCGTGGCGATCGCGGTGGCGACGAGCAGCGGCGACGAGATCACCGACCGCGTCGGGAGGAAGTGGATCTCCCCGAGCCACACGCTGTCCAGTCCTCGTTCTTCCGCTGCGTCCGCCAGCGCGAACGTTTCCGCGAATGCGGTCGCCTGGTCGATCCCCTGCCGCGCCTCTTCCAGGAAGATCCCGAGCTCCATGGGCACCTCACCGCCCGAAGCTTGCGGGCCCTCGTGGCCCCCGGTCGGTGCCCGCTATTGAAGCCCCAGTCCCGAAATAGTCAAGGCGAGCCGGAGCACCACGGGGTCCGAGGGCCGCTTGACGGCGCCGGTGTTCTGGCGGTCGCCAGCGTTACGATGAGGTCGCCGGCAAGGAGGCAGGCGCCCATGGACATCATGCACCGGATCGTGACCGCGAACGGTCTCCGCATGCACATCGCCGAGGCCGGCGAGGGGCCGCTCGTCGTGCTGTGCCATGGGTTCCCGGAGTCGTGGTACTCGTGGCGGCACCAGCTCGTCGCGCTCGCGGACGCCGGCTTTCACGCCGTCGCGCCCGACCAGCGAGGCTACGGCCAGACCGACAGGCCCGAGGCCCTCGACCGGTACACGCTGCTCCATCTCGTCGGTGACATGGTCGCCCTCATCGACGTGCTCGGCGCATCCACGGCGGTCATCGCCGGACACGACTGGGGCGCCCCGGTCGCCTGGCACGCCGCGCTGCTGCGCCCGGACCGGTTCCGAGCGGTGATCGGTCTCAGCGTGCCCTTTCTGCCTCGTTCCTCGATGCGCCCGACGACCGTCATGCCCCAGACCGCGGACGCGGTCTTCTATCAGCTGTACTTCCAGGAGCCCGGGGTCGCCGAAGCGGAGCTCGAGCGCGACCCCCGCAACACCATCCGCCGTGTGCTCTTCTGGGGATCGGGCGATGCGCCTCGCCGACGTCGCAGTGTCGGCTCCGGCGACGTCGGGATGGTGCCGCGAGGCGGCGGATTTCTCAGCGGGAGGGACGCCCCGGCGACGCTGCCGCCGTGGCTCACCGAGGCGGACATCGACTTCTACGCGCGCGAGTTCAGGCGCGCCGGGTTTCGCGGCGGCCTCAACTGGTACCGCAACATCGACCGCAACTGGGAGCTGCTGGCCCCGTGGTCAGGCGCGACGGTGACGGTGCCCGCGCTCTACATCGCCGGCGAGCGAGACCTCGTGCTGGGGTTCCGCGGGATGGACGGGCTGCTGCCGGTGCTCAAGCAGTTCATCCCCCGCCTTCAGGAGACCGTCCTCCTGCCCGGGTGCGGTCACTGGACGCAGCAGGAGCGACCAGCCGAGGTCAACGCGGCGATGCTTCAGTTCCTGAAGACCGCCGCCCCCGAGCCGTGACGACAGCCGCTCGCTACAGATACTGTCCCGTCGTGACGACGCGATCGACGGAACGCTCCTCGCGCTTCGGCGCGTCGGCGACCGGGCGGATGTAGACGATCCGCTCGCCCCGCTTGCCGGCGATCTTGGCCCAGTCGTCGGGGTTCGTCGTGTTCGGCAGGTCCTCGTTCTCCCGGAACTCCTCGCGCACGGCCCTCGTGAGGTCCTCGGTCGTGATGCCCTTGTCGCCGCCGCCGATGTAGCGCTTGAGCGCGAGCTTCTTCGCCCGGCGCACGATCGACTCGATCATGGCGCCCGACGCGAAGTCCCTGAAGTAGAGGACCTCCTTCTCGCCGTTCGCGTAGGTCGCCTCGAGGAACCGGTTCTCCTCGCTGACCGCGTACATCGACTCGGCGGCATCCTGGATCATCGCCGCGATCGTGGCGTGGACGTCGCCACCGGAGCGACGCGTCTCGGCCCAGGCGATCGGAAGATCGGGCGTCAGGTACTTCATGAAGATGTCGACGGCCGCGCCGCGGTCCGGCCGCTCGATCTTGATCTTCACGTCGAGGCGGCCCGGTCTGAGGATCGCCGGGTCGATGAGGTCCTGGCGGTTCGAGGCTCCGACGACGATGACGTTCTTCAGCCCCTCGACGCCATCGATCTCGGCGAGGAGCTGCGGCACGATCGTCGTTTCCACGTCCGACGAGATCCCGGTGCCCCGCGTGCGGAAGAGCGCGTCCATCTCGTCGAAGAACACGACGACGGGGACGTCCTCGTTCGCCTTCTCCTTGGCCTTCACGAAGATCTCGCGGATCTGCCGCTCGGTCTCGCCGACGTACTTGTTGAGCAGCTCGGGCCCCTTGATGTTCAGGAAGTAGCCCTTGATCTTCTCGCCGCGCTTCTCCGAGATCTTCTCGGCGAGGTTGTTCGCGACCGCCTTGGCGATCATCGTCTTGCCGCAGCCAGGAGGGCCGTAGAGCAGCACGCCCTTGGGCGGGGCGAGCCGATGCTCCTTGTAGTAGTCGGCGTAGAGGTACGGCAGCTCCACGGCGTCGCGGATCGCCTCGATCTGCGACGCCAGCCCGCCGATGTCCTCGTAGCCGATGTCCGGGACTTCCTCGAGCGCCAGGTCCTCGACCTCGCTCTTCGGCAGCTTCTCGAGCAGGTAGCCGGACTTCGGATCCATCAGGAGGTGGTCGCCCGTCCGAAGCCGCTCCATCCGGAGCGGCTCAGCGACGACGCCCACCTTCTCCTCGTCGGCCCTGAGGGTCACGACCGCGCGTTCCTCGTCCAGGACCTCCTTGAGGATGACCACGTCACCCTGGATCTCGTAGGCGGCGGCCTCGATGACGTTCAGCCCCTCGTTGAGCACGAGCTCCTGTCCGGGCTTCAACGTTCCGGGCTTGATCGACGGGTGCAGGTTCACCTTGACCTTGCGGCTCTGGGACAGGACGTTGACCGTTCCGTCCTCGTTCGCCGACAGATACACGCCGTACGTCGAGGGCGGCGCGCAGAGCTTGTCGATCTCCTCCTTCAGCGAGGCGATCTCCTCCCGCGCCATGGTGAGCGCGTTCACCAGCTTCTCGTTCTGGTTCAGCGCGAGGACGAGCTGCCGGTTCGCATCGCCGAGCAGGCTCTCGACGTCGGTCCTGGGACGATCGTCGTGCCCGTTGTCACGCGCTGACGTCTGGGTCTCCGACGTCGCGCCACGCCCTCGGAGTTGCGTCTCGATCTTCTGGAGTTCCTGCTGCCGCCGGACGGCTGATGTCGGCATTGGCCCCCTCTGCGTCTCGCCCGTGTCGGGCTGTCGCTCTTGGCCCATGGTTCACCTCGTCCAACAATCCTGCAGCAGGAGGCGTGCCAAGCCCGGGATTGCCCGCAGTGCAGCGATTTCGCGACAGCATCCCGCCCCGGCGCGCGTCGACACTCCAGCTCGGGTGTATTTTTGGTCGCGCCGGGTACTCCTTGCTGGCCAGTCAGGGCCACTTCGCCGGACGCTGACGTTCTTGCACGTGCTCACGATTCGGGCATGTGCTTGGCGTTCGTGCACTCGCCCGGATGGAGCGAGCCGACACCGCTCGTCGGCGTGTTCGAAGATCGTCACCGACGATTCGCGTCTGGTACCGTGGTCCCCACCGTGACGCTCCGGGCGGCGATTGCGAGCCTGCTTGTCGTCGTCCTGCTGGCCGCATCCGCCAGTGCCGAGCCGGCGCGCCGGACGCCGCCCACGTCGCTGGCCGATCTTTCCGCGGACGTCGTCCGCGCGCTCGCCGACTACCACGCCACGCTCGAGCGCGCACGGCCGTCCTACGAGGCGCACGTGCAGGCCGTCGCCGCCGCCGTGGCCGAGCGGCGCGCGCTCTACGAGGCCGGCGCGGTCGCAGCCTCTGCCATGGAGGAAGCGGAGCGCGCCCTGGCCGATGCGCAGCAGGCGCTCGCGGAGCACCTGGAAGCGATCGAGGAGGCGGAGCGCATGCTGTCCGAGTCCGTGCTGCACGAGCGGCTGGCTCGACTGATGCCGCTGCCGCCCGGCCGCTACGAAGACGCGAGCGGCCTCGTGCGCTACGCCGGGACGACGCGATGGTCGCTTCGCGACCTGGGCGAGCTCAAGGCGGCGTTCTCACGAGCGTTCGGCCGGCCGCTGCCCGTGAGCGCGGTGGGACAGACGCGCGTGCACGACCGTCTCGGTCTCGATCACCGGAACGCCGTCGACGTTGCGGTCCATCCCGACAGCGCGGAGGGGCGCTGGCTCATGGCCCACCTGCGCGAGGCCGGCGTCCCGTTCATCGGACTGCGCGAGGCGATTCCCGGGAGCGCCACCGGCGCGCACGTGCACGTGGGCCCGACGTCTCCGCGCCTGCACGCTCGCTGACTCGGGGGACGACGTCGTAGGAGGCTAGCTGTTCGCCGGGCAGCGAGGGGATGCCCCGCCCTCGTTCGCCTGCCTGGCCTCCGCGCGGTATCGCTCGGGGACCCTGTTCAACTGATCCGTCCACGTCGTGACGCCGTGCTCGTCGGTGAAGCAATAGATCTGAGCCGAGCGCGCGGGCGACGCGTCTCGAGCCGCCGGCGGTGCTTGCGGTGCCTGTGACTCCGCGGGCGGAGACGCTGGCGCAGGCGGCGGCGGAGGTGGCGGAGGGTTCGGGATCCAGACCCAGACGTACGGCGTCGTCACGCCGTCGCCGCGAAGCTCGTATCGTCCGTGCGCGTATTCGACCACCCTGGGCATCGGCGGTGGTGGCGGCGCGACCACGACGGGCGCTGGCGGGACCGCGACAGCCGCGACGGGAGGACCGACGAAGACAGGTGGCGGGGCCGAGACCACGATCGCCGTCGAGGAGACGAACGGCACGAACCCACGGATGAACGACGGCTTGTGGAAGCCGCGATGCTTGTGGACGAACGGCGAATGCGCGAAGCCGCGATGACCGAAGCCCGCCTTCGGGGCATGCGCGAATCCGCGATGACCGAAGCCCGCCTTCGGGGCCTGCGCGAAGCCGCGATGACCGAAGCGGGTCCCGCGGGCATGCCCGAATCCGTGACCAGCGAAGCTCGGCCGCGACCCGACGACGACCGTGAGGCGGCCGCCCGCGTGGCGACCACCTGCCAGCGCGGCGCTCGGCACGAGGCCGATCCCGATCACGATGAGGAGAGACGCGGCCCGGACAATGGAGACGTTCAACTCCGTTGGCTCCCTACCCGAGTGCCAGAAGTATCCGGCCGCGTCGACGCGCGGTCAACCCCGCCCTCGGCGTTCGCCTGCCGCCGAACTCGAGACGGCGATCAGTACGCGGGCGGGTCGCTCGCCGGGAACGAGGCGATCGATTCCCTCCTCCACCAGCGCGTCCGCGTCGACGGGAGCGGCTCGCGGCGCGCGAGCGCGTCGATGTCCGCGGCGGTGACCGAACCGCCGTCTTCCATCCGGAGCAGGCTCTCGAGCAGGATCCGGAGCGAGTACGGCAGCCGGTCGACGCCGACACCGGCCCGCGTCAGGGCGTCGAGCCGGAACACCTCGTCCTCGCGATCCCCGACGCGGAGGACGCGCGCGAGATCGCGGAGCACGATCGTCCGGAAGGCGATGGAGCGGTCAGCCGGCCCGGCGCAGCACAACGAGGCCGCGCCCTTCCACCGTCACCGCAGCGCCCGCGGCGTGCGCGTCACCCTTCGGTCCCGGCCGGGGCTCTCGCGTGTCCAGCACCGTCGTCCAGCGCCGCCCCCACCGCGGGCCCGGGATCGTGAACGTCAGCGGCTCGTGGTGCGCGTTGAAGAGCAACAGGAAGGAATCATCGGCGATGCGCCGCCCGTTCTCGTCGCGGGTCGCGATCGCCCGGCCGTTGAGGAAGACGGCGAGGGACTTCGCGGACGCGTCGTCCCAGTGCGCTTCCTGCATCTCCCGGCCGTCGGGGCTGAACCACGCGATGTCCTTCACCTCGCTCCCGCGGATCGGCCGGCCCTGGAACCACAGGCGCCGGCGGAAGACCGGATGGTCCTTGCGGAACCGGATCAGGCGCTGCGTGAACTCGAGCAGCCCCTCGTCGACCTGCTTCCAGTCGTACCAGGAGAGCTCGTTGTCCTGGCAGTAGGCGTTGTTGTTGCCCTGCTGCGTGCGGCCGAACTCGTCGCCGCCGAGCAGCATCGGGACGCCCTGGGAGAGGAAGAGCGTCGCCAGGAAGTTCCGCTGCTGGCGGGCGCGGAGGGCGGTCACGCCGGGGTCGCCGGTCGGCCCCTCCGCGCCGCAGTTCCACGAGCGGTTGTCGTCGGTGCCGTCGCGGTTGTCCTCGCCGTTCGCCTCGTTGTGCTTGTCGGTGTACGCGACCAGGTCGGCCAGGGTGAACCCGTCGTGAGCCGTGACGAAGTTGACGCTCGCGTACGGCCGCCGCCCGCTCGTCTCGTAGAGATCCGAGCTCCCGGTGAGCCGGTACGCGAGCTCACCGAGGGTCCGGTCCGCACCACGCCAGAAGTCGCGCACGGTGTCGCGGTACTTGCCGTTCCACTCCGACCAGCCCGGCGGGAAGTTCCCGACCTGGTACCCGCCTTCGCCGAGGTCCCACGGCTCCGCGATCAGCTTCACCTGCGAGATGATCGGATCCTGGTGGACGATGTCGAAGAACGCGCCGAGCCGGTCGACATCGTGCAGCTCGCGGGCGAGCGTCGCCGCCAGGTCGAAGCGGAAGCCGTCGACGTGCATCTCCTGGATCCAGTAGCGGAGACTGTCCATGATGAGCTGCAGCACGCGGGGATGCATCATGTTCAGCGTGTTGCCGCAGCCGGTGTAGTCCATGTAGTAGCGGCGGTCGTCCGGCACGAGGCGGTAGTAGCTCGCGTTGTCGATGCCGCGGAAGGCGAGCGTCGGGCCGAGGTGGTTGCCCTCCGCCGTGTGGTTGTAGACGACGTCGAGGATCACCTCGATCCCCGCCGCGTGGAGGGTCTTGACCATCGTCTTGAACTCGATGACTTGCTGCCCGAGCCCGCCGCTCGACGCGTAGCGCACGTCGGGCGCGAAGTAGCCGATCGAGTTGTAGCCCCAGTAGTTGGTGAGCCCGCGCTCGACGAGATGCCGATCGGCGACGAACTGGTGAACCGGCAGCAGCTCGACCGCGGTCACGCCGAGGCGGCGCAGGTAGTCGGTCACCGCCGGGTGGCCGAGGCCGGCGTAGGTCCCGCGCAGGTTCTCCGGCACCTCGGGGTGACGCATCGTGAGTCCCTTCACGTGCGTCTCGTACAGGATCGTGTCGTGCCAGGGAATCCGGAGCTGGCCGTCACCGCCCCAGCGAAACGTCCGGTCCACCACGACGCTTTTCGGGATCGCCGCGGCGCTGTCGCGCTCGTCGCGGCGCAGATCCGCGTCGGGGTGTCCGACCTCGTATCCGAAGAGCGTGTCGTTCCAGCGGACGGTCCTGTCGATGGCCTTCGCATAGGGATCCAGGACGAGCTTGGCGGGATTGAAGCGATGGCCCGCGGGCGGGTCCCAGGGGCCGTGCACGTGGTACCCATACCGCTGCCCGGGTCGAACGCCCGGCAGGTAGATGTGCCAGACCTGGTCGGTCCGCTCTTCGACGCGCACCTGCGCGACCGGCTCCTGGCCGTCCGCGCCGTCGAAGAGACAGAGCTCGACGCCGGTGGCGTTCTCCGAGAAGAGGGCGAAGTTGACCCCGGCGCCATCCCACGTCGCCCCGAGCGGGTACGATCGTCCAGGCCGCTGCTTCATCGCTGCCCCCCGGCCGCGCTCCGCGCCCGGATGTCAGCGGACAGCGGTCACCCGCGCGGCACTCGTTCAAGATGACGATCGACCATGCCAGCGACTCGATCAGGATATCGACCTTCGGCCTGGTACGACGATCGCCTGTTACCGCCGCTCAAGCATAAGGATGATTGCGAGGACGGCGCGAGACGAATCTCTCACCCCGGCGGCTTCCCGACCGTCGTACGATACTCCACGGCTCGAAACGATATCAGCGGATCATGGCAAGCCTTGGCCTCATCGCGCTAGTTACATGGACATCAACATGGGTACGGTCACCACCACGCTCGACCATCACCGCGCGATCCACCGGGCCCTCGAGCGGCGCGACGGCGGGGCGGCGGAGGCGGCGATGCGCGAGCACATCCTGCACATCCAGCGACGGCTGGAGCAGCGCGAGCGACGCATGAGACGAGGCCGCTGATGGCCGCGCCGCGCGTTGGGCTCGAGCCCGCATGAAGCCGGCCCCGTTCGCGTACGTGCGCGCCCGGAGCCTCGACGAGGCGCTCGGCTGCCTGGTCGCCGACCCCGAGGCGAAGATCCTGGCGGGTGGGCAGAGCCTGGTACCGATGATGAACATGCGGCTGGCGCGCCCCTCGACGCTGGTCGACCTCAACGCCGTCGCGGAGCTGTCCGGCGTGGACGCCGCTGCGGACGGCGGTCTCGCCATCGGGGCCTTGACGCGGCACACCGACCTGGTCACCTCGCCGCTGGTTCGCGAGCGAGCGCCGCTGCTCGCGACGGCCGCCGCGCACATCGGCCACCGGGCCATCAGGAACCGGGGCACGCTGGGCGGCAGCCTGGCCCACGCCGATCCCGCCGCCGAGTTGCCGGCGGCGGTCCTCGCGCTCGGCGCCACCCTGGTCGCCGCCGGCCCCGGTGGCCGCCGGCGGATCGCGGCCGACGACTTCTTCCTCGGTCTCTTCGCGACCGCGCTCGCCGCGGACGAGATCCTGGTCGCGGTCGAGACGCCGCCGCACCGAGATGCGGCGTGGGGTTTCGCCGAGGTGGCGCGCCGCGCGGGCGACTTCGCCATCGCCGGCGCCGCCGTCGCCGCGATCCCTGGCGACGTCGGACGTTCGGCGCGGGTGCGCCTCGTGGCGTTCGGCGTCGACGACCGCCCGATCCGTCTGACCGCCGCCGAGATACACCTCGGCGACCCCGCCCTCACGCCCGACGCGGCCGCAGCGGCCGGGGCCGCCGCCGCGGGCTGCTGCCATCCCGCCGCCGACGTCCACGCGTCGGCGGAGTACCGCCGGCACCTGGTCAGCGTGCTGACCGAGCAGGTCGTGCGAGAGGCCGCCGGCCGACGCGCCGCCCGCAGGGAGGGTGAGAGCCGATGGTCTCAGAGCCCGTGAACGAACCCGGTGCCCGAGGAGCGGCCCGGGTTTCCCGGGCCGCTTCCGAGCCGCCAAAGGGGGGCTTGGGGGGCCCTTCGAGGCCCCCCATGATTTCGGTCCGGCTCACCGTCAACGGCCGCGCCGTCGAGCGCGACGTGCCGCCGCGGCGGTCGCTGGCGGAGTTTCTCCGCGAGGACCTCGGCCTCACCGGCACCCACGTCGGCTGCGAGCACGGCGTGTGCGGCGCGTGCACCGTCCTGGTCGGCGGGCGCTCGGCTCGGAGCTGCCTGCTGTTCGCCGCCCAGCTCGAGGACGCGACGGTGACGACCATCGAGGGGCTGACACCGGCCGCGGGGTTGAGCGCGCTGCAGAGCGCCTTCCGGGATTGCCACGCGCTCCAGTGCGGCTTCTGCACGCCGGGAATGATCGTCGCGGCGCACGAGCTCCTGGCCGAGAACCCGGCGCCGAGCCGCGAGGAGATCCGGGCGGCGATCGCCGGGAACCTGTGCATGTGCACAGGCTACGTGAGCATCGTGCGGGCGATCGAGCAGGCGGCCGCGGCGCGGCGCGGCGGGAGCCTCCCATGACGACATGGGTCGGGGCGCCGGTGCCGCGCAAGGAAGACGCGCGGCTCACGACGGGCCGCGGCAGGTACCTCGACGACATCGCCCGGTCCGGGCTCCTGCACGCCGCGATGCTCCGCAGCCCGCACGCGCATGCGCGTATCGTCTCCATCGATGTGTCGGAGGCCGAGCGCTTGCCGGGCGTGCTCGGCGTGCTGAGCGGCGCCGAGGCGGCGGCGGCGTCGCAGCCGATCCGCCCGCTCATCCCCACGCCGACACCGCTCCGCGACTGGTGCCTGGCCGTCGATCGCGTGCGGTTCGCCGGCGAACCGGTGGCCGCCGTCGCCGCCGTGGACCGGGCCACCGCCGAGGACGCCGTCGAGCGGATCCAGGTCGCCTACGAGCCGCTCGCGCCCGTGGTCGACCCCGAAGCGGCGATCGAGCCCGGCGCGCCCCTGCTCTACCCCGAGCTCGGCACCAACGTCCTCTGGCACGACGTGCTGAGCTACGGCGACGTGGACGGCGCGTTCACACGGGCCGACGGCGTGCTGCGCGAGCGGTTCGAGATCCAGCGCTACGCGTCGACGCCGCTCGAGACCTTCGGCTGCATCGCCGAGCACGATGCGGGAACCGACACGTACACGTTCTGGACGAACGACCAGCGCCCCGGGTTCACGCTGGCGATCCTCGCCGAGTCGCTCGGCGTGCCGCAGTCGCGGCTGCGGCTGGTCTGCCCGGACATCGGCGGGGCCTTCGGCAACAAGCGCCGTCCGGCGTACCTGCTCACGTGCGCGCTGCTGGCCCGCAAGACCGGCCGCCCCGTGAAGTACCTCGAGGACCGGATCGAGAACCTGACCGCGCTCATGCACGCCTGCAACGGCGTGATGGACGTCGAGCTGGCGTACCGCAACGATGGCACGGTCCTGGCTTTCCGTATCCGGGACATCGCCGACGAGGGCAAGAACCTCGTCTCGCCCACGCAGCACAACCTGATCAAGCTGGGCAACATCGCCAACGGCTACCGGATCGGCGCCATCCGGTACGAGCCGTACTCGGTCCTCACCACCAAGTGCCCGAGCGGGGCCAACCGCGGCATCGGCAAGCCCTTCATGTGCTTCGCCATCGAGCGGACGATGGCGCTGCTCGCCCGGCGCCTGGGCCTGGACCCGGCCGAGCTGCGCTTGCGCAATTACGTCCAGCCCGCGGAGATGCCCTACACGACACCGACCGGCTCGCAGTACGACAGCGGTGACTATCCGGCGACGCTGCGACGGGCCCTGGAGCGCTTCGACTACCGCGGCCGGCGCGCCGAGCAGGCGCGCGCCCGGAAGGAGGGGCGGTTGCTCGGGATCGGCCTCGCGACGTCGGTCGAGCCGGCCGGGACGAATCTCGCCTCGTACGAGCTGATCACGGGCCGGCGCGCGGCCTCGGGCTCGGCGGAGGCGGCGATGGTGCGCATCGAGCCCGACGGGCAGGTGCGCGCGGCCCTCGGCAACCCGGCGACCGGCCAGGGGTACGAGACGGTGGTGGCCCAGATCGTCGCCGACGAGCTGGGTCTCGCGCCGGACGAGGTGCACGTCGCGCGCGGCTTCGACTCGCTCGGCACGCCGTCGCTCTACCTCTCGGGCAGCTACTCGAACAAGTTCTCCGTGACGGACGTGGGCGCGGTGGTCGGGGCGGCGCGCAAGGTCCGCGACAAGGCGCTGCGCATCGCCGCCCACCGGCTGGAAGCCGCGCCCGCGGACCTCGAGCTCATCGACGGCGAGGCCCGTGTGCGCGGCGTCCCGGGTCGCGGCCTCACGCTCCGCGAGATCGCGCGCACGGCCTACGCCGACGTCCTCGGCCTTCCGCCCGGCGAGGACCCGGGCCTCGAATCCCGTCACTTCCACAGCAACCCGCTCGCTGCGCCCGTCGACGAGCGGCGGCGGGTGCGCTCGCAGCTCGTCTTCTCCAACGCCGCCCACTGCTGCCTGGTCGAGGTCGAGCGGCGAACCGGCCAGGTGCGCATCCTCGCGTATCTCGTCGTCCACGACTGCGGCCGCGAGCTGAACCCGGGGATCGTGGAAGGCATGGTCCACGGTTCCACGGTCCACGGGATCGGCGCCGCGCTGCTCGAGGAGTTCCGCTACGACGAGGGCGGCAACCTCCTCACCTCCACCTTCATGGACTACCTCAAGCCAACCGCGCTCGACGTGCCCGACATCGACGTCGACCACCTCGAGACGCCGTCCCCCTTCACGCCGCTCGGCGCCAAGGGCGTGGGTGAGGGCGGGTCGATCCCCGGCCCGGCCGCCGTCGCCAACGCCGTCGAGGATGCCCTCGCCGCGTTCGTGATTCGGTCGTTGCCCATCACACCGGAGCGGGTGTGGTCGTGGTTGAACCTCGCCGGGGAGACCGGCGCACGGAGGACAAGATGACCGGATCGAAACTGACCGTCCTGGTTGCGCTCGTCGCAGTGATCCTCACCGTGACCGGTGCGGCGATGGCGCAGACGCCCGAGAAGGTGACGATCGTCGTGTTCGGCCCGCCTTCGCTCGGCGCCTTTCTGCCGCCCATCATCAAGGTGCAGCAGCTGGAGCGCCTTCATCCCGTCGGCGGTCGTCGTCTGCCCCGAGGCGATGCCGGTCACCTCCAGAGCCTTTGACTTCCAGGATGGACGAATGTCATCGCGGCCTCGGTGGTGCCGGTTTGTGAGGTGGCGGCCGTCGCGGCGGCCGAGCCGGCTTCGGCACCGGTTGAGCAGGCGCGGTCTTCTTTCGAAGCCAATCCTCCAGATTCTGGCGGGATCCGCGATTTCTCATTCGATCACCTGATTCCGTGCAGGAGCAGGGACAGCGGGCGTAAGGCCAAGCGTCTTGGCGTTCCCATCGAAGACTTCTACGGCTCGCAGAGTGCTGGCGAGTTGCCACTTCCATCGAGACGGCTTCGCCATCGCCCGAGCCCCCCGCTCCGCCGACTGGAGCGCGCGCTCCACGTCACCGCCGTCTGCGTGCGACACGGTGTCGATCAGCGAGTTGTCGTACGGGTTGCGCACCTCGATCTTCTGTGGCTCGTCGATCCACTCGCCGGCCACGTACATCTTCATGGCGAGTCTCCTCTCAAGACGTCACGCGGATTACCGACCACTGCCTGCCGGCCACGGATGGCGGTTGTCACCTCCGGCGCCACCCTCCTCCGCCCCTCAGATTACCAGCGAGCGTTGGGCGAGGTGCTCAGCGCGCGACGCCGCGCAGCGGCGTCGCAGTAAAGTATCCACCTCCTGAAACCGGACAGCGACAAGCAGCGGCGGGCCAAGCCTGATCGGCCGGCGTCGAGCAACGTCACCCCTTCGCGGCATCGCCGCAAAGGGGCTTCCCGAGAGTAGTAGCGGCCGAGTCGAGCTGGCTTGGCGATGCGGGTGCCGGTTTGATCGGCTCGCCAGCACTGGTGAGTTCGCGCGGGTCATCCCGCGCCCGGCACCTCTGCTCCGACGCGCTCCCAAGCGGTGCCGGCGAAAGTGGGCGGGAACAGTCCAGGCTGAACGATCTCCGCGAGAATCCGGAGCGCCTCGACGATCCGAGGTCCGGGGCGGTTGAAGTATGCGGAGCCGTTGACGGCGTAGACCTCTCCCGCGGTCACGGCGCGCAGTCCCATCCATTCCCTTGGGAGGTTCGCGGCGGCGAACTCCATAACCGTGCGCTGGAGATCGAACCCGCACGGCATGAGGACGACGATGTCGGGGTCGTCCTCGGAAATTCGGCTCCACTCGGCCCGCGTGGAGGGCCGGCCTTCCCGAGCGGCGTCACCGCGGCCGCCGGCCAACCGCACAACTTCGGGGACCCAGTGGCCCCCGATGAACGGTGGGTCGAGCCACTCCAGCGCCAGGACGCACGGCCGACGGACGGCCGCCCCCGCTCGGTCCGCGATCGCCTCGATTCGCTGCCGCAGCTCGGCCACGAGCGCCGACGCTCGCTCCGGCACGCCGGCCGCCGCGCCCACTTGCTCGATGGTCGCCAGGATGCCGTCAAGGCTTGTCGGCTGGAGCGAGAGAACCCTCCGCGCACCCTCGAGGCGACGGACCGCCTCAGTCACCAGGTCGTACGACACGGCGCAGACGTCGCAGAGTTCCTGGGTCAGGATGAGCTCAGGGTCGAGCCGGGTCAGGAGGTCGTGATCGAGCGTGTAGACGCTGCTACCGGCGTGCCGCGCAGCGGCGATGTGCTGGTGAATCTCCCGGCTGCCCCGGTCGCCCGAGTCGAGCGTGCTTCGGGTGACCACGGGCAGGCGCCGGGCCTCGGGCGGGAAGTCGCATTCGTGGGTGACTCCGACGAGCCGATCACCGAGCCCGAGGGCGAACACGATCTCGGTCGCACTCGGAAGCAGCGAGCAGATCTTCATCACTCACCTCCCGATCGTCCGGCGGACCGGACGGTAGCGTCCGAGAGTCCGAGATGTTGTCGCCGGTGTGCGTCACCGTCCCGTCAGCCAGCCGTCAGGAACTTCGGAAGCGTCATGAGGACCTACGCTTCGCGCTGCTCTCGGAGGACCGGCCGGAGCCAACATCGAACGCTCGACAGACCACGCTCCGCGATCGCGCCCTTGCCAATTCTACTGGAAGCGGCGCCGGCCCCAGGAACACGCTCGAGTGGGACCAGACTCCTCACCATGCCAGGCTCGCCATCAAGCATGCTCGGACACCCGCGGGGAGGCCATCATCCGGCAGCTGCTCGGGCGCCCGTCCGGGCCGTACGCCTGTGAGACCAGCGGACGCGACGATCACCGCGCCGCCTAAGCAGGCTCGCCGTGGGCCGGTCGTGGCGCCGTGTCCGATCGACCTAGCCCAACTTCCAAGGTCCCGAGGTCGGAGTGCTGATATTTCAGCATGTTGTGCGGTCCGTGAGTGACTATGGCGGCGGGGTGGGGGCCCAAGTCTTCACCGGCGCCATGACCTGGTGCGGGATGTTGAGCGTGCGGTAGATCTCGCGCTGAGTCGCC
>JACPDG010000119.1 GCA_016184125.1 Candidatus Rokuibacteriota bacterium | reverse complement strand
GCAGATCCCCCGTGAAATCCTGGGTCGCGTAGGCGGGCGGGTCCGGCCACTCGCTCTCGCCGTGCCCACGCTGATCCAGCGACACGACGTGGTACCGGCCGGCGAAGGCCGCCGCGACCAGGTCGAACCAGTGCGCGTGCGCGAACCCGCCGTGGAGGAAGCAGAGCCCCGGACGGTCGAGGGCCGGCCACTCGAGCATCGACAGACGCAATCCACCGGCGCGGACGACGCGCCGCACCGCGATTTCACACGCGAACCGGGGCGTGGCCATGGCGCGCATTGTAGCCGGATTACGACCGAACCCCGCGTCTCGGCCCCCCAGGGCACTTGACGTTGGCCGCCGGGGAGCGCGATCACGCCTCGCGGCAGGGACGAAGGGGGAAAGCGGGATTACCCGGCTCCTACCGCTTCGCTGTGGCGAGACGGCGGCGCACAGGATGCTGCGCGATGAATCCCGTCAGCGCCTCCCGCACCACATCCGCGAGCGAACGTCGCTCGGAGAAGGCGATCTCGCGCAGCGCTTGGTGCTGCTCCGCCTCGATCGCAGCAAAGAGCGTCACGGGCTCCGCAAGCTTCTTGTCTCGAACCCGTGCGCCTCGGCGTGCCGCACCCCCTCTCGTAACGCGTTCAGTCTTCATCGGCGATCTCCTCTTCGTTAACGACCAGGTGCTCGACCGGGCCGACGAATTTCAGATAGATGGCCTTTTGCCGGAACCGCTGACGCAGGACGTCGCGTGCGCGGGCTCGCAGCCATTCACGCGACGCCCTCGTGTCAGGGACGTCCACCTCGATGCGGCGGGCGAGTTCGTCTGCCGTGTCCAGAAACTTCTCGTCCTCAACCGGCGCTCGATGGCCTGCGGCGTCTGGGTTGTAGAACACCGGGAGCCGCAGGAGCACGGTGATCCAACCAGTGGTACCGTTGCTCATCGCCTCCCTCTCCGACGCTGCTGCCTCTGGCTCACCTAGGATACTAGCATGCTAGGGCCTCCGCGCACAGTGCCGATAGGTTGCAGCCACGTGCCTGGTGCCTCGGCCGAATTGATCACGCTGAGCATCTCCTTCCGCAGCGCGAAGTACTGCCGGCGCGCAGGCCCTGGGCCATGTCGGGCGTCAGCACGGGGCTGCGCTCGGCGCGCACGATCAGCGTCGGCGACGTGATGCGGTCGATGAGCGTCCAGTTGTCGACG
>JACPDG010000022.1 GCA_016184125.1 Candidatus Rokuibacteriota bacterium | reverse complement strand
CCGGCGTAGATGTCTTCCGTGTTCTCGCGGAAGATCACCATGTCGATCTTGTCCGGCCGCTTCACCGGCGACGGCACGCCCTTGAAGTACTTCACGGGGCGCAGGCACACGTAGAGGTCGAGCACCTGCCGGAGCGTCACGTTGAGCGAGCGAAAGCCCTCGCCGATCGGCGTGGTGAGCGGGCCCTTGATCGCGACGAGATATTCGCGGATCGTGTCGATCGTCTCGTCGGGCAGGAGGTTCGGCGGGCAGTCCTTGCCGTACACCGCGTGCGCCTTGTCGCCGGCGTACACTTCCATCCACGCGATCTTCTTCTTGCCGCCGTAGGACTGCTGGACGGCGGCGTCGAGCACGCGCACGGACGCGTTCCAGATGTCCGGCCCGGTGCCGTCACCCTCGATGAACGCGATGATCGGCCTGTCCGGAACCTGGAGCTTGCCGTGCTCGATCGTGACCTTGTCGCCTGCGGGGACCTTCACCTTGCCGGCCATCACACGTCCTTTCCTGGCTTCGCCCTGGTGTCCTCGGGTGCGAGCGCGGCCTGCTCCATCGCCGCCGGCCGCCCGGTGGTCACGTCCACGGGCTGCCCCGCGTTGAGCGCGGAGCCGGCCTTGAACCACGCGATCTGCTCCCTGGTCATCGAGTGGCGCGTCCAGATGTCGAGCGTCCGGCCGTCGGCCTTCTTGACCTGCACCTTCACCGGCTGGCCCGGCTCCAGCGAGGAGAGTCCAACGACCGACACGCGGTCCGCCTGGTCGAACGTGTCGTAGTCCGCGGGGTCCTGGAACGTGAGCGGCAGGATGCCCTGCTTCTTGAGGTTCGTCTCGTGGATGCGCGCGAAGCTGCGCACGATGACCGCCACGCAGCCGAGGTGGCGCGGGGACATCGCGGCGTGCTCGCGGCTGCTGCCCTCGCCGTAGTTCTCGTCGCCGATGACGGTCCACTGCACGCCCTTGGCCTTGAGCTCGCGCGCGGTCTTCGCGAACAGCTGGGCCGCGGCCCCGGTCAGCGGGTTCACGCCCGTGCCGCCCTCGCCGGTGAACGCGTTCACGGCGCCGAGAAACATGTTGTCGGAGATCTTGTCGAGGTGGCCGCGGTAGCGGAGCCACGGGCCGGCCGGCGAGATGTGGTCGGTCGTCGTCTTGCCCTTCGTCTTCACGAGGATCGGCAGGTCGACGAAGTCCTTGCCGTCCCATGCCTGGAACGGACCGAGGAGCTGCAGCCGCTCGCTGTTGGCCGGAAGCTCGATCTGGACGGAGTCCGGATCATCCGCCGGCTCCTCGAAGCCCTCCTCGCCACGCGCGAAGCCCTCGCGCGGCAGCTCCTCCCCCTCGGGCGGCGTGAACCGGATCTTCTGACCGCTCGGCGTGGCCAGCGTGTCCGTGAGCGGGTTGAACGCGAGCGTGCCGGCGAATGCGAGCGCGGTCACGATGTCCGGGCTCGTGATGAACGAGAGCGTCGCCTGGCTGCCGTCGTTCCGGCCCGGGAAGTTGCGATTGAACGAGCTGACGATCGCGTTCTGCTCGTTCGCGCCGACGTCGCTCCGCTTCCACTGGCCGATGCACGGGCCGCAGGCGTTCGCGAGCACGGTGCCGCCGATCTTCGCGAACGTCTCCACGACGCCGTCGCGCTTCACCGTCTGGAACACGCGCTCGGAGCCCGGCGAGATCCAGAACCTGGTCTTCGCGGTGAGCCCGGCGTCGAGCGCCTGCGCGGCGATGTGCGCGGCGCGGCGCATGTCCTCGTACGAGGAGTTGGTGCAGGACCCGATGAGCGCGTTGGTGATCTGCGCCGGCCAGCCGTGCTCGCGCACGTCGGCGGCCAGCTTGGAGATCGGCCGTCCGCGGTCCGGCGAGTGCGGCCCGACGACGTGCGGCTCGAGCCGGTCGAGATCGATCTCCACGACCTCGTCGTAGAACGCCGCCGGGTCGCGGGCGACGTCCGGGTCCGCGACGAGGTGCTCGCGGAACGGCTCGGCGAGCGCCGCGACGTCGGCGCGCTCGGTCGCGCGCAGGTACGTCGCCATGCGCGTGTCGAACGGGAAGACCGAGGTCGTCGCGCCGAGCTCCGCGCCCATGTTGCAGATCGTGGCCTTGCCCGTCGCGCTGATCGACTCCACGCCCGGGCCGAAGTACTCGACGATCTTGTTCGTCCCGCCCTTCACCGTCAGCAGCGTGCAGAGGTAGGTGATGACGTCCTTCGGCGCGGTCCACCCGTGGAGCTTCCCGGTCAGGTGCACGCCGACGAGCTTGGGATGGAGGACCTCCCACTCGAGGCCGGCCATCACCTCGCCGCAGTCGGCGCCGCCGACGCCGATCGCCAGCATGCCGAGGCCGCCGGCGTTCGGCGTGTGGGAGTCGGCGCCGATCATGAGGCCGCCGGGGAACGCGTAGTTCTCGAGGACGACCTGGTGGATGATGCCCGACGCCGGGCGCCAGAAGCCCATGCCGTACTTGCGAGCGGCCGAGCGGAGGAAGTTGTAGACCTCCTCGTTCTCGCGGATCGCGCGCTGGAGGTCCTCGGCCGCCCCGGTCTCGGCACGGATCAGGTGATCGCAGTGCACCGTCGAGGGCACGGCCACCCGCTTGCGGCCCGACATCATGAACTGCAGGATCGCCATCTGCGCGGTGGCGTCCTGCATCGCGACGCGATCGACGCGAAGGCGAAGCATCGCCGTGCCGCGTTCCCACTGCTGCTGCTCGAAGCCGGCGGCGTGGGCGACGAGGACCTTCTCGGCGAGCGTGAGCGGACGACCGAACGTGCGGCGGGCCTGCGCGAGCCGATCGCCCATCGACTCGTACAGGCCGCGGATCAGCGCGGCAGACATCGGCTGCCTCCTTCGACTGTGCCCTGGCAAAAGTTCGCCTCCCATCCACGAGGGAAGGGAGGCGGTTGAAGGCGCTTGAAAAGACAAATTAATCTAACGCGATGCGCGGTGAGCGTCAAGGACGCGCCCGCCGGGGAAATGACGCGAACGGATCAAACAAAGCAGGCCGTTGCGCTAATCCAACGGTTGGCGAGGTCCACGAACCGTGGGAGCTCGTCGCGCGAGCTACCGCTCGGCTCGCCCGCCATCTCCGCCGCGCGACCGTCGCGCCACCGCGGCGGCGATCGCCGCCGCGAGGTCGGCGAGCGCGGGAGGCTTGTCCACCACGAAGTCGGTGACGGAACCGACCTCGAAGTCCGCCTTGGCCCGCTCACCCCAGCCCGTCACGACTCCGATGAGGAGCGACGGCCAGCGCTGTCTCACGGCCGCCGCCAGCTGGCGACCACTCATCTCTGGCATGCCGAGATCGGTGAGCACGAGGTCGACGGTCTCTCCCCGTTCAAGGATCGCGATCGCCTCTCGCCCGCCTTCCGCGGCGACGACGTCGTGTCCCTGCGCGCGAAGGATGTCGGCCAGCGTCGAGCGCACCGCCTCCTCGTCGTCGACGAGCAGGATCCGGAGCGGGGGCGGGCGCTCCGGGGCACGCGCCGGAGCCGGCCGGCGGGAGCCCGGCCCGGCCGGGAGCCGGAAGCGCACCGTGGTGCCTCGGTCCACCGCGCTGTCGATCTCCAGCACGCCTCCGTGGCGACGCACGATCCCGTAGTTGACGCTCAGCCCGAGCCCGGTGCTCCTCGGTCCCTTCGTCGTGAAGAACGGCTCGAACGCCCGCCGCTGGACCTCCTCGGACATCCCTGTGCCCGTGTCGGTCACCGCGCAGGCCACCTGGCCGCCCTCCTGCCACGTGCGCACGGTGATCCGGCCGCCCGCCGGCAGTGCGTCCACGGCGTTGAGGACGAGGTTCACGAGGACCTCCCTGAGCGCGGACGCTTCACCCTCAACCGGCGCGATCGTGCCGGCGTCCAGCTCGACCTCGATGTGAACGCCGCGAGCGACCGCTTCGTCGGACCAGCGCGGCCTGGTCATGTCGATCACGTCGCGCGCGAGAGCGTTCAGATCGACCGGGGCGAGCTCTGACACCGGCTGGAGCCGACTGAACCCGTGGATCCGCCGGACGACGTCGGCCCCATCCTTGGCCGCCCGCTCCACGATCTGCAGCACGCGGCGGAGCTCGCGGTCCCGCGTGCGCTCCAGCAGCAGCTGCGTCCGTCCGAGCACGATGGTCAGCAGGTTGTTCAGGTGGTGGGCGACGCCGGCCGCCATCTCCCCGAGCGCCCTGAGGGTCTCGGTCTGCACCAATTGGTCCTGGACGCGATGGAGATCGCCGACGGCCTGGCGCAGGTCCTTGACGAGGCGGGCGTTCTCGATGGACAGCACCACCTGCGCCGCGATCGTCGTGGCGAGACGGACCTGGTCGGGCGTGAACGCGGCGTCGTCCCGCGTGAGCATGAGGGTGAGCACGCCGAGCGCGGCATCGCGGTGGAGGAGGGGAACGACGAGCAGCGAGCGGATCCGGTAGAGCTCCGCCCACCCGGGCGGAATGAGCGGGTCACTCGGCGTCGCGATGAGCAGGGGCTCCGTGCGCTCGATCGCCGCGCGGAACAACGGCAGGGCGTCGAGCGCGAGCTTCTCCTTGGCCTTGAACGCCCTCCACATCTCGAGATCCCGCGTCCCGTCGGCGAACTGGGACATGACCGGCACGACGTGCGTTCCCGATGGGTCCAGGACGTAGAGCGAGCAGCGGTCGGCGCCGCACGCGCGCGCGGTCTCGAGGGCGATGCGCCGGAACAGCTCTTTCTCGTCCAGGGTGGCCCCGGTCAGCAGCGCCAGCCGCAGGAGCGTGTCGGCCTCGACGCGCCGCGCTTGCTCGGCCGCGAGCAGGCGCGCGTTGTCGATCGCGATCGCCGCATCCGCGCACAGCGTGGTCAACATCGTCTCGTGAGCGGCGGTGAACCCGCCGGCCGCCTCGGCCAGGTAGAGCGCTCCCACGACTCGTCCGTGCACCTCGATCGGCGCTCCGAGGATGCTGCGTAGCACAGGGTGTCCCTCGGGGAACCCGACCGCGGACGGGTGCCGTGACACGTCGTCGAGGCGGACCAGCTCGCCGTGACGGAGCACGTGCCCGAGCACGCCGCGGCCCTCGGGAAGTGCGCCGATACGCCGCCGTTCCGGCTCGCTCAAGCCCGCCGTGAGGAACTGGCCGATGCGGCCGGGCTCGTCGAGCGCGGCGAGCGCCGCGTAGCGGCAGCCGAGGAGCCGCTGCGCCGTGTCCACGAGGCGCTGCAGCAGGCTGAGGAGATCGTGCTCGCCGGCCAGGGTCCGGGCGGCGTCGTGCAGCAGCGCGAGCTGCTGGCCCCGCTGCTCCAGCTCGCCCGCGCGCAGCCGGAGCTCCTCGTAGAGCCTGGCGGCCGCGGCCTTGCTCCGCACCTGCTCCTCGTACAGCCGCGCGTTGTGGATCGCGATCCCCGCCGGGAGCGCGATCGCTTCGGCCAGCGCAACGTCACTCGCGGTGAACCGGCGCGGCCGGCGGGTCATCACGGCCAGCACACCGACCGCGGCGTCGGCCACGATGACCGGGACGCCGAGGAACGACACGAGCCCCTCGCGCCGAATCCAGTCGAGGTTCACGAGACGCTCGTCGGCGGCGACGTCGTCGATCACGAGCGGCGAGAGGCGCTCGACGATCCATCCGACGAGCCCTTCCCCGGCGCCCAGGCGCATCTGGAAGCCGTCGGGTGTGGTCGCGTCGCCCGCCTGCGCCGCGAGGGTGTAGACACCGGGAACGTCAGCCGCCAGCCACACTCTGACCATGTCGGCATCGAGACGCGTGCGGGCGATCTCACTGAGGCGCTCGAGCACCGCGGGAAGCTCGAGCGTCTCCGTCAGCAGCCGGCCGACCACGTCGCTGGTGGTGGCCTCCACGACCCGCGCCTCGAGCTCCCCTCTCGCGCGGGTGATCTCCGCGGCCATGGCATTGAACGCCCGCGCGAGGTCGCCGATGTCATCGCTCGATTCCACGGGCAACGGCGCGTGCGGCTCGTTGCTCGGCAGTTTCCGGGCCGCCTCGGTCAGCGCGTGGATCGGCCGCCAGATCCGGCGAGCCATCAGAAGACCGACGCCGTAAACGACGGTGAGGAGCAGGAGGAGGAGCGCGGCGATCGGGATCACGTCGGACGCGACATCCGTCTCCAGGGACGCCTGCGTGATCGACACGAGCACCGACCAGCCGGTCTCCTTGACCGGAGCGGCCGCGACCATCACCGGCGATCCGTCCACGCCCGGCACGGTCGCGACGGCGGGGGCAGCCGGCAGCGACGCCGGCAAGCGGACGGTGTCGCCGGGACGCCGCACGGCGTCCGGGAAGTGAGCGAGCACCCGTCGCTCGCCGTCGAGCACTGTGATCGTGACTCCGCGGCCCAGCGGCAGCGCCTGGAAGAGGCGGTGAAGCCACTCGAGATTCAGCGCAACGGCGAGCACGCTCTTCGGCCGGCCTTCGTGCCGGCCGACAGGGATCGCGACGACGACCCCCGGCCTTCCCGTGACGCGGCCGACCTGGTACCCGCCGATCGCCCGCCGGCCCGTCGTCAAGACCTCGTGGAACCACGGGCGGTCCGCGAGGCTCACGGTCGCATCCTCCGGGAGCGGCACCCCGGACGCGATGAGCCTGCCGTCGGCATCGGTCGCGATCACGTTGTCGACGTCGGGCTGACCGGCCTGGATCGCGTTGAACGCGCGCCTCATCGCGACCACGTCGCCGCGCTCGACGCCGGCCTCGACGGCGAGGACCTCGAGCGTGCGCGTCGCGACGTCGACGAGACCGCGGACCTGCCCTGCTCCCTGGAGGCTCACGAGCGCGAGCTCGCGCTCGGCGATCTCGACGTGCTCGCGGAATTCCAGCCAGCTCCAGCCCGCCAGCACACCCGCGGCCAGGACGAAGGTCACGCCGGCCAGCGCGAGGAGCTTCCGCTTGATCGTCCAGCGGAACGTTCTCAATCCCGTCGGGCGCCGCGGCCGATCGACCCGGACCCGCCCGCGCGCTGCACCGCGCGCCTGACCTCCGTGAAGTCGAAGGGCTTCTCCAGGCTCGGCACGCCGGTGCGCTCGAGGAACTCCCGCGTCTCGACCGTGAGTGTGTCACCGGTGATGAAGACGAGCCTCCGGCGGAGCTCGGGAGCTCGCCGCTCCAGCTCGCGGTAGAGCCCGGGACCGTCGAGCTCCGGCATCCGGACGTCGCAGAGGACGAGATCGTAGGCGCGCGTGGAGACCATGTCGAGCGCGATCGCGCCGTTCGCGGCGAACGCCACCGTATGTCCGTCGTTGCGCAGCATGTCCCCGAGCACTTCCGCCACGTCGGCCTCGTCGTCCACGACCAGGATCAGCCTCGGCTCGTGCGGCGTTGCCTGTTCCGCGGGCTCGGCGCTCGCGATGAGCGGCGGCCCCTCGATCGGGACCTGGACCTGGAAGACTGCCCCGTGGCCCGGCTGGCTCGCCACCGCGATGGCGCCGCCGTGCGCCTCGATCATCGCCCGGCATATCGAGAGGCCGAGCCCGGTGCCTTGCCCGGGCGGCTTGGTCGTGAAGAACGGCTCGAAGATCCGCTGCTGGATCTCCGGCGGGATCCCGGGGCCGGAGTCGGCGACCTCGAGGACGACGATTCCGCGCTCCCGGTCCGCCCGCGTGGCGACGGACAGCCGGCGCGGTCCCGGCGTCTCGCGCATGGCGTGGTGCGCGTTGGTGGCGAGGTTCACGAGCACCTGTTGAAGCTGATGCGTATCGGCCGAGAGCACCGGCAGGTCGGGCGCGAGGTCGAGCGTGACCTCGACGCCGTCCAGCCGCAGCGGATAGGCGACCAGGTCCAGCGCCTGCGTGACGGCCACGTTCAGATGAACGGGCCGGCGCTCCGGAGCACGCTGGCGCGCGAGAGCGAGGAAGTTCCTCACGATGCGCGAGCAGCGTTCTGCGGCATGCGCGATCTTCGCCACCCGGTCCCGGACGGCCGGGTCCGCCGGCGTCCGCTCGAGCAGCTTGGCGTGCCCCAGCAGCACCGCGATCGGGTTGTTCAGCTCGTGCGCCACGCCGGCGAGCAGCTCTCCCATCACGGCGATCTTCTCCGTCTGCACGAGCTGCTGGGTACGCTCCTCGACCTTCGCCTCGAGGGTCCGGGCGTGCTCCTCGACGGTGCGCTGCGCCGCCTTGAGCCGCCCGTTGGCGCGCACCAGCTCCTCGAGCGTCGAGAACAGGAGCTCGATCATCTGCTGCTTGTCGGGCGTGATCGTGATCTGGCGCTCGCCGACGGTGAGGACGACCTCGATGTCCAGGTGGCCCCGGCGGCGCAGCTCGAGGTGCTCGAAGATGCGCCGCACGCGCTCGAGCAGGTACTCGTCCTCGAAGGGCTTCGTGATGAAGTTGTCGGCGCCGCGCTCGAGGCCCGTGATCACGTCGGCGGGCTCGCTGCGCTCGGTCAGCAGCACGAACGGGATGCGCCGGGTCCGGGGGTCCGACTTCACGGAGCGGCAGAACTCGTAGCCGTCGACCTCGGGCATCACCACGTCGGAGATGATGAGGTCCGGGGTGGCCGACCGCACCCGGTCCAGTCCCTCGCGGCCGTTCGTGACGACGTCGACCCGGTACCCCGCGGTCTCCAGCAGGAGCTGCAATCGCTCGGCCTGGGTGGCGCTGTCCTCGGCCACCAGGATCTTTCGTTCCATCACCCCTCTCCTCTCGTCACCCGGCCCGGGTCATCGCGCGCAGCATCGCGGCGATCTGGTCGGGCGACAGCACGAGCTCGGCGGCCCCCTGCCGGATCGCCTCGCCCGGCATGCCGAAGACCACGCTCGTCTCCTCGTCCTGCGCGATCGTCGTGCCCCCCGCGTCCCGCAGCTGCCGGAGACCAGCCACACCGTCCTGTCCCATCCCGCTCAGGAGGACACCGGCCGCCACCTGGCCGTAGACCTCCGCCACGGACCGGAACAGGTGGGTCGCGGAAGGACAGAAGCCGCCCTCGGCCGGCCCGCGCGCGAGACGGATGCGGTCGTCCCGCGTCACCCCCAGCTGGAACCCGCTCGGGCCGAGGTACACCGAGCCCGCCCGCAGCACCTCGCCCGCCTCGGCGATCTTGACCGTCAGCGGCGTCATGCGGCCGAGCCAGTCCGCGAGGCCGCCGGCGAATCCCGGCGTGATGTGCTGGACGACGAGCAGCGGCACGCCGAGGCGCGCCGGGAGCTGCCCGAGGATCTCCGCGATCACCTGCGGGCCGCCCGTCGACGCCGCCATCGCCACGACCCGGATGAGGCGGTCCTGCTTCGGCGCCGGGGCCGCGGGCGGCCGGGACCGCTGCCTGGCGGGCCACCGGCGGACGACCTTCACCTCGGCCATCAGCCTGACGGCTTCGAGGAGACGCCGCGTGCCCGCCTCCTGGTCGGGGTGCCCGGGCCCGGGCGGCTTCTCCACGACGGTGAGGGCTCCCGCCTGGAGCGCCTCGAACGTCAGCGCCACCTCGTCGCGGCTGACGCTGGCGCTGACGATCACGATCGGCGTGGGAACGCGCTCCATGATGCGCCGGGTCGCCTCGAGGCCGTTCATCCGCGGCATGTGGACGTCCATCACGATGAGGTCCGGTCTCAGGCGCTCCGCCTGCTCCAGCGCTTCGAGCCCGTCGCGCGCACAGCCCACCACCTCGAGGCCCGGGTCCTCGCCGAGCAGGTACGTCAGGTACTCCCTGGTGACCGCCGAGTCTTCAGCGAGCAGCACACGCGTCATGGCATCTCCAGCCGTCACACCAGTCGCCGGATGATCTCGAGGAGATTCGACTGGTCGAACGTCGACTTGACCAGATAGGCGTTGGCGCCCACCTCGATGCCGCGCTCCCTGTCTTCCCGTGACTCGAGCGCCGTGACCAGCACCACCGGCAGGTCGGCGCGCTCGCGGTCGGCGCGGATGCGCTCGGTCAGCGCGAAGCCGTCCATGCGTGGCATGTCCACGTCCGACACGACCAGGTCGACGGCCTCGGTCCTGAGCACCGTCCACGCGTCGATGCCGTCCACTGCGACGCGCACCTGGTACCCCGCGGCCTCGAGGAGGTTCTTCTCCATCGTGCGGGTGGTGATGGAGTCGTCCACGACCAGCACGACCTTCTGGCGACTGGCCGCCCGCTGCGCCGCGGGGACCGCCGGGCGAGGAGCCTCGTGGAGCGAGCGGAACAGGTCCGCCGGCCGCAGGATCAGGACGGGACGGCCGGTTCCCAGGAGCCCGGCGGCGGCCACGTTCCGGACGCGGACGAGCGGTCGCCGCAGCTCCTTGACCTGCACCTCTCGCTCGCCGAGCACCTCGTCGACGAGGAGGCCTGCGCGCTCGGCGCCTGCGCCCAGGACCACGCAGGGGCGCCGGGCGCCGGCTACGATATCGCCTTCCCGTGGGGCGAGCCCGAGGAGCGCGCCGAGCGGCACCACGGTCAGCGGGCGGCCGTCCCAGCGGATCGTCGGGCGCCCGTCGACGTGCTCGACGTCTGGCGAGCCGACCCTGACGACGCGCTCGACCGCCTCGATCGGCAGCAGGAAGGCCTGATCGCCGCTCTCGACGAGGAGGCCGCGGAACGTCGCAACGCTCGCCGGCAGCAGCATCCGCACCCTCGTGCCGGCGCCGGCGCGCGTGGTGATCTCGATCGTGCCCGAGAGCCGCTCCACGCGCTCCTTCACGATCGCGAGCCCCAGGCCGTGGCCGGAGAGATCGGTGATGATCGCGCTCGTGCTGAGCCCGGAGCGAAACGCGAGCGCGACGGCCTCGTGCTCCGGGAGCGTCCGCGCGGCCTCGGGCGTGAGCAGGCGCGCCCTCACCGCCTCCGCGCAGAGGCGCCCCGTGTCGATGCCGCGGCCGTCGTCCTCCACGACGATCTCTACGCGGTGGCCCTCGGCGGGCGCGATCGTCACGCTGACCCGCCCCCGGCGGGTCTTGCCGGCCTCGACGCGTTCGGCCGGGGGCTCGATCCCGTGGTCGACGGCGTTGCGCACGAGATGGATCAGGGGGTCCTTCATCGCCTGGAGCACCTTGCGGTCGACCGGGATCTCGGCGCCGCGTGCCACGCATTCCACGTCCTTGTCGGACTCGCGCGCGAGGTCCTGGACCATCGCGGGGAACAGGTCGAGGACGGTGGAGACCGGCGTCATCCGCAGGTGTCTCAGCTCGTCGTGAAGGGCGTCGACGGCGGTGGCCACCGCTCGCTGGTCCCGGGCCAGACGATCGACCAGGCCACGGACCAGCCCCTCGAGCCGGCGGAGCTCGGCGTCGACGGCCAGGACCGCGTCGCGGCTCGCGGCGTCCGCGCTCCGCGATGCCGGCGAGGACCGCGAGCGCCCGAGCGCCGCGCGGCAACGGGCGAGCTCCTCGGCCAGCTTCCTCGCCTCGCCGACGCGCTCGCTCGCGGCGAGCTTGGAAGGCAGCAGCTCCTCGGCGTGCACCGCCAGCGCATCGAGCCGCGCGGTGGCGATCCGCAGCGTGTCGATCTTCGACAGGCCGCTCGCCGCGGCGTCCGCTGCGGGCTCGCCGGCCGGGAGCGTGAGGGGCGGCGCCTCGTGCGACCCGGGGTGGGGCGGCTGCGCAGGAGTCTCCGGCGCCGGCCGGTGCTCCGACCGCTCCAGGCGCTCGATCACCTCGCGGACCGCCACGCGGCTTCCGTCGCCGGCCACGAGGCGAGCCACGGCGGTCATCGCCTCACCGAGCCGCGCCAGCATCGGCCGGTCGATGGCCAGCTCGCCGCGCGTCATCCGGCTCAGCAGCGACTCGCACGCCTGACAGATCTCCTCGACGTGGGTGAGGCTCACGGAGCGCGCCGCTCCCTTGAGCGTGTGCACCTCGCGGAACGTCGCCTCGACCGTCGCCGCCGCCTCCTCCGGCGGCAATCCGCGATCGAGCGCTGCGAGGCTCGCCGTGATCGCCTGGAGGTGCTCCTCCGCCTCCGCCCGGAAAGTCACGAGCAACCGGGTGCGGATGTCTCGCTGGTCGCGATCCGCCATCGGCAGCTCAGCGTTCCGCGGCGGCCATGTCGGGGCCGCCGTGGCCGCGCGGGGGAACGAGCAGCGGCCCGGCTTTGCCGGGCCGCTTGCGAGCGCGGGGGGCGTGGGGGGCCCGTCGAGGCCCCCCACAGTCGGTCGGTCCACCGGCCCGGGTTTCCCGGGCCGGTTGCGAGCGTCGGGGGGTGTGGGGGGGCATGTCGGGGCCCGGCCGAGCGCAACCTCGAGCACCGGCCCGGGTTTCCCGGGCCGGTTGCGAGCGTTGGGGGGTGTGGGGGGCCATGTCGGGGCCCCCCACTCAAACGGTGTAGCGGGCGACGAGGCCTTTGAGCCGCTGGGAGAGCTCGCTCGCGTTCTGCGCGGCCGCTTCAGCCTGCTTGGTGCTGGCGGCGTTCTGCGCGCTCGCCTGCCTGATGCTCTCCATGGCCGACGCCACCTGGTCCATCCCCACGAGCTGCTGCTGGGCGGACGCCGCGATCTGCGCGGCCGCCTGCGCGGCCTCGGCGATGCTGTCCGCCAGCGCGCGGATCGCGTCGCCGGCGTCCGCCGACTGCTTGACGCCGGCGGCCACGGCCTTGCCGCCCTGCTCCGTCGCCATCACGGCCCCGCTCGTCGCCTTCTGGATGTCGCCGAGGATCGCGCGCACCTTGGCCGTCGCCTGCTTGGACTGCTCGGCCAGGCTCTTGACCTCCTGGGCGACGACGGCGAAGCCGCGGCCCTGCTCGCCGGCCTTGGCCGCCTCGATCGCGGCATTGACGGCGAGAAGGTTCGACTGCTCGGCGAGGTCGTTGACCGACGCGATGATGTCGCCGATCGCCTGGGTCTGCTCGCTGAGCCGCACGATGCTCTCGGCGATGGACTCCATCTGCTCGCGGATCCTCTGCATGCCCTCGGCCGTGTTCTCGACCGCCTTTCGCCCCGCCTGCGAGACCTGGGCGGCCTTCTGTGCGCTGTCGGCGACGGACCGCGCCTTCTGGCTCGCGAGCTCCGAGGTCTGCTTGACCTCGTCGACCGTGGCCGTCGTCTCGTTCACCGCGGTGGCGGTCTCGACCGCGCCCGCCGCGACCTGCGCGGCGCCGGCCAGGATCTCGGCCGATGCTGCCCCGAGCACGTTCACGCCATCGCGGATCTCGCGGTTCACCTCCCGCAGACCCTCGACCATGCGCTGGAAGGACCGTGAGAGCGCACCGACCTCGTCGGTGTGCTCGCGCATGGCGACCCCCGCGGTCAGGTCTCCGGCCGCAACCCGCGCAGCGGCCGCGGAGACCTCCCGCAGCGGCACGGCGATCACGCGGTTCAGGACCGCGACCAGGGCCGTGCTGGCCAGGAGCGCGATCACGCCCGCGGCCGCGAAGGCGCGCGTGGCGGCCGAGGCCCGCTCCCCCGCGGTGCTCACCGCGACCCGCGCGCGCCGCTCCGCCTCGTCGACCAGCTCGTCCGCCAGCACCCGCATCCTGGCACTGGCCTCGACCTGGACACCGAGCAGGAGCTTCTTGGCGTCCTCGACCTTGCCGTCGTACACGAGCGGGATCAGCTCGGCGTCCCGCATCTGCTTGAAGGCGTTCTGGACCGTCCTGAACTCCGACAGCTTGGCCGCGAAGACCGGATCAGCGCGGTGGCGCGCGAGTAGCCTCTCCACGGTCTCGTCGTTCTCCTTCGCCCGCTGTCGGATCTCCTGGTGCCACTCGTCCTGCTGTGCCCGGCGCGTCGACAGCAGCATCCTGGCCACGGCCGCGACCATCGCGTTCTGGTTGGCCCTGACGTCCTTGAGGTCCACCGCGGTGTGGAACTCGACGCTGTACAGCTGCTCCTGCGAGCGGTGGAGGCCCGTGATGCCCGTGTAAGCGATCGCCGTCACGACCACGAGCAAGACGACCATGAGGCCGAAGCCGAGCCCGAGCTTGCCCGCGGTCGTAAGGTTCAGGAACCAGCTCATTGATCGGTCTCCTTTCCGCAGCTCACCCCGTCTCCTCGTTCACCTCGAGGCGGGGGTCGCGAGCCAGCGCTGGGAGGTCCAGCACGGCGATGAGGTCCGGGGTGCTGCCGAGGAAGAGCGCACGGCGATCACCCGGGACGGCGGCCGGAAGCGGCCCCAGGTCGCTCGCGGAGATCTTCAGGGCTCTGGCTGCGGACTCGGCGAGGAGCCCGAACACCGCGTCCGCGGCCTCGACCGTCACGATCCGGTGCCCCTCGCCGATCTCGTCGCCTGGCAGACCGAACCACCGGCGCAGGTCCACGACCGGGAGGATCCGCCCGCGGTGGTGGACGACACCGAGGATGAACGGCGGCGTGCACGGCATCGGCGTCAGCCCGCGCAGGGGCAGGACCTCCGCCACGTGGCGCATGTCGACCGCGTAGCGCTCGTCGCCGAGCGAGAAGACCAGTAGCTCCAGCAGGTCGGCGGGATGCTCGCGCGCCTCGGCCGCGTGGGCCAGGGCGCGCGCGCGCTCGGTCAGCGTCCGTCGCACCTCGTCCGGCGTGGGCTCGCCGGTGGTCGCCTCGACCGCGCGCCGGGCCCGGTCGAGCCGCGCGTGGAGCTCGTGCCAGTCGACGCCGGTCACGCGAGCTCCAGGTGCGTGCGCGCGCTCTCCAGCAGATGCCCCGCGGCCATGTCCCCGGCGTCCGGGAGCCTCTCGTCAGGCGGGACCGCCGCCAGCAGCCTCACCACGGTCTCCATCGATCGACGGGCTCGCAGGCGCTGGCCCTGTCGCGCGAGCAGGCAGCCCTGGAGGAAGTGGGCGGCCGCCGAGTCGGGAGCGAGGTAGAGGGCTCGGCGCACGGCGTCCAGCGCACCGCCGACATCACCGTTCTCCTGGCAGATCGCGGCCAGGAGCAGGTACGCATCGGGGATCAGACGGTCATGTGCGATCGCCCTCTCGCAGCGGCGGCGAGCCTCGTCGAGCCGCCCCATGTCGGCGAGGGCTCGCGTCTCGGCCAGAACGCCCTCACGTTCACCGGGTAATGGTGGCGCCGCAGCGGTGGCAGGCTGCTCGCCGGTGGCGACCAGTGGCTCGAGCGATACCGTGGCGGTGGGCTCCCACGCGCTGCCGCCGGCATCCGCCAGCCAGGCGGGAGCGCCGGCGTCGGCGCGCGGGCTCGGTGGGGGCGCGGGCGCCGGGAGTCGGGACGGCTGCCGGTAGAGCACAGCGCCCGGAACGTCGACGCGCTCGAACCCCTGGAGGCCCTCGACCGACGTCTCCGGAGCGCTCAGCGCGAGATAGCCACCACCGTCCAGCAGGGCGCCGCGAAGCCGCTCGAGGGTCGCACGCTGCGCGTCCGGCGTGAAGTACATGAGGACGTTGCGGCAGAGGACCACGTCCATCGCCGTCGTATTCGTGAGCGGGCTCGGATAGCTCTCTCCCGACAGGTTCAACGGCGCGAGGCTGACCAGCCGGCGGATCCGGCGGTCCACCTCCAAGACGCTGCCGTGTTGCCGGAAGTACCGATCCCGCACCCATTCCGGTGTCCCGCGGAACGACCATTCCCGGTAGCGCCCCTGCCGCGCGATGTCGAGCGCCGCGACGTCGACGTCCGTGGCGAGGATCGTCACGGACCAGTCGGCCAGGTCAGGGAGCAGGCGGTCGACGAGAATCGCGAGCGAGTACGGCTCTTCTCCGGTCGCGCACCCCGCGCTCCAGAGACGGAGGCGGCGCACCCGCTCCGAGCGCCGCGCCTCGATGATCGAAGGCAAGACGCGCCGCTCCAGCGCCTCGAAGAGCGGGGCATCGCGAAAGAAGTACGTCTCGCCGACGGTGAGATAGGCGGCCAGGCGCCGCCATTCGGCGTCCGATTCGGGGAGCGCCGCGAGCCGGGACAGGTGCTCGTGGAGTGTACGGCTCGCCGAGTCGCTCGCGGCCCGAAGCAGTGCCCGGTCCAGATCGGCCGACCGGCGTTCGGGGAAGTCGAGCCCCAGCCGGGCCGCAATGAGCTCTCGAGCCTGCCGGCGCACCTCGTCCGGGAACGTCACTCGCGTGCCTCGCCGAGCGCCTCGGCCAGGCCCCGCTCCTCGTCGAGCGAGAGGAACGACTCGAGGTCGTGGATGTAGAGAAGGCCGCCGGGGAGCGCGACGATTCCCGTCACGTACTCGATACCGGGCAGCACGGTTTCCGCCGGCCTCACGGCCCCCGCGTCGACCTCCCTGACTCCGAGGACCTCGTCGACCGGAAGCGCCAGCAGCCGCCGGCGCGAGCGACACACGACGAGGTGAGCGGCGAGACCGTACTCGCGCGGCGGCCGCCCGAACCGCCGCCGGATGTCCAGCACGGGGACGACGAAGCCGCGCACATTCACGACGCCGAGAGCGATCCCGGGCGCTTTGGGCAGCGGCGAGACGGCGACCATTGGCAGCACGCGGTCCACCGCGGCAAGGTCGAGGCCGTAGCGCTGCGCGTCGAGCACGAACACGACGAGCAGCGTCACGGCGCCCGCCGGCTCGCGAGGAGTCGCTGGACCACGCGCCGGAAATCAACGAGGTCGAACGGCTTCACGAGACAGGCCTCGGCACCCGCTCGGAGCAGCTCGGGGACCGCATCCTCGTGGGCGGTGATGCCCAGGATCGTGACGGCCGAGGACTCCGGCACCTCCTTGAGCCGCCGGCAGACCTGGATGCCGTCGAGGCCCGGCATCACGACGTCGAGGATGAGCAGCGCCGGCTTGAACGAGCCGACCTTGACCAGCGCCTCGTACCCGTCGCCGGCCGTTTCGAGCTTGAACTCTTCGGGGTCCGCTCGCAGCAGCTCCACGATGAGGTGCACCATTTCGGGCTCGTCATCGGCGACGAGGACGCGACTCTCGCTCGCAGGCTCCAGATACGGGGGCATGCCGCGCTCGCGGAGAAATCGCTGAAACTCTCCGAGCTCGATGCGTGAGTGACCGCCCGGCGTCCGGGAGGCTCGCAGCGCTCCGTTGGCAATCCATCGCATGAGCGTCGGGATCGACACCTGGCAGTAGGCGGCGGCCTGGCGGGTGGTGAGCTGGCGTGGGTGCCGGCCGGGTCTCAAGGCGCTCGTTTTTTATGTTCTTGCAGTTTTTTAACTTTGTTCGCCTCGATACTTCGACAATCAACCGGCCCCTGTCAAGGGCCGATTGGAGACGATGGGGACGACTGAACGCGCAACCGAGCGGGCGCAGGCCCGAGGGCCGGCGACGAGCACCTCCAGCTCGCCGGCCCGGCCTCAGCCCGCGTAGCGCGGGTTGGGACGCTTCATCGTGAAGATGTCGTGCACGTGCGTGTACATCTCACCGGCCAGGCGGCCGACGGGCTTGAGCCTGTGCAGGTCGACGCGTCCCGTCGCGGAGTCATAGACGTCGTCGCGGATGTAGAAGTGCACGACCTCGCCGATCACGAGACTGTGCGGGCCGCGACCGACGGGAATGACCTGCGCCAGCCGGCATTCCATCGCGATCGGCGCATCCGCCACGCGGGGAGGCTTCACCTTGACGCTCGGCGCGGACGCGAGCCCCGCGAGCGTGAACTCGTCGACGTCGGGCGGATACTCGCCGGACGTGAGGTTCATCGCCTCCGCGAGCACGTCGTCGACCACGTTCACGACAAACTCGCCGGTCGCCTCCACGTTCACGACCGTGTCCTTGTTGACCAGGGATGTGGGGGCCCCGAGATGGCCCCCACCGCCCCCCGCGCTCGGAAGCGCCCCGGGGAACCCGGGGCGCTCCTCGACGACCGTCGGGAGACGCGCGCCGCCAACATCCGCGGAGCGCGGACCCGACGAGAACGCGAGCGTCGGCGGGTCGTTGGTGATCGCCATGAAGAAGCTGAACGGCGCCAGGTTGTACACGCCGTCGGGGCCCACGGTGGACACCCAGGCGATCGGCCGGGGAACGACGCAGCCGATGAGCAGCTTGTAGATCGCGAGCGGCGGGGCGGTCGAGGGATCGATGTGCACGGGGCCTCCTTGTGTGTGTGCGCGTGGCGCCGCATGGCGCGCCCGGTGATCACGCGAGCCCGAAGAGCCGGCGCGTGGCCATCCGCCGCAAGCGGGCGATCGACGTCGTCGGCGCGAGCCCCATGGGGCACACGGCGGTGCAGTTGCCCTGGCCGTGGCAGCGCCAGAGCGCGTCGTCGGACGTGAGCGCGCGCCAGCGGTCGTCGCGTCCCGCATCGCGCGGATCGAGCTGGAGCGTGAAGGCGCGGTTGAGCGCGGCCGGGCCGGGAAAGCGTGGGTTGTGCGCGACCATCGTGCACGCCGAGACGCACATGCCGCAGCCGATGCACTCGATCGCGGGGTCGATGCCGCGGCGCTCGGCTCCGTCGCCGGGCACCTGCGCATACCCGGGCGCGCCGGGCGCGGGCACGAGCGCCGCGCCGACCGCCTGCATCCTGGCCACGAACGGCGCCATGTCCACGACGAGGTCCCGCAGCAGCGGGAAGTGGTAGAGCGGCCGGACGTCGACGGCGTCGCCGAGCGTCACGAGGCGCGTGCGGCATGCCCAGCGCTCGCGCCCGTTCACCACCATCGCGCAGGAGCCGCACATCCCGACGCGGCAGGCATAGCGGAACGCGAGCGTCGGGTCCTGTCGGCGCTGGATCTCGACGAGCGCGTCGAGCACGGTGCTGTCCGCACCCGCCGCGACCTCGTAGGTCTGCGAGCGCTCTCGCTCTCCCGGAGACCAGCGGAACACACGAAGGGTGACGGTGCGCGGCACGACGCGATCCGGCGCCGCGAGCAGTGCGGTCATGCTCATCGACGGGGGGACCCGAACGTGGCGACGTCGGCGAGGGGCACCATCGCAGGCCTCAGGATAGTGCGGCGGCGGCACCCCACCCGTCAAGCGGGTCACCGGAGCTCGAGACGGCCCATCGTCCCGTTCCACGCCACACCGGCGTTGCGGCGCCTGGCGGCGCCTCGAGACGCACGCCGCCGAGCCGGCGATCGACGCCTCGCAGACTGATCGCATCCGAGACGGACGGGAACTGGGCCAGATGCCGCCGTAATGCTGCAGCACGATCGGCGAATCAGCGGGTCACGAACTCCGCGACGGCGCGGCCGATGTCGGCCGGCGAGTCCTCCTGGATGAAGTGCAGGCCGCGCACGGTCACCTCGCGCTGGTTCGGCCATCGCCGGCAGAATTCCCGTTGCTCGCCGACGAGGATCGACCCGGGCTCCGCGTTCACGAAGAGCTTCGGCACCGGCGACATCCGGAGCCACGCCGCGTACGCCGCGACGATCCCGACCACGTCCGCCGGCTCGCCGTCGATCGGGATCTCGCGCGGCCACTCGAGCACGGGACGCCGCGACTCGCCCGGGTCGCCGAACGGCTTTCGATACCGCGCCATCTCCTCGTCGGTGAGCTTGCGCATGATGCTCGCGGGCAGGATCCGTTCCACGAACACGTTCTTCTGCAGCACCATCTCTTCGCCCGCCGGCGACCGCATGCCCTGGAACACCTTGCGCGCGTTCTCGGGCCACTCGGCCCACGTGACCGGCCGCACGATCGCCTCCATGTACGCGAGCCCGCGGACGCGGTCGGGATGGCGGTTGGCCCACCAGAAGCCGAGCGCCGAGCCCCAGTCGTGCATGACAAGAGTGACGTCCGTCAACGCGAGGGCCTCGAACCACGCGTCCAGATACCGCGCGTGGTCGGCGAACCGGTACGCGCCGGACGGCGCCGGGCCGGATTCGCCCATGCCGACGAGGTCGGGCGCGAGGCAGCGAGCGACCGGCTCGACGCGCGGGATGACGTTGCGCCAGAGATACGACGACGTCGGGTTCCCGTGGAGGAACACGACGGGTGCGCCGCGTCCCGTGTCGACGTAGGCGATGTGCGTGTCGAGCGCGCGCACCCTGCGGCGCTCGTACGGATCCGCGGCGGAGATTCCGTCACTCATGGCGTCACCCGGCTCGCTGGAGTCGATCGCGCGCCACAGCGTACCGGCGAAACGCGGCGGCGCGCAACCCGAGCGCCTGGATGATCGGGAGCCTCAGCTCGCCTCTGCGAGCGCGATGGCCTCCCGCCGCGCGGGCAGGCGCCGGACGAGCGGCGAGAGCAGGAGGCACGCGGCCAGCGCGAGGCAGACGGCCGAGATGGTCCGCGTGACGAAGAGCCCGAAGGTGCCCTGCGGCGAAAATCCGCCGAAGAGGGGCGGAAATTAGTGCATCGAGCGGGTTGTCGCGAGGCGCCGCGCGCGCTGTGAACGACGCGTATGAGCAGGCGACTGCGATCGGGCAACCAGATGATCGTGGACGGAGCGCTCCGCGCCGGCTGCCGGTTCTTCAGCGGCTATCCCATCACGC
>JACPDG010000005.1 GCA_016184125.1 Candidatus Rokuibacteriota bacterium | reverse complement strand
CCGCATGATCGATCGCATCACCGTGTCCGTCATCCAGCACCGGCTCGAGGCCATCGTCCAGGAGATGGGCGAGGCGATGCTGCGCACCGCGTACTCGCAGATCCTCAACTCCAGCCGCGACTTCTCGACGGCCGTCTTCGACGGCGAGGGCCGGCTGGCGGCGCAGGCCGAGCACGTGCCGATCCACGTCGGCGCGCTGCCGTGGGCCGTCGCGTCGATCAGCCAGGCGTTCAAGGACCGGATCCGGCCCGGCGATCTCTTCCTGCTGAACGATCCCTACCACGGCGGCAACCACCTGCCGGACCTCACGGTGCTGCTGCCCGTCTTCGTGGACGGGCGCCTCGCCTTCTGGTCCATCAACCGCGCGCACCAGCACGACATCGGGGGCGCCACGCACGGGACGTACAACCCCGGGGCGACGGAGATCTGGCAAGAGGGCCTGCGCGTGCCGCCGCTCAAGCTCTACGACGCGGGCGAGCTCCGCGACGACGTGATGCAGATGATCGCGACGAACGTGCGCCACCCGCGCGACTTCCTCGGCGACCTGCGCGCCATGATCGGCTCGGCGCGCGTCGGCGAGCGGCGCCTGCTGAAGCTCTGCGCCGAGTATGGGATCGAGACGGCCACCGCCGCCGCCGGCGAGGTGCTCGCGAGCGCCGAGCGCCAGGCCCGCGCGTGCGTCAGGACGTGGAAGGACGGCGTGTTCCACGGCGAGGCGATGCTCGACGACGACGGGCACGGGATCACGGACATCTGGATCCGGGCGACCGTGACGAAGCAGGGCGACTCGCTCGAGGTGGACCTGAGCGACTCGCACCCGCAGGTGACGGGCTTCATCAACTCGTCGTGGCCGAACACGATGTCGTCGGTGCACATGGCGTTCGCGTACCTGATCGACCCGCGCACGCCGAAGAACGAGGGAACGTTCCGCCCGGTGACGGTGAAGGCGAAGCCGGGAACGATCGTGTGGCCGAACTCGCCGGCTCCGGTGACGCTCTGCACGAACCACTGCGCGCAGGACATCGCCGAGGCGATGATCAAGGCGCTGGCCGGCTCGTGCCCGGACCGCGTCCTGGCCGGCTGGTCGAAGCGCTTCCGCATCGCCATCCAGGGCACGCACCCGGCCACGAAGCGTCCGTTCATCTGGCACATGTTTCACGCGCGGGGCGGAGGCGGCGCCTCGGCCGCCGGGGATGGCTGGTGCACGGCCGGGGAAGGGCAGGCGGCGGGAGGCATCAAGTTCGGGAGCGTGGAGGTCGCGGAGACGCGCTTCCCGCTCCACTTCCAGCGCCACGAGTTCCGTCCCGATTCGGGCGGCGCCGGCCGGTTCCGCGGGGGCGTCGGATCCGTGCTCGAGCTTCGCGTCGAGACCACCGAGCCCGGAAAGGCGAACACGGCCGGTGAAGGCGTGAAGTATCCGCCGCACGGCGTCCTCGGAGGCGCGGACGGCACGACGCATCGCTACCGGCTCGTCTCGGGACGGAAGACCCGCGTGCTGAAGACGAAGGAGGGCGGCATCCCCGTCATGCCGGGCGACCTGTTCTTCGTGGAATCGTCCGGCGGCGGCGGCTACGGCGACCCGCGTGAGCGCGACCCGCGAGCGATCGAGGACGACGTCGCGAACGGGTTCGTCACGCGGGTGCGTGCAGCCCGGCGGGGAGCGTGACATGTATCGCATCGGGATCGACGTCGGCGGCACCTTCACCGACCTCGTCGCGGTCGACGAGACCGGGCGCGTGACCCTCGCGAAGACCGCATCGACGCCCGCGGACCAGTCGGTCGGGGTGATGGAAGGCCTCGGCGTGCTGGCCGATACGCTCGGGCGCGACCGCGCCTTGCTACTGGCCGAGACGGAGCGGATCGTGCACGGAACGACGGTGGCGACCAACGCGCTGCTCGAGCGGAAGGGCGTGCGGGTCGGGATGCTCACGACCGAGGGGCACCGCGACGTCATCGAGATGCGCGAGGGCCTCAAGGACGACCGCTACAACCTCCGGATGCCGCCGCCGGTGCCGCTCGTGCCGCGACGTCTCAGGCTCGAGGTTCGTGAGCGCCTGCGACACGACGGCCGCGCGGAGGTGCCCCTCGACGAGACGTCGCTCGCGAAGGCGATCGCCGGGCTCCGCCGGGAGAGGGTCGAATCGGTCGCCGTGTGCTTCCTGCACGCGTATCGCGACGATCGCCACGAACGGCTCGCGCGCGAGGCGGTGGAGAAGGCGCTGCCGTCCGCGTACGTCACGCTGTCCTCCGAGGTGCTGCGACAGGTCAAGGAGTACGAGCGGTTCGGCACGACTGTCGTCAACGCCTACGTCGGCCCCACGCTGTCGCGGTATCTCGGGCGCCTCGACGAGCGGCTGCGCGAGGCCGGCTATCACGGGGACGTGCTCATCATGCAGTCGCACGGCGGCGTCGCGCCGATCGCCGAATCGGTCCGGCTCGCGGCCGGCGCCGTGCTCTCGGGGCCCGCGGGTGGCATTGCCGGCAGCCGGTACGCTGCGCGATTGCTCGGCGAGGAGGACCTGATCACGTTCGACATGGGCGGGACCAGCACCGACATCGCGCTCCTCGAGGGGGGCGAGCCGCACCTGAGCGGTGAGCGCTCGATCGCCGGATCGAAGCTCGCGCTGCCGTCGATCGACATCCACACGCTCGGCGCCGGTGGCGGGTCGATCGCGCGCGTGCACGAGGGCGGGATCCTGCGCGTCGGCCCCGAGAGCGCCGGCGCGGACCCGGGGCCCGCCTGCTACGGCCGCGGCGGCGTCGCGGCGACGGTCACCGACGCGAACGTCGTGCTCGGCTTCCTCGATCCCGACAACTTCCTCGGCGGTCGAGCGCGGCTCGACGCGGACGCCGCTCGTCGCGCCGTCGGCGCCGTCGCGGATCGGCTCGGCGTGGACGTCGTCACGGCGGCGGAGGGAATCCACCGCGTCGTGGACACGAACATGGCCGAAGGTATTCGGCTCGTTTCCGTGCGCCGGGGCGCCGATCCGCGGCGGTTCACGCTCCTGTCATTCGGCGGCGCCGCCGGCCTGCACGTCACCGAGGTCGCGCGGATGCTCGAGATCGGCCGGGTCGTCGTGCCGCGCGTCGCGTCCGTGCTGTCGGCGTGGGGCATGCTCGCCACGGACCTCAGGTACGAGCTCGTGCGCACCCACGTCGGGGAGCTGCACAGGGTCGGCGCCGACGCGCTCCGCGACCTCTTCCGTGAGATGGAAGCCGAGGGACGGGCTCGGCTCGGACGCTTCGCGGGACGGATCGGAGTCCGCCGGTCCGTGGACATGCGATACGGCGAGCAGATCTTCGAGATCCAGGTGGGGCTCGACGGCCTGGACCTCGATGCGTCCGACGTCATGGACCGCATCACCGAACGCTTTCACCGGCGGCACGAGGAGCTCTACACGTACAGCGCGCCGGATCAGGACGTCGTGCTGGTGAACGTTCGTGTCGCCGTCATCGGCGAGCTGCCGGCCTTGCCGATGGAGCCGACACGCGACGCCGGCGGCGCTCCTGCCGCCCAGCGGAGCCGGCGCGCGTGGTTCGAGCAGTGGCTCGACGTGCCGGTCCACGACCTCGAGCGGCTGGCGGCCGGCGCCGAGCTCAAGGGGCCGGCGATCGTCGAGTCGCCGACGACCACGGTCGTCGTGCGCGAGGGCGAGCGCGTCCGCGTCACGCCGCACGGCTGGCTCGAGATACTACTGTAGTGGGGGGCCCCGAAATGGCCCCCCACCCCCCCCAACGCTCCTAAGAAACTGGTCACTCTGTGACCAGTTTCTGGACGGCAGCCTCATGACGCCGTCATGTGATCGGCTCGCAACCGGCCCGGGGGACCCAGGCCGGTGCTCGATGACACGCGCGGGCCCCGAAATGGCCGATTGATCTACTGGCAGCAGCGGCGCGCGAACGCGCAGAGCTTCGCGATCGCATCCGCCGCCATGTCGAGGACGGCCATCTGCACGAAGGCGTGAATGCCGTCCTCGTACACGTGCAGCTCGACGGGCACGCCCGCCTTGTCGAGCGCCGCGCCGAAGAGCTCGGAGTCCGAGAGCAGCGGATCGAGGGTGCCGACGATCAGGAGCGACGTGGGAAGCCGCCGAGATCGGCGAGGAGCGGGGTCAAGTACGGATCATCGCCCGGACGCGCGGTCGCAGCGCCGTAGTGTCCCTCGAACCACTGCATCACGCGCTGCGAGAGGATCAGGTCGCGGTCGCCCCACGCCCTGATCGACGGTGTCTCGCCTCTGGCGAAGCGACCGTAGATCAGGAGCGCGCCGCGGAACGTGCGCGCCCAGCCTTCGTCACGAAGCCTCAGGATCGTTGCCGCCGCCAGGTTCGCGCCGGCGGAGTCGCCGCCGATCACGAGCTGCCCGGAATCGACGCCGAGCTCCCGCCCGTGCTCGCCGAGCCATCGAGCGGAGTCCACGCAGTCGTCCAGGCCCTCGGGATATGGATGCTCCGGCGCAAGCGCGTAGTCGATCGAGAGCACGCGCGCGTCGCTTCCGGCAGCGAGCTCGCGAGCCAGACGGTCGTGCGTCGCCGGGCTACCGATCACGAAGCCGCCGCCGTGGAAGAACAGAAGGCCAGGAGACAGGCTCCGCGCGGTCCGCGGGACATACAGGTGCGCGGGAATCGGACCCCGTCGCCCGGGGATCGCCACATCCCGGACCTCCGCCATCTCGGGGCCGCCGTGGTTGAGCGCCGCGAAGAACAGGTTCGCCGCCGCGCGCGCGGCCACGGGATCGAGGTCCCACAGGCGCGGCGCGTCGGGCGGCGTGGCCGCTCGAATGGCTTCGATGAGGGCTTGGACCTGAGGGTTCATGATGACTTCAGGTGTAGCACGGCCGTCCATCCCGGTCCCGCGCGGATCTTCGACGTCGGCAGCGAGCATGCGCACTGGATTAGCCTGCACTTTCGCGAGGTTTCATCGCACGACCGCAGGATCTCGTCGAGCTGGCGGCGAAGCTCCCGGAGGCTCCTCGTTCATCCGCTGCCGCCTCCTCCTCCTCGACGCCCGCCCTCCGCCCCGTTCCGGCCAGTCATCCGGTGATGTGGTGAGGCGCCGCCATTCATGCGGGTCCTCACCACTCCA
>JACPDG010000004.1 GCA_016184125.1 Candidatus Rokuibacteriota bacterium | reverse complement strand
GCCCGGGGCGCTCCTCGACTTCCCGCTCGGCCGGGTGCCTGGACATCGTGGTACGGTCGACTCGCGATGACCACGATCGAGCGGCGACGGCTCGGCCGGACGGACATGACGGTCAGCGTGCTCGGCTTCGGCGGCTCCGAGATCGGCTACCAGCAGGTCAGCGCGCGGACCGTGACGCGGCTGCTCGGCAGCGCGCTCGACGCCGGGCTCAACGTGATCGACACGGCGGAGTGCTACGCGGACAGCGAGACGCTGATCGGCCGCGCCGTCGGTGCGCGCCGGCGTGACGTGTACCTGTTCACGAAGTGCGGGCACGCCGGGGGCTGGTCACGTCCCGACTGGCGGCCGCCGTTGCTGCTCGCGAGCATCGAACGCAGTCTCCGCCGGCTCGCGACCGACCACCTCGACCTCGTCCAGCTCCACAGCTGCTCGCTCGCGGAGCTCCGGAAGGGGGACGTGATCGCGGCGCTCGAGCGCGCGCGGGAGCGCGGGTGGACCCGCTACATCGGCTACAGCGGCGACGCGGAGGCGGCACGCTACGCCGTCGAGTGCGGCCGCTTCGACACGCTCCAGACGTCGGTCAGCATCGCCGACCAGGACGCGGTCGCTCGCACGTTGCCGCTCGCACGGGCGCGACGGATGGGCGTCATCGCCAAGCGCCCGCTGGCGAACGTCGCGTGGACGTACGCGCGCAAGCCGGCCGAGCCGTACTACCAGACGTACTGGTCGCGGCTTCGCCGGCTCGACTACGACTTCCTCAAGGACGAGCCCGGCGATGCGGTCGGCACCGCGCTGCGCTTCACGCTCGGTATCCCCGGCATCCACACCGCGATCGTCGGCACGACGAAGCCCGAGCGCTGGCAGGAGAACGCCGCGCTTCTCGCTGCGGGCCCGCTGCCGCGCGCCGAGCTCGCGCGGATTCGCGCGCGCTGGCACGAGGTCGCCGATCCGTCGTGGGTCGGCCAGGTGTGAGGCCTGTCGAGGCGCGGCCCGGGTCCCCCGGGCCGTGTCCGAGCGTTGGGCGGGTGTGGGGGGCCATTTCGGGGCCCCACTGCTACACGGTCACGACCTTGTCAGCGCGCTCCATCGTGTCGAGGATGTCCGGCATCCCGCCGACGACCCCGACGCGCACCCTGTCCTTCAGGCCGAAGTACTCGATGCAGGTCCGGCACACCGTGAGGTGGACGCCGGCCTCGTCGAACGAGCGGAGCGCGTCCAGCACCGGCGAGCCCTCGCACGCCAGCTTGACGCCGTTCGTGTAGAAGAGCAGCGCCGCGGGCAGCTCGTCGGACTGGCGGAGGAGCCCGAGAAAGTTCCCGAGGACCTTGAGCCCGAGGTCCTCGGGCGCATCGCCGAGCCCGTAGCGCGTGAACAGGAAGGCCGTCCGGCGATCGGCCACGGCGTCAGCTCTTCGCGGGCGCGTACTTCCCCGTGAGCTGCGGTGTCGTCCCTTCCTGCCCCTTCTGCTGGCGGTCGAGCCGGGTCTCTCGCGACCACGTGCGCTTGAGCTCGTCGCGGACGTCGATGCGCAGCCGGCCGAGCCGCTCGGTCTCGAGCTCGACCACGTCGCCGTCCTGGAAGGCGCTGAGCCCGCGGTGGTTGGTGCCGGTGGCGAGGATGTCACCGGGCTCGAGCGTGTGGATCGACGTCACCCACTCGATGCACCGCGGGATCTTGTGGGCCATGTCGCTCGTGTTGAAGTTCTGCTTGAGCGTGCCGTTGACCCAGAGCTGCACCTGGAGCTTGTCCGGGTCGCCGATCTCGTCCGCGGTGACGATCCACGGACCGATCGGCGCGAACGTGTCGCGGGACTTCATCTGGTAGAACGTGTTGCCGCTCGGCGGCAGGCCTCGCGCCGAGCCGTCGACGAAGTTCACGTAGCCGAAGACGTACGGCATGGCATCGCCGGCGCTCACGTGCGACGCGCGCTTGCCGATGACGACGGCCACCTCAGCCTCGCCCTCGAAGATCGTCGCCGGCACGTCCGGCAGCGCCATCGTGTCGTTGGGGCCGATGATCGCGCTCGGCGATTTCACGAAGGCGTTGATCGGCGCCGGCTCGGGGCGCGTCCCGTCCTCCATGTAGTTCACCGCCATGCAGACGATGTTCGTCGGCTTCGGCAGCGGCGGCCGGAGGCGAACCTGGCTGACCGGCACGCCGTTCGCCCGACTGACGGCGTCTTCCAGACGCTTGCGGTAGTCGGAGAACCGCGCGATGAGGCCGTTGACGACGTCGTGCGGGCCGACGCGCGGGATGTCGCTGACCGCCGCGGAGACGTCGACCACGGCATCGCCCTTCAGTACTCCGAGCTTGAAGTCGTCGAAGAAGCAGATCTTCACGGTCGTCCTCCTGGGTGGGGTCGCGTCGGCCCGACTATATACCAGCGACCATGCAGCCGGGTGCCGCGCTCGTCGCGTTCCTCATCGCCGGTCCGGTGACGACCGTGCCCGCGATGTCCGCCGTCTGGGGCATCGTGAAGCCGCGCGTGTTCGCGCTCTACCTCGGCATCGCGCTGGTCGGCGCGGTCGTCCTCGGTGGGCTCGCGAACCTGATTCTCGGCTGAGCCCGGTCGCGCGACCGGGGCCGACACGTCCGGCGTCGGGCTCCGGGGACGCCGTTTACCTCGGCGGCGTCGCCTTCGCGTGCCGCGCGAACGCGGGCATCACGTCGCTCGCGAGCAATTCCATCGACCGGCGCCAGAGCTTTGGCTGGTCCCAGTCGTGGCCGGCCATCAGCAGCGTCCCGAAGTGGCCGACCTCGTCGCGCAGCGCGACGAGCTGGTCGAGCACGCGGCGGGGGCTGCCCGCGATCACCAGCGCGCGCTTGATGCCGTCGACCGTGACGGCCTCGTCCGGCATGTCGAGATCCGGCTTCACCATGAACAGCGCCTTGCGGAGCTGGCTGAAGCTGAACCGGAAGAAGCGGTAGTAGAAGGACAGCCCGTTCTCGGGCTCGGCGAGATAGTCCTCGGCCTCCGCGTCGGTCTCGGTGACGAGCACGCTGCGTGACACGCGCCACACGTCGGGATCCGGTCGCCGTCCCGCCGCCTCGCACCCCTCCACGTAGCGCTCCCAGTGGCCACGCAGGTAGCGGCGGTGGAAGAAGTTGCCGGAAACCGGGATCCAGCCGCGCTCGCCGGCGGTGCGCGCGCTCGCCGAGCTCGGGGTGAGGATCGACAGCGCGACCGGCGGGTGGGGCTGCTGGAACGGCCGCGGGATGTAGCCGACCTTGAACTCCGGATACACGTGCTTCTCGAGGCCGATCTTCCAGAACTGCCCGTCGATCCGGTAGGGCGGATCCTCGGCCCAGAGCTTCAGGATGATGTCGATCGACTCCACCACCATCCGGGGACGGAGCTCGGCCTGTCCGACGTCGAAGAGCTCGAGGTCGCTCGCGAGCCCTCCGGGTCCGATGCCCATGATGAACCGGCCGCGACAGAGCTGGTCGAACATCGCCGCATACGCCGCGACGGTGGCCGGGTGGAGCTGCGGCAGGTTGATGACGCCGGTGCCGAACCGGATCTGCCGCGTGCGCGGGATCAGCGTCGCGAGGAAGATGAGCGGCGACGTGATCCGCTCGGTCCAGGAGCTGAAGTGCTCGCCGACGTACGCCTCGGTGAACCCGAGCTGATCGGCGAGGACGATCGCCTCCTGGTCCTCCTCGAGGATCGTCGCGTAGTCGCGGGACGGATGGTGGAACGGCATCGTGAACAGGCCGAGCTTCACGGTCACGGGCGCCTCCTCGGGGTCGCTTCCGCGGAGGCTACCACACGCCTCGATCGGAACCGCGACGACCACCGGCTGACGAACGCCGGGGCGGAGTCGCTCCTCGTGCGCGAACATCGAGAACGTCGATGTCGTCCACACGTCGGACGTTCGGCCACTTCGTCCAGTAAGATGACCGCGCGCAGCCGTCGTTCGAAGCCCACGCCGAACGGGAGGTCCCGACCATCCGACCGCTCGCCGCAGGAGGACCTGAAGCTCACGCGACCGTGACCGATTGACGGCAGGGTGCCTGCCGGGAGGAGCCGCGACCGTGGCCAGAATCTACGACAGCATCATCGACACCATCGGACGGACGCCGCTCGTCCGGACACCGAACCTCACCCGCTCCATGGGCGTGCGCGCTGACGTCGTGTGGAAGCTCGAGTCGTTCAACCCGATGTCGAGCGTGAAGGATCGCATCGGCCACGCGATGATCAAGGACGGCATCGACCGCGGGGTGATCAAGCCTGGCGTGACGACCGTCATCGAGCCGACGTCGGGCAATACCGGCATCGGGCTCGCCTTCGTCTGCGCCGCGCTCCGGATCCCGCTCGTGCTCACCATGCCGGACACGATGTCGATGGAGCGGCGCAAGATCCTCCAGGCCCTCGGCGCCCGGCTCGTGCTCACCGAGGGCGCGAAGGGCATGAAGGGCGCCATCGCGAAGGCCGAGGAGCTCCAGCGCGAGATCGAGGGGTCGCTCATCATCGGGCAGTTCGTCAACCCCGCGAATCCCGAGATCCACCGCCGGACGACGGCGGTCGAGATCTGGGACGACACCGACGGCCGCATCGACGTCCTCGTCGCCGGCGTCGGCACGGGCGGGAGCATCACCGGCTGCGCTCAGGTGCTGAAGGCGAAGAAGGCCTCGCTCAGGTCGGTCGCGGTCGAGCCGATCCACTCACCGGTGCTGACGCAGACGCGCGCCGGTCAGGAGGCGACGCCGGGGCCGCACAAGATCCAGGGTATCGGCGCCGGCTTCGTGCCGGCAGTGCTCGACCTCGACGTCGTCGACGAGATCGTCACCGTGACGAACGATCAGGCGCTCGAGATGGGCCGCCGGCTGTCCCGGGAAGACGGGCTCATGGTCGGGATCTCGTCGGGCGCGGTCGCGCACGTCGCGTACGAGGTGGCGAAGCGGCCGGAAAGCGCGGGCAAGATGATCGTCGCGGTCCTGGCCGACCACGGCGAGCGCTACCTCTCGACGGCGCTCTACGAGTTCCCGGAGGACGTGGTCCCGCCGACACCTTGAGATGGGGGGCCTCGAAGGGCCCCCCAAACCCCCCGGCGCTCGGACACGGCCCGGGGGACCTGGGCCGCGCCTCGGGCTCGCGCTCGGCCCGGGGG